>CAZFYX010000116.1:0-88515 GCA_964523885.1 uncultured Burkholderiales bacterium | reverse complement strand
GTGGACGTCGAGGGCGAGATCCTGGCGCTGAAGAACACGGTCAACACGATGGTGGACCAGCTCTCGTCGTTCGCCTCGGAGGTGACGCGGGTGGCGTGGGAGGTGGGCACCGAGGGCAAGCTCGGCGGCCAGGCGCAGGTGAAGGGCGTGGCCGGGACGTGGAAGGACCTCACCGACTCGGTCAATTCCATGGCCGGGAACCTGACCGGCCAGGTGCGCAACATCGCCGAGGTCACCACCGCGGTGGCGGGCGGCGATCTCTCGAAGAAGATCACGGTGGACGTGCGCGGCGAGATCCTGCAGCTGAAGGACACCATCAACGTGATGGTCGACCAGCTGCGCTCGTTCGCATCCGAGGTGACGCGGGTCGCCCGGGAGGTGGGCACCGAGGGCCGCCTCGGCGGACAGGCCAACGTGCCCGGCGTGGCCGGCACCTGGAAGGACCTGACCGACTCCGTGAACTCGATGGCGTCCAACCTCACGGCGCAGGTGCGCAACATCGCGCAGGTGACCACCGCGGTGGCGAAGGGCGACCTGTCGAAGAAGATCACGGTGGACGTGAAGGGCGAGATCCTGGAGCTCAAGGACACCATCAACGTGATGGTGGACCAGCTCAACTCCTTCGCCTCCGAGGTCACGCGGGTGGCCCGCGAGGTGGGCACCGAGGGCAAGCTCGGCGGCCAGGCCCAGGTGCGCGGCGTGGGCGGCACCTGGAAGGACCTGACCGACTCGGTGAACGTGATGGCGGCGAACCTCACCGACCAGGTGCGCGGCATCGCCGGCGTGGTGACGGCCGTGGCGCAGGGCGAGCTGAAGAAGACGCTCACCGTGGAAGCCCGCGGCGAGATCGCCGCCCTGGCCAGCACGATCAACGAGATGACCGACACGCTGGCCACCTTCGCCGATCAGGTAACCACGGTGGCCCGCGAGGTGGGCGTGGAAGGCAAGCTCGGCGGCCAGGCCAACGTGCCGGGCGCGTCCGGGACGTGGAAGGACCTCACCGACAACGTGAATCAGCTGGCGGCGAATTTGACCACGCAGGTGCGCGCCATTGCCGACGTGGCCACCGCCGTCACGCGCGGCGACCTGACGCGCTCGGTGACGGTCGATGCTCGCGGCGAGGTCGCGGTCCTCAAGGACAACATCAACGAGATGATCCGCAACCTCAAGGACACCACGCAGAAGAACAGCGAGCAGGACTGGCTCAAGACCAACCTGGCGCGCTTCACCCGCCTGCTGCAGGGCCAGCGCGAGCTGGAGACGGTGGTGAAGCTGATCCTGTCGGAGCTGGCGCCGCTGGTCGGCGCCCAGCTCGGGGTGTTCTACATGATGGAGTCGGCGCCCTCCGATGCACGGCTCAAGCTGGTGGCCGCCTACGGCTACCGTGCGCGGCGCTCGCTGCCCTCGCAATTCAGTCCCGGCGAAGGCCTGGTCGGCCAGTGCGCGGTGGAGCAGAAGCGCATCGTGATGGCCAACGTGCCGGCCAACTACGTGCGCATCTCCTCCGGCCTGGGCGCGGGCGTGCCGCGCGAGATGGTGGTGCTGCCGATCCTGTTCGAGCAGCAGGTGAAGGCGGTGATCGAGCTGGCCTCGTTCGACCACTTCAGCCCGACCCACCTCGCCTTCCTCGACCAGCTGATGGAAGGCATCGGCGTGGTGCTCAACAACATCGAGGCCAACAGCCGCACCGAGAGCCTGCTCAAGCAGTCGCAGACGCTCGCCCGCGAGCTGCAGGCGCGCCAGGAGGAGCTGCAGAAGACCAACGAGGAGCTGGCGGAGAAGGCACGCCTGCTCTCCGAGCAGTACATCGAGGTCGAGCACAAGAACCGCGAAGTCGAGCAGGCCCGCCTCGCACTGGAGGACAAGGCCGCGCAGCTCGCGCTGTCGTCCAAGTACAAGTCGGAGTTCCTGGCCAACATGTCGCACGAGCTGCGCACGCCGCTCAACAGCCTGCTGATCCTCGCGCAGCAGCTGGCCGAGAACCCGCAGCGCAACCTCAGCACCAAGCAGGTCGAGTACGCCAAGATCATCCACGGCTCGGGCACCGACCTGCTCACGCTGATCAACGACATCCTCGACTTGTCCAAGATCGAGTCCGGCACGGTGACCCTGGAGATGAGCGACATGCCGCTCGCCCCGCTGCGCGACTACGTCGAGCGCACCTTCCGCCACATGGCGGAGGCCAAGCAGCTCGACTTCGGCGTCGACCTGCAGCCCGACCTGCCCCCCGCAGTCATGACCGACACCATGCGCCTGCAGCAGATCCTCAAGAACCTGCTGTCGAACGCGTTCAAGTTCACCGAGCAGGGCAGCGTGCGGTTGCACGTGGCCCGCGCCGCGCGCGGATGGAGCCCGGACAACCAGGCCCTGAACGGTGCGCAGACGGTGATCGGCTTCAGCGTCGAGGACACCGGCGTGGGCATCGCGGCGGACAAGCTGCAGCTCATCTTCGAGGCATTCCAGCAGGCCGACGGCACCACCAGCCGCCGCTACGGCGGGACCGGCCTGGGCCTGTCGATCAGCCGCGAGCTCGCGCGCCTGCTCGGCGGCGAGATCGTGGTCGAGAGCACGGTCGGCAAGGGCAGCAGGTTCACCCTCTACATCCCCTTCACCAGCGTCAACGTCCCGGCCGTGGGATCGCCGATGGCGCCAAAGGCTAGCGAGCGCGCGCTGGGGAGCGACGAGCACAGCGTGTCGGTGCTGGCCTCGCCCGGCCCCGCCCTGCTCTCCCCGATCGCCATCGTGGACGACCGCACGGCGATCGCCCCTGGCGAGGCCACCGTGCTGATCGTCGAGGACGATCCGACGTTCGCGCAGATCCTGCTCGATGCCGCGCGCGAGAACGGCTTCCGCGGCATCGTGAGCTTGCACGGCAGCGTCGCGCTGGCGCTCGCGAAGGAGCACCGGCCGGCCGCCGTCATGCTCGACCTGAGCCTGCCCGACGTGGAAGGCTGGGCCGTGCTGGACCAGCTCAAGCACGACCCCGAGACCCGCCACGTTCCCGTGCATATCCTGTCCGGAAAGGATGCGCGCGAGCGTGCGATGCGGCAGGGGGCGCTGTCCTACCTGGTCAAGCCGGTGAGCCGAGAGCGCCTGCAGGCCGAGTTCGTCAACATGCAGAGCTTCATCGGCCGCACCCACCGCAGCCTGCTCATCGTCGAGGACAACGACGAGCAACGCGCGAGCCTGATCGAGCTGCTCGCCGCCGATGACGTCGAGATCACCGCGTGCGCCACCGGCGGGGCGGCGCTGCAGGCGATGCGTTCCCGGCAATTCGACTGCCTGGTGCTCGACCTCGCGCTGCCCGACATCTCCGGGTTCGACCTGCTGCAGACGGTGTCGCGCGACTTCACCACCCGGCCGCTGCCCGTGGTCGTGTATACCGGCAAGGACCTGACCCGCCGCGAGGTGACCCAGCTGCGCCGCGTCGCCCAGAGCGTGATCGTGAAGGATGCGCGCTCGCCCGAGCGCCTGCTCGACGAGACCGCCTTGTTCCTGCACCGGCCCATCACCCGGCTCAATGACGTGCAGCGGCGCATGCTGGAGGGTACCCGCGACGTCGAGGCGGTGCTGTACGGGAAGAAGGTGCTGATCGTGGACGACGACGTGCGCAACATCTTCGCGCTGACCTCGGTGCTGGAGCGCCACCAGATGCAGGTCTCGTTCGCCGAGAACGGCCGCGACGGCATCGCCTCGCTCAACCAGGACCCGGACACCGACATCGTGTTGATGGACATCATGATGCCGGAGATGGACGGCTACGACACCATCCGCACCATCCGCGCCGACGCGCGCTTCGCCGCCCTGCCCATCATCACGCTGACGGCGAAGGCGATGAAGGGCGACCGCGAGAAGTGCCTGGAGGCCGGCGCCTCGGACTACATCACCAAGCCGGTGGACACCGGCAGGCTGATCTCTCTGCTGCGCGTGTGGCTGAGTCCCCGTGCGGGGTTGCGCATGATCGCGGCCGAGTGAGCGCGGGGCGATGAGCGTCTTGAGCCTCCACGCAGCCGCGGACCCGCCGGACGCGGCCGACGCTTCGAGAGGGTGGCGCCCGTCTGCCTCCGTCGAGCAGGTCGAGATCGACCTGCTGCTCGAGGCGATGGTCCGGCTGCACGGGCTGGACCTGGGCGCGGTGCGGCGGGAGACGATGATGGCTTCGATCCGGCGCGTCATGCGCGAGCGCCGACTGCGCAGCGTGACCGCTCTGCTCGAGGAGGTGCTGCACGGCGGTGTCGCCAGCCTCGCCGCGCTGCTGCAGGAGCTCGCCCCCTTCTCCGAGCCGGCGTTCTTCGGCGCCTTCCGCGCGCATGTCATCCCCTGGCTGCGCACCTATCCGTACAGCGCGATCTGGGCCGCGGATGGCATCACCGGCGCGGACGTCTACGCACTCGCCATCCTGCTCGAGGAGGCCGGGCTGTACGATCGCGTGCGCATCTACGCCACGCAGAGCGAGCACGCCCGCATGGCGCTGCTGCAGGCGGGCGTCTCTTCCGCATGCGCGATCGAGACGGGCGAGGCGGGGTATCGCGCCGCTGGCGGCACACGCCGACTGGTCGACTACTACGAGGCGCACGGCCCGGCGCTGCAGGTCCGGGACCACCTGCGCCGCAATGTCGTATGGGTGGAGTACGACCTGCACGCTGGCGAGACCTTCAACGAGTTCGACCTGATCCTGTGCCGCGGCCTGTTGCCGCGCATGAGTGCAGCGCAGCGGCGGCAGTTCTATCGCCTGGTGGCGGAGAGCCTGTCCCGGTTCGGCCTGCTCGCGCTCGACGAGAGCGAGAGGCCGGATCTCCCGCCGTATGCGAACTGGTTCCGTGCCTGGCCCAGCGCGGCCGGCCTGCACCAGCGCATCCGCTAGCGCAGCCTGCCCATGGCCCTCCCGTCCGCAACCCCGACCGGCAGCCGCGACCCCACCTTGCGCACGCTCAACGAATCCGATGCACCGCGCGTGCTGGTGGTGGACGACAACGCCGCCAACCTGGCCGCCTTCGAGGCCATCCTGACCGACCCGGGGTTCGAGCTGGTGCTGGCGCAGTCCGGCGCGGAGGCCATGCGCCACTTGTTGACCGGCACCTTCGCGGCGATCCTGCTGGACATCAACATGCCCACCCTGGACGGCCTGGAGACCGCGGCGCTGATCCGCCGGCGCGAGCGCACCCGCGACATCCCGATGCTGTTCATCACGGCGCACCAGCCGGACGCGACCCAGGTGCTGCGCGGCTATGCCAGCGGGGCGGTGGACTACCTGGTGAAGCCGGTTGCGCCGGAGATCCTGCGCTACAAGGTGCGCACTTTCGTCGAGCTGTTCCGCAAGTCCCGGCAGGTCGAGTGGCAGGCGGTGCAGCTGCGCGCGATCAACGCCCGGCTGCAGCAGGAGATCAGCCAGCGCCGCCAGGCCGAGCGGGACGCGGCCTTCGAGCGCGAAGAGCGCCAGCGGGTCGCACTGAGCGGCATCGCCGACGCGGTGATCACGCTGGACGCGATGGGCCGGGTGAGCACGCTCAACCGCACCGCCGAGGCGCTGACGGGATGGACTTCCGCATCCGCGCAGAACGAGGCGCTCGGCGTCGTCCTGCTGGTGGAAGCCGGGGACGGGCAGGCGCACCCGCTCGAGGCCGCGGTGCACGAAGCCATGCAGGAGGATCGCACGGTGCGCAGCAGCGAGCCGCTCGCCATCCGCCGCGAGGCCGGCCTGCAGCGCTATGTCGAGTACGCCGCAGCGCCGGTGCACGACCGCCGCGGCAAGGTGGTGGGCGTCGTGGTCACCGCGCAGGATGTGACCGACCGGCACCGCGCCGATCTGGAGCGCAGCCGCGCGCTCATGCGCGAGCAGGCCGCCCGCCGCTCCGCCGAGGAGGCCAGCCGCGCCCGCGACGAGTTCCTGGCGGTGATCTCGCACGAGCTGCGCACGCCGCTCAACGCGATCGTGGGCTGGACCCAGATCCTCGGCACCGATGCGGCCAGCGCGCCGCAACGCCAGCGGGCGGTGGAGGCGATCCAGCGCAGCGCCACGGCGCAGAAGCAGCTGATCGAGGACCTGCTGGACATGTCGCGCATCATCAACGGCAAGATCGCGCTGGCGCCCGCACGCATCGACCTGCAGGCGGTGGTCCAGGCGGCCGTGGAGACCGTCCAGCCGGCAGCCCGGAGCAAGGGCGTTACGTTGGAGTGCGCGCTCGCGGATGCGCCGCTGCCCATCGACGGCGACCGCCAGCGGCTGGAGCAGGTGCTGTGGAACATGCTGGCGAACGCGGTGAAGTTCACGCCACCCGGCGGCCGCATCGAGGTGGGCCTCGGGCAGGCAGGGGCGAGCGCCTGCATCAGCGTCACCGACACCGGAGAGGGCATCGAGCCGGCCTTCCTGCCCCACCTGTTCGAGGCGTTCCGGCAGGGTGACTCGACCACCACCCGGCGCCAGGGCGGGCTGGGGCTGGGACTCGCGATCGCGCGCACCCTGGTCGCCCTGCACGGCGGCACGATCACCGCCCACAGCGACGGTCCGGGTCATGGCGCGCGCTTCGAGGTCGAGCTTCCGCTGGCAGTCGCGGTCCCGGGCGGCGACGCCGATCGCGAGGCCAGCCGCTCGCCCGACCGCGAGCGTGTGGTCGAGCCGCTGGACCACCTGCGGGTGCTGGTCGTGGACGACGACCTCAACACACGCGAGATGCTCTCCATCGTGATGCAGGCGCACGGCGCGGAGGTGCGCACCGCCGGCAGCGCCGCCGAGGCGCTGCGCCTGGTGCAGGAGTGGTGCCCGGAGCTGCTGCTGTCCGACATCTCGATGCCGGGCGAGGACGGGTACAGCCTCATCCGGCGGGTGCGCGGCCTGCCCGTGGCGATCGCGGCACTGCCCGCGGTGGCGATCACCGCCATGGCGAGCACCGAGGACCGCGAGGAGGCGCTGCGCGCAGGCTTCCACGCGCACGTCACCAAGCCGCTGCATTTCGGCACGCTGCTGGACCTGATCGCCACGCTGTTGCCCGGCAGCCGCCAGGGCGTGCCGCTGCACTGAGCGCGCCATCGCACTCCGGGGGAGACGATCATCAACGAGCTGTCGCCCATGGCGAAGGCGCTGATCCGGCGCTGCATCCGCTCGGTCACTGACCTGGAAACCCTCCTGCTGCTCGAGCGCGAGCACGACAAGGCCTGGCGCCACGACGAGCTGAGCCGGGCCCTGTACCTGACCGAGGGCGCAGCCATGGAGCAGCTGACCCACCTCGAGGCGCTGGGGCTGGTGCGCTCCGAGCTCGACGGAGAAGGCTGGCGCTGGTTCCGGTATGCGCCGGCGGACGCATCGGTGCAGCAGCAGGTGGCCGACCTCGCAGTCGACTACGCGCAGTTGCGAGTGCGCGTGATCGAGTACATCTACTCGCGCCCCTCCGACAGCGTGCACAGCTTCGCGCGCGCGTTCAAGTTCAGACGCGATCCAGACGAATGACCAGCCTGTTCGCAGAGGTCACCTACCTGCTGTGCGCGGTCACCGCCGTTGCCTGCACCTTCCTGCTGCTGCGCGGCTTCCTGCGCACCCGCATCCGGCTGCTGCTGTGGAGCGGCGTGTGCTTCGTCGCGCTGGCAGCGGAGAACGCATTGCTCTACGTGGACAACATCATCGTGCCGGACATCGACCTGTCGGTGCCGCGCGCTTCGATCGCGCTGGCCGGGCTGTTGTGCCTGGTGCTGGCGCTCGCCCTGGACGGCGAGACCTGACGACATGCGGGCGGAGGGACCGGGATGATCCTGTACCTGCAGGGCGCGCTCACCATCTGCTTCCTCGTGGCGGGGACGTTCTTCTGGCGGTTCTGGCGCCAGACCCACGACCGGCTGTTCCTGCTGTTCGCGCTATCCTTCTGGCTGCAGGCGCTGACGCGGATCGCGCTGACCGCGTTGCAGGACTACGACGAGCGGATCTATCTCTACCTGCTGCGTCTGCTCGCCTATGCCCTGATCGTGATGGCGATCGTCATGAAGAACGTCGGCAGCCGGCAGCCGCGGTCGCGGTCCGAGCAGTACGAGAAGTGAGCTCGCAGCCCTGGCGCAGGGATCGGGCTGCCCGAACAAGGAGAAGTCGGCGATGTTGCGTTCCCTGCTGTTCGCGATCCTGGCCGCGCTGCCCTCCGCCAGCGTCCCGGCCCAGCCGCTGTCGCTCGAGCGGCTGAAGCTGCTGCCGGGCTTCACGATCGACGTCTATGCCGAGGTGCCCGAGGCGCGCTCCCTGGCGCTGTGTCCCGACGGCGTCGTCTTCGTGGGCAGCATGCGACGCGGAACCGTGACCGCGCTGGTCCCGCGCGCAGATGGGACACCCGAGACCGTGGTGATCGCCAGGGGGCTCAATGCGCCCAACGGGGTCGCCTGCCGGGATGGCGCCCTGTACGTCGCCGAGGTCGGCCGCATCCTGCGTTACGACGACATCGCCCGCACCCTGCGCGAGTCACCGCAGCCCCGCGTCGTGACCGATCGGTATCCGAAGGACGGACACCACGGCTGGAAGTTCATCGCGTTCGGACCGGACGGCAAGCTGTACGTCCCGGTGGGCGCGCCCTGCAACGTCTGCGAGCCCGACCCCGACCGCTACGCGCTCATCTCGCGCATCAACCCCGACGGCACCGGCTACGAGGTGTTCGCGCGCGGCATCCGCAACAGTGTCGGCTTCGACTGGGATCCGCGCACGAAGGAGTTGTGGTTCAACGAGCACGGCCGCGACATGATGGGCGACGACATGCCCTCGGACGAGCTCAACCACGCACCCCGGGCCGGCCTGAACTTCGGCTTCCCGTATTGCCACCAGGGCGACACGCCCGACCCGCAGTTCGGGAGCCGGCCCTGCGCCGGGTTCACGCCGCCGGCGCTCAAGCAGGGCGGCCACGTCGCCCCGGATGGGCTGCGCTTCTACACCGGCGGGATGTTCCCGCCCGAGTACCGGAACCGCATCTTCATCGCCCAGCACGGCTCCTGGAACCGGTCGAGCAAGAACGGGTACCGGGTGATGATGGCCACGCTGAAGGACAACCAGGTCGAACGCTACGAGCCGTTCATCGAGGGCTGGATGGAGAACGAGAAGGTCTGGGGCCGGCCGGTGGACCTGCTGGTGATGCCCGATGGCGCGCTGCTGGTGTCCGACGATCACGCCGGGGTGGTCTACCGTGTCACGTACGACGGCAGGAAGCGCTGAGCGCGGACATCGGGTTCACGTGCGGCTGTCGACCCGGGCGGCCGCCGTTCGACTATGGCCGGGGACACCCATGCGCCCCGGAACGAGGAGCCTCGATGAGATACATGTTGCTGATCTACCTTGAAGAGACCGCACTGGGCGAGGCCGAGCGGCAGGCTTGCTACGTCGAGTCGACCGAGCTGGCACACGACCTGAAGGCCTCCGGCAAGTACATTGCGGCCAGCCCGCTGCAGCCGACGGCGCTCGCCACCAGCGTGCGCGTGCGGGAGGGGCGGCGCCTGGTCACCGACGGGCCGTTCGCGGAAACCCGCGAGCAGTTGGGTGGCTACTATCTGGTGGATGCCAGGGACCTCGACGAAGCGATCGCGATCGCAGCGCGCATCCCGATGGCGCGCAAGGGCACGGTCGAAGTGCGACCGCTGATCGAGTTGCCCGACCTGCCCGGGAGCGGCCCTGCCCTCAGGGAAAGGAGCGGCGCATGACCGGTGTGCGCGTACTGGTGGGCACCCGCAAGGGCGCATTCGTCCTCGCCGCCGACGCGAAGCGGACCGCCTGGAAGGTGAGCGGCCCGTACTTCGCCGGCTGGGAGATCTATCACCTGAAGGGCTCGCCGGCCGATCCGCAGCGCCTGTACGCCTCGCAGTCGAGCGGCTGGTTCGGGCAGACGATGCAGCGCTCCGACGACGGCGGCGTGACCTGGAGCCCGGTCGGCAACCAGTTTGCCTACGAGGGCGAAACCGGCACGCACCAGTACTACGACGGCACGGCGCGGCCTTGGGAGTTCAAGCGCGTGTGGCACCTCGAACCCTCGGCCGACGATCCGGACACGGTGTACGCGGGCGTCGAGGATGCCGCGCTGTTCCGCACCAGCGACGGCGGGCAGAGCTGGCACGAGCTGCCGGGATTGCGCCAGCACGGCTCCGGCGCGCAGTGGATGCCGGGCGCGGGTGGGATGTGCCTGCACACCATCGTCCTCGACCCGCGCGGTGCGCAGCGCATGTTCATCGCGATCTCGGCGGCGGGCGTGTTCCGCACCGACGACGGCGGCAGGACCTGGCGGCCGATGAACCGCGGGCTGCACTCCAACACGATCCCCGATCCGGACGCCGAGGTCGGGCACTGCGTCCATCGCATCGCCATGCACCGCTCGCGCCCGGACACGCTGTTCTTGCAGAAGCACTGGGACGTGATGCGCAGCGACGACGCCGGCGAGTCGTGGCGCGAGGTCAGCGGCAACCTGCCCACCGACTTCGGCTTCCCCATCGACGTGCACGCGCACGAGCCCGAGACGATCTACGTGGTGCCGATCAAGAGCGACTCCGAGCACTTCCCGCCCGACGGGAAGCTGCGCGTGTACCGCAGCCGCACCGGCGGCAACCAGTGGGAGCCGCTCACCCGTGGACTGCCCCAGCAGGACTGCTACGTGAACGTGCTGCGCGACGCGATGGCGGTCGATTCCCTGGATCCGTGCGGCGTCTACTTCGGCACCACCGGCGGGCAGGTATACGCGTCGGCCGACTCGGGCGACAGCTGGGCGCCGATCGTGCGCGACCTGCCGCCGGTGCTGTCGGTCGAGGTGCAGACCCTGCCGTGATACGTGTCGTGCTGCCAGCGCACCTGCGGGAGCTGGCGCGGGTGACAGGCGAGGTCGAGCTCGAGGTGCCTGTGCCGGTGACCCAGGCCGCCCTGCTGGATGCGCTGGAGACGGCCTACCCCGCGCTGCGCGGCACGATCCGCGATCGCCTCACGCAGCGCCGCCGGCCGCTGATCCGGTTCTTCGCGTGCGAGGAAGACCTGTCGCACGAAGAGCCCGACCAGCCGCTGCCCGACGCGGTCATCGCGGGCAGGGAGCCGTTCCTGATCGTGGGGGCGATCGCGGGCGGGTGAAGTCGCTTCGCCCCTCACCCCAGCCCTATCCCGCAACGGGATAGGGTGCACTGCCAGCGGATGGCGCTACTTCATGGAGTGCAGTCCGATCATGTTGCCCTCGGTGTCGACCACCAGCGCGATGTGGCCGTACTGGCCGATCGAGGTCTTGCTCTTGTGCACGCTGCCACCGGCTTTCCCGGCCTTCGCCGCCTCGATGGCGCAGTCCTCGCAGCTGAAGTAGACGAGCACGCTGTTGCCGCCTGACGGAACACCCTGCATCTTCACCAGCGAGCCGGCTGCGCCGCTGCCGGCGGCCTTCATCGGGAACGCCCACATGTCCATGCCCGGGCTTTCGAGCCGCTCGAAGCTGCAACCGAACACGGACTGGTAGAACGCCTTTGCGCGCGCCATGTCCTGTACGTAGATCTCGAACCATCCGACGGGATTGTCCATCGCCTGCCCTCCTTCATTGAGTGCGTAAGCTCGGCCCATCCCACCGCCTCCGTACCGGGCGGGAGCCGGGCCTCATGGAGTCGACAGCCGCTCGCGGCAGCGGTTCGGAGAGGCGACCGAATCAGGCGCTGTGCTGCGCCAGCGCCCCTGCCGCGCTCCGCTCGACGCCGTCATTGGCCGCGCCGGCGGAGTGGTCCACGTTCTGCAGCGTCACGTAGTCGGTCTTGCCGCTGCCCAGCACGGGCAGCTCGGCCAGATATACGATGTGGCGGGCCACGGCGAGGTCCTGCAGGCCCAGCCGGCGGGCGGCCAGCGCGAGCGCCTGGCGCGTGAGCTGCCGGTCGGTGGTGAACAGCACGCAGGTCTCCCCGCCGGCCGATTCGGTGCGCAGCACCGCGGCGTGGCGGGCGTCGGGCGAGGCGGCGCGCGCAATCTCCTCGACCTTGTCGAGCGACACCATCTCGCCCGCGATTTTGGCGAAGCGGCGCACCCGCCCGACCACCGACACGACGCCCTCCGCATCGACGTCCACCACGTCACCCGTGCAGTGCCAGCCGTCGCCGAACGCCGAACGCGGCGGTTGCAGCACGCCGGGCTGGTCGTACAGGTAGTAGCCGAGCATCAGGTTGGGGCCGCGGACGTGGATCACGCCGCCGTGATCGATGCCCGCACGCGGCTCGAGCTGCATCTCCACGCCCGGCAGCAGCCGACCCACGGTGCCGGTACGGTAGCACTGCGGCGTGGACAAGGCGATCACCGGCGCGCACTCCGTCGCGCCGTAGCCTTCGAAGATGCGCAATCCGAACTTCTCCTGGTACAGGCGCACGACATCGCTGCCCAGCTTCTCGCCGCCGGAGATGACGTAGCGCACGGTGCGGAAATCCAGCGGATCGGCGCTGCGGCCCCAGTAGCTGAGGAAGGTGCCGGTGCCGTACAGCCCCGTGACGTCGCGACGGTAGGCGATCTCCGGGATCGCGCGGTGGCGCAGGGGCGAGACGTACAGGAACAGCCGCGTGCCGGTGAGCAGGCACAGCATCAGGCCGGCGGTGAAGCTGTAGCTGTGATACACCGGCAGCGCATTGAGGATGCGGTCGCGCGGAGTGAAGTCGGTGACGGTCGCGATCTGGCGGACGTTGGCGATGACCGCATCGTGCGACAGCACGACGCCCTTGGGCCGCGCCTCCGAGCCCGAGGTGAACAGCACCACCGCGGCCTCGTCCGGCGCGCTGCGCTGGGTGGCATGGCGGGGCAGCAGCATGGCGTAGCCGAGCAGCCAGATGCGATCCAGCCAGCCGAGCTCGCCCCGGACATCCTCGAGGTAGAGCAGCTGCACGCCGTGCAGCGCCTCGACCAGGGGACGCAGGTTGGCCTTCGCGATGAAGGCGCGTGAGGTCACCACGGTGCGCACGCCGGCGGCCACGCAGGCGCTCTGCACCGCGAACGGCCCGGCGCTGTAGTTGAGCATGGCGGGGACGCGCCGGAATGCCATGGCACCGAGGATGGTGCACACGGTCGGGACGACATTCGGCAGCAGCAGCCCGACGCGCTCGCGCGGTGCGCTGTAGCGCTGCAGCCAGCGGCCGATGGCGAGCGCCCCTTTCAGCAGTTCGCCATAGGAGCGCGGGCGCTCTTCGACATCCTCGAGGATGCGCACGCGGCGTCCCTCCCGGCGTACCGCGTCGAGGAACGCATCGAAGAGGCTCTGCCGCGGCCGCGCGTCCAGCACCGCGGCTTCGAGGAGCATCTGCACCTCGCGGGTGGCGCGGGCCCTGCGCGCACGCGCGCCCGCACCGTTGCCGGGCGCGAGTTGCACGCCCGCGGCGGGCGACAGGCGCAGCGTCCAGCCGCCGAGGCGGCCGCACCGCCGGGTCAGCACCGGGACCACCGGGATGTGCGCCTTCGCCGCCACCAGCGCCGGCACCGCGTAGTTCTTCATGACGCCCGGGCCGTCGACCAGGCGGCCCTCGGGATACATCAGCACGCTGCGCCCGGTCGCGACCATGCGCAGCACCTTGCGCAACGTGGCGGGGTCGCTGGTCTCCGCCACCAGGTGCGGCGTCATGCGCAGGAGGGTGCGCAGCAGGACGCCGCCGAGGTCTTCGCGCGGCACCACGAGCAGCGGCTGGGGACGCAGCAGCCACGCGAGCAGAATGTTGTCCAGCGGCGATCGGTGCGGGGCGACGAACAGGACTGGCCCCGATCGGGGCATCTCCCCGACCACCTCGATCCGCAGCAGCGTGCGCAGGAGCCTGCCCAGAAGCCACCCGAACGTGCCCCGCTCAACCGGTCCGCCCGTCCCGTCCTGCTGCATGACCGCGGTTAACCTGGTGCGGTCCGTTCTCGCTACGCCCATTGCCGTCGCTGCCTCGTTGCCACCGGGTCCGTGCCGACGGCATGCGCGCCGTCATGCGCCCTTTTTAGACGCTCCCATGCCGCCGGTCAACTACAGCGGCGTCGGCGCTTGCGCGCGGTTCCGCGCACCCCGCCTGAGCATCCGGCGCTAATGATCTGATCGTGCTCGCGTTGATGGAATCTCACGATTCGCGAGATTTGCGCGGACTCCGGTGCAACACTAGGCTGGACCGAGCGCTCGGCCGGCGTCGCGGACCGGGCGCAGGACCAACCACAACGGCATGCGTTGCACAACCTCAACAGGAGCCCCTCATGGACATGCAGATCCCAGAAGCGCTGTTGCGCACCAGCCAGCCGGCCCCCGCGTACGCCGTTGCGGCGTCGAGCCGGTCGGTGTTCTCCCCGCAACTGAGCACCCGATACGATCCGGCCGGCGGCGCGCTCTGGGTGCGCTGGGCACCCGCGCCTCGGCCGAGCTTCAACCCATCGCTGCTCGATGCGCTTGCCGAGTGCGCGCGCTTCATCGAGTCGGGCGGCGGCATGCTGGAGGTAGCTGGCGCGCAGGCGCCGCTGCAATACACGGTGCTGGCCTCCGACAGCCCCGGCGTGTTCAACCTCGGCGGCGACCTCGACCTGTTCCTGCGGCTCATAGCAGCCCAGGACCGGGCCGGCCTGGTGGCCTATGGCAAGGCCTGCGTCCACGTCCTCTATCGCAACTACGTGGCCTACGGACTACCGCTGACCACCATCTCGCTGGTGCAGGGCGAGTGCCTGGGCGGCGGCTTCGAGGCGGCGCTGTCCAGCGACATCGTCATCGCAGAGCGGCAAGCCCGGTTCGGCTTCCCCGAGATCATGTTCAACCTGTTCCCCGGGATGGGCGCCTACTCGTTCCTCGAGCGCCGGGTCGGACGGCGCAGCGCGGAGGCCATCATTTCGAGCGGGAAGATTTACGCAGCCGATGATATGCTCGAGCTGGGCGCGATCGACAGCGTCGTCGACAGCGGACAAGGCGAAGCGCAGGTCAACGCGCTGGTCGAGCGCAGCGCACGCAGCCGCAACGGCCTGCAGGGCCTCGCGGCTGCACGGCGCTGCGTCGAGCGTGTCACCCACGACGAGCTCGTCGACGTGGTGCAGGTGTGGGCCGACTGCGCGCTGCGCCTGACCGCGCGCGACATGAAGCTGATGCAGCGGCTGGTGGGCCGGCAGACGCAGGCCGCCGGGCCGCGTGCCGATGCGCCGCTCGCGCTGCATTGAGCGAGGCGCGGCGGCCATGCACAACGGGGAGGGACGCCAGTGGAATCCGAGACCGAATACACGATCCAGGAGGCGTCGGCCAAGCTCGGCGTCCCCGTGCACAAGCTGCGGCGCTGGGACGCGCAGGGCGTTCTGGTGGCCCGGCGCACCGAGGGCGGCCATCGCCGCTACGCGCGCGAGATCATCGACGGGCTCGCGCGGTCCGCCAGCGCCGAGCCGCTGGAGAAGGTCGAGGACCAGCTCGCGACCGCCCGCAAGTCGCTGCGCGAGAAGCGCCGCGTCATCCAGCTGCTGCTCGACAGCGAGAGCCGCTACCGCGACCTGGTGGAGACCTCGCACGACCTGATCTGGCAGACCGACGCGCAGGGCCGCTTCACCTACCTCAACAGCGGCGCGCAGGACCTGCTCGGCATCCCCGCGAAGCAGCTGATGGGCCGCTGCTTCTTCGACTTCGAGGCGCGTCCCTCGCACATCTCCAACCGCCGCTTCTTCTCCACGCTCAAGAAGAACGGCGAGGTGAAGAACCACATCGCGCACCTGATGGCGGCCGACGGCAGCGATCGCTGGATCGGCATAAACGCCCGCGTGCAGTACGACGACACGGGTGCCATCTGCGGTATCCGCGGCACCGCACGCGACGTGACCGAGCAGCACCAGGCGGCGCTGCGAATCGAGTATCTCGCCACGCACGACACGCTCACCAGCCTGCCCAACCGCGTGAGTCTGCAGCGCACGCTGGAGCAGGCGCTGCAGGCGGGCGAAGTGGGCGCCGTGCTGTTCATCGACATCGACCACTTCAAGTACGTCAACGACAACCTGGGGCACCGCTGCGGCGACCAGCTCATCTGCGGCGTGAGCGGCGTGCTGAAGGAGGCGGTCAAGCACTCCAACGGCCAGGTCTTCCGCATGGGCGGGGACGAGTACGCCGTGCACCTGCCCGAGGCCCTGCGGACCCATGCGATCGAGGTCGCCGAGCACCTGCTGACCGCGCTGCGCCACTACCGCTTCCAGTCGTCCTCCGAGGAGCGGGTCCTGAGCGTGACCGCGTCCATCGGCATCGCGCTCTACCCGTTCCACGGCCAGGACGTCGCCGGCCTGCTCTCCAGCGCCGACATGGCGATGTACCAGGCCAAGGACGGCGGGCGCAACCGGGTCATGCTGTTCGACCAGGACGCGCAGAGCCTGCGCCGCACGCACAGCCGGGTGCAGTGGGCCAACCGGCTGCGCGAATCGCTCGACGCCGACCGCCTCGTGCTGTACTACCAGCCGGTGGTGCGCCTGTCCGACCTGCGCACCGTGCACTGCGAGATCCTGGTGCGCATGCGCGAGGAAGGCGGCCAGGTGGTGCTGCCCAGCCAGTTCATCGAGTACGCCGAGTCGCTCGGCATGGTGCAGGAGATCGACCTGCGGGTGGTCGAGCGCGTGATCGAGCACCTGCAGTCCGAGCAGCACCGCGATTCGCCCATGCGCTACTTCGTGAACCTCTCGCGCGTGAGCATCTCGGATCCGCAGTGGGTGCGGCGCTTCCAGGCGCTGCTGGCCGGCAGCGGCATCGACCACTCGCAATTGGTGTTCGAGATCACCGAGACCGCGGCCATGTGCGACGTGGACGCCACCCAGCAGTTCATCCGCGAGCTGAAGGGGCTGGGCTGCCGCTTCGCGCTGGACGACTTCGGCGCCGGTTTCAGCTCGTTCTACTACCTGAAGCGCTTCGACGTCGACTACCTGAAGATCGACGGCGGCTTCGTCCGCGACCTGGCGAGCGACGAGGGCAACCGCATCTTCGTGCGCGCGCTGTGCGACGTGGCGAAGGGCCTCAACAAGCAAGTGGTGGCCGAGTGGGTGGAGACGCGCGAGACGCTGCAGATCCTGTCGAGAATGGGCACCCTGTACGGGCAGGGCTACCTGTTCCAGCGGCCGCTGCCGCTGCGCCAGGACGTGCCGGAGCGGATTGCACTGTCATCCGGGGAGTAGGTCGCGCTGGCGCAGCCTCCGTTGGGATCAACCCGATCCGGCATCGCGCCGGTCGCATCCCCCGCAAGTGCTGCACGTGCCGCAAGCGTTCGATTGCGATTGCGCTGCCCTCTTTTTCCAGGGCAGCAGGCGCCTGAACGTCCCAGGCGCGAACGTCCGCAGGGCCGACAACGCGCCCGCAGCCACTGCTGCACCCACCACCGTCGTCTCGAAGATCGCGTAGACGCTCATGCCAGCCGGCTCGTGATCTGGAAGGCGAGGAACGCCGCCAGGTAGGCGAGCCCGAACAGATAGACCGTCGCGATAGCCGGCGTGCGCCAGGAGTTGGTCTCGCGCCGCATGACCGCCAGGGTGGACAGGCACTGCGGGGCAAACACGTACCAGGCCAGCATGGCCAGGGCAGTGGCGAGCGACCACTGCGCCGCGACGATGGGAGACAGCGCCTCGGCCGCATTCTCGCTGGCGGCCGAGAGCGCGTACACCGTGGCGAGCGAGCTTACCGCCACTTCGCGCGCCGCCATGCCCGGGATCAGCGCGATGCAGATCTGCCAGTTGAAGCCCACCGGCGCGAACAGCGGCTCCATCGCGTGGCCGATGCGCCCGGCCAGGCTGTAGTTGATCGCGGGCTCGGTCGCGCCCGGCGGCGGCGCCGGAAAGCTGGACAGGAACCACAGCAGCACGGTCAACCCGAGGATGATCTTGCCCACGCGCACGAGGAAGATGCGCGCCCGCTCCCACAGGCCGAGCGCGAGATCGCGCGGGTGCGGCAACCGGTACGAAGGCAGCTCGAGCAGCAGCGGGCGCTCGGAACGGTCCCGGCTGAGCCGCTTCATCACCCACGCGACCACCAGCGCGCTGACGATCCCCGCGGCGTACAGGGTGAACAGCACCACGCCCTGCAGGTTGAACCAGCGCAGCACTTCGCGCTGCGGTACGAACGCGCCGATCAACAGGGCATACACCGGCAGGCGCGCGGAGCAGGTCATGAGCGGCGCGACCAGGATGGTCGCCATGCGATCACGCTCGTCCTGGATCGTGCGCGTGGCCATGATGCCCGGGATCGCGCACGCGAAGCTCGACAGCAGCGGAATGAAGGAGCGGCCGGTCAGGCCCACGCCGACCATCAGGCGGTCGAGCAGGAAGGCCGCACGCGGCAGGTAGCCGGACTCCTCCAGAAACAGGATGAACAGGAACAGGATCAGGATCTGCGGCAGGAATACCAGCACGCTGCCGGTGCCGGCGATCACCCCGTCCACCAGCAGGCTCTGCAACGGACCTTCGGGCAGCACGCCCCGGACCAGTTGGCCGAGACCTTCCATGCCGCCCTTGATCCACTCCATCGGCAAGGCGGCCCAGGCGAACACCGCCTGGAAGATCAGGAACAGGGCGACAAACAGGATCAGCAGACCCCACACCGGATGCAGCACCGCACGATCCATCGCGTCGTCGATTGCCGCGGTCCGGCTGGGCATCGCCACGGCGGCCGCCAGGATGCGGTTGACCTCGGCGTGCACATCCTCGACGGGGGCAACCATCGGGGGATTGGTGGGATGCTGCGCTTCCAGCCGCTCGATCAGCTGGGCCGCGCCGCCGTGGCGCACCGCCACCGTCTCGACCACCGGCACGCCGAGGCGTTGCTGAAGCGCAGCGCGGTCGATGCGGATGCCGCGCCGCTTCGCCGCGTCGCTCATGTTGAGCGCGAGGATCATCGGCAGGCCGAGCGCACGCACCTCCAGCGCGAAGCGCAGGTGCAGGCGCAGGTTGGTGGCATCGACCACGCACACCACCAGATCGGGTTTGCTCTCGCCTCGATGGTGCCCCAGGCACACGTCGCGCGTGATGCTCTCGTCCAGACTCGTGGGCGTGAGGCTGTACGCGCCAGGCAGGTCGAGCACGCGCACGAGGCGGCCCGACGGGGTGGAGAAGCCGCCCTCCTTGCGCTCGACGGTTACGCCGGCGTAGTTGGCGACCTTCTGGCGGCTGCCGGTGAGGAGGTTGAAGAGTGCCGTCTTGCCGCAGTTGGGACTGCCGACGAGTGCGATGCGCAGTGCAGACACGGTGCGGCGCGCCTCACGCCTGGTCGACCATGACGCGGTCGGCCTCTGCCTTGCGCAGGGCGAAGCGCGTGAAGCCCACCTGCACCAGTACCGGGTCCTTCCGGACCGGTCCCCGCGCCACGATGCGGACCGGCTCGCCGCGCACGAAACCGAGCTCGCGCAGACGGCGTGCGATGGGATCAGCGGGCACGCGGTCTTCCACCGCCGTGACTACCGCGGTGACCTGGTCCTGGAGCTCGCTGAGACGCATGCGCTGCCGGGGGCTGAGATGAGAACGGTTCCCAATTATAGAGCAGTGACAGGTTCCACGTGACAGAGAGACCGGCGACAGGAACGGCGTGGCAAAAGGGCGTGACCGAACGGCGTGACGACGTGCCGGGTCAGGCTGTTCTGTCACGCAGTACCGGTCACGCGTTTTCCTGTCACCGGTCTTTCTGTCACGCCGTTGCTTTCACGCCGTGCCCGTGACCGCCTTTCTCAACCGGTCCGCCCAGAGCACCCCGAGAATCGTCTTCGCCTCCGTCAGTTCGCGCGCGAAGATCTTCTCCAGCAGCACGTCGATCGAGAGGTTGATCGTCTCGATGAACTCGTCGTCCTCGCCGGGGTGGCCTTCGAACCGCAGGTCGCGGGCGAGGAACAGCTCGATGCGCTCGTCGGAATAGCCCACGCACGGGTGCAGCGTGGTGAGGAACTCCCAGTGCCGGGCCACGTAGCCGGTCTCCTCCAGCAGCTCGCGCTGCGCGGTGAGCTCGGGCGCCTCGCCCTTTTCGATCTTGCCCGCGGGCAGCTCGAGGAAGTGACGCTGCAGTGGATAGCGGAACTGGTGCTCCAGCAGCAGCGTGTTCTCGTCGACGAACGGCAGGATGACGACCGCACCCGGGTGGAGGATGTACTCGCGGCGGGCGTGCCCCCCGTCGGGCAGTTCCACCTCGTCCTCGTGCACGCGCAGCAGCCGCCCCGCATAGGCGGTGCGGCTGGACAGCTGCTTCTCGGTGAAGTCGGAGGGCATCGGGGCGACCTCGGCAGGAATACCGGCGCGTCGCGCCGGCGACACGAACTAGTGCAGGGAGGCGGTGATCGCCTGCTGGCACAGGGCCAGCAGCCAGCCGGGCGCAATCCCGAGGACCAGCAGCGCGAGGCCGTTGACGGTGATGACTGCACGCTGGTCGCCGGTATCCACGATCGGGCTGCTGTCCACCGGTTCGTCGAAATACATCAGCCTGACCACGCGCAGGTAGTAGAAGGCGCCGATCAGCGAGAACATCACCGCCGCCACCACCAGCCCGGTGTACCCCGCGGCGAACGCGGCCTGCAGGACCGCCAGCTTGGCCCAGAAGCCGAGCATGACGGGAATGCCGGTGAGCGAGAACATCACCAGCAGCATCAGGAAGGCGTACCAGCGGTTGCGCTGGTTCAGGCCCCTGAAGTCGTCCAGGTTCTCGGCCTCGAAGCCCTCGCGCGAGAGCAGCATGATCATGCCGAAGGTGGCCAGGGTCATCAGCACGTACACCACCGCGTAGAACATCGCCGCGGCGTAGCCGTCCGGCGTGCCGGCGACGATGCCCAGCAGGAAGAAGCCCATGTGCGCGATGGTCGAGTAGGCCAGCATGCGCTTGATGTTGGTCTGCGCGATCGCCGTGATGTTGCCCACCGCCATCGAGAGCACCGACAGCAGCACGAGCATGTCCTGCCACTGCGTCAGGAGTGCCGGCGCCCCCAGGGCCTCGATCAGCACGCGGAAGACGAAGGCCATCGCCGCGAGCTTCGGTGCCGAGCCGATGAGCAGGGTGACCGGCGTGGGCGCGCCGTGGTAGACGTCGGGCACCCACATGTGGAACGGCACCGCGCCGAGCTTGAAGCCGATCCCGGCCACGATGAAGACGATGCCGAACACCATCACCCCGGTCAGCGCGGTGGACGACGCCGCCTTCGCCGCGATCTCGCTGATCGCCAGGCTGCCGGTCGCGCCGTACACCATGGACATGCCATAGAGCAGCATGCCCGAGGACAAGGCACCGAGCACGAAGTACTTCATCGCCGCCTCGGTGCTGCGCGCGGAATCGCGCTGCAGGGCCACCATGGAATAGAGGCTGAGCGACATCAGCTCCAGGCCCAGGTACAGGGTGAGGAAGTGGGCCGCCGAGATCATCACCATCATCCCGAGCGTCGCGAACAGGGACAGCACGAAGAACTCGCCGCGGAACAGCTGGCGGCTGCGCGCGTATACGCGGTAATAGACCAACGTCGCGGCGACCGCGATGATGGCCGCCACCTTCAGCACGTTGGCCAGGGGATCGGCGACGAACATCCCGTTGAACGCATACGCCGTCTCGGGCTGGGCCACGGCAATCACGAGGATGGCGGCAGCCGCGAGCGTGGCCAGCGTCATCAGGTACGACAGGTGCCGCCGCGAGTCATCGAGGAACAGGTCGACGATCACGATGACCGATGTCGCACAGAGCAGGACGATCTCCGGCAGCGCCGGCAGCAGGTTCAGGTCTTCGAGGGTCATCGCTTCGCTCCAGGCTCTAGGCCCTAGGCTCCAGACGCCAGAGTGAGAGGCCCGAGGCTCTAGGCTCCAGACCCCAGGGGGTTGTGCGGTGCCAAGCTCCGCGCTTGAAATCTGGCGTCTCGCGCCTCGAGCCTAGAGCCTGGCATTTGCCTTGCGTCTGGCGCGTAGCGCCTGGGGCCTGTCCGTTCACAACTTGCTCGCCGCCGCGAGCGCCAGCAGGTCGGCGATCGAGGTGTTCAGCATCGCGTTCATCGGCTGCGGATACAGGCCCATCCCGAGCACCGCGACGGCGAGCAGCGCCAGGATCAGCGCTTCGCGAGCGGTGATGTCCTTCAGCGCCGCAACGTGGTGGTTGGCCACGGCGCCGAAGATCACGCGCTTGTACATCCACAGCGAATAGGCGGCGCCGAAGATCAGCGTGGTGGCCGCGAGCGCCGCGTACCAGAAGTTGACCTTCACCGCGCCCAGCGTCACCAGGAACTCGCCGATGAACCCGCTGGTGCCCGGCAGGCCCGAGTTCGCCATCGCGAACAGCATGAAGAAGGCCGCGAAGACCGGCATGGTGTTGACCACCCCGCCGTAGTCCGCGATCTGGCGCGAGTGCATGCGGTCGTACAGCACGCCGACGCACAGGAACAGCGCGCCGGAGACGAAGCCATGGGAGATCATCTGCAGGATCGCGCCCTGCATCCCGGCCTCGTTGAAGATGAAGATGCCCAGGGTGACGAAGCCCATGTGCGAGATCGACGAATAGGCGATCAGCTTCTTCATGTCGTTCTGCACCAGCGCGACCAGGCCGATGTAGACGACGGCGATCAGCGAGATCGCGATGACGAACCCGGCGAGCTGGTGGGCGGCGTCTGGGACGATCGGCAGCGACAGCCGCAGGAAGCCGTAGCCGCCGAGCTTGAGCATGATCGCGGCCAGCACGACCGAGCCGCCGGTGGGGGCCTCGACGTGCGCGTCCGGCAGCCAGGTGTGCACCGGCCACATCGGCACCTTCACGGCGAAGGCCATGAAGAAGGCGAGGAACACCAGCACCTGCGGGCCGAGCCCGATCTTGAGCTTGTACCACTCGGGCAGGGAGAAGTTGCCGCTCAGCCGGTACAGGTAGATCAGCGCGACCAGGGTGAGCAGCGAGCCCAGCAGGGTGTAGAGGAAGAACTTGACCGCCGCATACATGCGGTTGGGACCGCCCCACACGCCGATGATGATGAACATCGGGATCAGCGTGGCCTCGAAGAACACGTAGAACAGCGCGGCGTCCAGGGCGCAGAACACGCCGTTCATCAGGCCTGAGAGCAGCAGGAACGCCGCCATGTACTGCGCCACGCGCGACTGGATCACCTTCCAGCCGGCCAGCACCACCAGCACGGTGGTGAAGCTGTTGAGCAGGATCAGCAGGAGCGAGATGCCGTCGATGCCCAGGTGGTAGTTGATGTTCAAGGCCGGGATCCAGGGCGCCTGCTCCTGGAACTGGAAGCCATGCGCGGCGGGATCGAACTGGCTCCACAGGGGCAGCGCGACCAGCAGCCCGAGCACGGCGCCGATCAGCGCCAGCCAGCGGGCCGTGGCGGCATGGCGGTCGGAACCGGTGGCCATGACGACGATCCCGGCGACCAGCGGGACCCAGATCACCAGGCTGAGGAGGGGGATTCCTAGCAGCATCGTTGTTGTTGTTTCGTGCGGGCGGGCATCAGGTGCGGGCAATCCAGAGGGTGAGCAGGATGAACACGCCGATGATCATCATGAACGCGTAGTGGTACACGAAGCCCGACTGCACGCGCCGGATCACGGCGGAGCACCACCCGACCACGCGCGCCGCCCCGTTCACGAAGAAGCCGTCGATGATGGTCACGTCGCCCACTTTCCACAGCAGCCCGCCGAGGCGCCGCGCGCCACCGGCGAAGACGAACTGGTTGATGTCGTCGAGGTAGTACTTGTTGGCGAGCAGGCGGTACAGCCCCTTCGCGCCGTCCGCGATCCGGCCAGGCAGGGCGGGACTCTTCAGGTACAGGAACCAGGCGGTCACGAGCCCTGCGATCGCGAGCCAGAACGGCAGCGACTGCAGGCCGTGCAGCGCGAAGGCGGCGGGGCCATGGAACTCCTCGGCCATCTTCGCCAGCGGGCTGGTCGCCGGGTTGGTCTGGATCGCGCCCTTGAAGAAGTCGCCGAACAGGAAGGGCTCGATGTAGGCCCAGCCGGCGTAGACGGACGGGATCGCCAGCATCACCAGCGGCAGGGTCACGACCCACGGCGATTCCTTCGGCGGTCCGCCGTGGTGGCCATGGTCATCATGGCCGCGGTCGTCGTGACCGTGGTCGTCGTGACCGGGGGCAGCGTGGGCATGGTCCTCTTGCCCGGCGTGACCCGCCGGCGGATCGGCCTGGACATGGGCGGCGACCGGTTCGTGGAAGCGCTCCTTGCCGTGGAAGGTCAGGAACAGCATCCGGAAGGTGTACAGGGAGGTGATGAACACGCCCGACAGCACCGAGAGGTAGGCGATGCCGTGGCCCGGGGTGCTGGACAGGTGCACGGCCTCGAGGATCGCGTCCTTGGAGAAGAAGCCCGCGAACGGCGGGATGCCGCACAGCGCGAGCGACCCGATCACCGACGTGAGCCAGGTGATCGGCATGTACTTGCGCAGGCCGCCCATGCGCCGCATGTCCTGCTCGTGGTGCATGGCGATGATCACCGAGCCGGCGGCCAGGAACAGCAGCGCCTTGAAGAAGGCGTGTGTCACCAGGTGGAACATGCCCGCCGCGTAGGCGCCCGCGCCCAGCGCCACGGTCATGTAGCCGAGCTGCGAGAGCGTCGAGTACGCGACCACCCGCTTGATGTCGTTCATCACGATGCCCAGCAGGCCCATGAAGAACGCGGTGATGCTGCCCACGATCAGCACCACGCTCAGGGCCGTTGTGGACAGCTCGAACAGCGGCGACATGCGGGCGACCATGAAGATGCCCGCGGTCACCATCGTCGCCGCATGGATCAGGGCCGAGATCGGCGTGGGGCCTTCCATCGAGTCGGGCAGCCAGACGTGCAGCGGGAACTGCGCCGACTTGCCCATTGCGCCGACGAAGAGCAGCAGGCAGATGACCGTCAGCAGCGACCACTGCCAGCCCGAGACCAGCTCGACGGTCCTGGCGGCCGCAGCCGGCGCGGCCTGGAACACCGCGGCGTAGTCCAGGCTGTTGAAGTGCATCAGCACCAGCGCGATGCCGAGCAGGAAGCCGAAGTCGCCGACCCGGTTGACTAGGAACGCCTTGAGGTTGGCGAAGATCGCCGTGGGGCGCGTGTACCAGAAGCCGATCAGCAGGTAGGAGACCAGTCCGACCGCTTCCCAGCCGAAGAACAGCTGCAGGAAGTTGTTGGACATCACCAGCATCAGCATCGAGAAGGTGAACAGCGAGATGTAGCTGAAGAAGCGCTGGTAACCCGGATCGCCCTGCATGTAGCCGATGGTGTAGACGTGCACCATCAGCGAGACGAAGGTCACCACCACCATCATCACCGCGGACAGCGAGTCGATCAGGAAGCCCACCTGCAGCGGCACATTGCCGATGGTGATCCAGGTGTAGAGCGTGCCGTTGAAGGTGTGCCCCTTCAGCACGTCGACCAGCACTGCGATGGACGCCGCGAACGCAATCGCCACGCCCAGGATGGTGATGCGGTGGGTGGCCTTCGTGCCGATCAGCCGCCCCAGAAAGCCGGCGATGAGGGCGCCGGCCAGGGGCGCGAGGGGGACGATCAGATAGAGTGAGTTCATGCTGCTCGATTCGCAGACAGGCTAGAGGCGAGAGGCAAGAGGCGAGAGGCAAAGCCCGGCGCTCCGCGCCGGCGACACCCCTCTAGCCCCTTGCCTCTCGCCTCTAGCCTCATCCCTTCAAACTCCCCAGGTCATCGACGTTGATCGTGCGCAGGTTGCGGAACAGGCAGACCAGGATGGCCAGGCCGATGGCCGATTCGGCCGCGGCCACGGTCAGGATGAAGAACACGAACACCTGCCCGGCCATGTCCTGCAGGTAGTGCGAGAAGGCCACGAAGTTCATGTTGACCGCGAGCAGGTTCAGCTCGATCGCCATCAGCAGGATGATCACGTTCTTGCGGTTGAGGAAGATTCCCACCACGCTGATGGCGAACAGGATCGCGCCGAGGCCGAGGTAGTGCGAGAGCGTGATCATGGCTGCTGTTTGGAGGCCGCCTTCTCGGCCGGCATCGACACGATGCGGATCCGGTCCTGCTTGCGCACCACCACCTGGCGGGCCGGATCCTGGAACTTGGAGTCCTTGCGCCGGCGCAAGGTCAGCGCAATGGCGGCGACGATGGCGACCAGCAGGATCACCGAAGCGAGCTCGAACGGGTAGACGTACTGCGTGTAGAGCAGCTGGCCGAGCTCCTTCGTGTTGCTGTAGCCGGGCCCCTTGGGCGCCGGATTCTGCATGGCGATCAGGCCGTAGCTGCGGCCCATGACCACCACCAGCATCTCCACCACCATGATGCCGGCCACGGCGAGCCCGGGAACCAGATAGTCCCAGTAGCCCTCGCGCAGGCGGTCGATGTTGATGTCCAGCATCATCACCACGAACAGGAACAGCACCATCACCGCCCCGATGTAGACCAGGATCAGTGCGATGGCGAGGAATTCCGCTTCCAGCAGCATCCAGAGCCCCGATGCCGTGGCGAACGCGAGCACCAGGAACAGCGCCGAGTGCACCGGGTTGCGGGCGGTGATCACGCGCAGCGCCGCGAACAGCAGGATCGCGGCGAAGACGTAGAAGACTGCGGTCTGGAAGGTCATGCGTGGGCGGCTCCCGGAGCGCCGTGAACCGCGCTGACCGCAGAGGACGCAGAGGTACGCAGAGGAAGTTCCCTCTCGCTGTTCCTCCGCGTACCTCTGCGTCCTCTGCGGTGAATGTGGTTTGTGGCAGTGCAGCTCATCGGTACGCAGCGTCCGCGGCGCGGTCCTTGGCGATCTGCTCCTCGTAGCGGTCGCCCACCGCGAGCAGCATCTCCTTGGTGTAGAGCAGGTCCCCGCGCTTCTCGCCGTGGTACTCGAGGATGCGGGTCTCGACGATCGAGTCGACCGGGCAGGACTCCTCGCAGAAGCCGCAGAAGATGCACTTGGTCAGGTCGATGTCGTAGCGCGTGGTGCGGCGCGTGTTGTCCTCGCGCTGCTCCGACTCGATGGTGATGGCCAGCGCCGGGCAGACCGCCTCGCACAGCTTGCAGGCGATGCAGCGCTCTTCCCCGTTGGGATACCGGCGCAGCGCATGCAGGCCGCGGAAGCGCGGCGAGTACGGTGTCTTCTCCTCCGGGAACTGGATGGTGATCTTGCGGGCGAACAGGTGCCGGCCGGTCAACATCATGCCGCGCACCAGCTCGTAGAGCAGGAACGTGCGGAAGATCTCGCCGATGCGTGAGATCATTTCGGCCCCCACAGCCACCAGGGCGTCTGCATCCACGCGCCGATCACCACCACCCACACCAGCGTGACCGGGATGAACACCTTCCAGCCCAGGCGCATGATCTGGTCGTAGCGGTAGCGCGGGAAGGTCGCGCGGAACCACAGGAACAGGAACAGGACGAAGGCGACCTTCGCCGCCAGCCACCAGAAGCCGTCCGGCAGGCCCGGGATCGGCGAGAGCCAGCCGCCGAGGAACATGGTGGCGCACAGCGTCGCCACCAGGATCATGTTGGCGTACTCGGCCAGGAAGAAGATGGCGAAGGCCATGCCGGAGTACTCGACGTGGAAGCCGGCGACGATCTCGGATTCGCCTTCGGCGACGTCGAACGGCGCGCGGTTGGTCTCGGCCACCCCGGAGATGATGTAGACCACGAACATCGGGAACAGCGGGATGAAGTTCCAGGACAGCGCACCCCAGCCGCTGTGCTGCCGGTTGACGATGTCGGAGAGGTTCAGGCTCTGCGACATCATCAGCACGCACACCAGCGCGAAGCCCATCGCGATCTCGTAGGCCACGATCTGCGCGGCCGAGCGCAGGCTGCCGAGGAAGGCGTACTTGGAGTTCGACGCCCAGCCGGCGATGATGACGCCGTACACGCCCATCGAGGTGATGGCCATGATGTAGAGCAGGCCGGCGTTCACGTTGGCCAGCACCATCTCCGGCGCGAACGGGATCACCGCCCAGGCCGCCAGCGCGGGCATGATCGACATGACCGGCGCGATCACGAACAGGAACTTGTTCGCGCCGGACGGGATGATGATCTCCTTGGTCAGCAGCTTGATCGCGTCGGCGATGGGCTGCAGCAGGCCCAGCGGACCGACCCGGTTCGGGCCGATGCGCACCTGCATGAAGCCGATGACCTTGCGCTCGGCCAGGGTCAGATAGGCCACGCAGCCCATCAGCGGCAGGACGATGGCGACGATCTTCACGGTGGTCCACACCGCGGGCCACAGCGGACCGAAGAGCTGCTGGAGGGCGTCCATCAGGCAGCCACCTCCGCACCCTGGGTGACCTTCTCGATGGTCACCGTGCCGAACATCTCGCCCAGGCCTGCCGTCGAGGGATGGCTGGCGGCCACGCGGACACAGTCGGCGGGCACCGCCGGGTCGAGCACCGCCTTCAGCACGGCGCTGCCGGCGCCCTGCGCGATCCGCACGCGGTCGCCTTCGCCGAGTCCGAGCCGGCTCATCAGCGCGGCGGACATGCGCGCGGCCGGCCTGGCCGCGTCGCGGGTCATCTGCAGCGGCGCGGAGCGGCGCGCGAGCGCGTCGGCGAAGTGGATCGGCACCTCGGCGATGCGCTGGATGCCGGTCGAGGCGGCAGGCCCCCGCGCGGTCGCCCCTGCCGGTACATTGGACAGCCGGCCCGCGATGTCCACGCCGGCGAAAGCTTCGGTGCGCACTTCCTCGGCGCTCTCGAAACCGAATCCGGGCACGCCGAGCACGCTGCCCAGCACGCGCAGCACCTTCCATCCCGGGCGGGCTTCGCCGATCGGCTTGACCACCCCGGCGAAGCTCTGCGCCCTCCCCTCGGTGTTGACGAACGTGCCGGCGGTCTCGGTAAATGCGCCGATGGGCAGCAGCACGTGCGCGTACTCGGCCGCGCGATGGCGGAACGCGGAGAAGGCGACGACGAAGTCCGCCGCGCGCATCGCCGCGAGCGCTTGATGGGGGTCGTGGCAGTCCAGCTCGACCTCGGTATTCCACAGCAGGTAGGCCTTGCGCGGCTGCGCAAGCATGGCGCGCGCGTCGAGCCCCGCACCCGCAGGGACGGCTCCGGCGAGGTAGCCGCCCACGCTGTTCGCCGCCTCGCCGAGGAAGCCGAGCCGGGCACCGAGCAGCTGCGCCAGTTCGTGCGCGAGCTGATGCAGGACTGTCGCATCGGGATGATGCTGCGCCAGGTTGCCCAGGAACACCGCGCTGTTCGTCCCGCCGGCCAGGCTCTCGGCGATGCGCCGCGCGGCGTCAGCGCGGCTCGGATCGGCCGCGAACGAGCCGGCGATCGCGGGGACGGCTGCGCCCTTCGACTCCGCGACCACACGCACCACCTGAGCGAGCGCGGCAGCCAGCGCCGCTGGCGCCACGATCAGCTTGCCGCGCACCGGCAGCAGCTGGTCATCGTCCAGACAGTGCACGAGATTGACCTGCAGGCCCTTGCGCGCCGCCACCCGCATGCGCGCTGCGAGCAGCGGCTGGTCCTTGCGGAGCTGGCTGCCGATCACCAGCGCGCGGTCGAGCCTGCTCACGTCCGCGATGGGCATCCCCAGCCACGGCACGCCGGCCTTGCCGTCCTGCGAGAAGTCGCCCTGGCGCAGGCGGAAGTCGACGTTCTCGCTGCCCAGGCTGCGCATCAGCTTGCCCAGCAGATAGAGCTCCTCGAAGGTCGAGTGCGGCGTCGCCAGTGCGCCGATCTGCGCCGGTCCGTACTGCTCGCGCACCCGCTTGAGTCCCTGCGCGACCGCTTCCAGCGCGATCGGCCACTCCACCTCTTCCCAGCTGCCGTCAGCGCGCTTCAGCATCGGGCGCGTCAGCCGCTCGGGTGAATCCAGACCCTCATAGCTGAAACGATCCTTGTCGGACAGCCAGCACTCGTTGATCGCCTCGTTCTCCAGGGGCAGCACCCGCATCACGCGGTCGACCTTGACCTGGACGATCAGGTTGGAGCCCAGCCCGTCGTGCGGGCTCACCGACTTGCGCCGCGCGAGCTCCCACGTGCGCGCCGAGAAGCGGAACGGCTTGGACGTCAGCGCGCCCACCGGACACACGTCGATCATGTTGCCGGACAGCTCGGAATCCACCGAGCGGCCGACGAAGCTCAGGATCTCGGAGTGCTCGCCCCGGCCCGCCATGCCCAGCTCCTGCATGCCGGCGATCTCCTGGCCGAAGCGCACGCAGCGGGTGCAGTGGATGCAGCGGGTCATCTCCTCGGCGGCGACGAGCGGGCCAATGTCCTTCGACACCACGCGGCGCTTCTCCTCGCCGTAGCGCGAGCTGCTGCCGCCGTATCCGACCGCCAGATCCTGCAGCTGGCACTCGCCGCCCTGGTCGCAGATCGGGCAGTCGAGCGGGTGATTGATCAGGAGGAACTCCATCACGCCCTTCTGCGCCTGCACGGCGGCAGCCGAGTGCGTGAAGACCTTCATGCCTTCGGTGGCGGGCGTGGCACAGGCCGGCAGCGGCTTGGGCGCCTTCTCGACCTGCACCAGGCACATGCGGCAGTTGGCCGCGATCGACAGCTTCTTGTGATAGCAGAAGTGCGGGATGTAGATGCCCAGGCGGTTGGCCGCCTCCATCACCGTGGCGTTGGCGGGCACGGTGACCGCCTTGCCGTCGATCTCGAGGTTCACGTCAGCCATGTCGCTCTCGTCCGCTCACGCGTAGGCCGGCTCTTCCACCATGCATCGCTTGTGCTCGATGTGGTAGGCGAACTCGTCGCGGTAGTGCTTGATGAAGGCGCGCACCGGCATCGCGGCGGCATCGCCCAGCGCGCAGATGGTGCGGCCCTGGATGTTGTCGGCCACCGAGTTGAGCAGGTCCAGGTCCTCGGGCCGGCCCTTGCCGTGCTCGATGCGGTGGACCATGCGGTAGAGCCAGCCGGTGCCCTCGCGGCAGGGCGTGCACTGGCCGCAGGACTCCTCGTGGTAGAAGTAGGACAGGCGCAGCAGCGCGCGCACCATGCAGGTGGTCTCGTCCATGCAGATCACCGCGCCGGACCCGAGCATCGACCCGGCCTTGGCGATCGAGTCGTAGTCCATGTCGGTCTGCAGCATGATCTCGCCGGGCAGCACCGGCATCGACGAGCCGCCCGGGATGCAGCCCTTCAGCTTGCGCCCGCCGCGCATGCCGCCGGCCATCTCCAGCAGCTTGGCGAACGGCGTCCCCAGCTTCACCTCGTAGTTGCCGGGACGCTCGACGTGGCCCGACACCGAGAAGATCTTGGTGCCGCCGTTGTTGGGCTTGCCCAGCGCCAGGAACGCGTCGCCGCTGTTGCGGATGATCCACGGCACCGCGGCGAAGGTCTCGGTGTTGTTGATCGTGGTCGGCTTGCCGTACAGGCCGAAGCTGGCCGGGAACGGCGGCTTGAAGCGCGGCTGGCCCTTCTTGCCCTCGAGCGACTCGAGCAGCGCGGTCTCCTCGCCGCAGATGTAGGCGCCGAACCCGTGGTGCGCGTGCAGCTCGAAGCTGAACTCCGAGCCCAGGATGTTGCCGCCCAGGTAGCCCGCGGCGCGGGCCTCGCGCAGCGCTTCCTCGAAGCGCTCGTACACGTCCCAGATCTCGCCGTGGATGTAGTTGTAGCCGACGCTGATCCCCATGACGTACGCGCCGATGGCCATGCCCTCGATCACGATGTGCGGGTTGTAGCGCAGGATGTCGCGGTCCTTGAAGGTGCCGGGCTCGCCTTCGTCCGAGTTGCACACCAGGTACTTCTGCCCGGTGTAGTTCTTCGGCATGAAGCTCCACTTCAACCCGGTGGGGAAGCCGGCGCCGCCGCGGCCCCGCAGCGCCGACTTCTTGAGCTCGGCGATGATCGCGTCGGGAGGGATCTTCTCGGCGAGGATCTTGCGCAGGGCCTGGTAGCCGCCGCGCGCCTCGTAGTCCTTCAGGCGCCAGTTGGTGCCGGTGAGGTCCTTGAGGATGAGCGCATCCGGCCCGAACACGCCGGGTGCGAAAGGAGGCGTGGACGAGGGCATCATTTGTCGGCACCCGCCTTGCGCGCATCGGCGATGAACCGGTCGATCTTTTCCGGGCTCATGCCGATGAGCATTTCCTTGTTGTTGAGCAGCACCACCGGCGCGTCGCCGCAGGCGCCGAAGCACTCGCCTTCCTTCAGCGTGAACTGCCCGTCCGGCGTGGTCTCGCCGAAGCCGATGCCCAGGCAGCGCTTGAGGTGCTGCGCGGCTTCGCTCGCGCCCGACAGCTGGCACGGCAGGTTGGTGCAGATCGTCACCTTGTTGCGCCCGACCGGCTCCAGGTCGTACATGGAATAGAAGGTGGCCACTTCGTACACCGCCACGGGCGGCATGCCGAGGTAGTCGGCAACGAAGTCCATCACCTCGGTGGTGAGGTGCTTGTGCTCGTCCTGCGCGATGGCGAGCGCGGACATCACCGCCGACTGCTTCTGGTCGGGCGGGTACTTGGCCAGCTCGCGGTCGATGCGGGCGATGGAATCTGCGCTCAGCATTGCTTCGCTCCAGGCACTAGGCTCCAGGCTCTAGACCCCAGGAGAGGTCGGCGCACAGCGCCGACAAGAACCTGGCGTCTAGCGCCTAGGGCCTGGAGCCTCATCTGTCTATCTCGCCAAAAACGATGTCCATCGTCCCGATGATGGCCACCGCGTCCGCGATCATGTGGCCGCGCGCGATCTCGTCCATGGCGGCGAGGTGCGGGAAGCCCGGCGCGCGGATCTTCAGGCGATAGGGCTTGTTGGCGCCGTCGGACACCAGGTAGATGCCGAACTCGCCCTTGGGGTGCTCCACCGCCGCGTAGGCCTCGCCGGGCGGCACGTGCATGCCCTCGGTGAAGAGCTTGAAGTGGTGGATCAGCTCTTCCATGTTCGACTTCATGTCGACGCGGTGCGGCGGCGCCACCTTGTGGTCGTCCACGATCACCGGACCGGGGTTGCGGCGCAGCCACTCGATGCACTGCCTGACGATGCGGTTGCTCTGCCGCATCTCCTCGACCCGGATCAGGTAGCGGTCGTAGCAGTCCCCGTTCACCCCCACCGGGATGTCGAACTGCATGCGGTCGTAGACCTCGTAGGGCTGCTTCTTGCGCAGGTCCCACTCGACCCCGGAGCCGCGCAGCATCGGGCCGGTGAAGCCCAGCGCCTTCGCGCGGTCGGGGCTCACCACGCCGATCCCCACGGTGCGCTGCTTCCAGATGCGGTTGTCGGTGAGCAGCGTCTCGTACTCGTCCACCAGCTTCGGGAAGCGGTTGGCGAAGTCCTCGATGAAGTCCAGCAGCGAGCCCTGCCGGTTCGCGTTGAGCCGCTTGACGTCCTCCTTGCTGCGCAGGCTGGACTCCTGGTACTGCGGCATCCGCTCCGGCAGGTCGCGGTACACGCCGCCCGGGCGGTAGTACGCGGCGTGCATGCGCGCGCCCGAGACCGCCTCGTAGCAGTCCATCAGGTCCTCGCGCTCGCGGAAGCAGTACAGGAACACGGTCATCGCGCCGATGTCGAGCCCGTGCGCACCCAGCCACAGCAGGTGGTTGAGGATGCGGGTGATCTCGTCGAACATCACGCGGATGTACTGCGCGCGCTCGGGTACCTGGATGCCGAGCAGCCTCTCGATCGCCAGGCAGTAGGCGTGCTCGTTGCACATCATGGACACGTAGTCCAGGCGGTCCATGTACGGCAGAGACTGGATGAAGGTCTTGTGCTCGGCGAGCTTCTCGGTGGCCCGGTGCAGCAGCCCGATGTGCGGATCGGCGCGCTGGATCACCTCGCCGTCGAGCTCGAGGACCAGTCGCAGCACTCCGTGCGCCGCAGGGTGCTGCGGGCCAAAATTCATCGTGTAGTTGCGGATCTCTGCCATGACCTACTCGGTATCGACGGCGCCGGTCGTGGCAACCAGCAGGCGCAGATGAATTTCGGTGCAGGCTAACCTGCCCAGCGGGCAGGTTAAGGCCCGCCCCGCGGGCCGGCCGGAGGCAAAATTCATCGTGTAGTTGCGGATCTCGGCCATCTACTTCGACAATCTCACCGCAGAGGCGCGGAGGCGCAGAGGAACACGGAGAAAGGCAACCCCGTTCCCATCACACCCACGCATCCTGTAGCTGGAATCTCTCAAGTCTTCCTCTGCGAATCTCCGCACCTCTGCGCCTCTGCGGTTGCCGTAAGCCTTACGCCTTACGCTCCACGTCCGCGTAATGCTCCTCGCGGATCACCCGCGGCACGACCTCGCGCGGTTCGATGGTCACGGGCTGGTAGATCACGCGCTGCTGGTCCGGGTCGTAGCGCATCTCGACCGTGCCCGACAGCGGGAAGTCCTTGCGGAACGGGTGGCCCACGAAGCCGTAGTCGGTGAGGATGCGGCGCAGGTCCGGGTGGCCCTCGAAGACGATGCCCAGCAGGTCGAAGGCCTCGCGCTCGTACCAGTTGGCCGAAGGCCAGACGCCGGCCACCGAATCGACCACCGGCAGGTCGTCGTCCGGGGCGAAGGCGCGTACGCGCACGCGCTGGTTGAGCGACACCGACAGCAGGTGCAGCACCACTGCGTAGCGGGCACCGTCCCGCGCGCCGTCTCCGTACGCGCTGTAGTCCATCCCGCACAGGTCCAGGAGCTGCTCGAAGCGCAGCGATGCCGCGTCGCGCAGCGTGGTACAGGCGGCGACCAGGTCTGTCGCCTTCACCACGATCGTCGCCTCGCCCAGCGCGCCGCTGAAGGAGACGATGCGGGCGCCGAGCTCCTGCTCGAGAGCTGCCTTCAGGGTGTCGAGGGGGGCGGTCATGGGTGCCTAGCGCGCGATGGTGCTGGTGCGCTTGATCTTGTTCTGCAGCTGGATGATGCCGTAGAGCAGCGCCTCGGCCGTCGGCGGACATCCCGGCACGTACACGTCCACCGGCACGATGCGGTCGCAGCCGCGCACGACCGAGTACGAGTAGTGGTAGTAGCCGCCGCCATTGGCGCACGACCCCATCGAGATGACCCAGCGCGGCTCGGCCATCTGGTCGTACACCTTGCGCAGGGCCGGCGCCATCTTGTTGCACAGGGTGCCGGCGACGATCATCACGTCGGACTGGCGGGGGCTGGGACGGAACACGACGCCGAAGCGGTCGAGGTCGTAGCGCGAGGCGCCCGCCTGCATCATCTCCACCGCACAGCAGGCGAGGCCGAAGGTCATCGGCCACAGGGACCCGGTGCGGGCCCCGTTGATCAAGGTATCGAGACCGGTGGTGATGAAGCCCTGATTCAGAACACCTTCGATGCTCATGGCTGCTTGCACTCCGGGGACGCTTCCAGGAGAGAAGACCACACCCCGGACGCCGAGTTGCGGTGCCGGGCCACCTCCGACGCGCTGGCAATACTCCCGCCGTCGTCGTGTCGGCGGCCTGCCCCATCGGCCTTGCTGTCGATCCCCATCTGCGATGGGGCCCCTCGCCAGGTGGCCAATGTGGCTACTCCCATTCCAACGCCCCCTTCTTCCATTCGTAGATGAAGCCTACGACCAGGATCGCAAGGAAGATCATCATCGCGACGAAGCCGAACAGGCCGATCTGGTCGAGGACGATCGCCCACGGAAACAGGAAGGCGATCTCGAGGTCGAACAGGATGAACAGGATGGCGACGAGGTAGTAGCGCACATCGAAGCGCATGCGCGCATCCTCGAAGGCCTCGAAGCCGCATTCGTAGGGAGACAGCTTCTCGCTGTCCGGGCGGTTGGGCGCGATGAACCAGCCCAGCGCCACCGGCACGACGCCGACGGCAATCCCGATCAGGATGAAGAGGAGGACCGGAAAGTATTGTTCGAGCATTTCAGTGTTGCGGCGGCTTTCCCCGTGTGAACAGGACCGCCGGCAGCGGCACGCCGCAGCCAGCAGACCCCCCCGAAGCCCCCTCCGCAGCCGGGCTGACTCGCGCGCCCGGCCTTGTTGTTGTTGTCGTATGTTGGTGCCGATGGGGAGACTCGAACTCCCACGGCTTTCGCCACCGCCCCCTCAAGACGGCGTGTCTACCAATTCCACCACATCGGCTTGTCGCTGCAGCGGCTGAAGGCCCGGTCACATCCGGTCCCTGCGGCCGCGAATTCTCACTTCGGAATGCTGCCCGCCTTGGAGTCCGCGGGTGCCGGCGCTGCACCTTGCGGCTGCGGCACGCTGCCGGCGCCACCGCCCGCTGCGGGCGGCGCTGCCGGCGGTGCGGCTGGCGTCACCGGCGCGGCCGGCTGCTCGGTCTTCACCCGGTCCATCACGCTGGTCGGATGCGGCTTGTGCACCGAAAACCAGGTCAGCGCGAGGCTGGTCACAAAGAACAGGGCGGCGAGGATCGCGGTGCTGCGGCTCAGGAAGTTGGCCGAGCCGGACGCACCGAACAGGCTGCCGGACGACCCGCTGCCGAACGCGGCCCCCATGTCTGCACCCTTGCCGTGCTGGAGCAGGACCAGACCGCACACCGCGGCCGCCACCAGCACGTGGAACACCAGAATGACTGCTGAAAGAACGCCCACTTCCGCTCCCCACTCAGCCTTCTGCCGCCTGGCAGATGGCGAGAAACTCCGCTGCAACCAGGGCCGCCCCACCGATGAGGCCCCCGTCTATGTCCGGCATCGCGAACAGCGACGCGGCATTCGCCGCCTTGACGCTGCCCCCGTAGAGGATCGGCAGGCTGTCCGCCAGCCCCGCGCCACCCTCGTTCGCAACCTGGCTCCGGATGAACCGGTGCACGGCCTGCGCCTGCTCGGGGCTCGCCGTGCGACCCGTGCCGATCGCCCACACGGGTTCGTAAGCCACTACCGCATTGGTCAGCGCACCGGCCCCGTGCGCCTGGAACACCGCACGCAGCTGCGCCTGGACCACCCGCTCCGTCTCGTCGGCCTCCCGCTGCGCCAGCGTTTCGCCCACGCACAGGATCGGCTTCATGCCTGCCGCCTGCACCGCGCCGAACTTCGCCGCGACGCAGGCATCGTCCTCTGCATACAGGGTGCGCCGCTCGGAGTGCCCCACGATCACGTAGGTGCAGCGGAACTCGCGCACCATCTGGGCCGACACCTCACCGGTGAACGCGCCCTTCGGATGCTGGCTGACGTTCTGCGCCCCCCACGTCACGCTGCTGCCCGCAAGGGCCTGCTGCGCCTGGTGGAGATAGGGAAACGGAACGCAGACCGCGACCTGCGACGACATCCGGGCGGCCCCGGCCCGCACCGCGTCCAGCAGCGCCGCGTTCTCCGGAAGACTGCCGTGCATCTTCCAGTTGCCGGCCACCAGCCTTGCTCGCATGCGGACCCTTCGCGTAAATCCCGGGGATTTTACTCTCCGCAGCGCACAAGGGTCAAACGGGCCGGGCGCCGGCGCGCCCGGCAGGCTCCAGGCCCTAGGCGCCAGACGCCAGGGGGTTTAGTGCGGCGCGAAGCGCCGCGCTTCAATTCTGGTGTCTAGAGCCTAGGGCCTAGCGCCTTAAGCGCCTTAAGCGCCTAGGGCCTAGCGCCTTAAGCGCCTAGGGCCATCACTGGAAGATTCGGCGCTAGCCGAACCGTCCAGTGATGTAGTCCTCGGTCGCCTTGTTCTTCGGCTTGATGAAGATGGTGTCGGTCTGGTCGAACTCGATCAGCTCGCCCAGGTACATGTAGGCGGTGTAGTCGGACACCCGGGCCGCCTGCTGCATGTTGTGGGTGACGATGAGGATGGTGAGCTTGCTCTTGAGGTCCGCGATCAGTTCCTCGATGCTCGCCGTGGCGATGGGGTCGAGCGCGGAGGTGGGCTCGTCGAACAGGAGGATCTCGGGCTCGGTCGCGAGGGCGCGGGCGATGCACAGGCGCTGCTGCTGCCCGCCAGAGAGGTTGAAGGCGAGGTTCTTCAGGCGATCCTTGACCTCATCCCACAGCGCCGCGCCGCGCAGGGCCTGCTCGACCTTCTCCTCCACCACCGAGGCCCGCTTCTCCCCGCGGACCCGCAGGCCGTAGGCCACGTTCTCGTAGATCGACTTGGGGAAGGGGTTGGGCTTCTGGAACACCATGCTGATGCGCATGCGGACCTCGATCGGGTCCACCTGCGGGTGCAGCAGGTTGGTGTTGTCGGGAAAAAGCCGGATCTCGCCCTCGTAGCGGTTGCCCGGATAGAGGTCGTGCATGCGGTTGAAGCAGCGCAGGTAGGTGGACTTGCCGCAGCCGGAGGGACCGATCAGCGCAGTGACCTTCTTCTCGTACAGCGGCATCGAGATGCCCTTCAGGGCGTGGAAGCTGCTGTAGTAGAAGTTGAGGTTGCGGGTTTCTGACTTCACCACCAGCGGGCTGGCAGCCTGTGCGCTGCTGCCCTTGGCCATGCTCATCTCGAGAGGCATTCGTCGTCGTCCCTGCTACCACTTGATGCGCTTGCGCAGCTGGTAGCGGATGTAGATTGCGATCGCGTTCATGGACAGGGTCATGAACAGCAGCACCAGGCCGGCCGCCGCGGCATTCTCGTGGAATGCCGCTTCCGGCCGCGAGGTCCAGTTGAACATCTGGATCGGCATCACCGTGAACGGCGCCATCAGCCATTCGAACGAGAGGAACGGAAACTCGGGCTGGATCGGCGAGGGCGGCAGGAAGGCGATGAAGGTCAGCGCACCGATGGTGATGATCGGCGCGGTCTCGCCGATGGCCCGGGCCATGCCGATGATCACCCCGGTCATGATTCCCGGCAGGGAGTACGGCAACACGTGGTCCCAGGTGGTCGCCCACTTGGTGGCGCCCACCGCATAGGCGGCCTCGCGGATCGCCGCGGGGATGGCGCGGATGGCCTCGCGTGTGGCGACGATCACCACCGGCAGGATCAGCAGCCCCAGGGTCAGGCCCGCCGACAGGATGCTCTGGCCGAAGTGCAGCGCATAGACGAACAGGCCCAGCGCCAGCAGGCCGTACACGATCGAGGGCACGCCGGCCAGGTTCGTGATGTTGATCTCGATGACGGCCGTGAACCAGTTCTTCGGCGCGTACTCTTCCAGGTACACCGCGCTGGCAATCGCGACCGGGATCGCGGCCGCGGCGGTCACCAGCATCACCAGCGTGCTCCCGACCCACGCCGACAGGATCCCGGCCTGCGCCGGGCGCCGCGAGGGGAAATTGGTGAAGAAGTCCCAGGACAGGCGCGGCCCGCCGGCCACGGCCATGTCCAGCACGAGCGCGACGAAGGTGCCGGCGGCCAGCGCCAGACACAGCAGGCCGATGGAGGCAAAGATCAGGTCCCAGCGCTTGTGCCGGGCGATCAGTTCGCGGATCTCGCTGATGGCTGCGGGTTCCATGACGCGATCAGTAGACCTGGCGGAAGCGGCGGGTCATCAGGTGCCCGGCGATGTTGAACATGAGGGTCATGAGCAGCAGCGTGAGGCCGGCCGCGAAGATGGTCTGGTAGCCGATGCTGCCATGCGGGAGGTCACCGAGCGCCACCTGCACGATGAACGAGGTGATCGTGGCGGCAGGCTCCATCGGGTTCCAGGTGAGATTGGGCTGCATCCCGGCGGCAATGGCCAGGATCATCGTCTCCCCCACGGCGCGGGAGATGCCCAGGATGTAGGCGGCCGTGATGCCCGAGAGCGCCGCCGGCGTCACCACGCGGATGGCGGTCTGGAACCGGGTCGCGCCCATCGCGTAGCTGCCCTCGCGCATGCTCATGGGCACGGCCCGCATCGCGTCTTCGCTGACCGAGCTGACATAGGGGATGATCATGATCCCCATCACCAGCCCGGCGGAGAGCAGGCTGAACCCCGGCAGGCCGGGGATGAGCGCCTGCAGCACGGGCGTGACGAACAGCAGCGCGAAGTAGCCATAGACCACGGTGGGCACCCCGGAGAGCAGTTCCAGCAGCGGCTTGGCCGCTTCCCGGACCGAGAACGGCGCGAACTCGGACAGATAGATCGCGATGATCGTACCCACCGGGATCGCCACGGCAAGGGCGACGCCGGAGCTCACCAGCGTCCCCGACAGCAGCACCATGATCCCGTAGTGCGCGTCGTCGAACAGCGGGGTCCACTGCGTATCGGTCAGGAAGTCGATCACGCTGACGTGGGCGAAGAACCGCGCGGACTCCGACACCAGCACGTACACGATGCCCAGGGTCACTGCAACCGAGAACGCCGCCGCGGCGAACAGGGCGAACTCGATGGCCCGCTCCTTCAAGTGGCGGGTCTTTCTCTTCGACAGCCGTTCGCTGATCTTGTCGTCTGCCACCGCGGGAAACGCTGCTGGATAGGAGGCCGAGGAAGGGGGCATGGCGTTTTGGTGGCTGCAGAGTTTACACCAGGGGCCGTGTGCGCCGACGACCGGAACTGCAAGAACGAGAGGGGCTCGCGACGCCCCTCTCGCAGCTGCGCGGGACGTGGTCCGTCCGGACCACGCCGTCCTACAGCTTGGCTTCGAGCTTCATCAGCTCTTCGATGGTGAGGCCGACCTTGTTCTCGCCGCCGAACTTGGTGCCCAGCTGCTTCTTGTCGACGTGCTCGAGATTGTAGGTGTAGGCCTTGGCCGGCAGCGGCACGTACTTGACCTCGCGCACCAGGTGATCGGCGTTCTTCATGTAGTAATCGAGGAACTGCCTGACTTCCGGCCGCTCCAGCGACTTGGCGTTGATGTAGACGAAGATCGGGCGCGACAGCGGCTGGTAGGTGCCGTTCTCCACCGTCTGCGACGAGGGCGCCACGCCGGGCTTGCCCGCCTGCGTGGCGATCGCGGCGGCCTTCAGCTTGTCCTGGTTCTCGGTGTAGTACGCGAAGCCGAAATATCCCAGCGCGTTCACGTCGCGCGACACACCCTGCACCAGCACGTTGTCGTCCTCGCTGGCGGTGTAGTCGCCGCGGCTGGACTTGGCCTTGCCGACGGTGGCCTCGGTGAAGTAGTCGAAGGTGCCGGAGTCCGCCCCCGGGCCGAACAGCTTCAGCGGCTGGTCGGGCCAGGCCGGGTTGACCTGCTTCCAGGTCTTGATCTTGCCCTGGGCGCCCGGCTCCCACATCTTCTTCAGGTCTTCCACCGTGACGGTGGCGGCCCAGGTGTTCTTGGGATTGATCACCACGGTCAGCGCGTCGTAGGCCACCGGGAGCTCGTAGTACTGCACGCCGGCGCTCTTGCACGCGTCCATCTCGCTCTTGAGGATCGGGCGTGACGCGTTGGAGATGTCGGTCTCGCCGCGGCAGAACTTCTTGAACCCGCCGCCGGTGCCCGAGATGCCCACGGTCACTTTCACCTTGCCCTTCATGGACTGCTGGAAGTCCTCGGCCACCGCCTCGGTGATGGGAAAGACCGTGCTCGAACCGTCGATCTTGACGAGCTGCGCGTGCACCCCGGGTGCCGCGACCGCGGCCGACAGGCCGGCGGCCAGCAGCACGCTGATGTTCAGGATCTTCATGGAAAACTCCTCGGACTGACAGGGCTGGATGACGGCGGGAGTTTATCGACGAAATGTTGCGGTCACATTGCAGCAATGAACCGCCGCCACCCCGCGAACGCGGGCGACCGAAAGTTATTCTTCCGGATTAATGACTTGCACAACAATCCCGGCCTCGTCCGGGATCTGCCGACCAGACCACCGGCATGCGCCAGGAGGGGGAAATCGGCGTCGGGGGACCGGGGAGTGGCAGCCCGGCCGGTTCAGGCTGCCGCCTGCTCCCGGATCGCAGCGGCGATGTCCTCGGCAAGGGCCTGGACCTCGACCGCCGACTCGCCCTCGACCATCACCCTCAGCACCGGCTCGGTGCCCGACGGGCGCAGCAGGACCCGGCCGCGCCCGCGCAGCGCGGCCTCCGCCGCCCGCACTGCCTCCTGCACCGAGGGATGCTTGCGGTAGTCCACGCTGCGGTCGACGCGAACGTTGATCAACACTTGCGGGAACAGCCGCAGGTCGCGCAACAGGTGGTCGAGCGGCTGCCCCTGCGCGCGCACGGCACGCAGTACCTGCAGTGCAGAGACGATGCCGTCGCCGGTGGTGTGCTTGTCCAGGCAGATGATGTGGCCGGAGTTCTCGCCGCCCAGCTGCCAGCCGCGAGCGCGCAATTCCTCCATCACATAGCGGTCGCCCACTGCGGCGCGGGCGAACGGGACGCAGCGCTCGGACAGCGCCAGCTCCAGGCCGAAATTGCTCATGAGGGTCCCGACCACGCCGCCCTTGAGGCCGCCATCGGCGAGCCGCTGCAGCGTGATCAGGTAGATGAGCTGGTCACCGTCGTATACCTGGCCATGGCGATCGACCATGATCAGGCGGTCGCCGTCACCGTCCAGGGCGAGGCCCACGTCGGCCTGCTGCTCGACCACGGCGCGCGCGAGCGCCTGCGGCTTGGTCGCGCCGCAGTCCAGGTTGATGTTGAGTCCGTCGGGCTGGTTGCCGATCGCGGTTACGTCTGCGCCCAGTTCGTGGAACACGTGCGGCGCGATGTGGTAGCTGGCGCCGTGCGCGCAGTCGACCACGATCTTCAGGCCGCGCAGGTCGAGATCGTTGGGGAACGTGCTCTTGCAGAACTCGATGTAGCGGCCGGCCGCGTCGCTGATCCGGCGCGCCTTGCCCAGGTGCGCGGACGGCGCCGTGACGATGGGATCCTCGAGGCGGGTCTCGATCTCCTGCTCCACGCTGTCCGGCAGCTTGTCGCCCGAGGCGGAGAAGAACTTGATCCCGTTGTCCTCGAACGGATTGTGCGAGGCGCTGATGACCACGCCGGCCGAGAGCCGCAGCGCGCGCGTGAGGTAGGCCACCGCCGGGGTCGGCATCGGACCGCAGAGGTAGATGTCCACGCCGGCCGCGGACAGGCCGGCCTGCAGCGCCGACTCCAGCATGTAGCCGGAGATGCGCGTGTCCTTGCCGATGAGCACCGCCGGGGGCTCGCCCCCCGCCGGCCGCGCATCGGCCCCGGCCAGGACCTTGCCCGCCGCATAGCCGAGGTGCATCACCAGTTCCGGGGTGATCGGCGGCTCGCCGACCTTCCCGCGGACTCCGTCGGTGCCGAAGTATTTTCTGCTCATGGCTCGTAGCTCTCGTCAGTGACCGCACGCAGGACGAGCAACGCGTCGCGAGTCGCAGCAACGTCGTGGACTCGCACGATCGCGGCGCCGCGCTCTGCCGCGAGCACCGCGGCGCTCACGCTGCCTGCGAGCCGGTTGTTCACGTCACGGCCGGTGATTCTACCCAACAGCGCCTTGCGCGAGAGTCCGATCAAGATGGGTAAACACAACTCTGACAGTCGGCACAACCCGCGCAACAGCTCGAGGTTGTGGCGGGCGGTCTTGCCGAAGCCGATGCCCGGATCGATCACCAGTCGCTCGCGCGCGATGCCGGCATCGATGCAGGCATCGATGCGCGTGCGCAGGAACTCCTGCACTTCACTCACCACGTCAGTGTACGCGGGGGCCATCTGCATGGTTCCGGGCTCGCCCTGCATGTGCATGAGACAGATCGCGCAATCGGACTCGCGTACAGCATCCAGCGCGCCCGGCCCGGTCAGCGCCTGGATGTCGTTGATCATGCTCGCGCCACGCTCGAGCGCAGCCCGCATGAGCTGCGCATGGCGGGTGTCGATCGAGATCGGCACGCCGGCATCGGCGAGCGCCTCCAGGACGGGCAGCACGCGGTCCGCCTCCTCCTGTGCGCCCACCGGCGCAGCACCGGGCCGGGTGGATTCGCCGCCGACATCGAGGATGTCGGCCCCCTCCTCGATCAATTGAGCGGCGTGCGCGATGGCGCGTTCGGTGTCGAGGAAGCGACCGCCGTCGGAGAAGGAGTCCGGCGTCACGTTGACCACGCCCATGATCAGGGGGCGGTCGAGGGAGAGGCTGAAGCGGCCGGCGCGAAGCTGGCCCGGGCGAGAGGCGAGAGGCAAGGGGCAAGACGCGACAGTGGTCATGGTGAATGAGGCTGGAACGCGTGGATGTGGCGGGCCAAACGAAGCGGGGGCAGCTGCGCTGCCCCCGTTTCTCTGGCCTCTAGCCTCTTGCCTCTCGCCTAGCCTCTAGCCTTTTTCCGGCGCCGGCGTCCCGCCTGCCGGTGCCGCAGCGCTCGGTCCGCTGTCGCGCGGTGGCGGAGGTACGCTGGGCGAGGGCTTCGGCGGACGCGGCGGCTTGCCGGCCATGATGTCGTCGATCTGGTCGGCGTCGATGGTTTCCCATTCCAGCAGCGCCTTGGCCATCACCTCGGCCTTGTCGCGGTTGTCCTCGAGCAGCTTGCGCGCCAGGCCATACTGCTGGTCGATGATGCGGCGGATTTCTGCATCGACCTGCTGCATCGTCGCCTCGGACACGTTCTTGTGGGTGGTGATCGAGCGGCCCAGGAAGACCTCGCCCTCGTTCTCGCCGTACACCATCGGTCCGAGGGCCTCGCTCATGCCCCACTGGGTGACCATGCGGCGGGCCATCTCGGTGGCACGCTCGAAGTCGTTCGACGCCCCGGTGGTCATCTGGCCCATGAACAGCTCCTCGGCGATGCGGCCGCCGAACAGCACCGAGATGTTCTGCAGCAGCTGCTCGCGGTCCATGCTGTAGCGGTCCTGCTCGGGCAGCTGCATGGTCACGCCCAGCGCGCGCCCGCGCGGGATGATGGTCACCTTGTGCACCGGGTCGGTCTTGGTGAGCAGCTTGGCGACGATGGCATGGCCGGACTCGTGGTACGCGGTGTTCCTGCGCTCGTGTTCGGGCATCACGATGGAGCGCCGCTCGGCGCCCATGATGATCTTGTCCTTCGCGCGCTCGAAGTCGTCCATGTCGACCAGGCGCTTGTTGCCGCGGGCGGCGAACAGCGCCGCCTCGTTGACCAGGTTGGCCAGGTCGGCACCCGAGAAGCCGGGGGTGCCGCGCGCGAGGATATCCGGCCGCACGTCGGGGGCCACCGGCACCTTGCGCATGTGCACGTTGATGATCTGCTCACGGCCGCGGATGTCGGGCAGCGGCACGACCACCTGGCGGTCGAAGCGGCCCGGGCGCAGCAGCGCGGGGTCGAGCACGTCCGGCCGGTTGGTCGCGGCGATCACGATCACGCCCGAGTTGCCCTCGAAGCCGTCCATCTCGACCAGCAGCTGGTTGAGGGTCTGCTCGCGCTCATCGTTGCCGCCGCCCAGGCCGGCGCCGCGCTGGCGGCCGACCGCATCGATCTCGTCGATGAACACGATGCAGGGGGCGTGCTTCTTGGCCTGGTCGAACATGTCGCGCACCCGGGCCGCGCCCACGCCCACGAACATCTCCACGAAGTCGGAGCCCGAGATGCTGAAGAAGGGCACCTTCGCCTCGCCGGCGATGGCCTTGGCCAGCAGCGTCTTGCCGGTACCGGGACTGCCGACCATCAGGACGCCGCGCGGGATGCGCCCGCCCAGCTTCTGGAACTTGCTCGGGTCGCGCAGGAACTCGACCAGCTCCTTGACCTCCTCCTTGGCCTCCTCGCAGCCGGCGACGTCGGCGAAGGTGATGGTGTTGTTGCTCTCGTCGAGCATGCGCGCGCGGCTCTTGCCGAACGAGAACGCCCCGCCGCGGCCCCCGCCCTGCATCTGGCGCATGAAGAAGATCCACACGCCGATGAGCAGCAGCATGGGGAACCAGGATACGAAGATGTTCATGAGGAGCGAGGGCTCCTCCTCGGGCTTGGCCTCGATGATGACGCCGGCCTTGAGCAGGTCGCTCACCATCCAGGGGTCGGAGGGCGAATAGGTGCTGAACTTCTCGCCGGTGGTCTTGACACCCTTGAGCACGCGACCCTCGATCGTGACCTTGGCCACGTGGCCCTGCTTCACCTCCTCGATGAACTGGGAGTAGTCCATCGCCTTCTGCGGCGCCTGGCGCGCGCTGAACTGGTTGAACACGGTCATCAGGACCAGGGCGATGACCAACCAGATGGCGACGTTCTTGATCAGATTGTTCAAGATTGCTCCTCGCCCCGCAGGGCGCCACGCAAAGAAGGTGTCCCGTTCATTCTAAAGGGGCGGGGGCGCCGGGACTAGCGCTTTGACCGTCCTTCAATCCCCTCGCCAGCAGATACATTTCCGCGCTGCGGCTGCGGGAGGCGGCCGGCTTGCGCGTCAGGACCTGGCCGAAATGCCCGCGCATCTGCTCGCGCAGCGCGTTGTAGGCCTCGCCCTGAAACGCTTTGACCAGCAGATTCCCTTCCGGTTTCAGCCACTTGAGCGCGAACTCCAGGGCCAGCTCGGCGAGGTGTGCACTGCGCGCCTGGTCCACCATGCCGATGCCGGACAGATTGGGTGCCATGTCGCTGAGTACAAGGTCGATTCTCGCGCCGGCCAGCCTGCTCTCCAGCACCTGCAACGGTCCGTCCTCGCGGAAATCCCCCTGGATGAACTCGACTCCGGCCAACGGCTGCATGTCCAATATATCGACCGCGAGCACCCGACCTTTCGGACCGGCCAGCTCGGCGGCGACCTGGGACCACCCGCCCGGCGCGCTGCCGAGGTCGACCACCACCATCCCGGGGCGGATCAGCCGGTCCTGCTGGGCCAGCTCGCGCAGCTTGTAGGCGGCGCGCGAGCGGTACCCCTCCTGCTTCGCCTGGCGCACGTACGGATCGGTCACGTGCTCGTGGATCCAGGCCCTGCTGGTCTTGTTGCGTGCCATTACCTGTACACTCGTGGATCAACCATCCGGACCGACATGACCGAGCTCTCCCCTGCCCAGCGCAAGGCGCTGAAGGCCCGCGCGCATCCCCTCAATCCCGTCGTGCTCATCGGCGGCAAGGGCCTGACGGAGGCCGTGCTGCGCGAGATCGACGCCAACCTGAAGAGCCACGAGCTGATCAAGGTCAAGGTGGCCAGCGACGAGCGCGAGGAACGCGAAGCGTACTTCACGCAGATCTGTTCCGCCCTGGAGGCAGCGCCGGTGCAGCACATCGGCAAGACGCTGGTGCTGTACCGGGAGAACCCGGAGAAGCCGGCGGAGCCGCCGCCCGCCGCACCGTTGGGCCGGCAGGCGGCGCGCAAGAAGGCCGCGCGCCCGCTCAGCGGGGGGCGCTCTGCTGCAGGAGGACCATCGCGACGGCCAGCGCGGCCTGCAGCAGATAAAGCACGCTCGCCACGCCGTGCCAGGCCGACGTCCGGTCGTGCAGCACGCCCGAAATGACGTCGTGCACCAGCGCCTGGCCACTGGCCGCTTGCAGGATGGCCTGGGCCCCGAACTGACCGGCGGCGGTGAGCAGCGTCAGTAGCACCACCACCCAGAAGAACCCCTGCCGGAAGGCGTGGCCGCCGAAGCGCACCACGCGGAACAACAGCAGGTAGCCGGCGCAGATCAGCCCCAGCACCGACACGTACAGGAACAGGCGCGCGCTCAGCGGCGCCGCCACGAGACGATCGGGCAGCGCATCGAACAGCGTCGGCACCACGAGCAGCCCGACGGCCCACAGGGCACCTGCCCAAAGCGTGACAGCGATGGCGTGGAAGGCGTCGGCGACACGACCCATAGGCTAGAGGCGAGAGGCTAGAGGCTAGAGGAAAACCAGGTGTCAGGAGTGCCCGGCCGGCGAGCGCGGGTGCGCGCTCGCTCCTCTAGCCTCTCGCCTCTAGCCTCTAGCCTTCCTCTAGACATACTTCACATCCAGGATCTCATACGATCGCAACCCGCCCGGCGCCTGCACCTCCGCCACGTCGCCGGCGTACTTGCCGATCAGGGCCCGGCCGATCGGCGAGCTGTTGGAGATCTTCCCGCGCTTGATGTCGGCCTCGTCCTCGCCGACGATCTGGTAGGTCACCACGTCGCCGCTGTCGGAATCCTCCAGCTCGACGGTGGCGCCGAACACCACGCGGCCGTCCGAATCGATGCTGGACGGATCGATGATCTGCGCGTTGGAGAGCTTGCCCTCGAGCTCGGCGATGCGTCCCTCGATGAAGCTCTGCCGCTCCTTGGCGGCGTCATACTCGGCGTTCTCCGACAGGTCGCCGTGCGAGCGCGCCTCCTGGATCGCCAGGATCACGTTGGGACGTGCGACGGTCTTCAGCTGGTGCAGCTCAGCCTTGAGCGCTTCGGCGCCCGCTGTCGTCAACGGAATCCTCATCCTCAACCCCTCTAATGGAAGCGGCCCGCGAGACAGCCGCGGGCCGGTGCGAGAAACCCTAGATTATCACGCCGCGACAGCGCTATGACGTCGCCGCAGCCCGACCGCTGAGCCGCCCGTGCAGGCGCTGGACCGAGTAGGCACGCAGCTCGCGCATCTGCTGCATCCCCATGCACGCGGCGCGCGCGCCGGCCAGCGTGGTGTAGTAGGTCACCCGCTGCTGCAGCGCCGAACGGCGGATCGAGTAGGAGTCCTGGATCGAGGAGCGGCGCTCGTCCGTGGTGTTCACGATCAGGTCGATCTCGCCGTTCTTGATCATGTCCACGATGTGCGGGCGGCCCTCGGTCACCTTGTTGACCGGGGTGACCCCGATGCCCCGCTCGGCCAGGTAGGCCGCGGTGCCGCGCGTCGCGCACACGGTGAAGCCGAGCTCGACCAGGGTGCGGGCGATCTCCACGGTGCGCGGCTTGTCGGCGTTGCGCACGCTGATGAATGCCTTGCCGCCGGTGGGCAGCTTCACGCCGGCGGCCAGCTGCGACTTCACGAACGCCTCGGCGAAGCTCTCGCCCACGCCCATGACTTCGCCGGTGGACTTCATCTCCGGCCCCAGGATGGTGTCCACGCCCGGGAACTTGATGAACGGGAACACCGCTTCCTTGACCGAGTGGTAGGGCGGAATGACCTCGCCGGCGATGCCCTGGTCACGCAGCGTGCGCCTGACCATGCAGCGCGCGGCGATCTTCGCCAGCGGGAGACCGGTCGCCTTCGACACGTAGGGCACGGTCCGCGAGGCCCGCGGGTTGACCTCGAGCACGTACACCACGTCGTCCTGGATGGCGTACTGCACGTTCATGAGGCCCACCACCTGCAGGCCCTTGGCCAGCGCGACGGTCTGGCGGCGCAGCTCGTCCTGCAGCACCGGCGCCAGGCTGTAGGGCGGGAGCGAGCACGCCGAGTCGCCCGAGTGCACGCCGGCCTGCTCGACGTGCTCCATGATGCCGCCGATGAGCACCTGGTCGCCGTCGCAGATCGCGTCCACGTCCACCTCGATCGCGTCGTTGAGGAAGCGGTCGATCAGGACCGGCGAGTCGTTGGAGACCTTCACGGCCTCGCGCATGTAGCGCTCGAGCTCGCTCTGCTGGTGCACGATCTCCATGGCACGACCGCCCAGCACGTAGCTGGGGCGCACCACCACCGGATAGCCGATCTCCTGCGCCAGCGCGATGGCCGACTGCGCGTCGCGCGCGGTGCGGTTGGGGGGCTGCTTGAGCTTGAGCTGGTGCAGCAGCTGCTGGAAGCGTTCGCGGTCCTCGGCGCAGTCGATCATGTCCGGCGTGGTGCCGATGATCGGCACGCCGTTGGCCTCGAGGTCGCGGGCCAGCTTGAGCGGGGTCTGCCCGCCGTACTGCACGATCACGCCCCGGGGTGCCTCGACCGCCACGATCTCGAGCACGTCCTCGAGCGTGAGCGGCTCGAAGTACAGCCGGTCCGAGGTGTCGTAGTCGGTGGACACGGTCTCCGGGTTGCAGTTGACCATGATGGTCTCCCACCCGTCCTCGCGCATGGCGAGCGCCGCGTGCACGCAGCAGTAATCGAACTCGATGCCCTGGCCGATGCGGTTGGGCCCCCCGCCCAGCACCATGATCTTGTCGCGGCTGCTCGGCCGCGCCTCGCACTCGTCCTCGTAGGTGGAATACATGTAGGCGGTGCGGGTGTCGAACTCGGCGGCGCAGGTATCGACGCGCTTGAAGACCGGCCGCACGCCCAGCGCATGGCGGCGCTCGCGCACCGCGGTCTGGCTGGTGCGCAGGAGCCCGGCCAGGCGCCGGTCGGACATGCCGCGGCGCTTGAGGTCGAGCAGCTCGTCGCGGCCCAGCGCCGCCAGGTCGCGGCCCGCGAGCCCCTGCTCGCGGCGCACGATGTCCTCGATCTGCACCAGGAACCATGGGTCGATGTGCGTGAGCGGTTGCACGTCCTGCAGCGACAGGCCGATGCGGAAGGCGTCCGCCACGTAGAAGATGCGGTCCGGCCCCGGGTGCGCGAGCTCCTGCTCGATCAGGTCGCGCTCGGTGGTGCGCTCGTCGAAGCCGTCGGCGCCCGTCTCCAGTCCGCGCAGGGCCTTCTGCATCGATTCCTGGAAGGTGCGCCCCATGGCCATCACCTCGCCCACCGACTTCATCTGGGTGGTGAGATGCTGGTCGGCCTGCGGGAACTTCTCGAACGCGAAGCGCGGGATCTTGGTGACGACGTAGTCGATGGTCGGCTCGAACGACGCCGGGGTGGCCCCGCCCGTGATGTCGTTGCGCAGCTCGTCGAGCGTGTAGCCCACGGCGAGCTTCGCGGCCACCTTCGCGATCGGGAACCCGGTCGCCTTGGAGGCCAGCGCCGAGGAGCGCGACACGCGCGGATTCATCTCGATCACGATCAGGCGGCCGTCGTCCGGGCTGATCGCGAACTGCACGTTGGAGCCGCCGGTGTCCACCCCGATCTCGCGCAGCACCGCGATCGAGGCGTCGCGCATGATCTGGTATTCCTTGTCCGTGAGCGTCTGTGCCGGCGCGACGGTGATGGAGTCGCCGGTATGCACGCCCATCGGATCGACGTTCTCGATCGAGCAGACGATGATGCAGTTGTCCTTGCGGTCGCGCACCACCTCCATCTCGAATTCCTTCCACCCGATGACCGACTCCTCGATCAGCAGCTCGTGGGTGGGCGAGGCCTCGAAGCCGCGCTCGCAGATGGTGAGGAACTCCTCGCGGTTGTAGGCGATGCCGCCACCGGAGCCGCCCAGCGTGAAGGACGGGCGGATCACGACCGGGAAGCCGAGCGCCGCCTGGACCTGCTGCGCCTCCTCCATGCTGTGCGCGAGGTAGGAGCGCGCGCTCTGCAGGCCGATGCGCGTCATCGCCGCCTTGAACTTCTCGCGGTCCTCGGCCTTGTCGATGGCTTCCTTGCTGGCGCCGATCAGCTCGACGCCGTACTTCTCCAGCACGCCGTGGCGGGCGAGGTCGAGCGCGCAGTTGAGCGCGGTCTGCCCGCCCATGGTGGGGAGCAGCGCATCGGGCCGCTCGGCGGCGATGACCTTCTCCACCATCTGCCAGCTGACCGGCTCGATGTAGGTGGCGTCCGCCATCTCCGGGTCGGTCATGATCGTGGCGGGATTGGAGTTGACCAGGATGACCCGGTAGCCCTCCTGCCGCAGCGCCTTGCACGCCTGCGCGCCGGAGTAGTCGAACTCGCACGCCTGCCCGATGACGATCGGGCCGGCGCCGATGATCAGGATGGATTGGATGTCGGTGCGCTTGGGCATTTTTTTGAGGCACTAGGCACCAGGCACTAGACGCCAGATTGATCGTGCGGCGCTGTGCGCCGCGCCTTTCCTGGCGTCTGGAGCCTAGGGCCTAGGGCCTGTCATCGATGTTGTTTCTGCATGAGACCGATGAACCGGTCGAACAGGTAATCCACGTCGTGCGGCCCCGGGCTCGCTTCCGGATGGCCCTGGAAGCAGAACGCGGGCTTGTCGGTGCGGGCGAAGCCTTGCAGCGTGCCGTCGAACAGCGAGCGGTGCGTGACGCGGCAGTTGCCTGGCAGGGTTTCGGCGTCGACCGCGAAGCCGTGGTTCTGGCTGGTGATCATCACGCGGCCGGTGTCGAGATCCTGCACCGGATGGTTCGCACCGTGGTGGCCGAACTTCATCTTCGCGGTGCGAGCGCCGCTGGCCAGGCCGAGCAGCTGGTGCCCCAGGCAGATGCCGAAGGTCGGGATGTCCGCGTCGAGCAGTTCGCGGATCGCACGGATGGCGTAGTCGCACGGCTCGGGATCGCCCGGACCGTTGGACAGGAACACGCCATCGGGCTGCAGCTTCAGCACCTCGCGCGCGTCGGTCTGCGCCGGCAGCACCGTCAGCCGGCAGCCGCGCGAGGCGAGCATGCGCATGATGTTGCGCTTGATGCCGTAGTCGAACGCGACCACGTGGTAGCGCGGCGCAGCCTGGCTGCCGTAGCCCTTGCCGAGCCCCCACTCGGTCTCGTCCCACGCGTAGGGCTGGGTACAGCTGACCACCCTGGCGAGGTCCATGCCCGCGAGGCCGGGGAAGGACCGGGCCTGCGCGACGGCCTCTGCCGCGTCGACCCGGCCGGCCATCAGGCAGCCCGCCTGGGCACCCTTCTCGCGCAGGATCCGGGTGAGCTTGCGGGTGTCGATCCCGGCAATGGCGACCACCTGCTCGCGGCGCAGGTAGGTGGACAGGTCGGTCTCGCTGCGCCAGTTGCTCGCCAGCATGGGCAGATCGCGGATCACGAGGCCGGCGGCATGCACCTTGGCCGACTCGACGTCCTCGGCGTTCACGCCCGTGTTGCCGATGTGGGGATAGGTCAGCGTGACGATCTGGCGGCAGTAGGAGGGATCGGTGAGGATCTCCTGGTAGCCGGTCATCGCCGTGTTGAACACGACCTCGCCGGTGCTGCTGCCTTGGGCGCCGATGCCCTGGCCGTGGAAAACAGTTCCGTCCGCGAGGGCTAACAGGGCGGGCGGGAACTGGGACACGACGCTGACTCCTGGGAACAGACTGCTGCGAACGACGGGCGTAAGAAAAGCGGCAAGGCGCTGCCTCCCGCTTTGTCTAACCGTGCATTATATGTGGCCGGGGCCGGTCACCGCAAGGCGCACCGCCTACCCCCTACGGCAACCGCAGAGGTCCAAAGGCACAGAGAAATGCTTTCCGAGCGACCGCTGTCGCACCCGATGCGCCCGCACGTAGGGCGGGCTCAGGCCGGCGGTATGTACCAGACGGAGGGCTCTGCTCCGCGGTCCTTTGTGCCTCTGCGCCTCCGCGGTTGCAGCAGGCAGTGAAAGGCAGCTAAGCCTTCAGCCCCAGCACATCGCGCATGTCGTACAGCCCGTTCGGCTTGTCGGCCAGGAAGCGGGCGGCGCGCAGGGCGCCGACGGCGAAGGTGGCGCGGCTGCTCGCCTTGTGCGTGATCTCGACCCGCTCGCCGACGCCGGCGAACAACGCCGTGTGGTCGCCGACGATGTCGCCCCCGCGCACGGTGGCGAAGCCGATCGTGGAAGGCGTGCGTTCCCCGGTCACGCCCTCGCGGCCATACACGGCGACCTGGCCGAGGTCGCGGCCGAGCGCTGCGGCGATGACCTCGCCCATGCGCAGCGCCGTGCCGGAGGGCGCATCCACCTTGTGCCGGTGGTGCGCTTCGATGATCTCGATGTCGTAGCCCTCGTTCAGCACGCGGGCCGCGGTGTCGAGCAGTTGGAGCAGCAGCGTCACGCCCACGCTCATGTTGGGCGCCTGCACGATGGCCAGGTCGGCCGCGGCGGCCGCGATGCCGGCCTTGTGCTCGGCCGTCAACCCGGTGGTGCCGATGACCATCTTCACCCCGTGGCGCCGGCAGGCGGCGAGATGGCTCATCGTGCCCTCGGGGCGGGTGAAGTCGATCAGGACGTGGGCGCCGGCGAGGGACTGGTCGACGTCCGCGGAAATGCGCACGCCGCAGGGTGCGCCGAGCAGTTCGCCCGCGTCCTTGCCGAGCAGGGGGCTGTCGGAACGCTCGAGCGCCGCGTGCAGGCGCAGATCGGCAGACTGGAAGACGGCTTCCAGCAGCGCGCGGCCCATCCGGCCGGTGCTGCCAGCGATGGCAACTCGTAGCAGGCTCATGACTCCTCGCTGGGGTTCACTGTGGGCGCGCGCCGCTCTGGCCGGTGTTGCCCGGGCCGTCGCCATTGGCCGGCGCAGCAGCGCGCGCCGGGGTGGCCACGTTCCCTGGTGCAGCGGCAGTGGCCGGTTCCTGGGCCGGCACGTCGGTCACGGCGCGCTGGAGGCTGTCGCCCTCGAACCAAAGCGTGAGCCTGCGCTCCTGAACCAGCTTGCCCTCCTTGCGGTCCATGAACATGTAGTCCCAGCGCTCGGGATGGAAGGGATCGGTGAGCAGCGGCGTACCCAGGAGGAAGCGCACCTGGGACCTCGTCATCCCGGGCTTGAGCCGGGCGATCAGCGCCGGATCGATGTAGTTGCCCTGCTGGATCTCGATCTTGTAGGGCGTGAGGAAGCAGGCCGACAGCGCCAGGCAGGCGACCAGCGCAATGACCAGGCGCGCACCGCGCTGCAGGGGTCTACGAGGGTTCAATGCGTTCAGGTCTCGTTCTTCGATGTCGCCCGCGGGCCGCGGCGGGCGCCGCAGTGCCGCGCAGTCGCGGATCGCGCTGCCGGCCTCCGCAGGCCGTGCCCCTGGGGGCGGCAGCCGCACCGAACGACGGTTTTTCAACGGCCTTTGCAACCGTTATGATACACATTCACACCTCCCGGCGGTCGACCATGAACAAGCCCCACGACCTCAAGACCATCGGCCTGAAGGCAACCCTGCCCCGGCTCAAGATCCTCAACCTGTTCGAGAACAGCGACGAGCGCCACCTCACCGCGGAGGACGTGTACAAGGTCCTCCTGAAGGAGGGCATGGATATCGGCCTGGCGACGATCTATCGCGTGCTGACCCAGTTCGAGCAGGCCGGGATCCTGATCCGCCACCACTTCGAAGCCGGCAAGGCGGTGTTCGAGCTCAACGAGGGTGGCCACCATGATCACCTGGTGTGCGTGCAGTGCGGGCACGTCGAGGAGTTCTTCGACCCCGAGATCGAGCGCCGCCAGGCCAAGATCGCCAAGGAGCGCGGCTTCAACATCCACGAGCATTCGCTGCAGATCTACGCCGACTGCACGAAGCAGAACTGCCCGCACCGCCCGCGCTGACGCGCGGGCGGTGAAGGCTCTAGGCTCCAGGCCCTAGACGCCAGGCGTACGGAAGCGGCGCGACGCGCCGCCCGCTTGCTGGCGCCTGGGGCCTAGGGCCTTACTTCTGGCGTCTGGAACCTAGGGCCTAGGGCCTGCAGCTGAAATGCCCAGCATTTCGGCTGCGTGTTTCCGCGTCGTCTCGGTGATCTTCACCCCGCCCAGCATCCGCGCGATCTCCTCGACCCGCTGGGCGCCGTCCAGCTCGCGCACGTCGCTGCGGGCAGCGCCGCCGTGGACCTTCTTGCTCACCTGCAGTTGGCAGCGCGCGCGGGCGGCGACCTGCGGCAGGTGGGTGATGCACATCACCTGGTGGCGCCGGCCCAGCTGCGCCAGCATCTTCCCGACGATCTCGGCCACCCGCCCTCCGATCCCGGCATCGACTTCATCGAAGACGAGTGTCGGCACCTCGGCCACTGTGCTGGTGACGGTCTGGATTGCCAGACTGATGCGCGAGAGCTCGCCGCCGGACGCGACTTTCGCCAGCGGCCGCGCAGCCGTCCCCGGATTGGCGGAGACCAGGAACTCGACCTGTTCCAGCCCGTTCGCGCCGCCCTCCCCTGCGGCCTGCAGCGAGATCTCGAAGCGCCCCCCGGACAGCGCCAGGCCCTGCATCTGCTCGCTCACCTGCGTGGACAGCTCCGCAGCGGCGCGCTGGCGCGCCTTCGACAGCTTGCCCGCCGTCGCACGATAGGCCTGCTCGGCCGCGCTCTCGCGCCGGGCCAGCTCCTCGGCACTCGCCCCGTCACCCAGCGCCCCCAGGCGCTCGCGCACCTCGGCCAGCAGCGCCGGGAGCCGCTCCGGCGACGTACGGTACTTGCGCGCCGTGCCGTGGACCGCATCGAGCCTCTGCTCCATTTCCTGCAGGCGGCGCGGATCGAGATCGATGCGATCGCGGTAGTGGCGCAACCCGTACACCGCCTCCTGGATCTGGATCTGCGCCGGCTCGAGCACGTCGAGCGCTTCCCTCAGCCCGGGGTCGTACTCGGCGGCCGCCTGCAGCCTGGCGATGGCGCCCTCGACGATGGCGAGCGCGGCCGCTTCGCCTTCGGACAGCGCCTCCAGTGCGTACTCGACCGCCTCGACCAGGCTGGCAGCGTGCGCGAGGCGCTTGTGATCCCCCTGCAACGCGTCCCACTCCTCGGCCGAGAACGCGAGCCGCTCCAGGTCCTGACGCTGCCAGCGCAGCCGCTCGCGCTCCTCCTCCAGGGCCTGCGCGTTGCGCTCCCATTCCGCCCGCTGCCGCCGCAGCTCCTGCCATTCGCGCCAGGCCTCCGCGGTCTCGCGCGCGAGCGGCAGCGCGCCTGCGAAGGCGTCCAGCAGCTGGCGCTGCGCGGCCGTCCGCGTCAGGGACTGGTGCTCGTGCTGGCCGTGGATGTCAACCAGCATCTCGCCCAGCTCCTTGAGTTGCTGCAGGGTGGCGGGCCGGCCGTTGATGTAGGCGCGCGACCGCCCGGCGCTCTCCAGCACGCGCCGCAGCAGGCAGGCGCCGGGCTCATCGGCGAGGTCGGCCGCCTCCAGCCAGCGCTGTGCCTCGGGGATGGCGTCGATCGAGAACTCCGCGCTGATCTCCGCCTTGCCGCATCCCTCGCGCACCAGGCCGGGATCGCTGCGCTCGCCCAGCACCAGGGTGAGCGCATCGATGAGGATGGACTTGCCCGCGCCGGTCTCCCCGGTGAGCACGGTGAAGCCGGGCCCGAACTCGAGGTCGAGCCGGTCGACGATGACGAAATCGCGGATCGAGAGGGCGCGCAGCACGGATCACCCCCTACGGCAACCGCAGAGGCGCGGTCGAACACCGACGAAGAAGAGCACGCGGCGCGCCGCTCTCGATCCGGTTGGCTGCTGCCGCCGGTCCTTCGGAGCGCGTTTCTCCGTGCAACTCCGCGCCTCCGCGCCTCCGCGGTTGCCCCAGTGCCTGCATCGACCTACAGCGCCTCGCTCCAGTGGAGCTTCTCGCGCAGCATGTGATAGTAGTTGTGGCCGATCGGGTGCAGCAGGCGGATCGAGCGCGGGTAGCGCTGCACCACGATCCGGTCGCCGGGCTGCAGGGCGCAGTGCGAATGGCTGTCATAGTGCACGCGCGCATCGGCGCAGCGGTGCATGATGATCTCGATGTTCGCGTCGCTGCCCACCGCGATCGGGCGGTTGGACAGCGTGTGCGGGCTCACCGGCACGATGGCGAAGGCGGACAGGGACGGATGCAGGATCGGCCCGCCGGCCGACAGGGCATAGGCCGTGGAACCGGTCGGGGTGGAGACGATCAGCCCGTCGGCGCGCAGCACGTAGACGAACTTGCCGTCGATCTTGACCTCGAGCTCGATCAGGCCGCCGTCGGCGCCCTTGCCGATGCTGGCGTCGTTGAAGGCGCGCACATCGAACACGGCGGCACCGTCGCGCAGCACCTGCGAGGCGAGCAGCAGGCGCGACTCGGTGATGAACTGGCCCTCGAGCATCGCCCCGATGGTTCCCAGCATGTTCTCGGTGGAGATGTCGGTGAGGAAGCCCAGGCGGCCCTGGTTCACGCCCACCAGCGCGACGTCGTAGGGCGCCAGGGTGCGCGCCACGTTGAGCATCGTGCCGTCGCCGCCGATCACGACTGCCAGGTCGGCGCTGGGGCCGGCCTGATCGAGCGGCATCACCTCGAGGTGGTTGCGGCCCACGTGCGAGGCGGTCAGCGGATCGACCACGACGCGGACACCCTGGCCCTCCAGGAAGCGCGCGAGCTCGAGCAGCGGGGCCTCGATCTCCGGGCTCTTGTACTTGCCGATCAGGATGATCGTCTTGAAGGGAGGCGGCATGGGCCTCATTAAAGCACAAGAACTGGGGCGCGAGCCGTTCTGCGCGCGCCGCAGGCACCGCGGGAGACGGTTGCGACCTGCCCCTGTCCTCGGCCCGATCCGGCCACGGGACCAATGTCCGGTCCGGCCGGCGCTTGCACCGTTGCGCGGGTGCGCCACGGTGAACCCGAGGCGCGCCGCGAGGCCATTCTGATAAAGTACTGCCATGCTCCCCGAACGTGCCCAGATCCTGCTGAAGACCCTGGTCGAGCGCTACGTCGCCGAAGGCCAGCCGGTCGGCTCGCGCACGCTCTCGCGCTATTCGGGCCTCGACCTGTCCCCGGCGAGCATCCGCAACGTCATGGCGGACCTCGAGGAGATGGGCTTCGTCGCCAGCCCGCACACCTCGGCGGGCCGGGTGCCGACCCCGAAGGGATACCGGTTCTTCGTGGACTGCCTGCTCACGGTCAAGGCGCTCGACCGCGCCGAGATGGACCAGCTCGAGGGCCAGCTGCACGGCGACCAGCCGCAGAAGCTCCTGCAGTCCGCATCGCACCTGCTGTCCGACCTCACCCGCTTCGCCGGCGTGGTCATGACACCGCGCCGGCGCTCCACGGCGTTCCGCCACGTCGAGTTCCTGCGCCTGTCCGACAAGCGCGTCCTGCTGACCATCGTCACCCCGGAGGGCGACGTGCAGAACCGCATCCTCGCCACCGAGCGCGACTACACCCAGGGCGAGCTGATCGAGGCGTCCAACTTCGTGAACCAGAACTTCGTCGGGCTCGCCTTCGAGCAGGTGAAGGAGCGCCTGCGCGAGGAGCTGATGCGCCTGCGCGACGACATGACGCAGCTGCTGACCAAGGCGGTGGATGCGGGCAACGAGGCCATGAACGAGCAGCCCGACGAGTACGTCCTGTCCGGCGAGCACAACCTCCTGCACGTGCAGGACCTGTCCTCCAACGTGACCAGCCTGCGCCGCCTGTTCGACCTGTTCGAGCAGCGCACCGGCCTGCTCCAGCTGCTCGAGATCGGCAGCAAGGCGCAGGGCGTGCAGATCTACATCGGCGGCGAGTCCGGGCTGGTGCCGCTCGACGAGTGCAGCGTGGTCACCGCACCCTATGAGGTGGACGGCCAGGTGCTCGGGACGGTCGGCGTGATCGGCCCCACCCGCATGGCATACGAGCGGGTGATCCCGATCGTCGAGATCACCGCCCGGCTGCTCTCCAGCGCGATGGCGCAGCGGGCGCGCGGCTGACGCCGCGCCCGTCGCGTCACGCGCTTTCCCTCACTTCCAGACGTCCGATGCCTTTTCTGCCCGAACCCGAGTACACGCACGGCACGCTCGCCCCGGTGGGCGTGCTGGTGGTCAACCTCGGCACGCCGGACGCGCCCACCAGCCAGGCCTTGCGCCCCTACCTGAAGGAGTTCCTCTCCGATCCGCGGGTGGTGGAACTGCCGAGGCTGGTATGGTGGCTGATCCTCAACGGCATCATCCTCAACGTCCGCCCGGCGAAGTCGGCGGAGAAGTACGCGAAGATCTGGACCCCCGAAGGCTCGCCGCTCAAGGTGCACACCGAGCGGCAGGCCGCGCTGCTGCAGGCCGCCCTCGGTGCACGGGCAGGCGACACGGCGGTGGTGGTGGAATGGGCGATGCGCTACGGCAAGCCGTCCGTGCGCGACGGTCTCTTCGCACTGCGCGAGCGCGGCTGCGAGCGCATCCTGGTGGTGCCGCTCTATCCGCAGTACGCGGGCAGCACCACGGGCAGCACCTTCGACGCCGTGCTCGACACGCTAAAGGCCTCCCGCAACGTCCCTTCGATCCGGTTCGTCCGCCAGTTCCACGACCACCCGGGCTACGTGGCGGCACTGGCCGCGGGCATCCAGGAGTACTGGTCGGTACATGGACGTCCCGATCGCCTCGTGATGAGCTTCCACGGCGTGCCGCGTTTCTCGCACGACCGCGGCGACCCGTACCACTGCCACTGCCACAAGACCGGCCGCCTGCTGGGAGAAGCGCTCGGCTTGGCCCAGGACGCGTACACGGTCACGTTCCAGTCGCGCTTCGGCAAGGCCGAATGGCTCAAGCCCTACACGATGGACACGATCGAAGCCCTTGGGCGCGCGGGCATCGGCCGGGTGGACGTGGTCTGCCCGGGCTTCGTGTCCGACTGCCTCGAGACCCTGGAGGAGATCGCGCTGGAGAATCGCGCGGCCTTCCTCACCGCCGGCGGCCGGGAGTTCCACTACATCCCCTGCCTGAACGAGCGGCCCGACTGGATCGGGGCGCTGGCCGACGTCGTCCTGCACGAGACCCAGGGGTGGCTCGAGCCGACCCGGGACGCCGCCATGGATGTCCGGGCTGCGGAGCAGTCACGCGCGCGGGCCCTGAGCCTGGGCGCCACCCGCTAGAAAAAGTTCCCCCCGCGCCTTGAAACCCTGCGCCGGCATCCCCACTGTCCCGGGGGTGAATCCGGAAGAGGAAACCCATGCAAGAACAGGAACCTATGCTCGGCTCGCCCGACGCAGCCGGTCAGCCTGACGCGCCCGGCGCGGAGCAGGCTCAGGCCGACCCGCGCGCCGAGGCCATGCCCAGCCCCGAGCAGGTCATCCGCAAGCTCGAGCTGCAGGCCCAGGAGCACTACGACGCCTGGCTGCGAGCCAAGGCGGAAGCCGACAACATCCGCAAGCGCGCCCAGGCCGACATCGCCAATGCGCACAAGTACGCGCTGGAAGGCTTCGCCGGCGAGCTGCTGCCGGTGCGCGATGCGCTGGAAGCGGCCCTGGCCTCCGACAACACCACGATCGAGGCCCTGCGCCAGGGCGTGGAGCTGACCCTCAAGCAGCTCAACGGCGCCTTCGAGAAGGGCGCGATCAAGGAGATCAACCCGGTCGGCGAGAAATTCGACCCCCACCGCCACCAGGCGATGACGACGGTCGACTCCGACAAGGCCCCCAACACCGTCGTGCACGTGCTGCAGAAGGGCTACGTGCTGCACGAACGCGTGCTGCGCCCGGCCCTGGTCACCGTATCGAAGAGTGCCGGCTGACCCCGGGGGAAGCTCCCCAGCGCTTGAAAGCGCCGCAGGCACCCTAACCTACCGCCTCATCGAATCAACCATTTGAGATCAGCGAGGAAGTCAGCATGGCAAAGATCATCGGCATCGACCTCGGCACGACCAACTCCTGCGTGTGCATCATGGAGAACGGCCAGCCGAAGGTGATCGAGAACTCCGAGGGCTCGCGCACCACCCCGTCCATCGTCGCCTACACCGAGGAGGGCGAGGTGCTGGTGGGCGCGCCGGCCAAGCGCCAGGCGGTGACCAATCCGAAGAACACCCTGTACGCGGCGAAGCGCCTGATCGGCCGCCGCTTCCAGGAAGGCGAGGTGCAGAAGGCGATCAAGCTCGCGCCCTACAGCATCGTGCAGGGCCCCAACGGCGACGCGTGGGTCGAGGTGCGCGGCAAGAAGATGGCCCCGCCCGAGGTGTCCGCGCAGGTCCTCATGAAGATGAAGAAGACCGCCGAGGACTACCTGGGCGAGACCGTCAGCGAGGCCGTGATCACGGTGCCGGCCTACTTCAACGACTCGCAGCGCCAGGCGACCAAGGACGCGGGGCGGATCGCGGGCCTGGAGGTCAAGCGCATCATCAACGAGCCCACCGCGGCCGCGCTGGCGTTCGGCCTGGACAAGAAGGAGGGTGACCGCAAGATCGCCGTCTACGACCTGGGCGGGGGCACCTTCGACATCTCGATCATCGAGATCGCGGAGGTCGAGGGCGAGCACCAGTTCGAGGTGCTGGCCACCAACGGCGACACCTTCCTCGGCGGCGAGGACTTCGACCAGCGCCTGATGGACTACATCGCGGACGAGTTCAAGCGCGAGCAGGGCGTGGACCTGCGCAAGGACATCCTCGCGCTGCAGCGGCTGAAGGAAGCCGCCGAGAAGGCCAAGATCGAGCTGTCCTCCACCCAGCAGACCGAGATCAACCTGCCCTACATCACCATGGACCAGTCGGGGCCCAAGCACCTGGCCATGAAGATCACCCGGGCGAAGTTCGAGAGCCTGGTCGAGGAGCTCATCGAGAAGAGCGCCGAGCCCTGTCGCGTCGCGATCAAGGACGCGGGCGTGAAGCTCTCCGACATCGACGACGTCATCCTGGTCGGCGGCATGACCCGCATGCCGAAGGTGCAGGAGAAGGTCAAGGAGATCTTCGGCAAGGAGCCGCGCAAGGACGTCAACCCGGACGAGGCCGTGGCGATCGGCGCGGCGATCCAGGGCGGTGTGCTCAAGGGCGAGGTCAAGGACGTCCTGCTGCTCGACGTGACCCCGCTGTCGCTGGGCATCGAGACGCTGGGCGGGGTGATGACCAAGCTGATCCAGAAGAACACCACGATCCCGACCAAGGCGAACCAGGTGTTCTCGACCGCGGACGACAACCAGTCGGCGGTGACCATTCACGTGCTGCAGGGCGAGCGCGAGGTGGCCTCCGGCAACAAGAGCCTGGGCCAGTTCAACCTCGAGGGCATTCCCCCGTCCCCGCGCGGCATGCCGCAGATCGAGGTCACCTTCGACATCGACGCCAACGGCATCCTGCACGTGTCGGCCCGGGACAAGGCCACCGGCAAGGAGAACAAGATCAAGATCACCGCGAGCTCGGGTCTGTCCGAGGACGAGATCCAGCGGATGGTCAAGGACGCCGAGGCGCACGCCGAGGACGACCGCAAGGCACGCGAGGTGGTCGACGCCCGCAACCAGTGCGATGCGATGGTGCACACGGTGAAGAAGTCGCTCTCCGAGCACGGCAGCGCACTGGAGGCCGCCGAGAAGTCGAAGATCGAGGACGCGCTCAAGGCGGCCGAGGAGGCGATGAAGGGCACCGACAAGGACGCCATCGAGGCCAGCACGCAGGCGCTGGCCCAGGCCGCGCAGAAGCTGGGCGAGAAGATGTACGCGCAGCAGGGTGCGCAAGGGGCGCAGGCCCAGGGCGCGCCGGGCGGCCAGCAGGGTGGCGCCAAGGGGGAGGATGGCGACGTGGTGGATGCCGAGTTCGAAGAAGTGAAGGACGGAAAGAAGTAAACCGACAACCCTAGCCGCAGAGGCGCAGAGGCGCGGAGGTCCGCAGAGGACAGGCAGTTCTCTGCGCTTCCTCTGCGCCTCTGCGGTTCAGCCTTACGTTCATCCATGGCCAAGCGCGACTACTACGAAGTCCTGGGCGTCAACCGCGACGCCTCCGAAGAAGAGATCAAGAAGGCCTATCGCAAGCTGGCCATGCAGCACCACCCGGATCGCAATCCGGACAATCCGAAGGCCGAGGAGAAATTCAAGGAGGCCAAGGAGGCCTACGAGATCCTCTCCGACCAGGACAAGCGCGCGGCCTACGACCGCTTCGGCCACCAGGGCGTGGAGCAGGCTGCGGCCGCGGCCGGCGGCGCGAACTTCGCCGATGCGTTCGGCGACATCTTCAGCGAGATCTTCGGCGGCGGGCGGGCGCACTCCAACGTCTACCGCGGTGCCGACCTGCGCTACAACCTCGAGGTCACGCTCGAGGAAGCCGCACGCGGCACCGAGACCAAGATCCGCATCCCCACGCTGGAGCAGTGCGAGACCTGCCACGGCACGGGTGCGAAGGCAGGGACCGAACCGGTCTCGTGCCCGACCTGCCACGGGCAGGGCCAGGTGCGCATCCAGCAGGGCTTCTTCTCGCTGCAGCAGACCTGCCCGCGCTGCGGCGGCGCCGGCAAGATCATCAAGGACCCGTGCAGCTCGTGCTCCGGCGCCGGCCGGGTGAAGCGGCAGAAGACACTGTCGGTGAAGATTCCTGCCGGCGTCGACGAAGGCGACCGCATCCGCCTGTCCGGCGAGGGCGAGGCCGGGGTCAATGGCGGCCCGCCCGGCGACCTGTACGTGGTGATCCGGCAGAAGCCGCACGGCGTGTTCCAGCGCGAGGAGAACGACCTGCACTGCGAGATGCCGATCAGCTACACCACCGCGGCGCTCGGCGGCGAGATCGAGATCCCCACGCTCGACGGCAGCGCCAAGATCAAGATCCCGCCCGAGACCCAGACCGGCAAGGTGTTCCGCCTGCGCGGCAAGGGCATCAAGGGCGTGCGCAGCCAGGTGCATGGCGACCTGATGTGCCACGTGGTGGTGGAGACCCCGGTCAACCTGACGTCACGGCAGAAGGAATTGCTGATGGAGCTGGAGGCGATCAACCAGGAAGAGTCCGGCCGCCACAACCCCAAGGCGAAGAGCTGGTTCGAGAAGGTGAAGGAGTTTTTCGAAGGTTGAGCTTGGTGGCTCAACCTTCTACAGGCTCTAGGCCCTAGGCTCTAGGCCCTAGGCTCTAGACCCCAGGTGGTGGCGATGCGGCGCTATGCGCCGCGCCTTACTTCTGGCGTCTGGCGCCTAGGGCCTGGAGCCTCTATTTCCTCCGCCAGATCGTCCCGCCCGCCGCATCCTCCAGCAGCACCCCGAGCGATTCGAGGTGCTTGCGGATCCGATCGGCTTCCGCGAAATTCTTCGCCTTGCGCGCCGCGGTGCGCTGATCGATCAGCGCCTGGATCTCCTCGGCTGACAGCTCGCCGGCCGACGTTCCGCCTTGCAGGAACGTGCTCGGCTCGCGCTGGAGCAGGCCGAGCAGGCCGGCCATGCTCTTCAGCAGTGCCGCGTCCCCGGCCTTGCGTGACCGGTTCACCTCGCTCGCCAGCTCGAACAGCACGGCACACGCCTCGGGCGTGTTGAAGTCGTCGTCCATCGCCGTCTTGAAGCGCGCGGCGTACGGATTGTTCCAGTCGATGCCGGCCGGGCCGGCCGGCGGCGTGTCGCGCAGCGTCGTGTACAGCCGCGTGAGCGCCGAGCGCGCGTCATCGAGATGCTGGTCGGAATAGTTGAGCGGACTGCGGTAGTGCGCGCGCACGATGAAGAAGCGCACCACCTCGGCATCGTACTTCGCGAGCACCTCGCGCACGGTGAAGAAGTTGCCCAGCGACTTGGACATCTTCTCGTTGTCCACGCGCACGAAGCCGTTGTGCAGCCAGTAGTTCACGAAAGCGTGGCCGTGTGCACCCTCGGACTGTGCGATCTCGTTCTCGTGGTGCGGGAAGGTGAGGTCCTGGCCGCCGCCGTGGATGTCGAACTGCTCCCCGAGCAGCTTCTCGCTCATCGCGGAACACTCGATGTGCCAGCCTGGGCGGCCCGGGCCCCAGGGCGAGTCCCACTGCGGCTCGCCCGGCTTGGCCGCCTTCCACAGCACGAAGTCCATCGGGTCCTGCTTGTTCGGATCGACCTCGACGCGCTCGCCTGCGCGCAGGTCCTCGAGCGACTTGCCGGACAGCTTGCCGTACTCGGGAAAGCCGCGCACCGAGTAGTACACGTCGCCGTTGGATGCGCGATATGCGAGGCCCTTCGCGACCAGCTTGCCGATGATGTCGAGCATGCCGGCCACATGCTGGGTCGCACGCGGCTCGGCGTCCGGGCGCTCCACCCCGAGCGCGGCCTCGTCCTCGTGCATGAAGCGGATGAAGCGCTCGGTCAGCGCCTGGATCGACTCGCCGTTCTCGTGCGCCCGCCGGATGATCTTGTCGTCGATGTCGGTGATGTTGCGCACGTACTGCACCGCGTAGCCCGACGCCCGCAGCCAGCGCACGATGACGTCGAACACCACCATGACCCGCGCGTGGCCCACGTGGCAGTAGTCGTACACGGTCATCCCGCAGACGTACATGCGGATCTGCCCCGGGTGCATCGGTACGAACGTCTGCTTCTGGCGTGCGAGGGAGTTGTGGATCTGGAGCATTGCGGATGGCGGCCGTGCACCGCGAATTCGCGGCCGGCGGCGTTCTCGAAGGCAGGAGGTCGTCGGAATCTGCTAGGATTACAACAACCTAGCAACGCCGGCAGTATAGCAGATGGCCATCCGCCCCATCGCAGTGCTCGTGCTGGTCCTGGCGGTGTTGCTGCCGGGGCTGTCCCGCGCCGCAGACGATTACCAGACCGCGCAGCAGCTCTATCAAAAGGGCCAGCCCGCCGAGGCGATTGCACGCCTGGATGCGCACCTCGCCAGCCAGCCGCGTGACGCCCGCGCGCGCTTCCTCAAGGGCGTGATCCTGAGCGAGACCAACCGGCGCGCCGAGGCGATCGAGGTGTTCACCCTCCTCACCCAGGACTTCCCGGAGCTGCCGGAGCCTTACAACAATCTCGCGGTGCTGTATGCAGGACGCGGTGACTACGACCGCGCGCGCGAAGCGCTGTTGATGGCGATCCGCAATTACCCGGAGTACACCAACGCGCACGAGAATCTGGGCGATGTGTACGCTGCGCTGGCCCGGCAGCAGTACGCCAGGGCCATCGAGCTCGACCGGAAGAACCAGACCGCACCCAGGAAACTGACGCTGCTGCGCGAGTTGCTGCCGCCGGCGCCGCCAGCCGCCAACCCCGCGGAACCGCCTGTGGCCGCCATGGCGCAGCCGGGCGAGCCGCGGCTGGAGGTGTTGTCCCCGCCCAGCGCGCCCGCGGTCGAAGCGCCACCGCCGGAGGTGAAGCTGGATGTCGCGCCCGAGTCGCCGGTGCTCGGCCTGCCCTCCACCGGGACGGACGGCGGCGCGGCCGGAGCAGCCGCGTCACCCTCACCTGCTGCACCGGCCGGCACCGTGCAGCAGCGCATCGAAGCCGTGCTGCGCACCGTGGACGGATGGGCGCAGGCGTGGTCGCAACGTGACGCCAGTGCCTACCTCGCGTTCTACGGTCCCGGCTTCCGCCCGCCGAAGGGCGAGCCTCGGGCGAAGTGGGAAGCCGCCAGGCGCGCCGATTTCGCGAAGCTGCGCAACGTGACGGTCAAGGTGCTCGATCCTCAGGTCACCTTCGGCGCCGATGAGCGCCACGCGAGCGTCGCGTTCGCCCAGGAGTACGCGTCCGCCACGCAGAAGGTGAACGGACGCAAGACGCTCGACCTCGTGCGCGACGGCGAGCGCTGGTTGATCGAGAAGGAAACCTTCGTGCGGCGCTGACGTCGGTCCGCGCCGTCCCCAACCCCACAGGAGAGACCCGCATGGTGAAGCTGCACACGACGCTCGGCACGATCGCACTCGAGCTGGACGAAGCCAAGGCCCCGGAGACGGTGCGCAACTTCCTCGAGTACGTGACGAGCGGGCACTACGACAACACCATCTTCCACCGGGTGATCGACGGATTCATGATCCAGGGCGGTGGTTTCGAACCCGGCATGAAGCAGAAGAGCACCCGCGCCACGATCAAGAACGAGGCCACCAACGGCCTGAGCAACGAGGCTTACACCGTGGCCATGGCGCGCACGCCCGACCCGCACTCGGCCTCCAGCCAGTTCTTCATCAACGTGAGCGACAACGACTTCCTCGATCACCGCGCGCCCACCGCGCAGGGCTGGGGCTACTGCGTGTTCGGCCGCGTCGTCGAAGGCAAGGACGTGGTGGACCAGATCAAGAAGGTGCAGACCGGCCGCCGCGGCATGCACGACGACGTGCCGGTGGAAGACGTGGTGATCAAGAAGGCGGAGGTGATCTGATGCGCTCCACGCGAGGCGCCAGGCCCTAGACGCCAGGCGGTTGCGTGCCCGGATTCACGGCCTTCATCTCGGATCTGCATCTCAGCGCCGAGCGACCGGCGGCCAACGCCGCGTTCTTCGCGTTCCTGCGCGAGGTCGCCGGCCACGCCGATGCGCTCTACATCCTCGGCGACCTGTTCGAGTACTGGGCCGGGGATGACGACCTGGCCGATCCGTTCAACGCCCGGGTGGCGGCGGCCCTGCACGAACTCGCGGCCCGGGTTCCGCTCTTCATCCTGCACGGCAACCGCGACTTCCTGCTGATGGCGCCCTTCGCGCAGGCCTCGGGCGCGCGCATGCTGCCCGACCCGGCGCGCGTGGATCTCTACGGTGTGCCGACCCTGCTGATGCACGGGGACCTGCTGTGCACGCAGGACCGCCGTTACCAGGTGTTCCGCGCGGTGGTGCGCAACCGGCTGGTGCGGGCGCTGTTCATGCATGTCCCGCTCGAACGGCGCAAGCGCGTGATCGGCGGGGCACGCCGCTTCAGTGAAGGCGAGAAGCAGGCCAAGCAGATGAGCATCATGGACGTGACCCCGGAAGCGGTCGAACGGGCGCTGCGCGAGTCGGGCTGCAGCCGGCTGATCCATGGGCACACGCATCGGCCGGCACGGCACGAGCACGAGGTCGACGGCAGCCGGCGCGAGCGCTGGGTACTGTCCGACTGGTATCGCCGCGGCGAGTACCTGCGCTGCACCGCCGCGGGCTGCGAGGCGGTTCCAGTCCCGTTCGGGTAGCTGCGGCTACTCGTCGAGGCCGTGGGCGAGATCGGCTTCGAGATCACGCACCGACTCCAGGCCCACCGCGACCCGCAGCAGCCCCTCCTCCACCCCCGCGGCTTCACGTGCCTGCGGCGAGAGGCGTCCGTGCGTGGTGCTCGCCGGATGCGTGATCGTGGACTTCGCGTCGCCGAGATTGGCGGTGATGGAGATGAGCCGTGTGCGGTCCACCACGCGCCACGCCGCTTCGCGCCCCCCCTTCACCACGAACGAGACGATGCCGCCGCCGGTGCGCTGCTGACGCCTGGCCAGCTCGTGTTGCGGATGACTCGGCAGGCCCGGGTAGTACACCCGCGCAATGCGCGGATGGCGCTCGAGCCACTGGGCGAGCTGCAGGGCTGCAGCCGAATGCGCATCCATGCGCAGCTTGAGGGTCTCCAGCCCCTTGAGGATCACCCATGCGTTGAACGGCGACAGCGTGGGGCCGGCATTGCGCAGGAAGGCGGTGAGGGGCTCCTGGATCAGGCTGCGCGTGCCCAGCACTGCGCCGCCCAGCACCCGGCCCTGCCCGTCGAGGTACTTGGTGGCCGAATGCGTGACCAGGTCGGCACCGAGCTCCAGCGGCCGCTGCAGGGCCGGCGTGCAGAAGCAGTTGTCCACTGCGAGCAGCGCACCGCGCGAGTGCGCAAGCTGGGCCAGGGCCGTGATGTCGTACAACTCGGTGAGCGGATTGGAAGGTGTCTCGAGGAACAGCAGGCGCGTGTTGGGTCGCATGGCCGCGCGCCACGCCTCCACGTCATTCCCCGCCACGAAGGTGGTCTCGATGCCCAGGCGGGGCAGCCAGTTGTTGAACAGCTGCACCGTCGCACCGAACAGCGTCTGCGCCGCCACCAGGTGGTCGCCCGCGCGCAGCAACCCCAGCACGCAGGCGAGGATCGCGGCCATGCCCGACGAGGTCGCGATACAGCACTGCGCGCCTTCGAGGGCGGCGAGGCGCTCCTGCAGGGTCTGCACCGTCGGGTTGGTGTAGCGCGAGTACACCATCCCGTCCTCGGCATTGGCGAAGCGGGCTGCCGCCTGCGCGGCGCTCTCGAACACGTAGCTGGAGGTGAGGTAGAGCGCCTCCGAGTGCTCGTTGAACTGGCTGCGGTGGATGCCGGCGCGCACCGCCAGCGTTTCGAAGTCGAGGTCCGTCATGATCGAGCACCAAAAGAAAAAACCCGCGCAGCATGACTGACGCGGGTTTCTCGCCCACGCTTTAGCTGCATTTTTAACGCGCCCGCAAGCTGTAGCCTCAAATCGGCGCGACGGCAGGGAAGTTACGCGGTTGGGGCGGGGTTGTCAACCTGGCGGCAGGTCGCCCTGCACTTCCCGCCGCATTGAACACCGAGGGCACAGAGGCACACAGAGGGAAACCAGGACACCGTGCGCGAGATGTTGCCACGGGAGCGGCTCAGAGATGCGACGGCAACCCCGGTGCTCGATCGGACTACCGAGCTCGGAGCTCCAGGCTCAGTGCATTTCCTCTGTGTGCCTCTGTGTCCTCGGTGTGAACGCTGTTCTGCAGACCGCCGAGCGCGATCTCAGCCGGCTCCGACCAGATTCAGGTCCAGCTGCGTGGTGGCCACGATCGAGCGGCGCATCAGCTCGACGTCGTTGCGGTTGGCCTCCACGCCGGCGAGGTACTCGGCGGTGACGTCGCCGGTGATGTAGACCCCGCTGAAGCAGGAGGTCTCGAAGTTCTGCACCGCCGGGTTGACCGACTGCACGTCGCGGATCAGCGCGTCGAGGTCCTGGTAGATCAGGCAGTCGGCGCCGATCTCCTGGGCGATCTGCGCGTCGTCGCGGCCGGTCGCGATCAGCTCCCGCGCGCTGGGCATGTCGATGCCGTAGACGTTGGGGAAGCGCACCGGTGGCGAGGCGGAGGCGAAGAACACCTTGTTGGCGCCGGAGTCGCGCGCCATCTGCACGATCTCGCGGCTGGTGGTGCCGCGCACGATCGAGTCGTCGACCAGCAGCACGTTCTTGCCGCGGAATTCCATGCCGATGGCGTTGAGCTTCTGCCGCACCGACTTCTTGCGCACGCCCTGTCCGGGCATGATGAAGGTGCGCCCGATGTAGCGGTTCTTGATGAAGCCCTCGCGGTATTCCACGCCCAGCTTGAGCGCCAGCTGCATGGCGGCCGGCCGGCTGGAGTCGGGGATGGGGATCACCACGTCGATGTCGAGGTCGCCGTACTGGCGCTCGATCTTCTCCGCCAGGCTCTCGCCCATGCGCAGGCGCGTCTCGTACACCGAGATGCCGTCGATCACCGAGTCCGGGCGCGCGAGGTACACGTACTCGAAGATGCACGGGTTCAGCGACGCGCTGGGCGCGCACTGCTTGCTGTAGAAGTTCCCGTCCATGTCGATGAAGATCGCCTCGCCCGGCGCCACGTCACGGACCAGGCGGAAGCCGAGCACGTCCAGCGCCACGCTCTCCGAGGCGACCAGGTACTCGGTGCCCTGGTCGGTTTGCATGGAGCCGAACACCAGCGGCCGGATGCCGAAGGGGTCGCGGAAGGCGAGCAGGCCGTAGCCCGCGATCATCGCCACGATAGCGTACGCGCCGCGGCAGCGCCGGTGCACGCCGCTGACCGCCTGGAAGATCGTCGCCGGGTCCAGTGCATACGAGCGCGAGGCCTCCTGCAGCTCGTGTGCGAGCACGTTGAGCAGCACCTCGGAATCGGAGTTGGTGTTCACGTGGCGCAGGTCCTGCCGGAACAGGTCGCGCTTGAGCTGCTCGGAGTTGGTGAGGTTGCCGTTGTGCCCGAGCACGATGCCGAACGGGGAGTTCACGTACAGCGGCTGCGACTCGGCCGAGTTTTCGGCGGAGCCCGCGGTCGGGTAGCGGCAGTGGGCGATGCCGGCCTCGCCCATCAGGTTGCGCATGTTCCGGGTGCGGAAGACGTCCCGCACCAGTCCGCTGCCCTTCTCCATGTGGAAGGTGCTCTCCTGCGCCGTGACGATGCCGGCCGCGTCCTGCCCGCGATGCTGGAGCACCAGCAGACCGTCGTAGAGCACCTGGCCGACCGGTGACTTCGCGACGACTCCTATGATTCCGCACATAGAACGGCCCTGGTGAAATCGTTAGATGGTGTCGGTTCGGCTGCGATCAACGGCATGCCGCAAGGGCAGGCAAGAGCCAGTCCAGCTCAATCGTAGCGGATTCGGCCGGCGAGCGCCGCCGGCAGGTAGCCGCGCACGAGGATGGCCATCGACTCCAGGGGCGGGCTGAACAGTGCATTGCGCCAGGTCGCTTCCCGGGGCAGCGGCGTGAGGCCGGCCAGCAGGGTGAGGATGACCAGGATCACCACCGCCCGCACGAACCCCACCAGCGCGCCGAGGAGCCGGTCGGTGGCGGTCAGGCCCGCGCGTTCGAGCAGGCGTGACAGCGCCAGCGACACCACTGCGAACAGCAGCAGCCCCACCACCATGATCGCGGTGAAGCCGATCACCAGCCGCACCGTGGGGCTGCTGATCGAGGCCGGCAGCAGCGCCGCCACGGTGTGCGCATAGCGCAGGGCGAGGAACCCGGAGACCACCCACGAGGCGATCGAGAGCAGCTCGCGCGCGGCGCCGCGCACGATGCTGATCACGACCGAGATGGCGATGATGGCGATGACCAGGTAGTCGAAACCGGTCATCGCCCATGCCCCACTGCGGCTGCGGCCCGCAGCACTAGTCGCCCCTGCGCACGACCTTGCCCGGGTCGTAGTCGAGCCTGGCGAGACGCTGGCGAGCCTGCTCGGCCGCATCGCGCGTCGGGTATGGCCCGACCCGCACGCGGATCTTGCCGCCGTCGGGGGTCTTCTCCGTGTACACGGGAAACTTCTGGCGCTCCAGCTTCTGGCGCAGTTCGCGCGCCTTTGCCGGTGACGCCGTGGCGATCAGCTGCACCGCGTAGGCCTCCTTCGAGGTCGCGGTCGTCTTGGGCGCTGCCGGTGCGGAGGGCGCTGGGCCCACGCTGGGCGATGGCGGTGGCGGCACCGACTGCGGCGGCGCCGGCTGCGGCTCGGGCGTGCGCTCCGGGGGTGCCGGCGCCGGTGCCGGTGTGAGCGGGCCAGTTGCCGACGATGCTGTGCCAGGGGCCTCGGCGCCGGCCGGCGCAGCAGCGCCCGGCGCCGGCGTGCTGTCGGGCACGGCGGGCACCGGCGGGATGCGCACGTCGATCTGCTCGTTGCGGCCCTTGGGCTCGCCGTCGAGCACCATCGGCACGGCCGCCACCACCAGCACGACCAGTGCGACTGCGCCCACAAGTCGGCGGCGCGCCCGCTTGCGCAGCTGGATTTCTTCGTCAGAGACGGTTGTCTTGCTTGCCACTGCGTCGACTCTTCGATTGCGCCCGCTGACCTGGCAGGCTGTTGAAGGACTGCCTCGCGGCGCGCCTCCAGGCTACGTCGGTGGCGCACCCGCGCGACCAGCCCCTGAAAGGGCGAAATCCGACATTGGTCCGGCCGCCAGGGCCGCGGACGCTGTCTGCATGCTTCAACACACTGCGAGGTGTCGCGCGGCCACGACTCACGCGCTGCGCGTCGCCTCGAGCACCGCGCCCACGGTGAGGAAGGAACCGAATGCCACGATTCTATCATCGGGACCCGCCGCTTCCTGCGCTGCAGCCCATGCATCCGCCACGCTGGCGAAGGCCTGCACCCCGTCGTTCACCCCGGCAGCCCGCAGCGCGTCCCGCAGCCCGTCCGCGTCGATCCCGCGCGAACCGGCGGAGGGCGCGATGAACCAGCGCTCGACCTGGCCCTGCAGCGCGCGCGCGACCCCGGCAATGTCCTTGTCGCGCAGCATGGAGAACACCGCGATCGTGACCGGGAAGCGGCCCATCTGTGCGAGGTTCTCGCGCAGCTGCGCAGCAGCCTGCGGATTGTGCGCGACGTCGAGCACGCGCACCGGGCGGCCGGGCAGCACCTGGAAGCGCCCGGGCAACTGCACTTCCACGAGTCCGCGGCGGACCGCCCCCATGTCCACCGGGACGCGCGCGCGCAGCGTCTCGAGCGCGGCGAGCGCAGCGGACGCGTTGCGCAGCTGGTGTGCTCCACGCAGGCTCGGCCAGGGCAGGCCGCTGCGCCGGCCCTGCGCACTCCACCAGGTCCACTCGCGCTCCCCCGCATGCGCACCGAAATCCCGGTCGATGAGGAAGAGCTCGGCCCCGCACTCGCGCGCCTGCTCGAGCAGGCGCTGCGGCGGTTCGGGCTCGGACACCACTGCGGGACGTCCGGCGCGGAAGATGCCCGCCTTCTCGTAGCCGATGTGCTCGCGCGTGGGCCCCAGGTAGTCCATGTGGTCCAGGCCGATGCTGGTCACCACCGCGCAATCGGGGTCGAAGACGTTGACGGCATCGAGGCGCCCGCCCAGGCCGACCTCCAGCACCGCGCACTCGATGCCCGCGTCGACGAAGAGCAGCGCCGCTGCGAGCGTCCCGAACTCGAAGTAGGTCAGCGAGACGTCACCGCGCGCAGCCTCCACGCGCCCGAACGCCGCGACGAGATCGCCATCGGAGACCTGTTCGCCCGCGATGCGCACGCGCTCGTTGTAGCGCACGAGGTGAGGCGAGGTGTAGCAGCCAGCCTTGTAGCCGGCGCAGCGCAGGAAGGCTTCGAGCAGCGCACAGGTCGAGCCCTTGCCGTTGGTGCCGCCGACGGTGAACACCGGGAAGGGCAGCTGCTGCAGCCCGAGCCGGTCGCGCACGGTGCGCACCCGGTCAAGGCCGAGCTCGATTGTGGTGGGATGCAGCCGCTCGAGGTAGGCGAGCCAGCTTGAGAGGGTGCGCTCGGGTGGCACGGCGGTGACCAAGCAAGGCACCGGGCCCCAGGCCCCAGACGCCAGGGAGTTCGCTTGGATTCTGGCGTCTGGGGCCTAGAGCCTGGCGCCTGTCATGCGGGCGGAGCCCGCATGAGCAGCGTGATCAGCGAAGCCAGCTTGTCGCGCATGTTGCGGCGGTCGACGATCATGTCGATCGCGCCGTGCTCGAGCAGGAACTCGGCACGCTGGAAGCCTTCGGGCAGGGTCTGCTTGACGGTCTGCTCGATCACGCGTGGACCGGCGAAGCCGATCAGCGCATTGGGCTCGGCGATCACGACGTCGCCGATCATCGCGAAGCTCGCCGACACACCGCCCATGGTGGGGTCGGTCAGCACGGAGATGAACGGCAGGCGCTCCTCGGCGAGCTGGGTGAGCGCGGCGGTGGTCTTGGCCATCTGCATGAGGGACATCAGGCCCTCCTGCATGCGCGCGCCGCCGCTCGCGGTGAAGCACACGAAGGCCATCTTCTGCTCGATCGCCGAGGCCACCCCCCGCACGAAGCGCTCGCCCACCACCGAGCCCATCGAGCCGCCCATGAAGCGGAACTCGAACGCCGCGACCACCGCAGGGACGGTCTTGATCGCGCCCTGCATGACGATGAGCGCATCCCCTTCGCCGGTCTCGCTGGCGTCGGCCTCCAGGCGCTCGGTGTACTTGCGGCTGTCGACGAACTTGAGGAAATCCACCGGCACCACTTCCGAGCCGATCTCGTAGCGGCCTTCGGCGTCCAGGGTCATGTCGAGGCGCTCGCGGGCCGTGACGCGGCTGTGGTGCGAGCACTTCGGGCACACGTGCAGGCTCTTCTCGAGATCGGCGCGGTAGAGCACCGACTCGCAGACCTCGCACTTTACCCACAGACCCTCGGGCACCGCCTTCTTGGCCGCGCCGGGGCTGCGCTTGATCTTGGGGGGCAGCAGCTTCTGCAACCAGCTCACATCACCTCCGGTTCACGGGCTGATGGGGGCGCCGCCGGGCGGCACCTTCGCAGCTGACGATGCTATTCGTCCATGGCCCGGCGGATGTCGCCCACCAGGGACTTGATGTTGCCGACGACCTGCTCGGGCGCGGACTTCTCGATCTCCTGCACCAGCCGGGTGCCGATCACGACGGCGTCGGACAGCTGTGCCACGGCCCGCGCGGTCTCGCCATCGCGGATGCCGAAGCCCACGCCGATCGGCAGCTTGATGAACGACTGGATCTGCGGAATCTTTCGGCCGACTTCGGCCAGGTCGAGGTGACTCGCGCCGGTCACGCCCTTGAGCGACACGTAGTAGACGTAGCCGCTGGCCACGCGCCCCACCTGCTGGATGCGCGCATCCTCGGAGGTCGGCGAAAGCAGGTAGATGCTGTCGATGGAACGCTGCTTGAGCTCGGCGAGCAGCTCGCTGCCTTCCTCGGGCGGGTAGTCGACCACGAGCACGCCGTCGACGCCGGCCTGCGCTGCGGCAGCGGCGAAGCGTGCCGCGCCCATTGCCTCGATCGGATTGGCGTACCCCATCAGCACCACCGGCGTGCGGGCGTCCTGGTCGCGGAACTGCCGCACCGCCCCGAGCACGCCCCTCAGGCTGGTGTGCTGCCTGAGCGCGCGCTCGCTCGCACGCTGGATCGCCGGACCATCGGCCATCGGGTCGGAGAAGGGTACGCCCAGCTCGATGATGTCGGCGCCCGCCTCCACCAGCGCATGCATCAGCGGCACCGTGGTGGCGAGCGACGGATCGCCGGCGGTGATGAACGGGACGAGCGCCTTGCGGCCGCGGGCCTTGAGCGCTTCGAAGGTGGCGGGGATGCGGGACATGAGTTCAGGTGAAGAGGTGAACGCGCTGCGCGCTGTGAAGAGGTGAAGGGGCCACGCCCTGCAGTTGGGTGAAGCGCTTCAGTGAGCGGGAATACATCTCTTCACCTCTTCACCTTTTCACCTCTTCACCTGTGAACGGCATCACAACGTGATGCCTGACCGCGACGCGACGGTGTGCATGTCCTTGTCGCCGCGCCCGGAGAGGTTGACCAGCAGCACCTGACCGCGCTGCATGGTGGGCGCCATCTTCATCGCGTGCGCGAGCGCATGGCTGGATTCGAGCGCAGGCATGATGCCCTCCATGCGGCACAGCGTGTGGAAGGCCTTCAGTGCGTCGTCGTCGGTGGCGGCGACATATTCGGCCCGACCGCTATCCTTGAGCCAGGCGTGCTCGGGTCCGACGCCGGGGTAGTCGAGGCCTGCGGAGATCGAGTGGGTCTCGATGATCTGCCCGTCCTCGTCCTGCAGCAGGTAGGTGCGGTTGCCGTGCAGGACGCCGGGACGTCCGGCACACAGCGTGGCGGCGTGATGTCCGGTGTTCAGGCCTTCGCCCGCGGCCTCGACCCCGATGAGGCGGACGCTGGTGTCCTGGATGTAGGGATGGAACACCCCCATCGCGTTGCTGCCGCCGCCGACGCAGGCAAGGATCGCGTCGGGCTGGCGGCCGATCGCCTCCGGCATCTGCGTGCGCAGCTCGCGGCCCACGATGGCGTTGAAGTCGCGCACCATCATCGGATAGGGGTGCGGGCCGGCGACGGTGCCGATGATGTAGAAGGTGGACTCGACGTTGGTGACCCAGTCGCGCATCGCTTCGTTGAGCGCATCCTTGAGGGTCTTCGAGCCGCTCTCGACCGGCACCACGGTGGCGCCGAGCAGCTTCATGCGATAGACGTTGGAGGCCTGGCGCTTGACGTCCTCCGAGCCCATGTACACCACGCACTCCATGCCGTAGCGCGCGGCCACGGTGGCCGAGGCCACGCCGTGCTGGCCCGCGCCGGTCTCGGCGATGATGCGCTTCTTGCCCATGCCGCGCGCCACCATCGCCTGGCCGACGGTGTTGTTGATCTTGTGCGCGCCGGTGTGGTTGAGGTCCTCGCGCTTGAGCCAGATCTGCGCGCCGCCGAGATGCTCGGACAGCCGCCTGGCGTGGTACACGGGGCTGGGGCGCCCCACGTAGTGCTTCAGCTCGTAGGCGAGCTCGGTCTGGAACGCGGGGTCGTCGCGCAGCCGCAGATACTCGCGGCGCAGCTCGTCCAGCGCGTGCATGAGGGTCTCGGCGACGAACACCCCGCCGTAGGGACCGAAATGGCCGCGGTTGTCGGGCAGGTCGTAGATCTGCCCGGCCTCATACATCTGCATCGCGCGCTCCTCGTATGAAGGCGGCGATCTTCGCCGCGTCCTTGATGCCTTTTTCCCGCTCGACGCCGCTGCTCACGTCCACGGCCCACGGCCGCACCCGGCGCACCGCTTCGCCCACGTTGCCGGGCGTCAGGCCGCCCGCCAGCACGACGGGCAGAGACAGGCGATCGGGGATGAGCGTCCAGTCGAAGGACTGCCCGGTGCCGCCATGCGCGGCGTCGCTGAACGCATCCAGCAGCAGCCCTTTCGCGGCAGCATAACGGCCGGCGTATTGTAGCAAATCCACCCCCGGCTTCACCCTGACGGCCTTCAGCCACGGCCGGTCGAACGCGTTGCAGTAGTCGGGCGGCTCGGCGCCGTGGAACTGGAGCAGGTGCACCGGCACCTCCCGCAGCACGGCGCGCACCGCCTGCGGGTCGGCGTCGACGAACAGGGCGACCGTGGTGATGAACGGCGGCAGCGCGCGGACGATGGCCGCAGCGACACCGGGCGCGACGCAGCGCGGGCTCCCGGGGTGGAACACCAGGCCGATGGCGTGCGCTCCCGCGTGCGCCGCAGCGAGGCCATCCTCGGTCCGGGTGATCCCGCAGATCTTGACGGCGGTGGCCATGGCGCGCGGCTCAGGCAGGCAGCAGCGCGGCCAGGCCGGTGCACCGCAGGACCTGCGCGGCGCTGGCGGCGGGCGTCGGCAGGTCCCAGTGCGCGTCGTAGTCCACGCCGGTCAAGTACAGGCCGGAGGGCGCGAACGTCGGCGCCGCAACGGTGCGGTCCCGGGCCTGCATGACTTCCGCCAGCCACTGCGCCGGGCGCGTCCCGTTGCCGACCTTGACCAGGCACCCGACCAGGTTGCGCACCATGTGATGCAGGAACGCGTCGGCCGAGAAGCAGAAGGCCACCAGTTCGCCGTGCCGCTCCACCTCGGCGCGGCGCAGCTCCCTGACCGGTGAACGGGCCTGGCACTCGGCCGAGCGGAACGAGCTGAAGTCGTGCGTGCCGAGCAGCAGGCCGGCGGCGGCGCGCATCCGCTCGACGTCGAGCGGATGGTGATGCCAGCCGAGGTGGCTGGAGAGCAGTCCCGGGCGCTCGCGCCGATTGAGCAGCAGGTAGACGTAGGTGCGCCCGCGCGCAGCGAAGCGGGCATGGAAGTCGGCGCTCACCTCGCGCGCCCAGGTAACGGCCAGCGTGCGCGGCAGCAGCGTATTCACGCCTCGGACCCAGGCGGTGTGCGGTCGCTGCGCATCGGTGTCGAAGTGGATCACCTGCCCCAGCGCGTGCACGCCGGCATCGGTGCGCCCGGCACATTGGGACACGACCGGCGTCGCGGCGATCTGCGCCAGCGCGCAATCCAGCGTGTCCTGCACCGAGCACCCGCTCGGCTGCGTCTGCCAGCCGCAGAAGTGGGTGCCTTCGTACTCCAGGCCAAGGGCGAGACGCATGGTCGGAAAGCGGTGCGGCCCGCACCAGGCGGGCCGCACTTGGGATGGCGAGAGCGGAAGTGTAGCTTGGCTGGCGCCGGGCGGCTCAGGCCAGGGTCTCGAGCACGCGCTGGGCGGCCGCCTGCTGCTCGCCGTCGCCTTCGGCGATGACCTCGCGCAGGATCTCGCGCGCGCCCTCCTTGTCACCCATTTCCTGGTAGGCCTTGGCGAGGTCGAACTTGGTCTGCACGTCGTACCAGTGGTCGTCGCGCGCGGCGGCACCGGCGGTGCTCGAGGCGGTTCCCGGCTCCGCGCCCAGGTCCAGGCTGATCCCCGACAGGTCGAGCTCGGGCACGCTGCCGTCGTCGCCCGCGTCCATGGTCGGCTCCTGCTTGCCCATGGCGCCGCTGTCGAGCGAAATCTTGCTCAGGTCGAACTCGATGGTGCCCAGGCCCGGCTCACCGACATCGGCCACGGTCTGGCTCATGGCCTTGGTCATGGTCTGGGTGTTCTGGCTCGCCGCCGTCTCCGACGAGGCACCCAGCGCGTTCAGGTCGAAGTCGAAGTCGAGCCCCGTGCCCTTGGCCGGCTCGGTGTCGCCCATGCCCAGGTCGAGGTCCACCTCGGTCGTGCTGTCCGCGCCGCCGATGGCCGACAGGTCGATCTCGGGCGCCCCGACGCCGCCCATCGCGGACAGGTCGATGTCGGTCGACGTGCCGCCTGCCGCGCCGAGGCGGGTCAGGTCGATGTCGGTCTTGGTGCCGGTATCGCCGTTGGTGTCGTCCAGCCCGATGTTGAAGTCGAGCTTCTCGTCGAGCACGCCCGGCGCAACCGCTGCAGCGACTGCGGCGGCAGGGACATCGGCGCCCTCGCTCTTGCCGCCGGCGTAGCGCGGATTCTGCGGATCGATGGAGTAACCCAGCCGCGCGGCCTGGACCCAGGCCTCGCCCTGTCCGCCGGTGCTCGCCTGGAGCTCGCGCGCGACGCCGTCGAACGCGGCGGCATCCTTGCGCTTGGCGTAGATCTCCAGCAGCTTGAGCTGGATCTCCTGGCGGCGCGGGCTGGTTGCCAGCGCCTCCCTCAGGATCTCCTCGGCCTGGCCATCGCGCCCGTAGGCGAGGTAGATCTCGGCTTCGGCCAGCGGATCGACGTCCTCGTTGACCGCTGGCGCGCCGGCTGCCATGCCGCGGGCGGCCGCGGCCATCGCGCCGCTGGTGTCGGTGGCGGTCGGCGCCGCTTCGGTCAGCTCAGGATTTTTTTTTTCAGCGGCCTCGAGGTCTTCGAAGCCAGCCGACTTGCGCTTCTTGGCGAAACGGAACCCGAGGAAGCCCAGCAGCGCCAGCACGGCCGCGCCGCCGCCCAGGTACATCGGGTCCATCAGTTCGCCGAGCAGGCCCGATTCGGACGCAGGCGGCGCCTGCACCACCTTCTTCACCGGCTTCTTCGCCGGCGCGGCCTGGGCCGTGCCCGATTGCGCCGCCGGCGCCGTGCTGGCGACTTCGGCGGGCGCGGTCGCCACGGGCGGCGCCGGGGAATGCTGCGCGGCCGGTGCCTCGGCCGGCTTGGGCGCTTCCTTGTCCTTGCCTGCCGCGGCGGTGTGCGGCGGCTCCTTGGCCGGCGTGAGCGCCGGTGCCGGGGTGGGCGCGGCGGCCTGCTTCTGCAGATCGGCCATGCCCTTGTTCTTCAGCTCGAGCAGGGCCTGCATGTCCTTGACCTGCTTCTCGAGCCTGGCCACGCGCTCGGATTGCTCCTTGACCGTCTTCTCGCGCGCAGCGAGTTCCTCTTCCAGGCTGTGGATGCGCTCCTGGGCACCGGCGCTGCCGGCCCCGTCGCCCTTGGAGAGCTTCAGCACCTCCTTCGGCTGCGCCCCTGCAGCGGGGGCCTTCTCGCTCACCATCGGCGCCACCGCGCCGCCGGCGGATTGACCCGGTGTGCCGGCAGCGGCGTCGCCGCCCCCGGCAGCAGCGGCCAGCCGCTCCTTGTAGGCGTTGAAGTCCGCGGTCTGCGCCTTGACCTCGCGCCGCGCCTCCTTCGGGTCGATCGCCGCCGCCTCGCCGGCGTCGGGGATCTGCATGACCTTGCCGGTCTTGAGCCGGTTCATGTTCTTGCCGGCGAACGCGTCCGGGTTGCTGCGATAGAGCAGCACCAGCATCTGTTCGAGCGAAACGGAGTCGGGCCTGTACTCGTTCGCGATCTTGCTGAGCGTATCGCCGCGCTTGACCGTGTGCGCGCCGGCCTGGGCGGCAGCGGGCTGGGGTGCGGGCTTGGGCATGCCGGCTTCTGCAGGCGTGCCGGCGTCGGTGCCGGCGGCGGGTTGCGCGGGCGCGGCGGCCTGCTCCGCGGCGGGCGGCGGAGCTGCTGCCGCGTCGGCCTGCGGTGCCGGAGCGTCAGCCTGGGGCTGGGGCGCCGGCGTCTCGGCCTGGGCCTGCGCGGGCGCTTCCTGCACCGGCGGCGTCTGGAATTCGCTGCCCTGCTGGGTCTCCACGGACGGGGCGACGGGCAGCGGCTGCACTTCGGCGGCTGCCGAAGGCGGGACCACCGGCGCGGCAGCCGGCTGCTGCTCCTGGGCGAAGGCGGGCGGATCGAGCAGTGCGGTGTAGGCACGCAGGATCCGGCCGCCGTTCCACGTCAGTTCGACGAGGATGTCGACGAAGGGCTCATTCACCGGCTGCGCGGTGGTCGCGATGATGTACGGCGTGCCCGACGCGCGCTTCTCGAGGGCCAGCTTCAGGCCGAGCGAAGACGGCGGATACGGCAGGTTGTTCTGCACGTACGAATCGACGGTGCCGAGCTTGGCGGCGAGGGTGTCGAGCTCGCCCTTTTCCACGGCTACGACGTCGATCTCGGCGCGCAGCGGCTGTCCCAGGTCGGACAGGACATTGAGCCGGCCCAGCCCGGCGGCGAGGGACGCCGACGAGAAGGCGAGCATGACGCTCGCTGCCAGCACAGCTCGGGTGAAGGGTTTGCCCACAGCGCCACCTGTCGTCATGACCATGACCTAATTGGAAAATAACATCATATAGTTATCGATGCAAGCTCACCTGCCGTCTGACTTCGTGGCGTAACCCGGCAGTTTTCTAGCTATTTTTTCGGCCGACGCCAAACCGACTTGAGGGTGAATCGCGGTCCCCGGGCCTTCGGCTCGCGCGGAAGGCCCTTCAGACAGGTTAAATGTCAAATGCCAGAGGGCCCCAAGCAAAACCCTCGCCAGTCGGCCGAAACGCGCGCCATTCCCTGCTCCGGGATGAGCGGGGCGTGCACGCACAGGCGCACGCTGGATGCGCGGCGGGGGCGCGCTAAATCGCGAGGCGGTCGAGGGAACCCGGCCGCGTCGGAGCGGCCGGGCGGACGGTCACGCCGGGTCAGCGCGACTCGACCAGGATGCGCAGCATGCGGCGCAGCGGCTCCGCCGCGCCCCACAGCAACTGGTCGCCGCAGGTGAAGGCCGTCAGATATTGGCCGCCCATCGGCAGCTTGCGCAGCCGGCCGATCGGCACGCTGAGGGTCCCGCTTACCTTCTCCGGGGTCAGGTCGCGCAGGCTGGCCTCGCGCTGGTTGGGGACCACCTTCGCCCAGGGGTTGGCCTGCGCCAGCAGTCCTTCGATGTCGGCCAGCGGCACGTCGCGCCGCAGCTTGATGGTGAGCGCCTGGCTGTGGCAGCGCATGGCGCCCACCCGCACGCAGATGCCGTCCATGGGGATCGGGTCCTGCATGCGCCCGAGGATCTTGTTGCCCTCGGCCTGGGCTTTCCACTCCTCGCGGCTCTGGCCGTTGCCGAGGTCCTTGTCGATCCATGGCAGCACGCTGCCGGCCAGCGCGTGACCGAAGTGCTCGCGCGGGAGGCCCTCGCGGAGCGCCGTGGCGACCACGCGGTCCAGCTCGAGGATCGAGACGGCAGGATCGAGCAGCGCGCCGGCGGCATCGCGCACCGCTCCCATCTGGGCCACGAGCTCGCGCATGTTCTGCGCGCCGGCACCGGAGGCGGCCTGGTAGGTCATGGCGGTCAGCCACTCGACCAGGCCGGCCTTGAACAGGCCGTGCATGCCCATCAGCATCAGGCTGACGGTGCAGTTGCCGCCGATGTAATCCTTGAGGCCGCGCTTGAGCGCGTCGCGGATCACGTCGAGGTTGACCGGGTCGAGGATGATGACCGCGTCGTCCTTCATCCGCAGCGCGGAGGCGGCGTCGATCCAGTAGCCCTTCCAGCCCGCGGCGCGCAGTTGCGGATGGATCTCGTTGGTGTAGTCCCCGCCCTGGCAGGAAACCAGCACGTCGTGCGCGGCGAGCGCCTTCAGGTCGCGCGCATCCTTCAGCGGCGGGGTGTCACGCCCGATCGCCGGCCCCTTGCCTCCCGCCTGGGAGGTGGTGAAGAAGGTCGGCTCGACGAAGTCGAAGTCGCGCTCCTCCAGCATGCGCTGCATGAGCACGGAACCCACCATGCCCCGCCATCCGATGAAACCTGCGCGCATCATGTTCGTCTCCTTCAGCGATGCGCGAGTGCCGCGACCACCGCATCGCCCATCTGTACCGTACCCACCCGCTGCATGCCCTCGTGCCAGATGTCGGCCGTGCGCAGCCCCTGTTTCAGCACCTGGCGCACCGCGGTCTCGATGCGGTCCGCCACGTCGGCGCGCCCGAAGGTGTAGCGCATCATCATCGCGGCCGACAGGATCGTCGCCAGCGGATTGGCCACGCCCTTGCCGGCGATGTCGGGTGCGGAGCCGTGGATCGGCTCGTACATCCCCTTGTTGTTCGCATCCAGCGAGGCTGACGGCAGCATCCCGATCGAGCCGGTGAGCATCGACGCCTGGTCCGACAGGATGTCGCCGAACATGTTGCCGGTGACGATCACGTCGAACTGCCTCGGTGCCCGCACCAGCTGCATCGCCGCGTTGTCAACGTACATGTGGCTCAGCTCCACCTGCGGGAACTCCTTCGCGACCTCGTTCACCACCTCGCGCCAGAGGATGCTGGTGTCGAGCACGTTGGCCTTGTCCACCGAGCACAGCTTGCGCCCGCGCTTCATCGCGGTATCGAAGCCCACGCGCGCGATGCGGCGGATCTCCGACTCGGTGTAGCGCATGGTGTCGAAGCCCTCGCGCTCGCCGGCCTCGGTCTGGCGCCGGCCGCGCGGCTGGCCGAAGTAGATGTCGCCGGTCAGCTCGCGCAGGATCATGATGTCGAGCCCCGCGACGACCTCGGGCTTGAGCGTGGAAGCCTGCGCCAGCTCCGGATAGAGCACCGCGGGGCGCAGGTTGGCGAACAGCCCCAGCTCCTTGCGCAGCGCCAGCAGGCCCTGTTCCGGGCGCTTCGCACGCGGCAGGCTGTCGTACTGCGGCCCGCCGATCGCCCCGAACAGCACGGCGTCGGAATGCTGCGCGAGCTTCAGCGTGGCCGGCGGCAGCGGCTCGCCGGCCGCGTCGTAACCTGCCCCGCCCACCGGCGCCTGCTCGGTCTCGATCCGGATGCCGTCGGTGCGCAGTGCGTCGAGTACCTTGATGGCCTGCGCCATGATCTCGGGGCCGATGCCGTCGCCGGGGAGGATTGCGATCTTCATGTGCGTCGCTGGTGCAGTGAAAAGGTGAAGGGGCGGTGCCCTGTTGAAAGGTGAACGGTCACGCTCGGTGGGTCAGCAAACTCCCTCTCCCCCGAACCGGGGGAGAGGGTCGGGAAGAAGGGGGCTTCACCTCTTCACCTGTTCACCTCTTCACCTGTTCACTAGCCGAACAGCCAGGGCTGTTCGGCTCTGCGTTTCGATTCGAACGCACGGATCTGGTCGGCGTGCTGCAGGGTGAGGCCGATCTCGTCGAGGCCGTTGAGCAGGCAGTGCTTGCGGAACGGATCGATCTCGAACCTGTAGCCCTGCCCGCGCGGGGTGACCACGATCTGCTTCTCGAGGTCCACGGTGACCTTGTAGCCGGGCGTGGCCTCGACCTCCCGGAAGAGCTGGTCGACCGCATCGCTGCCCAGGATCACCGGCAGCAGCCCGTTCTTGAAGCAGTTGTTGAAGAAGATGTCGGCGTAGCTCGGCGCGACGATGCAGCGGAAGCCGTAGTCCATCAGCGCCCACGGCGCGTGCTCGCGCGAGGAGCCGCAGCCGAAGTTCTCGCGCGCGAGCAGCACCTGCGCCCCCTTGTAGCGCGGCTGGTTCAGCACGAAGTCCGGGTTCAGCGGACGGCGCGCGTTGTCCATGCCGGGCTCGCCGTGGTCGAGGTAGCGCCAGGCGTCGAAGGCGTTGGGCCCGAAGCCGCTGCGCTTGATCGACTTGAGGAACTGCTTGGGGATGATGGCGTCGGTGTCCACGTTGGCGCGGTCCAGCGGCGCCACCAGGCCTTCGAGTCGGATGAACCGTTCCATGTGTCCTGCTCCGCTCTAGAAATCGCCGCGCACGTCGACGAAGCGCCCGGCGATCGCCGCAGCCGCCGCCATCGCCGGGCTGACCAGGTGCGTGCGCCCGCCCGTGCACTGCCGGCCCTCGAAATTGCGGTTCGAGGTGGACGCACAGCGCTCGCCCGGCTCGAGCCGGTCGTCGTTCATGGCCAGGCACATCGAGCAGCCCGGCTCGCGCCACTCGAAGCCGGCCTCGCGGAACACCCGGTCCAGCCCTTCGCTCTCGGCCTGCTTCTTCACCAGGCCGGAACCCGGCACCACCATGGCGACCTTGACGTTCTGCGCGATGCGCCGGCCCTTGATGACCGACGCGGCCAGGCGCAGGTCCTCGATGCGCGAGTTGGTGCACGACCCGATGAACACCTTGTCGATGCGGATGTCCTTGATCGGCATGCCGGCCTGCAAGCCCATGTAGTCGAGCGCGCGCTCCACCGCCTTGCGCTTGGCGGGGTCGATGATCTGCTTCGGGTCGGGCACGCTGCCGTCGATGGTGTCCACCATCTCGGGCGAGGTGCCCCAGGTCACCTGCGGCTTGATCCCGGCGGCGTCCAGCTTCACCACCTTGTCGAAGCGCGCGCCCGCATCGCTCACCAGCGTGCGCCAGTACGCCACCGCGCGATCCCACTGCTCGCCCTTGGGGGAGAAGGGCCGGTTGCGCAGGTATTCGATGGTGCGATCGTCCACCGCGACCATGCCCGCACGCGCGCCGGCCTCGATGGCCATGTTGCAGACGGTCATGCGGCCTTCCATCGACAGCCCGCGGATCGCGCTGCCGGCGAACTCGATTGCGCAGCCGGTGCCGCCTGCCGTGCCGATCCTGCCGATGACGGCCAGCACGATGTCCTTGGCGGTCACGCCGCGCCCGAGCGTGCCGTCCACCTGCACCAGCATGCTCTGCGCCTTCTTCATCACCAGGCACTGGGTGGCGAGGACGTGCTCCACCTCGGAGGTGCCGATGCCGAACGCCAGGCAGGCGAACGCGCCGTGCGTGCTGGTGTGCGAGTCGCCGCACACCACGGTCATGCCCGGCAGGGTGGCGCCCTGCTCCGGGCCGATCACGTGGACGATGCCCTGCCTGCCGTCGAGGAACGGGAAGTACGCCTTGGCCCCGTAGACCTTGATGTTGGCGTCCAGGGTCTCGACCTGGGTGCGCGAGATCGGATCGCGGATGCCCTTGTCCCAGTCGCGCGTCGGGGTGTTGTGGTCGGCGGTCGCGACGATGGAATCGACGCGCCAGGGCTGGCGACCGGCCAGCTTCAGGCCCTCGAAGGCCTGCGGGCTGGTGACCTCGTGGACCAGGTGACGGTCGATGTAGATCAGCCCGGTGCCGTCGCTCTCCTCGCGCACGAGGTGGCTGGACCAGAGCTTGTCGTAGAGAGTCTGCGCCATGGAAGTGAACCGGGTCCGGCCGCTGCCGGACGGAAAATCGCGGAAAGCCGCAAATTATGTCACAGGCGCCCGCGTCAGGCTGTTGAAGATCAGATTCGCGGCGCGCCTCCAGGCCTTATCGGTGGGAGACGCGAAGGGCGGAGCAGGTTCCGCCGGCCTTGGCCGGTGGAAGCGACCCCGTAGCGGATCGGGCGCGCCGGGTCCTGCGCGTCTCTATGCGCGCCTCCGGGGTCGGATCCCCATAAACGGGGCCCCTCCTCCGCGCTCCGGCGCGCACCCGCGCAGCAGTCCTCGCAAGGGCGAGACCCGACATTGGTTCAACTGCCGGATACGCAAGCGCCGTCTGCATTCCTACGCACTTCGTCATGGCGGTGCTCAGGCGGCGGCCGGAGACTGATCGGGAATGCGCAGGCGTCCCGCCACCAGCAGCCAGGCGGCCAGCGCGGCCGCGGCGCCGCAGGTGAAGGTCCAGCCCGGGCCGACGTGGGTCCACAGCCAGCCGCTGGCGAACATGCCCATCGCGCCGCCCGCGCCGAACCCTGCCGCCGAGTACAGCGCCTGACCGCGGGCCTGGTGGCGACCCTGGAAGATGCGGTGCACGGCCGCCAGCGCCGCCGCGTGGTGTGCGCCGAAGGTCGCTGCGTGCAGCAACTGCGCGGCGGTGATGATCGCCGGGTAGCGCACTGCCCAGCCGATCACCGCGAAGCGCACCACCGCGCACAGCAGGCTGAAGCCGATCACGGCCGGGATCGAGTAGCGCGCGAGGATGCGCGGCATCCACAGGAAGACCACGATCTCGGCAATCACCGAGAGCGCCCACAGCCCCCCGACCTCGGTCTTGGAATAGCCGTTGTCGACCAGGTAGATCGAGTAGAAGCCATTGTAGGGCCCGTGCGCGAGCGACATGAAGAAGCAGGCCGCGAACAGCACCAGGACTTCCTGGCGCAGCAGGATCTTCCCGAGCGGCGGATGCTCGGCCGGGTGCGCTGCGGCGGTATCGGGCGGCAGCAGCCACGCGCTCGCGGCCATGGCGGCGAACAGCGCGAGCAGCGCCCACGGCAGCAGCCCGATCCCGGTCCGGTCGAGCAGCGGTCCGAGCGCGGCCACCACGAGGATGAAGCTGATCGACCCCCATACCCGGATGCGGCCGTAGTCGCCCATGCGCCCGCGGAGGTGGCCGAAGGTGCTCGCTTCCACCAGCGGCAGTGCGGCGCACCAGAACAGGTTGAGGACCAGCAGGGTGACGAACAGCCAGGAGAAGGTGGTGCCGAACAGCAGGGCGATGCAGGCGAGCGTCGCGCCGACGGTGGTCACCTTGACCAGCAGGCGCCGGTTGCCGTGGTGGTCGGCGACCCACGCCCAGAGGGCGGGGAACAGCATGCGCACGATCGGCACCAGGCCGAGCAGCAGGCCGATCTGCTGCGGATCGAACCCCAGGCGCTGCAGATACAGGCCGAAGTACGGCGCGTACGCGCCGAGCATCGCGAAGTAGACGAAGTAGAACAGCGACAACCGCGAGCGCAGCTGCCCTTGGGGCGCGCCGGCCGCGGTCACTCAGGCTTCGTCGGGCTGAGGGTTCTCCACCGCGCCCGGCAGGCCTCCCCGGATCGAGTCCGGGGCCTGCGCGGGGATGCGCGGCACCCCAGACACCACGTCGGCATTCTGCGCGCGGTGGCGCAGAGCGTGGTCCATCAGCACGATGGCCAGCATCGCCTCCGCGATCGGCGTCGCGCGGATGCCCACGCAGGGATCGTGACGGCCATGCGTCTCCACCATCACCGGCGCGCCGGTCCGGTCCACCGACCGCCGCGGGACGCGGATGCTGGACGTAGGCTTGATCGCGATGTTCACCACCACGTCCTGGCCGCTGGAGATGCCGCCCAGGATGCCCCCCGCGTTGTTGCCCAGGAAGCCCTGCGGGGTCATCTCGTCGCCGTGCTCGCTGCCGCGCTGCGCGATGCTGGCGAAACCGGCGCCGATCTCCACGCCCTTGACGGCGTTGATGCCCATCATCGCGTAGGCGATGTCGGCATCGAGCTTGTCGTAGACCGGCTCGCCCCACCCGGGCGGCACGTTGGTTGCGATCGTGGTGATCTTCGCGCCGACCGAATCGCCGTCCCGGCGCAGCTCGTCCATGTAGGCCTCGAGCTTCCCCACCGCTTCTGCGTCGGCGACGAAGAACGGGTTGGCCGCCACCGCATCCCAGCTCCGGAACGGCACCTCGATCGGGCCCAGCTGTGACAGGTAGCCGCGCACGAGCACGCCGTGGCGCTCGCGCAGCCACTTCTTCGCAATCGCTCCCGCGGCCACCCGCACGGCGGTCTCGCGCGCCGACTGGCGGCCCCCGCCGCGGTAGTCGCGCACGCCGTACTTCTGCAGGTACGTGTAGTCGGCGTGGCCGGGACGGAAGCTGTCCTTGATGTTCGAGTAGTCCTTGCTGCGTGCGTCGACGTTGCGGATCAGCAGCCCGATTGGCGTGCCGGTGGTCACGCCCTCGAACACGCCGGACAGGATCTCCACCTCGTCGGCTTCCTGGCGCTGCGTGGTGTAGCGGGAGGTGCCCGGCCGGCGGCGGTCGAGATCGGGCTGGATGTCGGCCTCGCACAGCGCCAGCCCCGGCGGGCAGCCGTCGACCACGCAGCCGATCGCCGGACCGTGCGATTCTCCGAAAGTCGTGAC
>CAZFYX010000115.1:0-10436 GCA_964523885.1 uncultured Burkholderiales bacterium | reverse complement strand
TCGATGATCGAGCCGTCCGGCTTGGCCATCAGGCCGCGCATGCCCGCCAGCTGCCGGATCTGCGCCGCCGAGCCGCGCGCGCCGGAGTCGGCCATCATGTAGATGGCGTTGAACGACTCCTGCATCAGCGGCGCGCCCTTCTTGTCCTTCATCGGGACCCAGGCGGCTTCCTTCTCGTCCCACTCCCGGACCGGCTCCTTGCCGAGCTGGTCCATCATCGCCTTCGCCACGGCGTCACCGGCGCGGCCCCAGATGTCGACCACCTTGTTGTAGCGCTCGCCCTGGGTGACCAGGCCGGAGGTGTACTGCGCCTCGATCTCCTGCACCTCGCGCTCGGCGGCGGCGATGATGTCGTGCTTCTCCGATGGCACCTGCATGTCGTCCACCGCGATCGACACCCCGGCCCGGGTGGCCAGCGTGAATCCGGTGTACATCAGGCGGTCGGCGAAGATGACCGTCTCGCGCAGGCCGCAGCGGCGGAAGCCCGCGTTGATCAGGCGCGAGATCTCCTTCTTCTTGAGCGCCTTGTTGATCAGCGCGAACGGCAGTCCCGGGGGCAGGATCTCGGACAGCATCGAGCGGCCCACGGTGGTCTCGTGGCGGGTCAGCTTCTCGCGCAGGCTGCCGTCGGCCAGCCGTTCCTGCTCGCGGATGCGCACCTTGATGCGCGCGCCGAGCTCGACCTGGCGGCTCTCGTAGGCGCGCAGGACCTCGGCGAGGTCGATGAAGGACATGCCCTCGCCGCGCGCGCCGACCTTCTCGCGGGTCATGTAGTACAGGCCCAGCACGATGTCCTGCGACGGCACGATGATCGGATCCCCGTTGGCGGGGGACAGCACGTTGTTGGACGAGAGCATCAGCGTGCGCGCTTCCATCTGCGCTTCCAGCGAGAGCGGCACGTGCACGGCCATCTGGTCACCGTCGAAGTCGGCGTTGAACGCCGCGCACACCAGCGGGTGCAGCTGGATCGCCTTGCCCTCGATCAGCACCGGCTCGAACGCCTGGATGCCCAGGCGGTGCAGCGTCGGCGCGCGGTTGAGCATCACCGGGTGCTCGCGGATCACCTCTTCCAGGATGTCCCAGACCTCCGGCACTTCCTGCTCGACCAGGCGCTTGGCCGCCTTGATGGTGGTGGCCAGGCCCATGACCTCGAGCTTGTGGAAGATGAACGGCTTGAACAGCTCGAGCGCCATCTTCTTCGGCAGGCCGCACTGGTGCAGCTTGAGCTGCGGGCCCACCACGATCACGGAACGGCCCGAGTAGTCGACGCGCTTGCCCAGCAGGTTCTGGCGGAAGCGGCCGCCCTTGCCCTTGATCATGTCGGCCAGCGACTTGAGCGGGCGCTTGTTGGCACCGGTCATCGCCTTGCCGCGGCGGCCGTTGTCCAGCAGCGAGTCCACCGCCTCCTGCAGCATGCGCTTCTCGTTGCGCACGATGATCTCCGGCGCCTTGAGCTCGAGCAGGCGCTTGAGCCGGTTGTTCCGGTTGATCACGCGGCGGTACAGGTCGTTCAGGTCGGAGGTCGCGAAGCGGCCGCCGTCCAGCGGCACCAGCGGGCGCAGCTCCGGCGGCAGCACCGGCAACACCTCCATGATCATCCACTCCGGCTTGATCCCGGACTTGTGGAAGGCCTCCAGAACCTTCAGGCGCTTGGCGTACTTCTTGATCTTGGTCTCGGAGTCGGTGCCGTCGAGCTCCTTGCGCAGCTTGTCGATGTCGCGCGTGAGGTCGAGGTTGCGCAGCAGCTCGCGGATGCCTTCCGCACCCATCACGGCGTGGAAGTCGTCGCCGAACTCCTCGACCTTGGCGAGGTAGTCGTCCTCGGAGAGGAGCTGGCCGCGGTGCAGCGGGGTCAGGCCCGGCTGGGTGACCACATAGGCTTCGAAGTACAGCACGCGCTCGATGTCGCGCAGCGTCATGTCCAGCACGAGGCCCAGGCGCGAGGGCAGCGACTTGAGGAACCAGATGTGCGCGACCGGGCTGGCCAGCTCGATGTGGCCCATGCGCTCGCGGCGCACCTTGGACAGGGTGACCTCGACGCCGCACTTCTCGCAGATCACGCCGCGGTGCTTGAGGCGCTTGTACTTGCCGCACAGGCACTCGTAGTCCTTCACCGGGCCGAAGATCTTGGCGCAGAACAGGCCGTCGCGCTCCGGCTTGAAGGTGCGGTAGTTGATCGTCTCGGGCTTCTTGACCTCGCCGTACGACCAGGACCGGATCTTCTCAGGCGATGCGAGTCCGATGCGGATGGCGTCGAACTCCTCTTCCTGCGTGACTTGCTTGAACAGATCCAGTAGCGCTTTCATTGACTGAATACCCCCTAGTGAGGAGTGATGGGTGAAGAGTGGGTTCTCTGGCGGGCGCTCGTCGCGCCCGCCTCACACCTCACCCCTAGTACCGTTCCAGATCGATGTCGATGGCCAGCGAGCGGATCTCCTTCACCAGCACGTTGAAGGACTCCGGCATGCCTGCGTCGATCTTGTGCTCGCCCTTGACGATGTTCTCGTACACCTTGGTCCGGCCGCTCACGTCGTCGGACTTGACCGTGAGCATCTCCTGCAGCGTGTAGGCCGCGCCGTAGGCTTCCAGGGCCCAGACCTCCATCTCGCCGAAGCGCTGGCCGCCGAACTGGGCCTTGCCGCCCAGCGGCTGCTGGGTGACCAGGCTGTACGGTCCGGTGGAGCGTGCGTGCATCTTGTCGTCAACCAGGTGGTGCAGCTTCAGCATGTGCATGTATCCCACCGTGACCGGCCGGTCGAACGCCTCGCCGGTGCGGCCGTCGAACAGCACCACCTGGCCCGAACGGGGCAGGCCGGCGAGCTCGAGCATGGTCTTGATCTCGTCCTCGGTCGCGCCGTCGAACACCGGCGTGGCGAAGGGCACGCCCTTCTGCAGGTTGCCCGCGAGCTGGAGGATCTCGGCGTCGGTGAGCGAGCCGATGTCCTCCTGAGCACCGCTGGAGTTGTAGACCAGGTCGAGCGCCTTGCGCACATCCGCCGCCTTGGCCTGGGCCGCCAGCATCTCGCCGATGCGCTTGCCAACGCCCTTCGCCGCCCAGCCCAGGTGCGTCTCCAGGATCTGGCCGACGTTCATCCGCGAAGGCACGCCCAGCGGGTTCAGCACGATGTCCATCGGCGTGCCGTCGGCCTGGTGCGGCATGTCCTCGATCGGGACGATCTTGGAGATGACGCCCTTGTTGCCGTGGCGGCCGGCCATCTTGTCGCCGGGCTGCAGGCGGCGCTTCACGGCCAGGTAGACCTTGACCATCTTCTGCACGCCGGGCGGCAGCTCGTCGCCGCTGGTGAGCTTCTTCTTCTTGGCCTCGAACGCCTGGTCGAACTCGACCCGCTTCTGGTCCAGGCTTGCCTTGAGCTGCTCGAGCTGGCTGGCCGACTCCTCGTTGGCCAGGCGGATGTCGAACCAGTGGAAGCGCTCCAGATCCACCAGGTACTCCTTGGTGATCTTGGCGCCCTTGACCAGCTTCTTCGGACCGCCGTTGGCGATCTTGTTCAGCAGCAGGCGCTCGATCCGGCCGAAGGTGTCGTCCTCGACGATGCGCAGCTGGTCGTTGAGGTCCTGGCGGTAGCGTGCCAGCTCGTCCTCGATGATCTGCTGGGCGCGCTTGTCGCGCTCGATCCCCTCGCGGGTGAAGACCTGCACGTCGATCACCGTGCCCGACATGCCGGAGGGCACGCGCAGGCTGGTGTCCTTCACGTCCGAGGCCTTCTCGCCGAAGATCGCGCGCAGCAGCTTCTCTTCCGGGGTGAGCTGGGTCTCGCCCTTGGGCGTGACCTTGCCTACCAGCACGTCGCCCGCCTCGACCTCGGCACCGATGTACACGATGCCCGACTCGTCCAGCCGCGCCAGCTGCGCTTCGGACAGGTTCGAGATGTCGCGGGTGATCTCCTCCGGTCCCAGCTTGGTGTCGCGGGCGACCACGGAGAGCTCCTCGATGTGGATCGAGGTGAAGCGGTCCTCGGCGACCACGCGCTCCGAGATCAGGATCGAGTCCTCGAAGTTGTAGCCGTTCCAGGGCATGAACGCGACCAGCAGGTTCTGGCCCAGCGCCAGCTCGCCCATGTCGGTGGAGGCGCCGTCGGCCACCACGTCGCCGCGGGCGATCACGTCGCCGACCCGCAGGATCGGGCGCTGGTTGATGTTCGTGTTCTGGTTCGAGCGGGTGTACTTCTGCAGGTTGTAGATGTCGACGCCGACCTCGCCCGCCTTGGTCTCCTCGTCGTTCACGCGCACCACGATGCGGCTCGCGTCGACGTAATCCACCACGCCGCCGCGATGGGCCTGCACCGCCGTGCCGGAGTCGACCGCCACCGTGCGCTCGATGCCCGTGCCGACCAGCGGCTTCTCGGGCCGCAGGCAGGGCACCGCCTGGCGCTGCATGTTCGAACCCATCAGCGCGCGGTTCGCGTCGTCGTGCTCGAGGAACGGGATCAGCGAGGCGGCCACCGACACGATCTGCGACGGCGCCACGTCCATGAACTGGATGCGGTCCGGCGTGGACATGGCGAACTCGTTGTGGTGCCGGCACGACACCATCTCGTCGAGGAACTTGCCCTTCTTGTCGAGTGCGGCGTTGGCCTGCGCGATCACGTACTGGCCCTCGTCGATGGCCGACAGGAACACGATCTCGTCGGTCACGCGACCGTCGGCCACGCGGCGGTACGGGGTCTCGAGGAAGCCGTACGGGTTGGTGCGGGCGTACAGCGCCAGCGAGTTGATCAGGCCGATGTTCGGGCCTTCCGGAGTCTCGATCGGGCACACCCGGCCATAGTGGGTCGGGTGCACGTCGCGCACCTCGAAGCCGGCGCGCTCGCGCGTCAGGCCGCCCGGGCCGAGGGCGGACACCCGGCGCTTGTGGGTGATCTCGGACAGCGGGTTGGTCTGGTCCATGAACTGCGACAGCTGCGACGACCCGAAGAACTCGCGCACCGCGGCCGACACCGGCTTCGCGTTGATCAGGTCGTGCGGCATCAGGTTCTCGGACTCGGCCTGGGACAGGCGCTCCTTGACCGCACGCTCGACGCGCACCAGGCCGGCACGGAACTGGTTCTCCGCGAGCTCGCCCACCGAGCGCACGCGGCGGTTGCCGAGGTGGTCGATGTCGTCGATCTCGCCGCGGCCGTTGCGCAGATCCACGAGGATGCGGATCACCGCGACGATGTCCTCGTTGGACAGCGTGCTCGCCCCGGTGAGCTCCTCACGGCCGACGCGACGGTTGAACTTCATCCGGCCCACGGCGGACAGGTCGTAGCGCTCTTCCGAGAAGAACAGGCCGTTGAAGAGCGTGCGCACCGCGTCCTCCGTCGGCGGCTCGCCCGGGCGCATCATGCGGTAGATCGCCACCTGCGCGGCCATCTGGTCCTGGGTCTCGTCGGTGCGCAGGGTCTGCGAGATGTACGGCCCCTGGTCGAGGTCGTTGGTGTAGATCGTCTTGACGTCGCCCACGCCGGCGGCCACCAGCTTCTTCAGCAGCGCCTCGGTGATCTCCTCGTTGGCGGTGGCGAGGATTTCGCCGCTCTCCTTGTCGACGATGTTGTGCGCGAGCACCTTGCCGATGATGAACTCGTCGCTGACCGGATGCTTCTGCAGGCCGGCCTGCTCCATCTCGCGCACGTGCTTGATGGTGATGCGCTTGTCCTTCGGGACGATCAGCTTGCCCTGCTTGGTCACGATGTCGAAGCGGGCCATCTCGCCACGCAGGCGCTCGGGCACCAGGTCGAACTGGATGCCTTCCTTGCTCAGGTGGAAGCTGTCGGTGTCGAAGAACTGCGCGAGGATCTGCTCGGGCGTGTAGCCGAGCGCCTTGAGCAGGATCGTGACCGGCATCTTGCGGCGACGGTCCACGCGGAAGTACACGTAGTCCTTCGGGTCGAACTCGAAGTCCAGCCAGGAGCCGCGGTAGGGGATGATGCGCGCGGAATACAGCAGCTTGCCCGAGCTGTGCGTCTTGCCGCGGTCGTGCTCGAAGAACACCCCGGGCGAGCGGTGCAGCTGCGACACGATCACGCGCTCGGTGCCGTTGATGATGAACGAGCCGGTCGGCGTCATGAGCGGGATCTCGCCCATGTACACCTCCTGCTCCTTCACTTCCTTGACGGTGGGCTTGGCGGCCTCCTTGTCCATGATCGTGAGGCGCACCTTCGCGCGCAGCGGCGAGGCGAAGGTCAGGCCGCGCTGCTGGCACTCCTTCTGGTCGAACGGCGGCATGCCCAGCGCGAAGCTCACGAACTCCAGGCGTGCGTTGCCGGAGTGGCTGGAGATCGGGAACACCGACTGGAAGGCGGCCTGCAGGCCCTGGACTTTGCGCCCTTCCGGAGGCACATCCGCCTGGAGGAACGCGGCGTACGACTCGATCTGAGTGGCCAGCAGGTACGGCACCTGCAGGACGCTCGCACGCTTCGCGAAGCTCTTGCGGATACGCTTCTTTTCGGTGAAGGAGTAGGGCATGATCACCTCGACAGTGGGAGACAATGGTTAGAACCTTGCTGAAGCAGCAGAGCAGAGCACACCGGAGGGGCCGCGCGGCACGGCGCGGAGGGGTTCTGGCGGGTTCTGATGTGAGGCCTCTTTAAACGGCAAAAGGCCGGGGGTTTCCCCCCAGCCTGGCAGCCCATCCTGGCGTTGCTTACTTGATCTCGGCTTTGGCACCGGCCTCGACGAGTTGCTTGAGGATGTCGTCTGCGTCCTTCTTCGGCACGGCTTCCTTGACGGGCTTGGGCGCACCGTCCACCAGGTCCTTGGCTTCCTTCAGGCCCAGGCCCGTGATGGCACGGACGACCTTGATCACGTTGACCTTGTTGTCACCGGCCGCGGTCAGCATCACGGTGAACTCGGTCTTCTCCTCGGCGGCCGGCGCGGCGGCAGCGCCACCGGCGGCGGGCGCCACGGCCACGGCTGCAGCAGCAGCCGACACGCCAAACTTCTCTTCCATGTCCTTGATCAGCTGGGACAGCTCCAGGACGGTCATGTTCGCGACCGCGTCCAGGATTTCAGCTCTTGCGATAGCCATCTGTTTCGATCTCCAGTGCTGCACCCGCCTGGCGGCGGCGTGCGGTGTGGTTTAAGCGCCCGCTTTCTCTTTGGCTTCCTGCACGGCTGCCAGGGTGCGCACGAACTTGGACGGAACCTCGTTCATGGTGCGCACCAGCTTGGCGACCGGCGCCTGCATGGTTCCCATCAGCATGGAGAGAAGCTCTTCGCGGCTGGGCATCGTGGCCAGGACACCGATCTCCTTCGCGGACATCACCTGGTTCGGCAGCGCCCCTGCCTTGATCACGAACTTCTCGTTGGACTTGGCGAACTCCTGCAGGACCTTGGCAGCGGCTACCGGGTCGGGCGAGATCCCGTACACCAGGGGGCCCTTCATGTGCTGGGCCAGACCGGCGAACGGGGTCTCGGCGACGGCGCGCCGAGCCAGGGTGTTCTTGAGAACGCGGAGGTAGACGTTTGACTGGCGGGCCTTGGCGCGCAGCTTGGTGATGTCGGACACCTCCAGGCTGCGATACTCGGCCAGCACGATCACCCCCGCCGTCGCGACTTTCGCGCCGACGTCGGCAACCAGTGCCTTCTTGTCGTCCAGGTTGAGACCCAAGGTCTGTTACCTCCTTAACATTGATGGAAGGTTTTCGGCCCCGTCAGGGCGGCCTTGAACCTTCTAAGCCTCAGATGCAGCGACCTTGCGAATCAGGCTTGCACCGCCACACCGCCGCTCCAGCCCCGGGTAGGGTCTGCAGCACCGGCTGAACGTCGAATCCTGTCTCCGGGGACGCCATCTGCGTTGGGCGGCGCTGAACCGTGAAGGGTGAAGGGTGAAGGCGTGAAGGGTCGCTTCGCGCTCACCCGCACCCTGCGCGGGGCCTTCCGATTAAGCCTCGGGCGACGGGCTCGCCGATCCGGGTTGGGGTTTGCACCCTGCACCCATCACGCCTTCACCCTTCACTCCCGGGGCCCCAACGGTCTTTGACAACCCGCGGCGGCCCGGACGGGCACCGCCACGGCCCAAAGATTCCTTACTGGGCTTGTCCGGACAGACTGGTCTGGTCGACCCGGACGCCCGCTCCCATCGTGCTGGAGAGCGAAACTTTCTTCAGATACTGGCCCTTCGCGCCGGCCGGCTTGGCCTTGTTCAGCGCATCCAGCAGGGCCATCAGGTTGTCCTTCAGCGCGTCCTCGGTGAACGAGGCGCGGCCGATCGTGCACTGGACGATGCCGGCCTTGTCGGTGCGGAACTGGACCTGGCCGGCCTTGGCGTTCTTCACCGCACCGGCGACGTCCTGCGTCACCGTCCCGACCTTCGGGTTGGGCATCAGTCCGCGCGGGCCGAGGATCTGGCCCAGCTGACCGACCACCCGCATCGCGTCCGGCGAGGCAATCGCCACGTCGAAGTCGATCTTGCCTTCCTTCACCTGCGCGGCGAGGTCCTCGAAACCCACCAGCTCCGCGCCGGCGGCCTTGGCTGCGGCTGCGTTCGCGCCCTGGGTGAACACCGCGACCCGCACTGACTTGCCGGTCCCCTGGGGCAGCACGATCGAGCCGCGCACCACCTGGTCCGACTTCTTGGCATCCACGCCCAGGTTGATCGCGACGTCGATCGACTCGTTGAACTTGGCGGTGGCGCCGCCCTTGACCATCTTGATGGCGTCTTCGAGACCGTAGGTCTTGGTCGGGTCGACCTTGGCACGCAGCGCCTGGACCCGCTTGGACAGCTTAGCCATGCTTGAAGCCCTCCACTTCCACACCCATGCTGCGGGCGCTGCCGGCAACGGTACGCACGGCGGCCTCGAGATCGGCGGCGGTGAGATCCGGGGTCTTGGTCTTGGCGATCTGCTCGGCCTGGGCGCGGGTGAGCTTCCCGACCTTGTCGAGATGGGGCTTGGGGCTGCCCTTGTCAATGCCCACCGCCTTCTTGATCAGCACCGAGGTGGGCGGGGTCTTCATCACGAAGGTGAAGCTCTTGTCCTGGTAGGCCGTGATCACCACCGGGATCGGCAGGCCGGGCTCCAGGCCCTGCGTCTGCGCGTTGAACGCCTTGCAGAACTCCATGATGTTCAGGCCGCGCTGACCGAGCGCGGGCCCGATGGGCGGGCTGGGGTTCGCCTTGCCCGCCGGCACTTGCAGCTTCACGAAGCCGACGATCTTCTTGGCCATATGGCTCTCCTTGGTGGGTGCAAGCGGATGCCGGTACCGGCACCCTCCCCGGGTTGACTACAGTGTTACGCCTTCTCGACCTGAGAGAAGTCCAGCTCCACCGGGGTGGCGCGGCCGAAGATCGACACCGACACCCGCAGCTTGTTCTTGTCGTAGTTCACCTCTTCCACCGAGCCGTGGAAGTCGGTGAACGGGCCTTCCTTGACGCGCACCGCCTCGCCAACCTCGAACAGCACCTTGGGCTTGGGCTTCTCGACGCCCTCCTGGATCTGCTGCAGGATGGCCTGCACTTCCTTCTCGCTGATCGGGGTCGGCCGCATCTGCGAGCCGCCCACGAAACCGGTGACCTTGGCCGTGTTCTTGACCAGGTGCCAGCTGTCGTCGGTCATCTCCATCTCGACCAGCACGTAGCCGGGGAAGAACTTGCGCTCGGTGATGTTCTTCTGCCCGCTCTTCATCTCGACCACTTCCTCGACCGGCACCAGGATCTGGCCGAACTGGTCCTGCATCCCGGCGCGCTCGATGCGCTCCTTCAGGTTGCGGGCAACGCTCTTCTCGAATCCCGAGTAGGCGTGGACGACGTACCACTTCTTGGCCATCACGCGCCTCCGATGAACAGGTCGACCGCCCAGGTCAGCGACGCGTCCACGACCCACAGGAACAGGGCCATGACGATCACGAACAGCACCACGACGCCGGTGGTCTGCATCGTTTCCTTGCGGCTGGGCCAGACCACCTTCTTGGTCTCGGTGATCGCTTCCTGGGTGTACGCGTAGAAGCGCTTGCCGGGCTCGCTGGTCCAGCCGATCGCGATCGCGACCGCGACGCCCGCGAGGATGGCGCCGAGGCGCACGATCAGCGGACTGGCGCCCAGGTAGTAGAAGCCCCAGATGCCGGCGATCACGAGCAGCGCGGCAACGGCAAGCTTGATCTTGTCGACCATCGTAGTCTGCGGGTGGCGCGCGCCTGTGCGGCGCGCGGTTCAAACGTTGAAATTCGGGGCAGGCCAGGAGGGTCTCGAACCCCCAACCTTCGGTTTTGGAGACCGACGCTCTGCCAATTGAGCTACTGGCCTGTATTCGAGGCTCCAGGCCCTAGGCTCTAGACGCCAGGCTCTCCCCCTGGCATCTGGCGCCTGGCGCCTGGGGCCTGGGTTATTCGATGATCTTGGCCACCACGCCCGCACCCACGGTGCGGCCACCCTCGCGGATGGCAAAGCGCAGCCCCTCTTCCATCGCAATGGGGCTGATCAGCGTGACCACCATCCCGAT
>CAZFYX010000114.1:0-75992 GCA_964523885.1 uncultured Burkholderiales bacterium | reverse complement strand
CTGCGCCGCTCGCGCAGGGCGGCGGCGGTGGCCGCGAGCCCGCGGCCGACCGCCGAGCATGCCGTGGAGGCGCTGATGCGGGCGGGTTCGACGGGGACGGCGGTGAGTGGGGGGACGTCCCCGGTGTGCATCGGTCGCGGCAGCTCGCGGTCAGGGTGTACCTGTCGCAATGGTAGCTGAACTGTCGGGCTCAACCGGGCTCCAGGCTCACGGTGGCGCGGCCGCTGAGCAGGGGCAGGGTGAGGGCCCGGATGGCGAACGCGTAGGCGACGTTCGCATCGTCTCCGGCCAGCAGCTCGGCGACGATCTCGAGATCGCCAGGATGTGCATCCAGTGTTGCCGCATCGCAGCGCACGTCGCGCACGCTGACCAGGTAGCCCACCCGTGGCTGCTCGCGCCGCGCCCGCAGCGCGCCATGCAGGGCCATCGCCTGCGCCGCGTACTCGACCCCGGACACCGCACGCAGCACCCCCTCGCGCCGCAGGGGATTGCCCGGGTCGCGATGGGATGTCGCCCGGCACACGATGCGCGCCTCATCACAGGCCTCGACCGTCTCGAGCAGGCACATCGCGCCCGCATGGGGAAGAAGCCGGGCGATCCGCGCGCGCCGCAGCGGCAGGTCGGGCATGGAGGTACGGTCTTTGCGTGAGGGGGCCGCGGTTATAATAGGCGCAGACTTACACGGGGAACAATGAGTGCGGTGTTGGCCATGACGGAGCAGGAGCGCGAGCTGGCGCAGGTCATCGTCGACGCCCTCAACCTCGAGGTGCAGCCCCGGGACATCGACCCGGACGCCCCCCTGTACCGGGAGGGGCTGGGGCTCGACTCCATCGACATCCTGGAGATCGCGCTGACGCTGTCCAAGCGTTACGGCCTGCAGCTGCGCTCGGACGACGCCGAGAACGCCGCCATCTTCCGCTCCCTGAGGAGCCTCAACGACCATGTCCAGCAGCACCGCACCCGGTGAGGTGCGGGTCCGCGGGCGTCGCGCCGACGTCGTCAGGCTGACGCTCGCGGCTGGAGCGCTGGGCGCGCTGCAGCTCTTCGAGCACCGGGTTGCGGTCGCGGGCGCGACGACGCGGGCCGGCGTGCTCGCACCGCTGCTCCTGCCGGGCCTTGTGCTGGTCCTCGCCGCGGCCCGGCATGGCCTGGGGAGCACGGCGAGCGCGCTGTGCGCACTGCTGGGCTTGGCGGCTGCCGCGCTGGCGTGGCCCGCAGTCGCGGAGCCGTTGCCGCTGCTGGCTCAGCTCACGATCTGCCTGACGCTCGCGTGGTGGTTCGGCAGCAGCCTCCTGCCCGGTGCCCAGCCCGTGGTCACCCGCATCGCGCGTGCGGTGCACGGCGACCTGCCGCCAGCGATCCACGCATACTCGCGCCGGGTCACCGCGGCGTGGGCGCTGTTCCTGCTCGGGCTGGCGCTGGCATCGCTGGTGCTGTTCGCATCCGCGTCGCGCGAGGTGTGGAGCGTGTTCGCGAACCTGCTGCTGTTCCCGCTCGTGGCCGGGATGTTCCTGGCGGAGTACGCCTATCGCACCTGGCGTTTCCCGTGGTTCGCCCACGCCAGCCTGGCGCAGGGCATCGCCGCGTTCCAGCGCCTGCGCGAAACCCGCACGGCCATGGGCAGCCCGCCGGAATGATCCCGGCCATCCCGCTGCTCGCTCACGAGCGCCCCGATGCGATCGTGGCGTGGCGCGGGGACCGGCCGGTGCCTGCGCGGGAGTTCCTCGGCGACGTGCATGCCCTTGCGGCCCGGCTGTCTCCGGGCGGTCATGTCATCAACCTGTGCGCGGATCGTTACCGCTTCGCGGTCGCACTCGGCGCCGCCTTGTGCCGCGGCGCCGTGACGCTGCTTCCGCCCGGACAGGCGCGCGAACCATTGCGTCGGCTCGCGGCGGCGCATCCGGGCAGCCGCACCCTGGCCGATCCCGGTGCGGTGATCGAGGGCGTTAACGATGTCCTGTGCGTCGATCCCGACGGGCTTGTCGGCGACGACGAAGTCCCGCGGATCGATCCGTCGCAGGTCGCGGTGGTCGCGTTCACCTCCGGCTCGACCGGGGTGCCGCAGCCGCACCCCAAGACCTGGGGCAGCCTGGCGCGCGGGGCGCAGCTCGGGGCGCAGGGCCTGGGGCTCGCGCACGGTCGCCCGCTGACCGTGATCGGCACGGTGCCATCGCAGCATATGTATGGGCTGGAGTCGACGGTGTTGTTGCCGCTGCGCCTGGGTTTCGCACTCCACGCCGGACGCCCGCCGCTCTACCCCGCCGATGTGCGCGATGCGCTGGTCCGGGTGCCGACCGGACGGGTGCTGGTGACCACACCGGTCCACCTGCGTGCGCTGCTCGCCGAAGAGCAGCCGGCGCCGGCGGTAGACCTCGTGGTATCTGCGACGGCCCCGCTGTCCGCCACGCTCGCGGCACGGGTCGAAGCGCGGTTCGGCGTGCCGCTGCGCGAGATCTACGGTTTCACCGAGGCCGGGGCAGTGGCGGTGCGTCGCACGGCGCAGGAGGCAGCATGGCACACCCTGCCCGCCGTGCGCGTACGTCAGGATGACGGTGTGGCCCGGTTCAGCGGTGGCCACGTCGAGCGCGAGGTGGCTGCCGGCGATGTTCTGGAGGTCGTCGACGAGCACAGCTTCGTGCTGCACGGGCGCAGCGGCGACCTGATCAACGTGGCCGGCAAGCGCAGCTCGCTCGCCCACCTCGAGCAAGCGCTCGCAGGTGTAGAGGGCGTGCTCGAATGTGCTTTCGTCATGCCCGAGGAGGACGGTGCGGCGATGGTGACCCGGCCGATCGCCTTCGCAGTCGCGCCCGGCTGCACGCGCGACCAGCTGCTCCAGGGGCTGCGTGAGCGCATCGATGCGGTGTTCCTGCCGCGTCCACTCCACCTCGTCGATGCACTGCCACGCGACGCCACCGGCAAGCTCACGCGCGAGGCGCTGCGCGGGCTCGCGAGCGCTGTCTCCGGCAAGACACGAGGAGAAGTCGTTGCCGTGCAGCCCGGCGATGCCGTCGCGCAGGGACACTTTCCCGGCAACCCGGTGGTCCCCGGGGCCGTGATCCTCGATGCCGTCCTGCGGCACGCGGAGGCCGTGCAGCGCCTGGGCTGCAGCACCTGGGACGTGCGCTCGGCCAAGTTCGTCGCGCCGTTGCGGCCCGGCGAAGCCATGCGCATCGAGCTGGAGCCCGGCGCGGGCGGCGAGTTCGCGTTCACGTGCTATTGCGCGGAGCGCCGCATCGCGAGCGGCGTGGTGCGGCCGCACGCCCTGCCGGCATGAGGCCCGGCTGGCTCGAGCAGCCCGAGCGCAGCAACCTCCCCGCCATCCGCTTCCTGGTCTGGTTCGCGCTTGCGCTGGGACGCCGCGCCGCGCGGCTGCTGCTGTATCCGATCTGCCTCTACTACGTCGTGTTCCTGCCGCGGGCCCGCCGCGCCTCGCTCGCCTACCTGGCGCGCGTCCTGCCGCGTCGGCCGGGGCTGCGTGAGGTGTTCCGGCACTGCCACACGTTCGCCGCGGTCGCGCTCGATCGCGTGTTCTTCCTCAAGCAGCGCTTCGAGGCCTTCGATGTGCGCGTGCATGGCGAGGACCTGCTGCGCGAGACGCTCGCCGGGGGGCGCGGCTGCCTGCTGCTCGGCGCGCACCTGGGCAGCTTCGAGGCGCTGCGCGCGGCCGGACGCGAGCAGGGCGTGCGCATCAACCTGGTCATGTACGAGGAGAACGCGCGCAAGGTCATCGCCGTGTCGAAGGAGATCGACCCGGCGCTGGCGCAGGCCATCATCCCGCTGGGGCGGTTCGATTCCATGCTGCGCGTGGCGCAATGTCTCGAGCGTGGCGAGTGGATCGGTGTGCTTGCCGACCGCGCACTCGGCGGGGAAGGGCTGCTGCGGGCGCAGTTCCTCGGTGCTTCGGCGAGGTTCCCGCTCGCGCCCTTCCGGATCGCGGCCATGCTCGGGCGGCCCGTGCTGCTGATGGCCGGACTGTACCGGGGCGGAAACCGTTACGATCTGCACTTCGAGCGGCTGGTCACGGCAGAGGAGCTCGCGCAGCACGACCGCGATGCACCCGCGCGATGGGCGCAGCGGTATGCGCAGCGCCTCGAGCAATACTGCCGCGCCGCCCCGTACAATTGGTTCAATTTCTACGATTTCTGGGATGCACCCGATACGACCGATTGACCTTGCCCTGGTCCTGGTGCTGCTGGCCGTCATGCCCGCAGCGATCGCACAGTCGCCGGACTGGACCATCGACCAGCTGATGCGCGCGTTGTCGCAACACGACCACACCCAGGCGGAATTCAGCGAAGCCAAGTACATGCGGCTGCTGTCGCGGCCGCTGAACCTGCGCGGCACGCTGTCATACCGTCCGCCGGACCGGCTGGAGAAGCGCACCGTCCAGCCCAACGAGGAGGTGATGTTGGTGGAAGGCGACAAGCTGCGCATCCAGATCCCGGGGCGCCGCATCGATCGCACCTTCAGCATGCAGGAGCTGCCGGCCGTGTGGGCCTTCGTCGAGAGCATCCGGGCCACGCTGAGCGGCGATCGCGCCAGCTTGCAGCGCTTCTACACCATCGACCTGGAGGGCGAAGTGCGCAACTGGCAGATGACGCTGCGCCCGCGCGAGGAGAAGATGGCGGCGCTGATCGCGGAGGTGCGCATCGGCGGGGCGGGCGGCCGCGTGGGCAGCGTGGAGATCCGGGAAGCCAACGGCGACCGCTCGGTGATGAGGATCCGCGAGGCGCAACAGTGAGCCGCCGCGCGGTGCTGGTGCTGTGGCTGGTGGTGCTGGCGGCGGCCGGCTTCGTGATCTGGCGTACGCCGGTGAGCGCAGACCTGTCTGCATTCCTTCCGCGCTCACCGACACCGGCGCAGCAACTGCTGGTGGACGAACTGCGTGAAGGCGTCGTCTCGCGGCTGCTGCTGGTGGGGCTCGAGGGAGCGGGCGATGTGCGCCTGGCCGCGGCCAGCGAAGCCCTGCGCACCCGGCTCGCGGCCGATCCCGCGTTCGCCTATGTCAACAACGGTGCGCAGGCGCTGATCGAGGCCGATGGCAAGTTCCTTCTCGAGCACCGCTACGCGCTGAGCAGCAGCGTGCAGCCGGGCCGCTTCAGCGTGGCGGGCCTGCGCTCCGCGCTGCAGGCCAACCTCGACCTGCTGGCCTCGCCGGCCGGGATCGCGCTCACGCGCATGCTGCCGGTGGATCCCACCGGCGAGTTCCTGACCCTGCTCGAGCGCGTGCAGGGTGAAGCGCGCCCCGAGACCCGCGAGGGGGTCTGGTTCGCGCGCGGGCAGCCGCGCGCACTGCTGGTCGTGCAGACGCGTGCGCAGGGCTTCGATCTCGACGCGCAGGAGCGCGCGCTCGGGCACCTGCGCACTGCCTTCGCGGAGGTGGCCGCGGGCGACGCCAGCATGCGCATGCTGGTGTCCGGGCCCGCATTGTTCGCTGTCAATGCACGCGCTGCCATCATGGCGGACGCCTCGCGCCTGGCCGGGATCGCGCTGGCGATCATCGCGACCCTGCTGCTGCTGGTGTTCCGCTCCCCGCGCGTGCTGGTACTCGCGCTGCTCCCGGTGGCGAGCGGCGCGATCGTGGGGGCGGCCGCAGTCGCGCTGGGCTTCCACGCGATCCACGGCATCACGCTGGGCTTCGGGGTGACGCTGATCGGCGAGGCGGTTGACTATGCCATCTACCTGTTCACGCACATGGGCCACTCCGAGCCCGCCGAGCGCGCGCTGCGGCGGCTGTCGCCCCTGCTGCTGGTCGGGGTGCTCACCTCGATCGTCGGCTTCGGCGCGATGGTCTTCTCCGGCTTTCCCGGCCTCGCGCAACTCGGTGTCTTCAGCATCGTCGGGCTGGTGAGCGCGATGCTGGTCACGCGCTTCGTGCTGCCGAAGCTGCTGCCGGAACGCTTCGGCGTGTCGTCGATCGAGGGCGTGGCCGGGCCGCTGCTGCTGCTCGCGCGCGCAGGCCGGGTGCTGCGCATCCCCTTGCTGATCGCCCTGGCGGCCGCGATCGGCTGGCTGGTCTGGCGGGGCGCTGCGGTGTGGGATGACAACCTGGAAAGCCTGAGCCCCGTGGCAGCCGCCGAAAAGGCGCTGGACCAGAGCCTGCGCGAGAGCCTCGGCGCGCCGGATGTGCGGCAGCTGATCGTGGTCCCGGGCGCCAACGCCGACCAGGCGCTGGAGCGGGCCGAGCGTGTGGGCCAGAGATTGGACGGCCTGCGCGCGGCGGGTACCATCGCCGGTTACGACTCGCCCGCGCTGTACCTGCCCAGCAGCACGACCCAGGCTGCACGTCGTGCTGCGCTGCTGGACGCGCAGGCCCTGGAGCGCAACCTGCGGGATGCGGCGGCACCCCTTCCGTTCCGCGACGACGCCTTCGCTCCTTTCCTGGAGGAGGTGGACGTGGCGCGCAAGCGCGGGCCGCTCACCCGCTCCGACCTCGAGGGGACCGGGTTCGCACTCAAGGTCGACACCCTGCTGGCGCAGCGCCACGGCACCTGGTTCGTGATGCTGCCGCTGCGCGGCGTGACGGCTGAAGGCGCAGTGCAGGCCGCGCTGGCCGAGGTGGCGGAAGCGCAGGCCGTGTTGCTGGATCTGAAGCGCGAGTCCGATACGCTGTATCGCGGCTATCGGGCGCGCGCGCTGGAGTTCGCGCTCATCGGGGCCGGTGCCATCGGAGTGCTGCTGCTCGTCAGCCTGAGGTCATTGACGCGCATGGTTCGCGTGATCGCGCCCATCGCCGCCGCCGTGGTGGGGATGGCTGCGATCCTCACGGTGTCGGGCACGCCGCTCAACCTGTTCCACCTCGTCGCATTGCTGCTGGTGGTGGGGATCGGCTCGAACTACGCGCTGTTCGTCGAGCCGGAGAACCTGGGCGCGGGCGATGCGCGGCGCACGCTGGCCTCGGTGCTGTTGTGCAACGTCACGACCGTGGTCGCGTTCGGGCTCCTGGCCTTCTCCGGCAGCCCGGTGCTCTCGGCGATCGGCATCACCGTCGCCGGCGGCACCTTCCTGACGCTGCTGTTCGCCACCGTGCTCAACGGGCCCGTCGAGCGCCGGATGTTCAAGTGAGGCGTGACCGAGTGAAGGCGTCAAGGATGAAGGCGTGAATCAGTGAATGCGTGAAGGGGCCGCCTCACCCCGCAAGCGGTGGAGAGGGGAGCTCATCCTTCACCCTTCACGCCTTCACCGACTCCCGCGCCGTCAGTCGTACGCCTCCACCGTCCGGCTCGAGCGTGCAAAGACGTAGGCGATGCCGACCCCGGCTGCGAGCGCGTAATCGGACTTCACCAGCGGGCTGTTCTCGTAGCTCGCACCGGCCAGCCAGTCCTGCCGCACGAACCCGCCGACCCAGTACGAGCCGCCGCGCCACGTGAGCGAGAGCGTGAGCTGCGAGCCGGCGTAACCGCCGGAGGCGGCGTAGGCGGGGCGGGTGGGCGTCGCATACTGCGGCGCCACCGAGTAGTAGTACTGCGCGTAGCGATCGGTCGCGAATACGGGCCCCGCGGCGATGCCGCCGCGCCAGCCCTCGCCGCCTTCCCTCCAGCGCAGGTCCAGGTTCAGGCGCGGCTCGAACACGAACCCCTGCGTGCTGGCGCTGGAGAGATCGGTCGCGATCACCGCACGTATGGGCAGCCGCAGCTGCAGCTCGGATACGTCGCGTCGGTTGCCCAGCAGCGTGACGTTGAGGCTGGGGCCGATCTCGACGGTCGGGTCGAGGTCCGGCATGCCCTTGCGCGCTGCGTTGTCGTCGCTGTTCACCGGGATGCCGGCGTTGACGCTGACGTCGAGCTCCACCCGGTCGCTCTCGAAGAACAGGCCGCGCAGCCCCTCGCGATCCAGGCGCAGGTGTTCGCCGCGGTAGATCACGTAGGGGAAGGGGAGGACGAGCGTCGTGCGCTCGTCGGAGCCGCGGTAGTCCGGAAAGTTCAGCCCGCTCAGGCCCACGCCGGCCTCCCACAGCGGCAGCTGCTCGGCGCGGACGCCGACGGGGACGAGTGCGAGACACAGGGCGATCAGCGCGCTGGCAGGTGAGCGCATGGTTCGGAGTCGCGAAGGATGAGGTGGCGTCGGAGCCGGCAGGATAGCGTCCCGCATGCCTGCCCGGTCGCGGGCTGACCGAGCCGCTCGCGGCTGCTGCACCATCCGGACCCGTTACGGTGAACCGCCCGGACGCCGCGTCCGGACAGGCCGCTACCGCAGCACCTGGTCGCGGAAGGTCTGCGCGAGGGCGCGATCCAGCCGCCTCAGCCGCTCGTAGATCTCCTGTGCGCGGTCGCGGTCGCCCTGGTCGGTATAGAGCTCGCCCAGCTCGTACAGCGCCGGCAGGAATGCCGGGTTGAGGCGCAGCGCCTCCTGCTGGGCCTGGAGCGCGGGCATGCGCTCGGCGCGTTCCGCGAGCACCAGCCCGTAGCGGTACCACAGTTCGGCGGATTCGGGATTCTGCTTGATCGCCTTGCGGCAGACCGCCACCGCGAGGTCCAGGCGGTCCTCGGCTACGTAGGCCGCGGCCAGGGCATCCCAGGCACCGATCTCGCGGTAGTCGAGGTTGATCGCGCGCTGCAGCGCCTGGATGGCCTCGGCGTGGCGCCCCAGCGCCGACAACTCGCGGCCGCTGCCGATCCACGCGGCGACGGCCTCGGGTTCGTAGTCGCGTGCCTTGGCGTAGGCCTCCAGCGCCTGCACGTGCTCGCCTTGCTGGGAATACAGGCTGGCGAGGTCGAGCCAGGCCGAAAGCAGGTCGGAGCGGATCCGCAGCGCCGAGCGGTAGGCGTCGTGCGCCTCGTCGCTGCGGCCGAGGCCGGCGAGCGCGCGGCCCAGCATGTGCCGGGGCAGGGCGTCGGAGGGCGTCTCCACCACCCATTCTCGGGCGGCCCGCAGGGCGCCATCGTAGTTGGACACTTCCATCATCGCCAGGGCCTGCGACCCGAGCGGGTGGGTAATGCTCTCCTCGGGAGCCCCGCGGGCCCAGCGTGCCCGGGCCCGCTGCGGGATCTCGGCGATCCAGCTGGCAGGCACGGCGAAGTTGAGGTTCTGTCCGCGCGCGTACTGGTAGGTGGCGATGCCGATGAGCCGGCCTTCCTCGTCGAACAGGCCGCCGCCACTGGAGCCGGGGGACATCGGCGCGCTGGTCTGGATGACGTAGGAGCGTGCGCGCGGGCGCAGGCTCGAGATCAGCCCCTCGGTGAAGGTGCGTTCGAGCCCCTTGGGCGTGCCGATCGCGTAGACACGCTGGCCCACCTTCAGCGTGTTGACGTCCACTATCGGCACCGGGCGCGCTTCGAGCGCTGGCGCTGCCAGGAGACACAGGTCGCGCTCAGGGTCGGGGAAGGTCAGCGTCGCCTCGATGTGGCGCTCGCCGGTGCGGATCTGGACCGAGGCTGCACCGTTGACGACGTGGCAGCTGGTTACCAGTTGCCCTGGCCCGGTCACCACGCCGCTGCCGAAGCCGGTGCGGCGGCCGGTGGCGTCGTAGCGCTCGACCACCTGCACGCTGTCGCCGGCGCGCTCGAACACGACGTCGGGCGCTGCGGCGCCGGCCGCGCCTGCAACCAGGAGAAGCGACAGCGCAACCGCGCTTCGCGAGTGAGCCGGAATCACCTTGGCGTGTGTTCCGAAAGCAGCATGACAGATCATAGCTGGAGAATCGTCCCGGCCGCGGCGAACTTTAGTGCTGTGTGCTGCAGGAGGCCTTCCGGCCCGGAAACCTCGCCCGGCCCCGGCGGTCCAACGCTTGAAAGCCCACTCCACCGGACCCACTTTCCACGCAGCGCCCCTTCGGGGCCCCAGTTTTGGAAGACGGACGATGTTCCAGAGCAACCAGAAAACCCGCGTCACCGTGGACCGCCCACTGCGGCCCGCGGCCGCGCCTTGCGCCGGCGACAACGCCGGGCAGTCCGCTTCCAGATAGTCCACCCGACGGCCGACCCCCGCCGGGTGACGGGCGGGCAGGTCGCCGGAGCTTCCCCCTCCCAGACCTGTCCGCCCGCGTTCGAGCCGGGCGTGCCGGTGCACGCCCGGCGGGTCGAAACGAAGCAGGCAGACAGGAGCCCACCATGACCGACGACAACAGACTGAAACAAGTGCTGCTCAGGCGGATGCGCGATGCGGTCGCCAATCCTCCGCACCGGGTGATCGCACGCGACCTGCTCGCGCGCGGGCTGACTGCCAACGAGATCCACCAGCTGGTGGTGGTCGATCACGCCTTCGACAGCGTGCCCTACCCGTTCCGGATCGCGGTCGCCAATGCCGCGCGGGAGCTGGCCAACGACATGCTCCTCAAGCGCGACCTGCGGCCCGCGGTGCGGCGCAGGTACGGTCACGCGTAGAACGTTCACCCGCAGCCGGAGGGGGCCGCATTCGTGCGGCCCCTTTTCGCTTTCGGGGTCCCGTGGGGCGGCGAGGGTAGAATCCGCGAGCCTGAACAACAGGGGCCGCGGCGGCGCCCGGCCCACAACCTAGGAGAGCGTACGTGAGCACCAGCAAGTCCTACACGGGTACCTGCTTCTGCGGCAAGGTCGAGGTCAACGTCACCGGCGAGCCCGTGGTGATGGGCTACTGCCACTGCGATTCGTGTCGCGAGTGGTCGGCCGCGCCGGTGAATGCCTTCAGCATCTGGAAGCCGGACCAGGTCCAGGTCACGCGCGGCGCGGACCAGATCGGCACCTTCAACCGCACCGAGCGCAGCTTCCGCAAGTGGTGCAGGGCCTGCGGCGGGCACGTGTACACGGACCACCCGCACATGGGCGTGGTCGACGTCTACGCCGGCATCATCCGCGGCTTTCCGTTCAAGGCTGCGCTGCACGTGCACTACCAGGAGGCCTTCCTGCGCGTGAAGGATGGCCTGCCCAAGATGAAGGACCTGCCCAAGGACTTCGGCGGATCGGGCGAGGTGATGCCCGAGTAACGGGCGGGCCGCGCCCCGCCGGGGACGCGGCTTGCTACCGGCATTCGCAGCCGGACTCCAGGGAGGCTGCGGATGGGCTGGAACGCGGGACTGGGCCGCATCATCGGCCACAACAGCATCCCGGCGCACGACGGTGCGCGGGGGCGAACCTGCGTGTTGATCGATGTGACCGAGGCCGCTCGCCGCTGGCAGGCGCAGCGTGGCGCGGATCCGCTCGTGCTGGTATCTGCGCCGAACGCTGCGGACAGGTTCGGGGGCCCGGCTGCGGCCGATCCCTCCGCGCGTCCGCGCCTGCGTCTGATGGCGGCCGATGGCGTCGTGGACATTCCCTGCCTGGCCGTGGGTGGCAGCGGCTCGGCCGACGGTTTCCGGGCCGGCGCGGTGCCAGTCGCCCTGACCTTCGGGCGCGTGGACGTTCGCGCGCCCATCCTGTCGGCGAGGCTGGTGCTCACGCTGGACGAGCAGACGAGCAGCGCGGCGGCGCCGGTCTACGCGGCGGAGCCCGGCTGGCCCGACCTGTGGAACGACCCCGACGTGTACTTCCGCACCCAGGCGGTTGGCGCAGGTGGGCGAGCCGATTCGCCCACCGAGCGCAACCTGCACTACCAGGTCACCCATCCGCCCCAGTGGAAGCGGGCCACGTGGGAAGAGGAGGACGGCGCGGCCTTCCTGCGCATCCACTGGGATCCGCGCCATCGCTCCGGCAGCTTCAAGATCCCGGTGTTCCACCCGGACAGCAAGGCCGAGGGACGGGTCGTCGCGTTCCAGTACGACGTGCGCGTCGACGCGAACTTCAGCCTGGCCTGCGTGGAGGGCGGCAAGTTCCCCGGCTTCTGCTCCAGCGGCGCGCGCTACACGGTACGCAGGAACCCGTGGCCTGGCGAGCCCGACGGCCGGCGTGGCGAGATTCTCGCCGGCAACGGCGGCGGCAACGTCCATGGCGACGACGGGTGGAGCGCACGCGGCGGCTACCTCCCCGGCGTGGACCTGAAGACGCAGCGCGTGCTCGGCTACGTGCCCATCCACACCTACAGCTATCACCTCTCCCGCCAGGTCGGCGATCGCATCGAGCTGTGGCACGAAGCCTATCGCCGCTACGAGCTCGCGCACGGACTGAGAGGGAAGGGCTACACGATCAAGGGCCGCCTCAGTTCCTTCCTGCAACCCGGCGAGTACCTGGGCTCCGGCGCCAATCCCACCGGACAACGCCTGCGCTGGGACTACAGTCCCCCGCCGGCGGCGCTGATCCCGGGGACCTGGCATCGCGTCGTGCAGGTCATGCGCATCAACGATCCGGACGAGCACGACGGTTATCTCCATGCCTTCCTCGATGGCAGGCAGGTGGCGCAGATCGAGGGCGTGCGCTGGCGCTCGACGCGGCGCGCGCTCGCGCCCAACTCCACCCTGGGCATCGGCGCGGCATGGTTCAACTTCTACCATGGCGGCCTGCGCTATCCGAGGGCCGAGACCACCATCGACGTGAAGCGGGTGGCGGTGAAGGTGCTGGAGTGGGAGCCGCCGGCCGGAGGCCGCAGCCAGGCTTGAGGGCGAGGCCGCCGCCCCGGCGGCCGGCGCGCGCGAGTCCCGGGAGGTCAGCCCGGGAGACCCGGCAGCCGGCATGCGCCGGTGACGTGGGCGACAGCACGTCGCGACCGGGCAGGAGGTGACGCATTCCTGCTGGATATAATGCGGGCCGGTCCAACCACGTGTCGAACGCGCGCCGGCGCAATGACGCCGAACCTCGCCCTGCCGCTGCGGCAGCTCACCCAGTTCCACGAACTGCCCGGTGTCATCGCGTGGTGGCAGCGCAGGCTTGCGCCCGTGCTCACCTGGTTGACGCCCGCGCGCCGGCGCGCCCTGCTGGTGGCGGGGGCGCTGGTGACGTGCCTGCTGGAGATGCGCGGGCACACGCGCAAGGTGCCGCTGCCGGTCCCGCACGAGTGGCCGGGGCTGCTGGCCGCGGGGCTGGCCCTGATCGGCCTGTGCTGGCTGGTCTACCTTTCCGCCGTGCGCTACGCGGCGCTGCCGCGGTGGGTGCGCTCGCATCCCCAGCTCGTCCTGCACGGGCTCTACTGGGGGCTGCTCGTCCTGCTGTGGACGACTGCGCCGGGCGCCGGGCCGCTGCGCGAGATCTTCGTGGCCGTGGCGCTCGTGTTCCCGATGCTGCTCTGGCGGCTCGGCTACGTGTTGCTGTCCGCGCAGTACGATCGCATCAAGGGGACCCGCTTCTCCGATCACTTCCTGACGCTCTTTCCCGCGTACGGCGGCTCCAACACCCCGTACGGCAGCGGGCTGGGCTATCTCTCTCGCTTCGAGGCCCGCGACAACGAGCAGCTTGCACGGTCGCAGCTGGCGGGGCTGAAGCTGTTCGCGCTGGCTGGCGTGCTGCGGATGGTCGAGCACGTCTTCATGGGCACGATCTACGGCCCCGGAAACACGCTCACCGCACGGCTGGACGGAACCACCCTCGCCATCCCCCGGATGGACGCGCTGATCGCCACCGGGGAGGTCGCCTCGGCTCCATGGCAGGGCTGGCTGGCCGTGTACTGCGAGCTGATCTTCCAGGTCCTGCGCCACGCCATCCGCGGGCACGAGATCGTTGCCATCCTGCGGCTGTTCGGCTTCAACGTCTTCCGCAACACCTACAAGCCGCTGCTGGCCGAATCGATCGTCGCGTTCTGGAACCGCTACTATTTCTACTTCAAGGAGCTGCTGGCGAACTTCTTCTTCCTGCCGGTGTTCAGCCGGCTCGCCGGTACCCTGCGGCAGCGCCCGGCGCTGCGCTTGTTCGCCGCGGTGTTCGCCGCGGCATTCATCGGCAACACGTACTACCATCTCATCGTGATGAACGAGGCGATGGCCGCCGGCGCGGTGTTCGAGGCGCTCTACTCGATGCGTTCGCGCGTGTTCTACTGTCTCCTGCTGGCACTGGGGCTGTTCGTCTCCATGCTGCGCGAGCAGCGCCGGGGCGGCAAGGCGCCCGCGGGCGGGAGCGGACGGCGCCTGCTGAGGATCGCGGGGGTGTGGACGTTCTTCGGCCTCGTCTTCATCTGGAATGTCCCGGGCGGCGCGGGCTTCACCGCCCGGGTGCACTTCTTCTTCGGCCTGTTCGGGCTTGCGTGAGCCGCTTCCAAGCGGAATAGCGATGTACCTCGATTTGAACCTTGGTCGCCTGGCAGAACCGGTCTCGGGACGCAGCTGGGACCGCACACAGATCCTGGACCAGGTCGGGCGCCGCGTTGCGCGCCTGCAGCAGAAGGGGCTGGCGCGCGGCGACCGCGTCTTCCTCACCTTCGGCAACCGCCTGGAATTCTTCGCCGAGCTGCTGGCGATCTGGAAGCTCGGCGCCTGTGCCGTGCCGGTCGACGCACGCCTGACCGCGTTCGAGGTCACCACCCTGGCGGCTGCCGCCTCGCCACGGCTGGCGGTGGTCGATGAGAAGACCGATCGAAGCATCGTCCAGGCCCTGGAGGAGGCGCAGGTGAGCGTGGTCGAGGCGCAGGACATCGGCGAGGCGACGGCCGAGGCCGGGCTGAGCCGCCTCGACGACGACGCGCTGATCCTGTTCACCTCCGGCTCCACCGGCGCGCCGAAGGGCGTGGTCCACACGCACCGCTCGCTGCGTGCGCGGTGGATGGGCCTGCGCGACCAGCTCGGCACCGATGCCTTCGCCCGCACGCTGTGCCTCCTGCCGACCCACTTCGGCCATGGCCTGATCTGCAACTGCCTCTTTCCGTGGCTGTCCGGGCAGGACCTGTTCATCACGCCCCCGTTCGCGCCCGACATCATCATGCGGCTGGGCACGATCATCGACGAGCACCGCATCACCTTCATGTCGTCGGTGCCCGCCGTGTGGAAGCTCGCGCTCAAGATGGCCAGGCCGCCGCAGGGCGGCACGCTGCAGCGCGTGCACGTGGGCTCGGCCCCGCTCTCGGCCCACGTCTGGGCCGGGATCCGCAAGTGGACCGGTACGCAGCAGGTGTGCAACGCCTACGGGATCACCGAGACGGGCAGCTGGGTGGCCGGGCTGGTCGACGCCGGGTGCGAGCCCGAGGATGGCTTGATCGGCACCGGCTGGGGCGCGGTGGTCAAGGTGCTGCGCAACGGCGACACCGATGCGCCGCTGCGGCCCGAGGACGAGTGCGCGCCGGGGGAGTCCGGCTACGTCTGGCTCAACACCCCGGCGCTCATGCAGGGCTACTTCCAGCGTGACGACCTGACCGCCAGGGCGGTGCGCGACGGCTGGTTCCTCACCGGCGACATCGGCTGCATCGACGAGCGCGGCCGCCTGGTGCTGCGCGGCCGCGAGCGCGACGAGATCAACAAGGGCGGCATGAAGATCTATCCCGCCGATGTCGATGCCGTGGCCGAGCGCTTCGAGGCCGTCGCCGACGTGTGCACCTTCGCGCTGGACGACGAAATCTACGGGCAGTCGGTGGCCATGGCGGTGGTCCTGAACAAGGCCGACGACGAGGCCGTGCGCGGGTTGCACGGCTGGATGCGGGGGCACCTCGCCGAGCACAAGATGCCGGTGCGGTGGTGGATCGTCGAGACGATTCCGCGCACCTCGCGCGGCAAGATCAGCCGCGATGCGGTGAAGGCCGCCTGCACCGCGACGCCGCCGATCGACCTGGCGCGCATCCTGGCGGCGGGCAAGTCCTGATGGGCACGCAACGCGACCGGTACCACCACGACCTCATCGCATTCCTGAGGACCATCCAGAAGCCCGACCGGCAGATCGAGAACATCGGGCCGCACGACAGCCTGGTGGCGAAGGGCCTGATCGACTCGCTGGCGATCGTGCAGATCGTGATGCACCTGGAGACCACCTATGGCATCGACTTCGGGGGCGTCATCGATCTCGAGCGCCTGAGCACGATCGCGGGCATCCTCGACCTGATCGAGTCGCACTCACCGTGATCGTACGGGGCCTCGCGGACGGGATTGCGCCGCCCGGGCGCAACCAGGCGGCAGTCGAACCCGTCGGCAACCGCGGTTCCCGGATCCTGCGCACGCAAGCATTCGCGGCTCGCGATGCGGCGACGGTGATCCCACGGAGGGCTTCGTGACGCGATCGGAGCTGCGTATCGCCGTCCTGCCCGGCGACGGCATCGGAGTGGAGGTCACCGCCGCGGCCCTGGCCGTGCTCGAGGTCGTCGCCGAGCGGTCGGGCCTTGCCTTCGCATGGCGCCATCTGCCCGGCGGCGCCCGGGCCTATCTCGAGACCGGGATTGCATTCACCGACGCGGCGATGCGCGAGGTGGAGCGCGCCGATGCCATCCTGTTCGGCGCCATGGGACTGCCCGACGTGCGCTATCCGGACGGCACCGAGATCGCACCACAACTCGACATCCGCACGCACCTCGAGCTCTACGCCGGAGTCCGGCCGGTCCGCGCCATCCCGGGCCTGCCCGGTCCGCTGCGCGACCCGCGTGCGGAGCAGATCGACCTGGTCATCCTGCGCGAGCAGACCGAGGGCCTGTACTGGTCGCGCGGCCGCGGCACCATGCCGGACCCCGACACTGCCACCGACACCCTGCGCATCACCCGTCGCGGCTCGGAGCGCGTATACGACTACGCGTTCCGGCTGGCCGAGCGCAGGCGCGCGCGCGGCCGCCCGGGCCGCGTCACCTGCGTCGACAAATCCGGCGTGCTGCGCTCGTTCGCCTTCTCGCACGCCATCTTCGGCGAGCGCGCGAAGCGGTTCGGACATCTGCCCGCCGACACGGCCAACATCGATGCGATGGCGCTCAACCTCGTGCGCCAGCCCTGGGTGTACGACGTGATCGTCACCGAGAACATGTTCGGCGACATTCTCTCCGACCTCGCCGCCGGGCTGATCGGCGGCATGGGCCTGGCACCCTCCGGGGACATCGGCGAGCGGCACGCCATGTTCCAGCCCTGTCACGGCACCGCGCCCGATATCGCAGGCACCGGCGTCGCCAATCCCACCGCCATGTTCCTCTCCGCGGCCATGATGCTGGACTGGCTCGGCGCGCAGCACAACGACGCGCGACTGGGCGACGCCAGCCTGCTGTTGGAGCGCTGCACGCGCGAGGTGTTCGCGGACGGCCAGGTGAGGCCGGTCGAGCTCGGCGGTGGTCACGGCACTGCCGCCATCGCGCAGGCGGTGCTGGAGCGAATCCACAGTGCCTGATCGCAGTGGCGCAATCCCCCGTGAACTGCGGGTCGTCGTGGCGGCGGGCGACAGGATCGGCGAGAGTCCGGTCTGGAGCCAGCGCGAGCAGGCGCTCTACTGGGTCGACGTCGAAGGGCGGCGGGTGCGGCGCTGGCATCGGCAGTCCGGTGCCCGCAGCGACTGGCAGATGCCCGAGGCCACCGGCTGTATCGCGCTGCGGGCGCAGGGCGGGTTGGTGGCGGCAACACGCGCGGGACTGGCATTCCTCGACACCGGCAACGGCCGTGTATCGGCGATTGCGGATCCCGAAGCACACCTCGGGGCGAACCGCTTCAACGACGGCAAGGTCGATCGGGCCGGACGCTTCTTTGCCGGCACCAAGAACATCGCCAACAGTCCCGAGCCGAGCGGCTCCATCTACCGCCTGGACCCGGACCTCTCGGTGCACCGGGTCGCGGCGGGCATCAGCTGCGTGAACGGCATCGCCTGGAGCCCCGATCAGCGCTCGATGTACTTCTGCGACACCTGGCTGCGGTGCATCCACGTCTGTGAGTATGACGCGGCCAGCGGTTCGGTCGGCGCGCGCAGGCTGTTCGCGCGGGTCGACGAGAGTGCGGGGTTTCCCGACGGCCTGACCGTCGACGCCGAGGGCTGCGTGTGGAACGCGCACTACGACGGCTGGCGCATCACCCGCTATGCACACGACGGTTCGGTGGATCGCATCGTTCGCATGCCCGTGCGGCACGTGACGAGCCTCACCTTCGGAGGTCCCGACCTGCAGACGCTGTTCGTCACTTCGGCATCGATGCGCCTGTCGCCGGAGCAGCTCGCGCAGCAGCCGCTCGCGGGCCATGTGTTCGCGTTCGAGCCCGGGCCGAAGGGCTTGCCCGAGCCTGCCTTTGCGGGCTGACCGATGAAGCACGTCCGCTGCCTGGTGCTGGCGCTCGCAGCATCGCTGCTTGCCCCTGGGCTCGCACGCTCCGGGAAGGTCGAGGTGACCGAGGACCTCGAGCCCCTCGTGCGCGAGCTGTTCGAGCAGATCGCGGCGCTTTCCACCTACCGGGCCGATGCGCCGGTGCCGACGATCTTCGAGATGCCCCAGCGCGAAGTCGAGCAGGCCGTGTGCGACGAGCCCTGCAACGTCGTGGCCGCCTACTTTCCCGGCAAGGCGATCTACCTGGCGAGCAACCTGGATCCGCGCCGCGAGCCGGCCGACCGCGCAACGCTGCTGCACGAATTGGTGCACTACCTGCAGTACGTCGAGGGGCGGTTCGCACAACTCGCGCCGTGCGAGCGCTACAGCGCCGAGGAGCGGGAGGCCTTCGCGATCCAGAACGCCTACCTGGCGCGCATCGGCAGCAGCCAGCGCGTGGCTGCGCACGAGGACTCGGGGTGCGAGCCGGAGGAGGGTGAGGGCACCGGGCGTTGATGCATGCGGGTATGCAGTCGCCGGTCAGCGCTCCTCGAGGGCCTGCCAATGCTCCTCGATCCAGGATGTCCGGCAGGGGCCTTCTGCTGTGGTCCCCCCGCCCGGAATCGAACCGGGATCTAGCGCTTAGGAGGCGCTCGTTCTATCCATTGAACTACGGGGAGGAAGGCGCGCATTCTACCTGTTCGAGGAGCCGGCCTCGGGCAGGTCGGCCTCATCCGCGCCGACTGGAGAGGCTGCCGGTAGAATAAGCGCCCGTCGGACCCCTCACCCCAACCCTCTCCCGCAAGGGGAGAGGGCGCAAAGCCCCGGATGCCGCTCCTCACCCTCCAGCAGGTCTCGCTCGCCTACGGCCACGTGCCGCTGCTCGACCACGTCGATCTCAATCTCGATGCCGGTGACCGCATCGCGCTCATCGGCCGCAACGGCACGGGCAAGAGCAGCCTGCTGCGCGTGGTCGCGGGCGAGGCACGTGCCGACGACGGCGAGGTCTGGCTGCGCCCCGGGCTTCGCCTGGCCTACGTGCCGCAGGAGCCCCCGTTGGGTGCCGACCTGTCGGTCTTCGAGGTGGCCGCGCAGGGGCTCGGCGCAGCCCAGGCCCTGCTCAGTGAGTACGAAGCAGTGGCCCACGCGCTGGAGTCCTCGCACGACGACGCGCTGATGAAGCAGCTCGAGCAGCTCGGCGCGCAGCTCGATGCGAGCGACGGCTGGCGGCTGAAGTCGCGTGTCGACATGGTGCTGTCGCGCCTGCACCTGTCTGCGCATGCGCGCATCCACGAGCTGTCCGGCGGACAGAAGAAGCGCGTGGCGCTGGCGCGCGCGTTGGTGCTCGAGCCCGAACTGATGCTGCTCGACGAGCCCACCAACCACCTGGACATCGATTCGATCCGCTGGCTCGAGGAGTTGCTCGCAGCCTTCGACGGCGCCCTGCTGTTCGTCACACACGACCGCGCCTTCCTCGACCGCGTCGCCAACCAGGTCGTCGAGCTGGACCGCGGCCGGCTCACGGCGTACCCGGGCAGCTATGCGGCCTATCGCGAGCGCAAGGCGATCCAGCTCGCGACCGAGCAGACCGTGAATGACAAGTTCGACAAGCTCCTCGCGCAGGAGGAAGCCTGGATCCGCCGCGGCGTCGAGGCGCGGCGCACGCGCGAGCAGTGGCGCATCCGCCGCCTGGAGGAGCTGCGTTTGCAGCGTGCCGCGCGCCGCGAGCGCGTGGGCACGGCGGCGCTCTCGCTCGATGCCGGCGCGCGCTCCGGCCAGCTGGTCGCCGAGTTGGAGCACGTGAGCAAGGGCTTCGGCGGCAAGCCGGTGGTGCAGGACTTCTCCTGCCGCATCCAGCGCGGCGACAAGGTGGGCCTGATCGGGCCCAACGGGGCAGGCAAGACGACGCTGCTCAAGCTGATCCTGGGCGAGATCCAGCCCGACTCGGGCAATGTGCGGCTGGGGTCGCGGCTGCAGGTCGCCTACTACGACCAGTTCCGAGCGCAGCTCGACGAGGAGGCCACCGTGCTCGACACGGTGGGGCAGGGCGCGGACTACGTCGAGATCGGCGGCGAGCGCAAGCACGTCATGAGCTATCTCGGCGACTTCCTCTTCCCCCCGCAGCGCGTGCGCTCCCCGGTGAAGTCGCTGTCGGGCGGCGAGCGCAACCGGCTCCTGCTCGCACGCCTGTTCACCCGTTCGGCCAACCTGCTGGTCCTCGACGAGCCGACCAACGACCTCGATATCGAGACGCTCGAGCTGCTCGAGGAGTTGCTGCAGACCTATCCGGGCACCGTGCTGCTGGTGAGCCACGACCGGGCATTCCTGGACAACGTCGTCACGCAGGTGATCGCCTGGGATGGCGATGCGGCCTGGCTGGAGAATCCGGGCGGCTATGCGGAGTGGGCGCGAGTCATGGCAGCCCGGCCACAGACGCTGCCAGAACCGGCGGCGGATGTGCCTCGTCCGGCTGCCGCGGAGCGGCCGAAGGCTGCGCGGGCTGCGAAGCTCTCGTACAAGGAGACGCAGGAGCTCAACGCGCTGCCGGCTCGCATCGAAGCGCTCGAGCGCGAGCAGGCGGAAGTCGAGCGCAAGCTCGCCGACCCCGGGCTGTACCGATCCGATCCGGAGGAGGTGAAGCGCACCCGGGCGCGCTACGCGCAGATCGAGGAAGAGCTGATGCAGGCGCTGGAGCGCTGGACGATGCTGGAGGAGAAGGGGCGCTGAGGGCCGCACGCACGACACTACCCGATCGCCAGCCAGGCCGTCTCCCCGACGGGGGCGGGCGCTCGCGCGCCGGCAGCGGCTAGCCCGACCCTGCGCCGGCCCTCGCGCCGGCGGCGGCGCAACGCAGTGGGGAGCTGGCAGGCAGATCGGCGCGCGCCTCGGTCGCGGAATGCTGGGGGTCGTCGTCCGGCTCGTCGTCACCCTCGTCGAGGCCGGCGGTCAGGTACGACAGCGTGAGCTGGCACGCCACGAACAGCACGATCGCCAGCACGGCCAAGGCGAGATTGAAACGCGTGAGCGCCCCACGTTGCACGGCCTCGGTCAGGATGGCGTAGCCGCTCTCGCCCTCGTGGTTGCGCAGGATGCGGCGGCGAACGCGCGTCCGGCCACCGAGATAGGCCAGGACCAGCATCAGTGCGATCGCCGAGGGCGCGAGCTGCACGACCGCAGCGTAGGCCCAGTCCGGCAGGGTCGAGTTCCAGACCCACAGGATGCCGGCGCATGCGGCATACAGTGCCAGCGCCGCGATCACGATCATGCCCAGCGCGACCGGAACGATGGCGCGGTTGGCTTCGCGCCGGGCTGCAACGAAAGCGGACCTTTCCACGGCGTGCGGGACGATGGGGCGAGGAAGGAAACGGGCCTGTGCGAGGAGCGGATGCCAGCCTCATTCTACCGGAGTGTCCCTGCCGGTCCGATGGGACTAGAATCCCCAGGGCAAGCGGGCCCCGGAGCTCCTACTCCGGAGAAGCACCGCCAACGCCGGGAGGAAGCGATGCCAGAACAGGCCACGTCGGTCGAGGAGTTCCGGTTTCCGGAGGTGAACACGTTGCAGCCCGGGGCCGCACGGCGCTGGCTGCAGCTGGGCTGGGCGGACCTGCGCGCGGCGCCGGCGGCGAGCCTGTTCTACGGACTGGTGCTCGCCGCAATGGGGGTGGTGCTGGGCCGCTTCTTCGGCGACGCGGCCTACGAGCTCGCCTTTGCAACCGGGTTCCTGCTGGTCGGTCCGTTCCTGGCCATGGGCATGTACGACATCAGCCGGCGGCGCGAGCGCGGCGAACCGGTCATGCTCCGGCACACGCTCACCGCCTGGCGCGCCAATGCACCGGCGATCGGCTTCTACGCCGTGATCCTCGCCCTGCTGATGGCGGTATGGATCCGCGTCTCCGTCGTCGTCGTGGCCCTGTTCTTCGAAGGCGGGATGCCCAACGCCACGACGCTTCTCGCCGATCTGGCGCAGACCGAGAACGGCCTGGTCTTCCTGGTTGCGTACTTCGCCGCCGGGTTCGGCTTCGCGCTCCTGGTGTTCGCCAGCAGCGCGGTGTCGCTGCCGATGCTGCTCGACCGCGAGCGCATGGATACGCTCACCGCGATGATCACCAGCGTCAACGCACTGCGCATCAACTTCCGTCCGATGCTGCTGTGGGCGGTGCTGATCGTCGTGCTGGTGGCATTGGGGTTCGTCACCTTCTACGTCGGGCTGGTGGTCGTGCTGCCGTGGATCGGTCACGCCACCTGGCACGCCTACCGGGAGACGGTCAGGCCGCAGGAGCCCTGACCGTCTTGCATCTGGGCAGTAAGCACCCAACTCCTACTGGAGCGGCGACACGGGCCAGCCCTGGCCCAGCCGGCGCTTGCGCTGGGGGATTGGAGTATGATGCGCGCCACGGATGCCCCCGGGGCCCGGTCTGGCGCGGCTTTCGCGCCTCCAGACCCGTCGCCCGAAACCGGTCGCCGCATCCGATGAGGAGTCCGCACCCGCATGCAGTTCAGTGATCTCGGCCTCGCGGCCGAGTTGCTCCGCGCCATCGAGGAGCAGGGCTACACCCAGCCCACCCCCATCCAGGAACAGGCAATCCCCCCCATCCTGCTCGGCCAGGATGTCATGGCCGGGGCCCAGACCGGCACCGGCAAGACCGCCGCGTTCACCCTGCCGCTCCTGCATCAGCTCAAGCCGCACGCCAGTACCAGCGTTTCGCCGGCGCGCCACCCGACCCGGGCGCTGCTCATCGCCCCCACGCGCGAGCTGGCAGCCCAGGTGTACGAGAGCGTGCGCGCATACGGCAAGCACCTCCCGCTGCGCGCCGCGTGCGTGTACGGCGGCGTGTCGATCGACCCGCAGATGAAGGAGCTGCGGGCCGGCGTCGAGATCCTCGTCGCCACGCCGGGGCGCCTGCTCGACCTGGTGAACCAGCGCTGTGCCAACCTGTCGCAGGTGCAGATCCTGGTGCTCGACGAGGCCGATCGCATGCTCGACATGGGGTTCATGCCGGACATCAGGCGGATCATCTCGCTGCTGCCGGCCAAGCGCCAGAACCTGATGTTCTCGGCCACCTTCCCCGATGACATCCGCAAGTTCGCCGACCAGCTGCTGCAGAATCCCGTGCGCATCCAGGTCGCGGCCCGCAACGCGGTGGCCGACCTGGTCACGCACGCGGCGTTCCGCGTCGACCCGCTGCGCAAGCGCGACCTCCTGGTCGAGCTGATCCGCTCGCGCGACATGCGTCAGGTCCTCGTCTTCACCAGCACCAAGCTGTCGGCCAACCGGTTGAGCCGCCAGCTCGAGCGCGACGGCTTCAACTGCGCCGCCCTGCACAGCGACAAGACCCAGCTCGAGCGCATGCAGGCCCTGCAGGCGTTCAAGGAAGGCACCGTGCACGTGCTGGTGGCGACCGACATCGCCGCCCGCGGGCTGGACATCGAGCACCTGCCGCACGTGATCAACTTCGAGCTGCCGCCCAACGCCGAGGACTACATCCACCGCATCGGCCGCACCGGCCGCGCGGGTGCGAGCGGCGATGCGATCTCGCTGGTCGCGCCGGACGAGAGCGACCTGCTGGCCGCCATCGAGAAGATGCTCAAGAAGAGCATCCCGATCCAGTCCTGGCACGCGGAGCCGCACCGGCGCGAGGGCCGCGAGCACCGCGACCACCGCGCCTCGCGCCAGCCGGACGTGCCGCCGTCGCGCAGCGTATCCGGGCAACCGAGCGTGCCGGCGCCCACGCCGGCCCTGTTCTCCGAATCGGGGCCGCGCACCGCCGCACCCGTGCAGAAGCGGCCCAGGCAGGTCGCCGCGCTGCTGCTGCCGCCCGTCCCCGCCAAGCAGGACTAGGCTGGGGTGCAGTCCCCCGGGCGCGCCGACCTCGACGAGCAGTTCCACCGGCTGGTCAGCCAGCCCGATGCGGCCATCGACCTGGCCGAGGGGGCGTTGCTCATCGCCCGGACGGCCTATCCCGAGCTCGACGTGCCCGTGCAGCTCGCGCGCCTCGAACAGCTGGGAGCCACCCTGGCCGGACGGCTCGACCCGGGGCTGGCCGCGCCCGAACGCGTGGTCACGCTCAACCGCTACCTGTTCGACGAGCTGGGCTTCCGGCCCAACGTCGACGACTACTACGATCCGCGCAACAGCTTCCTCAACGACGTGCTCGAGCGGCGGCTGGGCATTCCGATCACCCTGTCGGTGGTGTACATGGCGATCGGCCGACGCGTCGGCCTGCCGCTGCAGGGCGTGTCCTTCCCCGGCCACTTCCTGGTGCGCTGCCCGTTGGATCAGGGTCTGCTGGTGCTCGATCCATTCCTGGGCGGGATGTCCCTCACGATGAAGGACCTGCAGCAGCGGCTGCGGGAGGCGCGCGGCAGCGAGGTACCACCCGGCGCCATCGCCGGCCAGCTCGCCCCTGCGAGGCACCGCGACATCCTCGCGCGCATGCTGCGCAACCTGAAGTCGATCTACCTCTCGCGCGAGGAGCACCTGAGGGCGCTGCCGCTCATGGACTGGCTGGTACTGGTGGCACCCGACCAGCCGGTCGAGCTGCGCGACCGCGGGATGGCGTGGCTGAAGCTCGAATGCTATCGCGCGGCGCTGACCGACCTCGAGCAGTACCTGGGCATGGCGCCGGAGGCAGAGGATGCCGCCGAGGTGCGCGGCCACGTGCTCGAGCTGCGCCGCGGCGTTGCGCGGCTGAACTGAGTTACTACTTCGAAAGCGCCATTGACACAGAGGACACGGCGGCACACAGAGGAAAACCAACCCCTGTCACGCGTTCAGTCCCTTCCTCTGTGATCCTCTGTGTCCTCTGTGTTCCAGGCGGTTTCGCCTTCACGCGCGGCCCGCACATGGAAAGCCCGTGCAGATAGCCGACTTCCGCAACCGCATCGCCAAGAACGCCCGGCACTGGGGCAAGTGGGCGCGCCGGCGCGGCATCGAGTGCTACCGGGTGTACGACCGGGACATCCCGGAGTTCGCCTTCGCGCTCGATCTCTACGGGGATCGCGCCCACCTGCAGGAGTACCGCCGGGCGGGCGTCGAGCCGGGTCCCGGGCACGACGCGTGGCTCGCAGAGATGCATGCAGCCGCTGCCGACGGACTGGGCATGCCGGCCGAGCGCGTCGTCCTCAAGCAGCGGGCGCAGCGCCGCGCAGGCGAGCAGCACGAGAAGACCGGGGCAGCAGGAGAGGACTTCGTGGTGCACGAGGGCGGGCACCGCTTCCTGGTCAACCTCGGCGCCTACCTCGACACCGGGCTCTTCCTCGACCACCGCCTGACGCGCGCGATGGTCGCGGACGAGGCGCGCGGACGGCGCTTCCTCAACCTGTTCTGCTACACCGGCAGCTTCACCATCTATGCGGCCGGAGCCGGCGCGACCTCGTCGGTGAGCGTGGACCTGTCCAACACCTACCTCGACTGGGCCCGGCGCAACTTCGCGCTGAACGGCATCGATCCCGCCCTCCACCTGCTGCAGCGCGCGGATGTGCTGGCGTGGCTGGAGGAGGCGGCGCGCGCGCAGCAGCGCTTCGACCTCGTGGTGCTCGATCCGCCGGCGTTCTCGACCTCGAAGGCGATGACCACGACGCTGGACATCCAGCGCGATCACCGCGTGCTGATCGAAGGCTGTGCCCGGCTGATGGCGCCGGGCGGCGTGCTGTATTTCTCCAACAACCTGCGCACGTTCCGGCTCGATCCCGAGGTCGCGGCGATGCTGCAGGGCGAAGAGATTTCGGCGCGTACCGTGCCGGAGGACTTCCGCAACCGCCGCATCCACGCCTGCTGGCGGTTGCGGAAGGGGTGAGGTGCGCTACTTCTGCTCGCGCGGCAGCAGTTCGAGCTTGCCGTCGACGCGCTTCACGCGGTCGCCGATGCGCAGGCCGGTCGCGTCGTTGACCTCGACCAGGCCGAAGCGGCCGTCGTCGTAGCGCACGATCACCTCGTAGACGATCTCCAGCAGGCGCTGGCGCATCGCCTGGCTGCCCGCTGCGCCGACGAAGCTCTTGGTGGGCTGCCCCGCGCCGAAGGTGATGCCGATCACCGGTCCCACGTAGGGGGGCGAGTACTGCCGCTCGTTGAGGTATTCCGGCGAGCTCATGTACGGCTGGATGGTGCGGTCCGGCGCGCGCTCGCGCTCCACCGCACGGATGCTGCGGATGACCCCGCAGTCGGGGCAGGGAACGTTGGATGGCGGACGCGTATCCGACGGGGTATAGACCGGCGGGGGCGGCGGTGGAACGTCCGCGGCAGCCGCGGCAGCGAGGGCGCTCCCGAGCAGGGCGGCGAAACCGAGCGAGCGCAGGACTTGCCGTTTCAAGTGGTCACCTCGTTGGCGCCTGGCGCACGCGTCATTCCGGGATGCTCTGCAGGTAGAACAGTGCGGTCAGCAGCACGCTCGGCTTGCCCATCTGCCCGAACCAGCGCTGGAAGATCTGGTCGACCTGTCCGCTGCGGTAGATCCCCGCGAGCGAGCGGTTCACCGCCAGGCGCAGGTCCGGCTGGCCGCGCGGCAGCACCAGCGCGTAGGGCTCGACCGAGTAATCCTCGTCCAGCAGCCTGAAGTCGTTGCCCTTCGGCGCCGACAGGCCCAGCCCGAGCAGCACCATGCGGTCGGACGCGAACCCCTCCACCTGACCGCTCTCGAGCATCGCCATGGCCTTCTCGGGCCCGGCCACGGTGATCACATCGGCCACGATGGCGCGCGCCTTGAGGGCCTGCTTGAGATTGCGCTCGGTGGTGGTGTTCTGCACGACGGCGATGCGCTTCCCGGCGAAGTCGGCCACCCGCATCAGGTCCGTGTTCCCGCGCACCAGGATGGTCGCGCCGTCGATGAAGGTCATCAGGCTGAAGTCGACCTTCTCCTGCCGCGACAGGGTCCAGGTGGTGGTGCCGCACTCCACCTGCACCTTGCCGCTCTCCACCGCCTCGAGCCGGGTCTGCTGGGTGAGCCGGACCCATTCGACGCGCAGCGCCTTGCCCAGCTGGCGGCCGATGTCCTCGGCGACGTGGCGGCACAGGTCCACCGAGTACCCGGCGGGGGCCCCCGCCTCCTCGAAGGAGAACGGCGGCGCGGCTTCCAGGTAGCCCATGCGGATGACGCCGGAGTCGCGGATCTCCTCCAGCACGTCGGCCGCCGGCGCGGCAGGCGCAGCCGCGGAGAGGAGCATGCCGAGCAGGGCGGCGAACAGGGCGGGCAGGGTGCGAAGCGCTGGGGTCATGGCCGGGGATCCCGTGAGTCGAGGTTGAGCCGAGCAGCCTCGTAGTATAGCGGGGGCAGGCAGGCGCTATCGCACGAACATGATGCCCAGGCGGTACTGCGGATCGCTGCGGACGTTGTAGTTCAGGATGGTCTCGCCGTAGCCGTCGAAGTACTGGAAGAACAGGTAGCCGTTGAGGTTGCCCAGCGCCACCGAGCGCATCGGATAGCTCAGGTCCACCTGCACGCTCCAGCCCTGGCTGGCCCAGCGCGACACCGTGCTGAGCTGCCAGCTGTCGGCCTTGCCCACCGCCGCGAACCAGTCGACATACCCGCGGTACTGGTTGATGTCCGGGTTGTCCTCCTTCTCGATGTAGTCGTACACCATCGGCGCGAAGGTGAGCTGCCAGTCTCCGGGCCGCCCCAGCACCAGCGAGGGGCGGGCATAGGCGATGTTGATGCTGCGCGAGTCGGCGCCGCCCTGGCCGTTGGACTCGTGGCCCAGGCCGGTCTCGATGCCCAGGCGCAGGGGCAGGCTGTTCGACGTCCACGACGAGGGGTTCGAGTAGAACAGGCGCGGCTTGTAGGAGGTGTCCTCGAACGGCGAGGAACTGGCGGTGATGTCCCAGATCGAGGTCTGGGTGTAGCCGAAGTAGAGGTCCTCGAGAAACCGGTAGCGCTGGGCCAGACCGGCCTTCTCGTTGAAGAAGCGGAACTTCAGGCTGAGCTGGAACTTGGCGTTCGAGTCACCGGTGAGCGGCCAGCCGAAGTACACCGGCTCATAGGCGCTCAGCGCGGACGAGAAGGCGGCCTCGCGGCTGAGCGGGACGCCGCCTTCCGGAGTGGGCGCGATCTCGGTCTCGGGCCGGACCGGTTCGTCCGGGCGTTGCGCCACCGGCGCGGCCGGCGGTGCCAGGCTCATCATCGCCGCCTTGGCCGTCAGGTCGACGGCGCGCAGCGTGACGGCGCCGCTCAGCTCGCCCGGGAGGGTGCCGGTGTAGGCGATCCGCCGCATGCCGCCAGGCGGCAGCTGCACGGTGCCCGCTGGCGCAGCGGCAGCGCGTGCAAGCGCTATGTTCACCGACTGGTCGCCTGCGCTCAACTGCACCACGAGCCGTTCGGGCACGCTGAACGTGGTCTCGGAGGCGTCCTCGTTGGTCACCAGGAGGTCCACGCGCACCGGCCCGCCGGCCACGGCCTGGGTCTGTTCGGGCAGGAGGATCACGTCCGCGTAGAGCGGCGACCAGAGTGCGGCAGACAGCAGCAGCCCCGCTGCTGCGAGTGATCGGAAGTCGCGGTTCGGGCCTGCGCGCCGGGTGGCGATCGGCATCGGGAGGCTGGAGGAGCGGCCCGGCAACTCAGGGCTTGGCTGGCTCCGGCTCCGGCTTGACCGTGTCGCCGGGGTCGGCGTCGAGCTCTTCCTCCATCTCCTTCAGGCTCTTGCGCTTCTTGCCGCTGTCCTCCGCGGCAGGGGCACCGTCGAGGATCAGATTGCGGCGGCGCTGCAGGTAGGCGTCGCGCAGGAACGCGTAGCGGTCGATCGCGGCGGTGTCGAGCACGCGTTCGGCCTCCAGCAGGTTGGCGCGCACGTTCACCACCCGCACGCCGAACACGATCCAGTTCTCCGGCGAATCGGTGATGAGGTAGAACTCCGGATCGGTGAAGTAGTCGCCGACCAGGCCCACGGTGTCGCGCGCGGTGCTGGGGCCGAACAGCGGCAGCACCAGGTAGGGTCCGTCCGGGACACCCCAGTAGCCCAGCGTCTGGCCGAAGTCCTCTTCGTGCTTCTCCAGGCCGATGTGGCTGGCCACGTCGAACACCCCGAAGATTCCGATGGTGGTGTTCACCAGCACCCGGCCCACGTCGGAGAACGCGGTCTTCACCTTGGCCTGGAGCAGGTTGTTGATCGCCGTCGTCACGTCCCGGAAGTTGGCGAAGACGTTGGTGATGCCTCCGCGCACCGGCGGTGGCACCGCGGCCTTGTAGCCCTCGGCGGCCGGCTTGATCGCGTACTTGTCGATCGTTTGGTTAAACTCGTAGACCTTCCGGTTGACCGGCTCCAGCGGATCCTTCGGGTTGGGGCCCGCGGCGCAGCCGGAAAGCAGCAGCGCCAGAGCGGCGAGGGTGGGGGCGAGCAGGCTGGCGCAGGTTCTTCGCATCTTGGTGTGGCCGCGGTGTCGGCGGCATTATAGACAAGGGTGCGGCAGCGCACCCGGGCCGGCGCGTCGTTTGCCGGCGCCATCGGCTTCGGGCAGCATAGCGGCCCTTGCCCCGCGCGGGGCGCAATGAACCATACGGGAGGATGCATGGATCTGGGAATCGGCGGCAAGACGGCACTGGTGTGTGCCGCCAGCAAGGGCCTGGGCAAGGGCTGTGCCCTGGCCCTGGCGCAGGAGGGCGCGGCGGTGACGCTGGTCGCGCGCAACCCGGACACGCTTGCTGCCGCTGCCGAGGAGATCCGCCGCGCGACGGGGGCGAAGGTCAATACCGTCGCGGGCGACATCACCACCCCGGCCGGGCGCGCCGCGGCGCTGGCGGCCTGCCCGGCGCCCGACATCCTGGTCAACAACGCCGGCGGCCCCCCTGCGGGCGACTTCCGCGACTGGGACCGCGAGGTGTGGATCAAGGCGCTGGAAGCCAACATGCTCACGCCGATCGAACTGATCAAGGCCACCGTCGACGGCATGATCCAGCGCAAGTTCGGACGCATCGTCAACATCACTTCCGCCGCCGTGAAGGCGCCCATTCCGATCCTGGGCCTGTCCAACGGCGCGCGCAGCGGTCTGACCGGTTTCGTCGCCGGGCTCGCGCGCCAGACCGTGATGCACAATGTCACGGTCAACAACATCCTCCCCGGCCTGTTCGAGACCGAGACCATGCTGAGCCGGATCGACGCCATGGCGAGGCAGGGCGGCAAGTCGTTCGACCAGGTGTCCCAGGACCGCATGAAGACCATTCCTGCCGGCCGCTTCGGCACGCCGGAGGAGTTCGGGCGGCTGTGCGCCTACATCTGCAGCGCGCACACGAGCTATATCACCGGGCAGAACTTCCTCATCGACGGCGGGGCGTATCCGGGCACGTTCTGACCCGCGTCGGAAGCAAGGCTGAGGCTGGAGGACAGAGGACAGAGGACAGAGGACAGAGGAGACTGACATGAATGCGCCGTCCGAGAAGTTCAACCTGCAGTTGAAGGATCCCAAGCTGTTCCGCCAGCAGTGCTACATCGACGGCCAGTGGGTCGATGCCGATGGTGGCGGAACGATCCCGGTCACCAATCCTGCCAACGGGGCCGCGCTGGGGACCGTGCCGAAGATGGGCGCGGCCGAGACGCGCCGTGCGATCGAGGCTGCCGAGCGCGCCTTGCCGGCGTGGCGGGCCAAGACCGGCAAGGAGCGGGCGGCGATCCTGCGCCGCTGGTTCGAGCTGATGATGGCCAACCAGGACGACCTGGCGCTGCTCATGACCAGCGAGCAGGGCAAGCCGCTGGCGGAGGCCAAGGGCGAGATCGCCTATGCCGCCTCGTTCATCGAGTGGTTCGGCGAGGAGGCCAAGCGCATCTACGGCGACGTGATCCCCGGGCACCAGGCCGACAAGCGCATCGTCGTCATCAAGCAGCCGGTGGGCGTGTGCGCCGCGATCACGCCGTGGAACTTCCCGGCCGCGATGATCACGCGCAAGGCCGGGCCGGCGCTGGCGGCCGGTTGCACCATGGTGGTCAAGCCCGCGACGCAGACGCCGTACTCGGCCTTCGCGATGGCAGAACTGGCCGAGCGCGCCGGCGTGCCCAGGGGCGTGCTCAGTGTGCTCACGGGCAGCGCGCGCGACATCGGCGGGGAGCTGACCGCCAACCCGGTCGTGCGCAAGCTCACCTTCACCGGCTCGACCGAGGTCGGCCGCGTGCTGATGGCGCAGAGCGCCGAGACGATCAAGAAGGTCTCGCTCGAACTGGGCGGCAACGCGCCGTTCCTGGTGTTCGACGACGCCGACCTCGACGCCGCGGTGGAGGGGGCGATGCTGTCCAAGTACCGCAACGCCGGTCAGACCTGCGTGTGTGCCAACCGGATCCTCGTGCAGGATGGCGTCTACGATGCCTTTGCCGGCAAGCTCGCGGAGAAGGTGAAGGCGCTGAAGGTCGGTCCCGGCACCGAGGCCGGCGTGACCATCGGGCCGCTGATCGACAGCAACGCGGTGGCCAAGGTGGAGGAGCACATCCAGGATGCCGTGGCCAAGGGCGCCAGGGTCGCCGTGGGCGGCAAGCGCCACAGCCTGGGTGGCCTGTTCTTCGAGCCCACGCTGCTCACCGGCGTGACCACCAAGATGAAGGTCACGAAGGAGGAGACCTTCGGCCCGGTGGCGCCGCTGTTCCGCTTCAAGACCGAGGAGGAAGGCATCGCAATGGCCAACGACACCGAGTTCGGCCTGGCGAGCTACTTCTACGCGCGCGACATCGGCCGCATCTGGCGGGTGGGCGAGGGGCTGGAGTCGGGGATCGTTGGCATCAACACCGGCATCATCTCCACCGAGGTGGCGCCGTTCGGCGGCGTGAAGCAGTCCGGCATCGGCCGCGAGGGCTCGAAGTACGGCATCGAGGAGTTCCTCGAGGTGAAGTACATGTGCATGGGAGGCGTCTGACCCCGCGGGCTGACGCCTCCCCCCAGGCTCTAGGCCCTAGGCTCTAGACTCCAGGATCAGGCTGTGCAATGGGAGGCGTCTGACCCTGCGGGCTGACGCCTCCCCAGGCCCTAGGCGCCAGACGCCAGGAGTACACAACCTGATCCTGGCGTCTAGAGCCTAGGGCCTAGGGCCTGTCATCAAGTCCGCATCCACCCACCGATCGAAGTCTTCCGCGCTGACGTACCTGAGCGCCAGTGCGGCCTCGCGCAGCGTGAGGCCCTCGCGATGCGCCTGCTTCGCGATCTGCGCCGCGCGGTCATAGCCGATGTGCGGCGTGAGCGCGGTTACCAGCATCAGCGAGCGTTGCACCAGCTCCGAGATGCGCTCACGGTCGGCTTCAATACCCGCCGCGCAGTGCTCGTCGAAGCTGTGCATCCCGTCCGCCAGCAGCCGCACGCTCTGCAGGAGCGCGTGCGCGATGAGCGGCTTGTACACGTTCAGCTCGAAGTTGCCGCCCGCGCCGCCGATGCCGATCGCGACATCGTTGCCGGCGACCTGGGCGCATGCCATCAGCAACGCCTCGCTCTGGGTGGGATTGACCTTCCCCGGCATGATCGAGCTGCCCGGCTCGTTCTCGGGCAGGATCAGCTCGCCGATGCCGGCACGCGGGCCGCTCGCCAGCCAGCGCACGTCGTTGGCGATCTTGCTCAACGTCGCGGCCAGTGCGCGCAGCGTGCCGTGCACGCGCAGCAGCCCGTCGTGCGCGGCCAGCAGGGCGAACCGGTTGCTCGCGGCGCTGAACGGCATGCCGGTGAGCTCGGCGAGCTCGGCGGCGACACGCATCCCGAAATCCGCCGGCGCATTGAGTCCCGTACCCACCGCCGTGCCGCCGATTGCCAGCGCGTGCAGCTCGCCCACCGACTGTGCGATGGCGGCCGCCGCCGCGTCGAGCTGTGCGACGTAGCCCGAGATCTCCTGCCCGAGCGTGAGGGGCGTGGCATCCTGAAGGTGCGTCCGGCCGATCTTGACGATGGCCGAGAACGCCTCCGACTTGCGCTCGAGCGTGCCACGCAGCGCGGACAGCGCGGGCAGCAGGCGCTGGTTGATCGCGACCACGGCAGCCACGTGCATCGCGGTCGGGAAGACGTCGTTGGACGACTGGGCGTTGTTCACCTCGTCATTTGGATGCACCAGGCGCTGCAGGCCGCGCGGCCCGCCGAGCAGCTCCGAGGCGCGGTTGGCCAGCACCTCGTTCACGTTCATGTTGGTCTGCGTGCCCGAGCCGGTCTGCCATACCGACAGCGGAAACTCCTGCTCGTGGATGCCGCCGAGGATCTCGTCCGCGGCCTGCTCGAGCGCACGCGCCTTGGCCGGCTCGATCCGGCCGAGTTGCGCGTTCACCGTCGCGCAGGCGCGCTTCACCAGCACCAGCGCATGCACCAGCGCGGGTGGCATGCGCTCCGTCGAGATGGCGAAGTGTTGCAGCGAGCGCTGAGTCTGCGCACCCCAAAGGCGCGCGGCGGGCACCTCGATCTCGCCGAAGCTGTCGCGCTCGATGCGCGTGGCGGGCGGCACGTTCACCCGAGCGGGCGCCAGCGCGTCGGCGTGGCGTTCGCCGACGCGGGCCGCGGCTGCGCGGCTGAGCGGCCGGGGGCGGGCGAACCGGTCCGCTCGGCGTTCGCCTCGGCCTGCTCGCGCGCGCTGCGGCGCTTGCCGTCGAGCACGCTGGTGACCTCCGCCCCGAGCAGCAGGATCTGCGACGAGTAGTAGATCCAGAGGATCACGATCACGAACGATCCGGCTGCGCCGTAGGCCGAGGCCACGCTGGCCCGGCCCAGGTACAGTCCGATGAGGTGCTTGCCGATCGTGAACAGCACCGCGCTGGTGAGGGCGCCGAGCCAGACCGCCCGCGGCTGGATGTGCGCGCTGGGCAGGAAGTAGATCAGCGCGGCGAATGCGACCGTGAGGATCGCCACCGAGGCGAGCAGGTCGAGCCCGGACAGCAGCCAGGTCATCTGCTCGGGCGGACCCAGCATCAGGCTCGTCATCCCCTGGATCGCCGCGCTGAGCAGCAGCGACACGATGGCGAGGAAGCCGAAGCCCAGCACCAGTGCGATGGCGGTCAGCCGCGCGCGCAGGAACACCGTGAGGCCGCCCTGCACCGGCTCGGGCTTCCACATGACGTCGAACCCGTTCTTCATCTCCACGAACACCCCGCTGGCGCCGAGCAGCAGCGTGGCGAAGCCGACCAGTCCGGCGGAGAGGCCCGCGCCCTGCCTGTTGGCGGCGGACTCGACCACGCTCTGGACACCCCTGGCGGCATCATCACCGATGAGCCCGCTGACCTGCTGCAGGATCTGCCCGCGCGCGGCCTCCTCGCCGAACACGGCGCCTGCAATCGAGATGGCGATCAGCAGCAGCGGGGCGAGCGCGAAGATCGAATAGAACGCGATGGATGCGCCCATGCGCGGACCGCCGTCCTCGAACCATGCCTTCGCCGCGTCCCACAATACCAGGACGGCGCGTCCTGCGCGACCCTGCCGCCAGTCCCGCTGTCTCATGCTCTGCTCCCTCCGCTGGCGAGGGCGCTTCGCATGCCCCGTGCCGGGCGTGGACCCGCCGGCACGGGGGCGCGAGTGCGCAGTAGAGGGTGTGGGGGGAACTTTCTACACGCCGGGCGTCCCAACATGCACTGAAATACGGCGCGCAGCCTCCATCGTGCGCTGCAATGAGGCGCTGCCCGAGGTTGTCTGCGGCGCCGCAGGGCGGGCCCACACTGCTGCGGCGCGCTGGAACGAACAATGCTAACGACCTCGGTCATGACCACACTCGCACTCAACGACGCCGAGTTGTTCGTCGAGCTCAACCGGCTCATCTACTCCGCGCTCGACACCCGCCGCAAGCTGCTCGCGTGCAGCGTCCGTGGCGGTACGCAGGCCATCGGTTTCCTCGCCCGCAACACCGCGTCTGCGCTGGCCGCGGCCGCGCACGAGCTGGCCGAGCTGGTGCGCCGGCTCGGCGGTGCGCCGGCGCAGCAGGTCGCGACCGACCAGGTTCCCGTGGCGCACCCGGCCGGGGGGATCGAGGCGGACCTCCTCCAGGCCTGCGAGCACGCCATCGCGGAGGTCGCATGCCAGTACCGCGATGCGCTGGAGTGGAGATTGCCGGAGCCCGCACAGGCGGTGCTGATGCGTCAGTTCGGCATCGTCATCGCCAACTACGAGCACATCCGCACCCTGAAGGCGCGCCTGCGCGGCTCGAAGCGGCGCTGAGCAGGCGCGGTTGCGCGCCCGCATTGCCGGTCCGGCGCGCGGGCTGCTATCTTGACCGCATGCCGCCTGCACCTCCCGATGACCCGCCCGCCGCCGGACAACCTGCGTCGCGTCCACCCGACCCGCAGGTGACGGCTCCGGCTGCCGACTTCGCTGCGCTGATCGCCGGGCTGTTCTCGCCCCTTGCGCACGATCTGCGCGCCGGGCTGAACGGAATCAGCGTGTGGACCCACCTCTTGAGCCGCGACGGCGACGAGGTGAGTGTGCGCGCGCTGGAGGGTATCCGGCGGGCGGTCACGCACCAGTCCGCGCTCGCACAGGATCTCTCGCAGTTCGGCGCCGTGCTCGGTGCAAAGGGCGGGGAGCCGTCCGAGCACGTCGACTTGCGCGCGCTGTGCACGCAGGTGATCGAGGAAGCGGGCGAGGCGGCCGTTGCGCAGTTTCTCCACATGGGAGAGGGTGAACCGCTGTTCGTGCTCGCGCATCCGGCATTGCTGAGGCAGGCCGTGCGCATGCTCCTGCTCGATGCCCTGGCTGCCGTCCCGGACGGCACGCCGGTGGAGGTCGGCCTGCGCGGCGAGGGCGACGAAGGTGTGCTGGAGGTCGGTGCCGCGTCCGGCACCGGCGGTGGCCTGCGCCGCGCCACCCTGCGCCAGGCGCTCTGCGCCCTTGCCGCCGGCATGCTCGGTGGCCGCCTGCTGATCCTGCCGGGAGAGCCGGCGCCGCGCTGCATCCTCCATCTTCCTGCCGCCGCGTAGCGTTCCGGCGCGGCACACCGGTTGCTGACGCCGCTTGACGAAGCGGTCGCACGGGTCCTGCCGCGCGGCCTTCCTCTTCGACAACCGAGATCGGAGGCGAGAATGACGAAGCTGGTACGCATGGCAGTGCTGGTCGCGGCCGCTGTGTTCGCGGGCGTTGGCATGACCGGATGCGCGGGTGACGCCAACACCCGCAGCACAGCCCAGACGTTCGACGATGGCACCCTCACCGCGAAGGTGAAGACGGAGCTGCTGGCCGACGAGGGGCTCAAGGGCAACCAGGTGAAGGTGGAAACCTATCGCGGCGTGGTGCAGCTCTCGGGCTTCGTGGACAACGCCGACCAGGCGCAACGCGCAGTCGCCGCCGCGCAGCGGGTGGAGGGCGTGCAGTCGGTCAAGAATGACATCCGCCTCAAGCCCGGCAGCGCCGACGCGACCGGTTCGACCGCGCCGGCACAGTCGAGCCCGCCCACCAACCAGTAGGCATCGTCGCCAGGGGCAGCGGCGCGCGCTGTCATGCAGCGGCTGCCGGCCTGCCCTCCCGCCAGGGTGCGTGGTGCCCTGGCGGCATTGTTGACGCTGGCGGGATGTGCGGTCTCTCCGCCATCGCCGCTCCCGCCCGCCCCGGGTCCCCATGCCGAGCGTCCCGCGCCCCCGCGCATCGCCGATGCGCGCGGCGTGCTGCCGCCGGCGCGTGCGCAGCAGGTGCTGCAGCGCCTCGAGCGCGAGGGCGACAGCGATGTGCTGGCGCGTCACCTGCGGGCCACGGCGACGCTGGTCCGGGCGCCGCTGCGGCTCGGCAACCGCGTCGAGTTGCTGGTCGACGGTCCCGCCACGCTGCAGGCGATGTTCGCCGCGATGCGCGCGGCGCGGCACACCATCAACCTGGAAACCTACATCATCGATGCGACCGGCACCGGCAGGCGCCTGGCCGACCTGCTCGTGAGCCAGCGCCGCAAGGGCGTGCAGGTGCACCTGGTCTACGACGGCATCGGATCGATCGGCACGCCGCCGGAGTACTTCGAGCACCTGCGCCAGGCCGGTGTGGCCGTATGCGAATACAACCCGGTCAACCCGCTGCGGGCCAGGGGCGACTGGGATCTCAACAACCGCGACCATCGCAAGATCCTGGTGGTGGATGGCGGCGTCGGCTTCACCGGCGGAATCAACATCAGCAACACCTATTCGTCCAGCTCGTTCGGCCGGCACCGGACCCGGCCGCCGGTCCAGGACGGCTGGCGCGACACGCATGTGCAAGTGCAGGGTCCGGCCGTGCTCGACCTGCAGCGGCTGTTCGTGCAGACCTGGCGCTCGCAGTGCGGCGCGCTGTCGGACGACGGCATGTTCCCGGACGTGAAGCCGGCGGGCAGCAAGGCTGTTCGCGTGATCGCCGGGGTACCGGGCGACAGCGAGGTCTACGCCGCGTTGCTCTCCGCCATCGAGCGCTCCGAGGAGAGCGTCTACATCACCGTCGGCTATTTCGCACCCGACCCGCGCACGCTGCTGGCCTTGCGCAACGCGGCCGCGCGGGGGGTGGACGTGCGCCTGGCCCTGCCTGGCGTCAGCGACTTCTGGGCGCCGCTGCACGCCGGCCGCTCGCACTACGACAGCCTGCTCGACAGCGGGGTGCGCATCTACGAGCGGCGCGACGCGCTGCTGCACGCCAAGACCGCCGTAGTCGACGGGGTATGGTCGACGATCGGATCGACCAACCTCGACTGGCGCAGCTTCGTGCACAACGACGAAGCCAACGTCGAGGTCCTCGATGAAGGCTTCGGGAAGCAGATGCAGGACCTGTTCTGGATCGACGTCGACCAGTCGGTCGAGATCACCGAGCGGGCGTGGCACTCGCGCAGCGCATGGGAGCGCATGAAGGAGTGGTTCGCAAGGCAGTGGGAGTATCTGCTTTAGGCGCTGGGCCCTAGGGGCCAGACTCCAGGTGTGCCGATGCGCCGCAATCGCGGCGCTCCACCTCTGGCGGCTAGAGCCTAGTGCCTAGAGCCTCGTTCCTGACCTAGACCTTCAACTGCAACTCCTGGATCAGGCTCACCAGATCCTCCGCGTGCTCCTCCTCCTTGGCCAGCACTTCCTCCATCAGCCGGCGGGTGGTCGGATCGCGGTCGCCGAGGAACTGCACGATGTCGCGATAGCTCTCGATCGCAATGCGCTCGGCGATCAGGTCCTCCTTGATCATCTCGGGCAGCGAGTCACCCTCCACGTACTCGGCGTGGCTGCGCGTGGCCAGTCCTTCGGGCGAGAAGTCCGGGTCTCCGCCGAGCTGGACGATGCGCTCCGCGATGCGGTCGGCGTGCTCCTGCTCCTCCACGGCGTGCTCCATGAACTCCTGCGCCACCGATCCCGAGGTGAGTCCCCTGGCCGTGTAGTAGTGCCGGCGGTAGCGCAGGGTGCACACGATCTCGGTGGCCAGGGCCTCGTTGAGCAGGCGGATCACGACTTCCTTGTCGGCGCCGTAGCTCGGCGTCACCGCACCTTCCTCGATGTGCCTGCGGGCGCGCTCGCGGATTGCCTGGATGTCCGACGTGAAGGAACCCTGGTTCATCGCTGTCTCCTGTCTGGGATGGGCAGGGGCTGCGTGCAGCAATGCCGGTGCCCGGAAGCGCGGAATGCGCTTTGCTGAAATCCGGCCAGGGAGCAATCTGTTGCGGAGGTCATCATGCACGACGTGAAGGCAATCCTCGCTGCGCTGGTGCTCGCCGTGGGCACTGCGGGCTGCTCGACGTGGGACAAGCTGGGGACGCGGGAGAAGGACACGGCAATCGGAGCAGGGGCCGGCGCCGCCGGCGGCGCGATCCTCAGCGGCGGGAGCGCCGCGGGCACCGCCGCGGGGGCGGTCATCGGCGGGGCTGCGGGCAACGTCTACGGCAAGCACCAGAAAGACAAGGACTGACGCGCGCCCGCCGCGGGGATGGCCGCGGGGGCCATCCCCGCCTGACGCAAGAATCAAACGGGCGGCCCGGTCGGCGCCCGGTATCGCGCTTGCTGCCGGCTCGGTCCCACCGGGGAGCCGAGCATGAGCGCAGGCGTACAGCGCACGGGGCCGCTGCAGATCGCATACGTCACCGAAACCTACCCGCCCGAGATCAACGGCGTGGCGAACACCGTGCAGCATGCGGTCCGATGGCTGCGCGGTCGGGGCCACGCGGTGCAGCTCGTGAGGCCTCGCCAGCCCTCCGATTCCGGGGGTGAACAGCGTCTCGAGCCGGCGCCCGAGATTCTCACCGGCGGCATGCCAATCCCGCTGTACCCCGACCTGCGCATGGGCTTCGCCCGCCCCCACCGACTGGTGCGCGAATGGAGGCGCCAGCGGCCCGACCTCGTCCACATCGCCACCGAGGGACCGCTGGGCTGGGCGGCGTTGCGGGCGGCGCAGCGCCTGGGCATCCCCTCCAGCAGTGACTTCCGCACCAACTTCCACCTCTACAGCGCGCACTACAAGTTCGGCATGGTGCAGCCGGTGGCGCTGGCCTACCTGCGCTGGTTCCATAATGCAACCGGCCTGACCACGGTTCCGACCCGCGCGCTGCGCGCGAGCCTCCTCGACGACGGCTTCCGCAACCTCGCCGTCGTGGGGCGCGGGGTGGACACGGCGCTGTTCTCGCCGGCGCGCCGTAGCGAGGCGTTGCGTGCGTCGTGGGGGGCCGGCCCGGAGGACGTCGTGGTGCTCCACGTCGGCCGCCTCGCACCCGAGAAGAACGTCGGCCTGGCGCTCCGCACCCATGCCGCCATCGCCCGGGAGTGCCCGCGTGCACGGCTGGTGCTGGTCGGGGATGGTCCGGCACGCACCGCGGTGATGATCGCCGGGACGGGCGCCGTATTCATGGGCTGGCGGCGGGGAGAGGAACTCGCACGCTGCTACGCCTCGGCCGACCTGTTCGTCTTCCCCAGCATGACCGAGACCTTCGGCAATGTCGTGCTCGAGGCACTGGCCAGCGGCCTGGTGGTGGTCGCGTACGATCACGGCGCAGCCGGGGAGCACGTGCGCGACGGAACGGATGGACTGCTGGCGCGCTTCGGTGACCCCGGGCACTTCATCGCCCAGGGGGTGCGCGCCGCCCTCGATGTGCAAGCGCGCAACGCCATGCGCAGGGAGGCACGCGCGCTGGCCGAGCGCCTCGGCTGGGAGGTCATCCTCCAGGGACTGGAGCGCGTCCTCAGGCAGGCCGCCGCTGCGCGACCCGCGCCGGCGGAATCCGCCTACGCCGCACGCCCGCGCTGACCGGCGCTGCCCGCCAGGCGCAGCGCACCCGCGAGTTGCGCGTTGGTCATGGCTGACCGTTTGCGTGTCAACCCGCGCAGGATCGCGTGCACCTGCTGCATGACTGCGTCGTGCGCGGCATCGGCCGGATGCAGTGCGAGCCGCACGGGGCGCGCGTCCTCCATTGTGGCCAGCGCCGCATTGCGCACGAGCGAGAGCCTGCGGCGCAACGCACTGCGTACGCTGTAGACCAGGGTCCGGGTCGCCACCGGGGTGCGCTCGGGCAGCAGGTGGATCTGTCCCAGCGTGGTGGTGTACTGGAATGAGAAGTGGGCCAGCGCTTCCCAGGTACCAGGCCCCGGCAACCAGGCGGGCGCGACGAAGCCGTGCAGCGGCCAGCCGCGCTGCTCGAACCATTGACAGCCGCGCTCGATCAATGCGTGTGCGGCAACCGGCGCAAGCGCGGCGAACTCGCCCTCCCGCGCGGTCAGCCGGGTGCGGCGCAGGGTGTCGATCAGGCCGCCATCGAGCGCCGCCCGATCAGCGTGGAACCAGCCGTGCAGCGCCAGTTCGTCGCCGCGCTCCAGCCGCGCGTCCAGTGCGCAGCGATAGGCCCGCGACTCGTGTCGCAGGCCCTCGCCGTGGTAGTCCGGCACGACCAGCAGTGTCACGGGCACCGGCGCGACGCGCTCGATCGTCTGCAGCAGCCGCTGGCACGCCGGCCATGTCTGCGGCGCCACGTCGTGCAGCGAGACGGCGAGGGACCCGGTCGGGATGCTCACTTGAGCGCCTGACGTCCTTCGCGCAGGGCTGCCGTTGCCGCGCCGTGCCCGGCGCGCGCCAGCCATGCCCCATGGTAATGCGCCACCAGCCCCGGCATTACCGCGTTCCAGTCGAAGCGCGAGACCGCGCGTCGGCGTGCGTTGCGCGACAGTGCGCCGAGGTCACGCTGGAACAGCTGGACGATTGCCGCATGCAGGGCCGCGGGCTGCAGTGCGGGCACCCGGATTCCGACACCCTCGTCGACCAGCTCGCTGACGCCGCCCCCGGTCGTGCCGATCACCGGCAGGCCGCAGGCCATGGCCTCCAGCACCACCAGCCCGAAGGTCTCCTGGTCGCCGGGATGAACCAGGGCATCGCAGCTAGCGAGCAGGGTGGCGAGCGCCGCAGGGTCGGACTGGTAGGGCAGGTTCACGATGTTCGTGGCGCGGGCCGGATGCGACCCGCTGCCGATGGTGACCAGCAGGTAGCCGGGGCCGAGGCGGTGCATCGCGTGCTCGAGCACCCAGAGATTCTTCTCGGGCGAATAGCGCCCGGCGAAGACCAGCATGCGTGTACTTCCGGCCACCCCCAGACGCGCGCGCAGTCCGGGGTCGCGCAGGCCCGGATGGAATCCCGCAGTGTCCACGCCGAGAGGCTGGCGGGCCACGTTGCCCAGGCCCAGTTCGCGCAAGCTGTTCTCGACCACCCCGCTCGCGGCGAGGACCAGGTCGAAGCGGGCGTAGAGCCAGCGCATGTAGCTGCGTACGGCGAGTGCCGCGGGCGCCGCCAGCCAGCGCTGCGCGAGCCCGGGCACGTCGCTGTGGCAGAACGCGATCACCGGCACGCCGAGATCGCGGCCGGCGGCCAGCGCGGCATTGGCATAGAAGTACGGATCGCCGGCCTCGATGATGTCCGGGCGCAGGCGACGCAGCGCGCGTGCCGCGTGCCACGGTCCGGGCGGCAGGCGATAGCCGCCGGACCCGGGCAGGCGCAGGCCGGGCAGACAAACCACATCGGGCGTGCGCATGCAGCTGCGCTCGGCCGGAATCATGAGCGTGTGGCGGAACCCGCTGCGCCGCGCAAGCCAGTCACGCTTGGCCTGCAGGTAGCGCTTCACCCCGCCGCTCTCCGGGGCATGGAACATGGTGAGGTCGGCGATATGCACGTCAGGCGCTAGGCGCTAGGCCCTAGATTCCAGGGGTCGCTCATGCGTCGGATGCCGCACCGGGCCCGGGCGCGGTGCGAGCACTGAGCGCTGGAGCCCCAGGGCCTCGCGCCTCTAGCTCAGCCGCCGCAGCTCCACGTTCGGCAGCTGCATGAGCCGGCGGTACTTGGTCACGGTGCGGCGCGCGACGCGCACGCCCTGCTCGGCGAGCATCTCCGCCAGCCGCGCGTCCGACAGCGGTTCCTCCGGCTTCTCCGCCTCGATCAATTCCCGGATCAACGCGCGGATCGCGGTCGCCGAGCACACCCCGCCGCTGGAAGTCGACAGCTGGCGCGAGAAGAAGTGCTTGAACTCGAACAGTCCGCGTGGCGTGGACATGTACTTGTTGTTGGTCACCCGCGACACGGTCGACTCGTGCAGCCCGAGCTCGTCGGCGATCTGCTTGAGCGCCAGCGGGCGCATCGCCACTTCGCCGTAGTCGAGGAACTTCTTCTGGCGCTCCACGATCGCCTCGGCCACGCGCTGGATGGTTGCGAAGCGCTGCTCGGCGTTGCGGATCAGCCAGCGTGCCTCCTGCAGCTGCTGGCTCAGGGGGGAACCGGTATCGCGCGGCGAGCGGCGGAAGATGTCGGCGTAGACGCGGTTCACCCGGATCTTGGGCAGCACCGCCGGGTTCACCGTCACCAACCACTTGCCGCGCGGCTTGCGCACGATGACGTCGGGGACGATGTAGCGCACACCGTCATCGCCGTACTTGGTGCCCGGCCGCGGATCGAGCTTGCGGATCAGCGCGAGCGCGCCGCGCAGCGCGTCCTCGTCGCAGTTCTCGATGCGCTGCAGGCGTGCCACTTCGCGCCGCGCCACCAGGGGCAGGTGCTCGCGGGCGATGCGCCGCGCGAGCTCGCGGCAGGGTGTGTCCATCGGCAACACCTGCAGCTGCAGGTCGAGGCACTCGGCCAGATCGCGCGCGCCCACGCCCGCCGGCTCCAGGCACTGCACCAGGCGCAGGGCGGCACGCAAGTCGTCCGGCTCGACCGGCGGGTCGGCGATGCCGGAGAGGACGGCGGAGAGCTCCTCGAGTGTCTGCCGCAGGTAGCCGTCGTCGTCGAGCGCATCGATGATGGCATGGGCGAGCGCGCGATCGCGACCGCTGAGCTGCGCCAGCAGCAGCTGGTTGCGCAGATGGTCGCGCAGGCTGGGCGAGGACTCGATCCAGTCGGTCCAGTCGGTCTCGGAGTCGTCGTTGTTGCGTGTGCTGCTGCGCTCGCCGTAGGACTCGGCCATCGACGCGCTCGCGTCGTAGGTGTCATCGGCGGCGCTGGGCGTGGGCTCCTCGGCGGGGGTGGCCTCGACGGCGGTCGCCTCGTCGTGGGTGGCGGCGGCGATGCCTGGGGCCGGTGGCTCCTCGGTTTCCTCTTCCTCGAGGAACGGATTGGTCACCAGCGCCTGGCGGATTTCCTGGGCGAACTCGAGCGCGGAGAGCTGCAGCAGGCGGACGGATTGCTGGAGGCGGGGCGAGAGCGCCAGCGTCTGCCTGGTTTTCAAGGATAGCGAGCGTTCCACGAGGCGGTCTCCTATGGGTTTTCTTCAGGCCTTGGGCATTGGCAACGTGCATGCCTATGCAGCGGCATCAGGGGGTTGCCGCAATTGGCTGATTGAACGCAGCAATATTTCGGCGGCGGGACGCGACCCCGGGTGCGACCCCGATCCGCATCGCCTGCCAACGGGTAGTTTTTTCAAGTGCGCGCCAAACCTGACGCGCCGCATGCAGGCGACGCGCGGTTCACTCCATCGAAGCGGGTTCGACGAAGTGAGCAGGACCGGGATGGATAAGGGATCGGCTCGGCAGGCTCGAACGGCTCGCCGCAACGGTGTTCCGGGCGCCAGCGGCACGGATCCTGCCCGACGCTGCCGTTGTTCCCGCACCACGCCCATGCTGCATCGGTCCCTTTCACGTCTTGCGGCAGCCGCGGCCTTGGCGGCAGCCGGCGCGTGCTCGTTGCGCGCGGGTCGCTTCGCGCTCGCCGTGCGCCGCGGATTGCGCGAGGCGCGCGCGCGGCATCCCTACTCGCGCGTGCGGGAGCCTGACGCGCCGGTCATGCTCCTGGCCGGAGACAGCCTCGCGGTGGGCCTGGGTGCCAGCTCTCAGGTCGAGAGCGTCGCGGGTCGGCTGGCCGCGGACTTCCCCGCGGTCTCGATCGTCAATCGCAGCCGCTCCGGTGCGCGCACTGCCGAGGTGGCATCGCAGCTGCGCGCAGCACCGCTGATGGGTCCGGTGGCGGCGATCTGGATCAGCGCCGGCGGAAACGACGTGCTGTTCAACACGCCGCTGCCCGATCTGGAGCGTCATTTACGCCAGGCACTGGCCGCAGCGCATGCGAAGACGGACCTGGTGGTGGTGACGGCTGCGGCGAACGTCGGCCTGGCGCCGCTGTTCTTCTGGCCGCTCGATCGCGTGATGTCGTCACGCACCCGGCGCGTGCGCGATCTGTTCCGGCGCGGCTGCGCACGGTCGGGAGCGTGGTTCGTCGACTTCTTCCACGAGGCGGACGATGATCCGTTCTCGCATGAGCCGCAGCGGTTCTTCGGCCCCGACGGTTTGCATCCCTCCAGTGAATGTTACCGGCACTGCCATGCCGAGATCCTTGCCTGCACGCCGCTGCGTGCCGCGCTGAGCCGCGCGTGCGCAGGCGTCCGCAGCCGACCCCGCGCCCCCGGTCCGGCATGGGCGTTGCCGCGCGAGTGAGGCAGCGCGTCCTGCGCTGCATCCATCATCATGGAGAACGAGCATGAAGCAGACGAACAAGCCGGATGCGCCGACCGGGGGCCAGGGTGGCCAGGTGGAAGGCGAGGGCAGCTATTCCGGTGCCCGACAGTATGACGAAGCCACCCGCCGCTTCGTGAAGAAGGGCAAGGTGGAGCAGGCCGCGCGTGACGCCGCTCCGGCTTCCGCGCGGGAAGCGGAGGAGCTCGAGGCTGCGGAGGAAGAGGGACGTCGTCACGCCAGGGAGGAGGATCCGGCGCTGCAGGGTGGCCAGCCCGCCAACCCTGGGGACGACGACAGGTAGAAGCTCATGACGCCAACCGCTCCCGGCCGGACGGGCGGGAGCGTGAGGCGGCGCCGGCATGCTCCCACGCGTCGATCGTGCTGCGCATGCGCTCGACCTGCACCGGCACCACCCGACGGGCGCGCATGATCCACGGTACCCCACGCAGCGCGGCAAAGAGCGGCGAGCAAGCGCGGCTGCGGTCCCGTCGTGCGAGGCGTTGTCGATCACCCGGATCGTCCAGTGCTCCGGCAGCTCGCGCAGCCGCCGCACGGTATCGAGCACCCGTTCCCGCCGGTTGTGCGTCAGCAACACGAGCATGCCCGGCCGGCCGGGCGTGGCCAGGCTCGGTGGACCCGGCACGCGGCCTGCGGCCCGTTGCGGGTCTGTCCAACCCTTCTGGAGCATTGCCATGGAACACGTCGATCGAACCACCGCCGAGACCCGACGTTCCACGCTGGGTACGCTGTCCGTGGTGGCCGTCGTGCTGCTGATCATCGGCGGCCTCAACTGGGGACTGGTGGGGCTGCTCAACTTCGATCTGGTGGCGGCGCTGTTCGGCCAGATGACCGCGCTGTCGCGGCTGATCTATATCCTGGTCGGGATCTCCGCCATCATCGCGCTGATCGGCTTCAAGCGACTGACCCGGGCAGCGTGACGGCGCGGGAGGACGCCGCGTGCGCCACGCACCCGGCGTCCTCGCCGGTCCGGCTACCCGGCCCTGGTGGTCAGGCGGTTGTCGACTGAGCGCACGCCCTCCACGCTCTGGGCGATTTGCGTGGCGCGCTCGGCCTGGCTCGCGTCCGCCACCTTGCCCGTGAGGATGACCACGCCCTGCTGGGTCTCCACCGAGATGTCCGTCCCCTGGATGCCGTCGGAAGCCAGCAGGGCCGCCTTCACCTTGGCGGTGACGGTGGTGTCATCCACCGTGGCCTGCAGCCGGCTGGCATCGGTCGATGCGGTGCCGTTGGCTGCGCTGCCCGCGCCGTCCGTGGCTGGCGATGCGCTCGAGGGCGCGGTGCTGCTTTCCTGGGCCTGATCCGTGGGCGTGCGGTTGCATCCGGCCAGCGCCGCGGCCAGCACCAGTGCCACCAATCCGACCTTGCCTGGTTCCATCATCGCGTTGCTCCTTCTGGTCCCGTTGCTGCATGGGGGAATAGCGGGCCGGCGGCTGCATTGACGCCAACGACCCGCGACCGGTCACTGGCTGCGCCGTTGCGTCGGATCGGTCTCGCTGGGGTTCGTGCCCGGCGCCGTGCCGGGGGACGGTGCGGGAGTTGCGCCGGTCGCATCACCGGTGGCGCCGCTCGCGGCACTGCCGCTACCGGCATTGCCGGTGGCGCTGCCGGTATTGTCCATGGGTGCGCTGGCGGGCGGGTTGGTGCTGCTGGTTCCGCCGGTGCCGGTCGCGGCCTGGTCGTTGCCGCGATTGCACGCGCCCAGGGAGAGCGCAGCAACGACGGCCAGCGCCGAGGCGGCAGTGGCAGGGGAAAGCTTCATGGGATCGCTCCTTGGTGAGGTGGGTTGCGCCGCGCAGCGCGCGGCGCGACGGTATGAGGCTGGTCTACTCCCAGTAGGGCCGCGCACCGTAGTACGAGTGCAGGCGTGCGTCGAACTCGGCGTCCGCGGTGTCCGGCCAGTTGTCCTTGTCGAACCCCGGCGCACTCTCCAGGCGCTGCTTGTCGACGTCGAGCACGAAGCACTTGTTGTCGATGTCCAGGCTCAGTGCGCTCCAGGGAATGGCGAAGAGCTTGTCGCCCATCCCCAGGAATCCGCCGCTCGACATCACCGCATAGGCGACCCGGCCACGCGGAACGTCGAGCATGATCTCGTCGATCTCGCCCAGGTCTTCGCCCTGCCGGTTGACGACGCGGTCGCCCTCCAGCGTGCTCGCGGTCATCAGGCGCGGCCCGGGCCCTGAGGTGTTCTGGAAGCCTCCGGCACCTTCGATGCGCGCGCCCTGCGTGCTGCTTGCGCCCGCGCGGCTGTCCGTAAAGGCGCCGCTCGCGCTGCCGGCGGTGCTGCCCATGCCCGCGTTCGCCGTGCTGGTGCCCGGCGCGGGGTCGCGGGTCCGGTCGGTTCGGCTTCCGCCGATCGGGTTGTTGGCCATTTGCTCGATCTCCTGCTGTGGTTGGTTGCGATAACGCCCGGCCTGTCGCGCCCGAGGGGCGCACCCGGATGCCGCGCGAGGCGTGCGCCCCGTGATCGACAGCGGAAGCGGTGGAGTGGCGTGCGCCACCGAGGATCGCCGGTCGCCGGACATCCATCCGGATGTCTTCCCTGTACAACCGGCAAGCGGTGTGCCGCTGCGTCTCCGGGACGGGCGGGCATGCGGGCTGCTGCCGACGATTTCGAAGCCGCATTGCGGACGCTCGGTGCGAGCGCAGGCGCGGCGTTGCGGGTCGCGGCTCGCGCAGTAAGTGTTGCAACCCGGTGTACCGATTTGAACGCGCAGCACGAACCACGAGGAGAGTGATCGATGGCACAAGGCGAGGAGTTCGACTATCCGACCAGCGAATCGAACCCGCGCAGTGCGCGGGGAAACGGCTCGGACGAGGCGGAAGCCGGTTCGCTGGACGGAATGCAGCAGTCGCTGCGGACTGCGCGCGAGCGCTTGAGCGACGCGATGTCGAGCGCGCAGGAGCGCTCCCGTCAGATGATGGACCAGACCTCCGGCTACGTGCAGCAGTATCCGATGACCGCCGTGGCGATCGCGGCCGGCGTGGGCGTGCTGGTGGGATGGATGCTGGCCATGGGCATGCAGGGTTCGGAGCCGCGGCGGCGCTGGTGGTAGCGCTGCGTTCGCCGCAGCCGGCCGGGCGCGCACCGGGCGACCTGATAGTCGATCCGGACCTGCGCGCGTTCGCCTCCCGCACGCTGCTTGCACTGCGTGAGCATCTCGCGATGGCCGAGCAGGCCGCCGCGGTCGCCGCAAGGGAAGACTAGGGCGCCGCGCCGCGATCATCCTCACAGGAGAGTAAAGATGCAATTGACCACGCTGAATCGTTGTCTCGCCGCCGCGCTCGTCGGCAGCGTGCTGGCCCTTCCCGCCGCACATGCGGCCGACACCCAGCCGTCCTCGCAGGCCGGACAGTCCGCCGCGCAGCAGGCCGGCAAGTCCCGGCTCGACCCGCAGGACCGCAAGTTCCTCATGGATGCGGCGCAGGGCGGCCTGCTCGAAGTGGAGGCCGGCCGGCTGGCGCTGGAGCGTGCCTCCAGCGAAGAGGTCAGGCAGTTCGCGCAGCAGCTCGTCAAGGATCACACCGACGCCAACGAGAAGCTGATGCAGATCGCGCAGGACAAGGGGATCGAGCTGCCGAAGCAGCTGGACGCCAAGCACAAGCAGCAACTGGACAAGCTCTCGAAGCTCCAGGGCGAGGAGTTCGATCGTGCCTTCATCACCCAGCTGGGGCACAAGGATCACAAGAAGGACATCCAGGCCTTCGAGAAGCAGGCTCGGCAGGGCAAGGATGCAGAGCTGAAGAGCTTCGCAGAAGAGACCCTGCCGGTGCTGCAGAAGCACCTGTCGATGGCGCAGAAGGCGAAGGGTGGGGCGGACAGCAGTGCCGAAGCAGGCGGCGCCGGCAGCACCAAGCAATAGGACGGACGGGCGGCGCCGCACGCGAAGCCCGCGCGCGGCGCCGCTGCACGCCGACCCTCGATCCCACACCTTCCCGCCCCGCCGAAACCGGCGTAGCGGGCCGTTCGCGCCCGTCCGCGCAAACGGGTCGACGTCGCTCTGCCGTGCTGCGCCTGCCCCATCGCGCCGCAGCTACACGCGCAGCTGGCCGCTGGCGCGAAAGGATCGGAGGGCAGGGCGGGATACTCGCTGATTCCCTAGCCGCACACGTCGCGCAGTGCGCGATCCCAGTCTGCGGCGAACCGCCCGATGCCAAAGCGCTCCCGCGCGGTGCGCCGGGCTGCTTCGCCCATCTGCCGGGCCTGCTCCGGTTGCGCGATCAATGTCCGCATCGCGTCGAGCAGGCGATCGAGGTCCGTATCGACGAAGCCGCTTGCGCCGTTTTCGATCACGGTCGGGATCTCCGTTGTCGCCAGCGCGACCACCGGCAAGCCCACCATCATCGCCTCGATCACCGCGAGCCCGAGGCTGGTGTAGCGGATCGGATTGAAGCAGAACCGGTAGCGCGCCATGAAGGCTGGCAGCGCGTCGTTGGCGATCTCGCCCAGCCCGCCGCTGCGCTGTGCTTCCATTCCCACCAGGTCCAGCGGCACCTTCCGGCGCGCCGCCTCGAAGAGGTCGGCACCCAGGCGCCGGCCGCGCCGGGCGAGGTGGTTCACCACCACGATTCCGCGCGCGAGCTCGCCGCTGTAGCGAGCGGGGCGCGGCAGGGAGACCCCGTGCTCGATCACGCGCGTGGGGCAGCGTCCGCTGTCCCACATCAGGCGGTTGAAGTGCGTCACGTGCACCAGCAGTACGCGGCTGTCGTCGACCAGGTGGCGAGTGTTGGTGGGATGCTCCTGCGGAGGGTCGTGCTCGAGGTAGATCGCGGGCAGCTGCCGTTGCGCATCCGAGAGCTGCTCGAGGCGGTCGATCCGGTAGTTGCGGGGCGACTGGTACAGCACGCAGTCGAACTGCGCGTGGTGCAGGCGCTCGAGCGCAGCTTCGTGCACATTCGCGCCCCAGGGCAGGGTCCCGCCGAGGCCACTGTATCCCGGGCTGCGGGCGGCGTCGGTCACGACGAAGAACTCGTGCGGCGCCTGGGTCAGGTAGTACAGATAATTCCCGTGCACGTGCCAGGTCAGCACGCGCAGGCGCTCACGCGGCATGGCGCAGGTCCTCTGCCGCCAGCAGCCGGAGGCATTCGTCCACCACCGTATCCACGCTCACGCCCAGTGCACACTCGTGTCCGGTCGGGCACAGCTCGTGGCTGCAGGGACGACAGGGCGTGTCGTGGTACAGCAGGCGATGGCGGCGAGTGTCGGCGGGCTGCCAGCGTTGCGCGTCCGCACCCGAACAGACGATGACGCTGGGGGTGCGCAGCGCGTCGGCCACGTGCGAGACGCCGGTATCGTTGCATACCAGCAGCCGGGCACCGGCTACCAGGGCGGCCAGTCCGCCCAGCGTGGTGCGGGCCGAGAAGTCGATGACCGGAACGTCGAGTGCAGCGCGAAAGGCCTCCAGCGTCCCGGCCTCGCCTGCGCTGCCGGTCAGAACCACCGGATGACCGCGCGCATGCAGCGCCCGCGCGACTGCGGCGAACCGCCCGGCCGGCCATCTGCGGGAGCGCCAGCGTGCACCGGGATGCACGCAGATGTAGTCCCGGGGTCGTCCGCCGGCCTCGATCCAGAGCTGTTGCGCCGCCTCGTCATCCTCCGGGTACAAGGCGAGCTCGAGTGCCATCCCGGGATGGGGTGCGCCCAGGTGCAGCGGGAGCTGCAGCAGACGGATGGCCTCGCGGCCGCGCTGCGGCCAAGCGATGAACCAGCGCGGATCGGGGCAGGGCTGATCCCCGGGGTGAAAGCCCGCGACCCGGCGTGCGCCGAAGCGGGAAACGATCCCATTGGTCACCTCGCCGCTGCCATGAAGTTGCACGGCGAGGTCGAGACGCAGGGCGCGCACCGCCGCGAAGAAGGTATCCAGCATGCCGGGCTCAGGCGTGCGTTCGGGCAGCCCGGAGTGGCCGGGAAATGCCAGGAAACCGTCGATCCAGGGCAGGCGCTGCACCAGCTCGCGCACCCAGGGCAGGCCGACCAGCGTGAGATGCGCATCCGGCCACGCGGCCCGCAGCGCGCGCAGGGCCGGGACGGCGACGAGCATGTCGCCCAGCTGCAGCGCCCGGAACACGGCGATCCGACCGGTTCTCGTCGCCATCCTCAGAACGTGCCCCGGTACAGGGAGCAGCTGCGGCAGATCTCCGCGGGCGTGTCGTGCAGCAGGCCCTCGCGGAAGCGCCGGTACGCGGCGCCGTTCCAGACTTCGGCGACGCCGTCGTGCAGCATGTCGCCCATGCAGGCGCGGTCGGGCGTCGCCACCATGCAGCACGGCATCGCCTCGCCGCGACAGCTGACGTACGCACCCCGCCATGGCCAGTCGCAGCGAGGAGCGTGTGGTGCGATGGCGGGTGCGACCGGCTCGATGCGGGGCAGGCGCAGCTCGATCCGCAACGCGTGCGCTCGCCTCCGCGCCGCATCGAACGCCAGCCGCATCGCCTCGAAATCGGCCTGTTCCAGTGCCTCGCCGTCCACGAAGGCGCGCATCGGGTGATAGGCAGGGGGCAGGCTCGACTCCGCGAAGTCGTGGCACAGCCGCTGGACGAAGACGCCGTCGACGCCGACGCGTGCCGCCAGGTCCACCATCGCGGTGAGCTCGGCGAGGTTGCGTCGCATGAGGACGGTCACGATGCGCACGCGCGGCGGGCGCGCACTGGTGCGCCGTGCCGCCATCAGGCGGTCGAGGTTGCGCAGCACGCGCGGCAGGCGCGCGCCGACGCGGATCGACTCGTACAGCGGCGAGGAAGCCGCGTCCAGCGACACGCTGATCTCGCTCAGGCCGCAATCGACTGCCGCCCGCGCCCGGGCGGCCGTGAGCAGGGTCAGGTTGGTGTTGGTGGAAACCGCGATGCCGCGGGCCGCTGCATGGCGCACCATGTCGAAGAAGCGCGGATGCATGAGCGGCTCGCCCAGTCCCTGCAGGTGCAGCTCGCGCAGCGACGGGAAGCCGTCGAGGAGGGTGCAGAATGCCTCGAAATCGAGCAGCGCGGATGTGCCGTGGTGATCGCGGTACTGCACCGGGCACATCCGGCAGCGCAGGTTGCAGCGGCCCACCGGCTCGATCTGCAGGAACGCGGGGAGCGCCGCCGTGGACTCGAGCATGCTTCCGGCTCAGGCGAACGGTGCGCGATACCGCAGCGCGCCTGCCAGCCTCCAGTAGACGGCGGCGACCGGGATGGCGACCGACGTGGCGACCATCTCGGCCACGTGCCGGGGCCGGTGGGAGGTCCCGCTCAGCCGCAAGCGGCAGAACTTCCACGTGAGCAGCAGCCAGATGGCCGCGGCGGCGAGCATCAGCGCGAACTGGCCGGCCGCCGCGGCGGCCAGCACCGCGACCAGCGCGAGCACCACGCCGTAGTAGGCCAGGGGCGGGCGGGGCCGGATGCGCTGCCGGTACAGCGCGGGATGCTTCTTGTACAGCAGCGCATCGAAGGCCATGTTGCGCTGTTCGCGCAGGCTGACGCCCCACGCGGCCTCGCGCACGGGGTGCAGCACCAGTGCGCGTTGCGCGCTCACGACTTCGCCACCCTGCTCGAGGAGGGTGAAGTGCAGGTCGGAGTCCTCGCGCCAGGCCCGCGTGAAGCGCTCGTCGAATCCGCCGATCCGCTCTAGCGTGTCGCGGAGGACGAAGCAGTTCGCGGTGACGAACTCCGCGGTCTCCATGCGCTTGACGTTGCGCTGGTAGTCGGTGGGCCAGTCCGGGATCGGCACCTTCACCCGCCCGGCTGCGGCGGCCACGCCGGGGACCATCGCCTTGAGGCCTTCGCACAGCCAGTCCACGAACGGGATGGTGTCGTCGTCGGTGAAGGCGATCACCCGGCCCTGTGCGGCGCGCCAGCCGCAGTTGCGCGCCGCGGCCGGCCCGCGCCGGCCTGCGGGCGGCTGCAGGTAGCGCAGGGCCGGGCCGCCGGGATGCCGGTGCACCAGCGTGTCGACCACCGTGCGCGTGAGCGGGTCGCGGCCATCGTCCACGACGATGATCTCGTAGGCACGGGGATCGAGGGCCTGCGACAGCAGCGGCACCAGGCAGCGATGCAGCAGATGCGGGCGGCGGAAGGTGGGGATCACGACGGATGCTGCGAGGCTCACGGCCGGGGCTTCTCCACGATGAACTGACCGATGGCGAGTGCGTCCAGCGGTGTGGTCCAGAACGATTCGAGGGCGTCGCGAGGCGTGCACACGATCGGCTCGCCGCGCGTGTTGAAGGAGGTGTTGACCAGGACCGGCACGCCGGTGCGCTCGCCGAACGCGCGGATGGTCTCGTAGTAGCGCGGGTTCTGCGCGCGGTTCACGGTCTGCACCCGCGCGGTGCCATCGACGTGGCGCACCGCCGGAATCCGGGCTGCCTGTTCCGGCCGCACGCCGTATACGAACAGCATGTAGGGAGAGGTGCCGCCGTTCGCCTGCGCAGGGGTGAACCAGTCGCAGAGCGCTTCCTCCAGCACCACGGGGGCGACCGGACGGAAGTCCTCCCGGTCCTTCAGGCCGTTCAGCCGCGCCTGCATCCCTGCGTCCAGCGGCGAGGCCAGGATCGAGCGCGCGCCGAGCGCACGCGGGCCGAACTCCATCCGGCCCTGGAACCAGCCCAGGATGCGATCCTGGGCGAGCAGCGCCGCAGCGTCCGCAGCGATGCTCGCGCTGCGCCGGTAGGGCACGCCGGTCCAGCGCAGCACCGCCTCGATCTCCTGGTCCGAGTAGCCCGGCCCGTAGTAGGCGTGCTCCATCTTCCAGCGGCGGCCGTCGCGCTGCTCGAAGTCGACCAGCACCGCGGCGCCCAGCGCGGTGCCGGCATCTCCGGCCGCGGGCTGGACCCATACGTTGTCGAAAACGCCGCTGTCGCGCACGCGGGCATTCATCACGCAGTTCAGGGCGACCCCGCCGGCCATCGCCAGGTTGCGTTCCCCGGTGGCCTCGCGCAGCCAGGCCGCGAGCTCCAGGACGACCTGTTCCAGCACCCGTTGCAGTGACGCGGCGAGGTCCATGTGGCGCTGGGTGATCGGCTCACCGCGCTGACGTGGCGGACCGAAGCGTTCGGCGAGTCCGGTGCAGGCCACGGTGTACCCGCCGCTGGAGTCGAGCTGCACCATGGCGCGGAACTCGTCCACGAAGCGCGGCGTGCCGTAGCTCGCCAGGGCCATCACCTTGTACTCGTCGCTGGAGTGCAGGAAGCCCAGGTGGCTGGTGACGGCTTCGTAGAGCAGGCCGAGCGAGTGCGGGTAGTCCACCTGCTTGAGCCGACGGAAGCGGTGGTCGCGATGGACGCCGAAGGTGGTGGTGGCGCGCTCGCCGCGTCCGTCGAGCGTGAGCACGGCACAGCGCTCGAATGGCGCCGCGAGCCAGGCACTCGCCTCGTGCGCGGCATGGTGCTCGACGAAGTGCCAGCGGAACGGGCCATCCGGCCGGACGCCGCGGAAGCGTTGCGCCAGATGGTGCGGGGCGCCGTCTGCGAGCTGGCGCGGGGCGTTGACCACGTACGACAGGAACAGCGGATCCCAGGGCGAGCCGGCGCCCACGGGCCAGGCTGCGGCGGAGGGCTCCAGCGGCAGTTCGATCGTCGGTGCGCCCGGCGCAGTGATCTCCAGCAGGCTCGGATCGAGTGCGTACGCGACGTGGTCCACAACGGTCAGCTCGATGTGCGCTTCCCGCAGGCAGTAGTCGATGGCGTGGTAGGGCAGCTCCCAGGCGGTGAAGGGCAGCGGCCGCTTGGCGTGCTTGATGCGGGTGAAGCGCTCCTCCTCGGCCGCTGCGATGACGCGGCCGTCGTGCACCAGGCAGGCGGCAGAGTCGTGAAAGGCGGCGTTGATGCCCAGGGTGTACATGAAGCCGTCACCCGGCGCGCGGAAAGGTGCGCCCCGATCCAGGGCGGGCGGGCGGTGTGGATCGCATCCTGGCGCTCGCGGGCGGGATCAGGCGCTGGCGCCGGCGGCGCTGGCGGGCCGTGGCGCCCGGCGGCGCGGCAGCACACGGACGTTGTCGCGCCGCTGCTCGACCGTCTCCAGCAGTTCCTGCGCGGCGTGAGCGACCTGCTGCGGCGTCACCTCGCGCAGGCAGGCATGGTGCTCCTCGGGGCACGCGCTCTTGTAGCAGTACTTGCATGGCACGTCGTGGAACAGCACCCGCGAGAGCACGCGCCACGGCGTGTGCTGCGGATTGGTGAGCGCATACAGGTCGACCACCGGCGTGCCGAGCGCCGCGGCCATGTGCACCGGACCGGTGTTGTTCGCGATCAGCAGTGCGGCGCCTTCGATCACCGCGCCCAGCTCGCCCAGTCCGAGCTCACCGGCGATCCCGATCGTTCCCCGCGCGCCATGCCGGCGTATGGTCTCGACCAGCTGGCGCTCCTCGGCCGCCCCGGTCACCACGATCTGGTGGCCCGTCTGCGCGGCGATGAGCCGGGTGGCGGCGGCGAACTGCAACGCTGGATAGCGCCGCGAGGCCGCGGTCGCGCCCGGATGCACGACGATGTAGGGCCTGCTGCGATCCACGCCGGCCTGATCGAGCCTGGTCCTCGCCCGCGTGCGTTCGTCCGGCTCGACCCGGAAGGACAGGCGTTCGTCGGGCGTGGCGTAGCCCACGCTGGACACGAGCTCGAGCTGGCGGCGCACCTCGTGTCGGATCTCGGACTGAGGCTCCGATTCGCTGACCCAGTCGGTGAGCAGCTGGTACGGGTTCTCGCGCGAATGCGCCAGCCGCAGCGGGATCCCCGCGAGCCACGCCAGCGTCGCCGCCGGCAGCGCACTCTGCGAGTAGACGGTGAAGATGACGGCGGCGTCGAAGCCCCGCTCGGTGATCTGGCTCAGGCAGCGCAGCGCACCGATGGAAGTGACCTGCCAGACGCTCTTCACCCACGGTGCGTCGTAGCGGATGACCTCGTCCACTTCCGGCAGGTGCTGCGCGGCCGCTGCGCCCGACTCGGAGGTCAGCAGCGTCACGCGGCGCTGGCGCCCGCAACCCTTGATGGCGCGCAGCGCCGGCGATGTCATCAGCACATCGCCCATGTTGTCGAGGCGGATGGCGAGGATGTTGCGAGCGGCTCGCCACTGCTCGGCGCTGGTCAGTTCGCGCACTAGTCGCATCGTGGGGTGGTCCCGGTGCTGGGGGAAGGCTGGTGGCCCGTGCATGGCGTTCGGGCAACCCGCGTGCCGAGAGGGATGAGATCGCGAGCCGGCAGAAGATGTATATCGATACAGATATCGGCCTGCTTCTGCAGGCGTACTCCTGCAGCGACTGTCGTCCGCATGTGACGGGAACGGTGTTGCAGGCCCGCAAGGCCGCTTCCCGTCTTGACTCCCGTGACCGTCGTGCATGGCGTGCCCGGCACGCCGCCTGCTGCCAGAGGGGTCCTGCCCGGAGGATGTCCCATGCCTGAACTGCAGAAGATGGATGCGGAAACGATGTCGGTCGCACCGGTCTGGCTGTCGCCGCAGGCCCCGGAGCCTGGCGGCAGCCCCAGTGCGCGCCGGGTTCTCGTTGCCGGCGCACTCGGCGGGGCGCTGGGTGCGCTGGCCGCCGCCACCATGTTCCCGGCGTTGCCGGCGCTGATGTTCGGCGCCGCGATCGGGGCTTACAGCGGCTTCCTCGCCACGGCAATGGAAGCGCTCGGCTCAGGCGACGTGCCCGACTGAGACCGACGCTGCCGTCGTCCCCGCGGCCTGGTCTGGCGGCCGGCCCGGATCAAGGTCAGCGCCGGTGGACGCCGCGCCCGTTCCTCAGGTCTTGCGGTGCTGGATCACCGTGACGCTGCCATCGCTCTCCATGAACGCGCGCTTGACCTGCTGCAGCTTGTCCACGCCCTGCTGGCGCAGTTGCGCGAGCAACTCGTCCTCGGTGACCAGCTCCCGGCGCATGTTCTGGCGCAGGAGCTGACCGTCACGCACCAGCAGCAGCGGTGGCGGTTCGAGGAATCGGCGCAGGGCCTTCCAGCGGTACGCCAGCAGGTCCAGCATGTAATTCCAGAAGACGATCGTCCCGACCAGCACGAAGCCGTCGGTGACGCTGGTGTACTCACCGGCCATCGCGTTCTGGGACGCGTCGGCGATGATCACCAGCAGCAGCACGTCGGCGATGGCAATGGAACCGACGTTGCGCCGCAGGATCACCCGGAAGATAAGGAAAAGGAACCAGTACATCGAGGTGCCGCGCGCGACGAGCTCGAGCACGCCGATGGACGAGCCGAACAGTTCGTGCCAGTCGAGGCTCATACTGATCCGAACAGGAGCAGGCGCGCCGCTGCCATGGCGGAGTCCGAGGAGAGCGCGGGGGCGCAGGGGTCCGCAACCGACGTGCCCGCGGCATGGGGCTTGCCCCACCGACCGGCGACTGGTGCAGCAGGAACGTCAGGACCTGGAGGGGGCAGACCTTACCCCGCGCGGGGTGGTGCGCGTCGTCCCAGCCCGGCCGCCGGTTCACGTCTTTTCAAGATTTGCGGTAAGAACTACCGGTGGTTGCAAATCCTACAATCTTCCCCAATATGGAGACTGAAAAAGATACAGCAGGTTAGGCCATTTCCTGAGGTGGCCCGCGGACTGCTAAGTCCTGCAAGGCGCGTGCGGCGGACACGCACGAACCATAACTAGGAGATCTACCCATGCCCCACATTCTGATCGTCGACGACGATCGGGAGACCGTCGAGTCGCTGGCAGAACTGGCCAAGGCCGATGGTTTTACCGTGGCGAAAGCCGATTGCCTGCGCAGCGCCCGCGCCCACCTGGTCCGGCAAGCGCCGGATGTACTTCTTACAGACCTGCAGCTCCCGGACGGGGAAGGCACCAGCCTGGTTGCCGACCTGGAGTCGCCGGAGAACACCGAAGTGGTCGTCTTCACCGGGCATGCCAGCATGGAGAGCGCGATTCGTGCCCTGCGTGCCGGCGCGACGGATTACCTGCTCAAGCCGGTGGACATCGCGCGCCTGAAGGCGATCCTCGACCGCGTCCCGCGCAGCCAGGACCTGCACGCGGAAATCGGCGAGCTGCGCGACGAGCTGCGCAAGCTCGGCCGCTTCGGGCACATCCTCGGCAACTCACCGACCATGCAGCAGCTCTACGAGCAGCTCGCCCGGGTGTCGCCGACCTCCGCCACCGTGCTGCTGATCGGGGAGAGCGGTACCGGCAAGGAATTGTGCGCACAGACCATCCACGAGATGAGCCGGCGCAAGCGCCATCCGTTCCTGCCGGTCAATTGCGGCGCCGTGTCTCCGCAGCTCATCGAGAGCGAGCTGTTCGGACACGAGAAGGGCAGCTTCACCGGAGCCGACCGCCAGCACAAGGGCTTCTTCGAGCGCGCCAACGGCGGCACCATCTTCCTGGACGAGATCACCGAGATGCCGATGGACCTGCAGGTCAAGTTGCTGCGGGTCCTGGAGACGGGCACGTTCATGCGGGTGGGAACCAGCACGCCGATCGCAACCGACGTGCGCATCATCGCCGCCACCAACCGCAACCCGGAAAAGGCGGTGATCGACGGACGCCTGCGCGAAGACCTGTACCACCGCCTGAACGTGTTCCCGGTGAACATTCCCCCGCTGCGCGAACGCGGCACCGACATCGAGCTGCTCGCCCAGTACTTCCTGGACCAGCACAACCGTGAACAGGCCACGCGCAAGACCTTCTCCCGAGCGTCGATCGCCAAGCTGTACTCCCACACCTGGCCGGGCAACGTGCGAGAGCTGAAGAACTACGTGCAGCGAGCGTTCATCCTGTCGGACCAGGTGATCGAGCCGGACATGGCGACGTCGAATTTCGTCGAGCCGGACAACGCCGAGGTCCTGACCGTGCGCATCGGCACGCCGCTCGAGGAGATCGAGCGCCGGGTCACCTTCGCGACGCTGAACAGCTGCGGCAACGTCAAGCGGCGGGCAGCCGAGATCCTGGGCATCAGCCTGAAGACGCTGTACAACCGGCTGGAGGCCTATGCCAAGGCGGGCTCGCCGATGCCCACCGACCCCAACGCGTCTGCGCAGGGCAGTGCCGAGGGCCGCAGCGCGACGGTGTCGGCGCCCTTGTCAGCGGGGCCCGGCTATGCCCAGCCCGGCCCGGTCAGCGGCGCGACCCCGGGGGTGCGGCACCCGGGCTGAGCGCGCCATCTAACTTGCTGAAAGACGATGCGGCGCCTCCTGGCGCCGCATTCGTTTCCGCGGCGCACACCGCAGCGGCGTCGCCGCTCGGCACCTCGATTGCTGGCCGTACGCGACCCGCCGCCGGGAAACGACGCTGCCATGTTGCGATCCTCCCGCCAGCGCCGTCCAGCGCATGCCGCTGGAATGCGCCAACCTCAGTACAGGGAGAGAGCCGCAATGCATATCATCGACGAGGCGGTCGCTCGAAGGGCGATCCACCTCGCGCTGCCGACCATCGCACGCGCCATGACCGACCCGGCTGCCGGGGACAGCGGCTGCCTGCACATCGTCGTGATGGACCCGCTCGCTGCACCGGAGTCGGTGCCGTTCGAGCAGGCCATCCTCTGCGAGCACAGCATCAACCGCGCGAACTGGGATGCCGACTATGTGCAGTTCGCCCGGGCCAAGGCCCGGGTGTCGTGGCAGGCCCGGTGCGACAGCCACGCAGTGCAGGCGCTGCGACCCTGGCTGGTCCGGCCCGGACAGACCCTGTTGTGGGGCAGCGTGTGGCAGGACGGGCTGGTGGTAGCGGTGTCCGGCATGCAGCCGTGGTTCGACGAGGCGCTCGCGGGGGTGGTGGCGTGCTGCCTGCAGGCGAGCGCCAAGGCGCGGGCGGTGGAAGCGGCCCGGGAGGGTCCATTCCTCGCCATGCACTGATGGGTCCGTCTCACGTTGCCCGGCTGCAGCGCCCAGGCGCCAACGGGCTGTCCCGGCCCGACATGAGCAACCAGTCTCCCGACGACCTGCAGCGCTGCAGGCGTTGCCCGTTGTGGGCGCGCGCGACGCAGGCGGTGGGCGGTGAAGGCGACCCGCATGCGGCAATCATGCTGGTGGGCGAGCAACCCGGCCAGGAGGAGGATCTTGCCGGCCATCCGTTCGTCGGACCCGCGGGCAAGCTGCTCGACCGAGCGCTCGCGGATGCCGGGCTGCCCCGTGCGACGGTCTATGTGACCAACGCGGTCAAGCATTTCAAGTGGGAGCCGCGCGGCCGGCGGCGCATGCACAAGACGCCGACCCAGCGCGAGATCGAGGCCTGCCAGGTGTGGCTGCAGGAAGAGCTGGCCCGGGTCAAGCCGCGGCTGATCGTGGCCATGGGGGCCACCGCGGGCCGGGCGCTGCTGGGCGGACCGGTCACCATCTCCGCGCTGCGCGGCCGGCCCATCGAGCACGGAGACCATGCGATCCTCGTCACCTACCACCCGTCGGCGGTGCTGCGGGCGCCGGAGCGATCGCGGCAGGTCGAGCTGTACCAGGCGCTGGTGGAGGATCTGGTCCTGGCGAAGGCCGTCGCCGAGAGCGCGTGATCGGCAGGACGTGACGGCACGGGCATGACGCGTCGGACATCGGAGAGGGTGCTCATGCGGCGTGTGCCGGTAGCGGCTTGCGCGCCTCGAGGTGACGTTGGAGCGCATCCGAGCCGCCGATGCGGCGGCCGGCGATGAAGACCTGCGGCACGGTTGCGGCGCCGCTGATCGCCAGCACGGCCTGCATCGAGGGACCCTCCGTGCCCACCCAGATCACCTCGTGGCGCAATCCGCGCTCCTGCAGCAGGCGCAGCGCGCGCTCGCAGAACGGGCACCCGCGGCGGGCCAGGACGGCGATGGGCTCGAGCGCGGCTGCGTGTGGGTCGAGGTGGCGGAGCAGGGTATCGGCATCGGACACCGTGTACGGGTCGCCCTCGGCGTCCGGTTCGACGAACGCCCTTTCGACCACGCCGTTGCGCACCAGCATCGAGTAGCGGCGCGAGCGCGGTCCGAGCACCGGCTTGTCGACGAGCATGCCCAGGGCGCGGGTGAAGGCGCCGTCGGTGTCCGCGACGAAGCGGATGCCGGAGACCTGCTGAATCCGGGCCCACGCCTCCATCACCCAGGGGTCGTTCACCGCGACGCAGACGATCTCGTCGACACCGGCGGCGCGCAGGGCCGGGGCCAGCTCGGCGTAGCGTGGCACGTGGCGGTTCGAGCAGGTGGGTGTGAACGCGCCGGGCAGGGCGAACAGGGCAACCGTCTGTCCCGCGAACAGCTCGCGCGCGTTCAACTCGCGCACGTTGCCGTGCTCGAGCACGTGGAATGCGGCATCCGGGACGTGCCGCCCCTCCAGCTGCCCGGTCATCGTCGCCCGCCCGCCCTGCGTGCCGGGGTCACCGCACGCCGCGCGCACCGCGGGTCGGACGCTCGCTGCGCGGCTGGGCGGGCTCCATGTCCGCCTCGTCCTCGATGTCCATCTCCTTGACCGGAACCTCGCGGGGCGCACGCCCGCTGCCGCCTTCCGCGCCGCGCGCCGCGTCCTGCCCGCGGCCCTGCTGCAGCTGCTCGCGCCGCTCCTGCATCTGCTCGCCCAGCGCTTCGACGTCCAGCCGGGCGCGCTTGGCGCGCCGGAAGATCTCCTTCTCCTCCTCCTCGACGTGGTGCTTCACGTACTCGCCGAGCACCGTGAAGGTCGCCGCGTAGCGGGCGTCGCCCGCCTCCAGCCCGCGCAGGTCCTCGATCAGCTGCTTGGCGGTGTCGTGCTCGACCCGTGCCTCCTCCAGCATCTCCACGTCGTCCTGCGCGTCGACGGCCTCGCGCAGGGCAGGATAGAAGATCTCCTCCTCGAGTTGCGCGTGCAGGGTCAGGTCGTTGCAGGCCTGCTCGGCGATCCCGCGCAGCGCCTCGGCATCGTCCCGGTCCGCCTTGTCGAATTGGCGGAACAGCTTGAGCACGCGCTTGTGGTCTTCCTCGAGCATGCTCAGAACATCGGTCTTGCGGTTGCGCGCGCTGCCGCGGGCAGGGGCCCTGGTGGCGGCGCGCCTCGGGCTGCGGCTGCTCGCTGTGCTGGTGCGGGGCATGGTCGTGGTCCTTTCGAATGATGATGGTTGGATGAAGCACTGCCGGTCTGCAGGACGTTCAGCAACCGACGTTCCGCCGCACATGTGCGCGCATGGCTCGATGCGCGGCGCACTCAGTTGGCACCATCGCAGCAAGCTGCGGACCGTGCCGGTAGAAAGTGCAGGTCAGCCGTAAAAGTTGCGCCGCAGTTCCTGCATCTGGTTCGCGCGCGGTGCTAGGGCGTGGACTCCCGGCACGTGGCCTGCTCGACTGGCGCTGGCTGTGCGGTGCTGCGCGCCGCGCGGCGAGCGGAGGAGGTGCGAAAGATGGATCGGTCTGGCGAGCGCACGCAGCGCACACACCGGCGTGCGGACGACGCGAAGGGGGTGGACCAGCAGCGCGACGCAGACGATGCGCTGAACCGCGAGCGCGGTCCCTCGGAGCGCATGCGCATGCCCCACGAGCGGGATGAATCGGCTGCGGCCGCTGCCTCGGGCGAGAAGATGCCGGACCAGCAGGCCGTGATCGGCCAGGCGGCCGCCGATCTTGCACACGGAATGCGCGACACGGACTGCCGCAACCAGCCGCCGGCTGCCGACAGTCCCTGTCCCCAGCCGGCACGCTCGCCGGGGCGCGAGCGCGGACGCGCCACCAGTGCGACGCCCTCGCGCCTCGGGCGTGCCGGCCGACGCATGCGGCGCGCCGGCTGAAGGCCGCTGCCCCAGGAGCCACCGGAGGGTGCGGTTGCCGCCGGCATTCGCCGGACGGTGGCCAGCCGGAACCAGCGGGTGATCGACTACCGGTGCGACCGCGGCATGGAAATGGAAGTGGAGTGCATCCTGCGTGCGCGGTGATCGGCACCACGCTTGCTGGAGAGCTCCGGCGTGACGATGAGGTGAAGAGAACAGGAGGCAGGCGGATGGAAATCAGCAATCCCGGGAGCCAGTCGGGCTCCACCCTGGAGGAAGCTTCGATGCGCGCGAGCGAGACCGCCGGCCGCATGAGCTCCCGTGCGCACGAGGCCGTCGACCAGGTCGCCGGACGCGTGCGCGACATGAGCGAGCGCCTGGGCGAGCGCAGCGAGGAGTGGATGGCACGACGTGACGAGATGATGGACTCCGTGCGCGAGTACGTGCGCGAGCGGCCGATGGTGGCGATCGGCATTGCCGCCGGCGTCGGCTTCCTGCTCAGCCGGATGCTGCGCTGAGATGGCGCTGACCACTGCAGGCCGGAGCGTTTCCGTGCCGCACGAGCCTGCGCCGGCCGCCGGAGCGAGCCAGGCGCGGCTCGGGCAATCGCTGCGCACGCTGTGGCTGGACCTGCGCGGGCTGGTGCGCGAGCACGCCATCCTCGCGGTGCTCGAGGCGCAGCGTGCCGGCATGCACCTGGCGCTCGTGCTCGGTGCGGTGCTGGTGGTGTCGGTGCTCGTCGTGACTGCGTGGCTGGCCATCATCACCGCGTTGATCGTTTGGCTCGCAGGCGAGGACGTGCCGTGGCCCGGGGTACTCCTCATCGCTGCCTTCCTCAACCTGATCGGTGCGGCGCTGGCAGCGTGGTGGGCCCGCAGCCAGCTCGGCGAGAAGCCGTTTGCGGCGACACTGCGCCAGCTCTCCGCCGACCGGCAGGAGCTATCGGTGACCGGGAACCATGCGCACACTGCGTGACCTCGAGGAGAAGATCGGACGCGCGGAACGTCGTCTGGCCGCACGCCGCGAGCATCTGAACGCCAGCCTCGCATCCTCCCGCGCGCGCACGCGGGTTTCGCTGGCCTCGCCCAAGGTGATCGCAGCGGCATTCGTGGCCGGATTCGTGCTGGACCGGCTCGGTCGGATCCGGCCGCGGAGCGGAAGATCGCAGTACCAGGGTTCCGCGGTATCGGGCATCGTGGCCGGGCTCGCGGCCGCCGCGTTGCGCGCCGCGCTGGCCAACCCGCGAGTGTGGGACTCGATCCGCAACGCGTGGGCCCGGCGCGGCGCCTCGCAGGCACCGGACACCTCGAATCCCCACCCGTGGCCCGCCGGGCGCGCTGCGGGCCATGGCGAACTGGACGAGATCGACAAGACCTACCCGGCCAGCGGTCCGGCCGGCGGGACGGCGGGACGCAGTGGAGCGCCCGCCTACGGCCCCTCTCCCCTGCAGCGCTGACCTGGCCATGGCGGATCAGCGCAGGATGGAGGAGGGCATCGCACTGCATGAGCGTTCCATCGCGTTCCGACTGCTCCATCGGGAGCACGAGGAGGTGGACCGGCTGCTCGGTGAACTCGTTGGCGGCCAGGGCGATCCGGCGCGCGCGCGGCGCATGCTGGACGAGGCGCTGCGCCGGCACATGAGCGTCGAGGAAGCGGTCTTCTATCCCGCGCTCGCCCGGCTGGAGATGCTGGCGTCCTTCGTCGACCGCCTGCGGGCTCAGCACCGCGTCATCCGCGAAGCCCTGGATGCGCTCGGTGCCGTCGAGCCAGGCGATGGCCGGTTCGCCGCCGCGGTTCGCCGACTCAATGACGGCTTCGATGCACATGTGCAGGAAGTGGAGAGCCGCGCCTTCGCCTACGCGGCGGAGCACCTTGCCGGCGAGCTCGAGGCGCTGGCGGTGGAAATGGAGGACCGGCGCGAGTGCGAGCGCGGCGCGTATGGCGTGGGCTGATCGCCCGCATGCCGGGGCATCCGCGACCCTCGGCTGATCCCGTGCGGCCGATGGCCTCGCCCCCCGCGCGCAGCGCCTGACCACCGGCATGCTCCGCCGCATCCTCATCGGCGTCGGGATCCTGCTGGCGGTCGGCGTCCTCGCGGCATTCGCGGTCGATTGGGAAGGCCTCGCACGCGGCGCGATCCAGCGCACATTGCAGGAGCGCACCGGCCGCGAGGTCCAGCTCGCGCGCGTCCGGCTGCATGCGCAGCTGCCGTTGCGCATCGAGCTCGTCGGACTGCGCATCGCCAATCCCCCCTGGGCAGCGCGCCAGCCGCTGCTGGCACTGGAGTCGGCAGACTTCACCGTTCGCCTGCTGCCGCTGCTCGCCCGGCGCGAGGTGGTGCTGCCACAGGTCACCTTGGTGCGCCCGGAAGCCAACCTCGAGCAGCAGGGCGACCAGCGCTCCTGGGTCTTCGAGCGTGAGCCCGGGCCGCAGGCCGATTCCCCGCGGATCCCGCAGATTGGCGCGCTCAGCGTGCACGATGCGACCCTGCGGTACGTCGACGCAGACAGCGGGACCACCGTGACCGCGCATGCCTCGCAGACCGCGGGCGAGAGCGCGCAGCAGCGGCTGGTGTTCGATGCCACAGGCCGCTACAAGGGCGAGGAGATCAAGGCGGAAGGCAGCGGCGCGTCGCTGCTCACGCTCGCGGAACAAGGCGATCCCTATCCGCTCGAGGTCGAGGCGCGGATCGGCAAGACCGTGGCGACGTTCGATGGCGAGGTGCTCAACCCGGCGAAGCTGCAGCGCATCGCCGGCCACTTCGCGATCAGCGGCGACAACCTCGAGCACCTGTACCGCGTGGTCGGGGTGGCACTGCCCGCCACACCGCCCTACCGGGTGAAGGGGCGCTTGATCGGCGAGGGCCGGCGGCTGCAGGTCGAGGAGTTCGAGGGCGGGATGGGCGACAGCGACATCTCCGGCAGCGTCTCGCTGGATGCAGGGCAGAAACCGCCCATGCTCGATGCGAAGCTGCACTCCCGGCTGCTCGACCTCGATGACCTTGCGCCGCTGGTTGGTGCGCCACCCAAGACCGGCCCGGGCGAGACCGCGTCGGCGCAGCAGAAGCGTCAGGCGCGGGCGCAGAAGCGCAAGCCCGAGGTGGTACCCGAGCAGCAATTCAAGACCGAACGCTGGGGGCTGCTCAACGCGCAGCTCGAGATGGACGCCACGCGCATCCGTCGCCAGAAGTGGCTGCCGGTGGACAAGCTCGCCGCGCGCCTCACGCTGCGCGACCGTGTGATCGAGATCGCACCACTGCGCTTCGGCGTGGCCGACGGCCACGTCGACTCGACCATCCGTCTCGACGGCCGCAAGGATCCGCTCGCACTTCGGGTCACCACCCGCTTCAGCGACCTGCGCCTCGACCGCCTGATGCCCGACACCAGGGGCGGCCGCAACAGCATCGGGGCGGTGTACGGCGATGCGGAGCTGGCCGCGCAGGGGGCTTCGGTCAAGGCGATGACGCAGACGCTGGACGGTCACGTCCATCTCACCATGGGCCCGGGCCGGGTCAGCGAGTTGGTGTTCGAGGCGCTCGGCCTGGACGCGGCCGAGGTGGCGAGGATCTTCGCCACCGGCGACGACACTGTGCGCACCCGCTGCATGATCGCCAACCTCGGGATCCGACAGGGTGTCGCGACCAGCGACGCCCTGGTGTTCGCGACTGCCGACGCCAACGTGATGGGCACCGGCACGGTGGACATCGGCAACGAGCGCCTCGACCTGACCCTCTATACCGCGCCGAAGGATGTGAGTCCGTTGTCGTTTCGCGCGCCGTTGCACCTGCGCGGCACCTTCAAGGATCCGCAGGTGCGCCCCGATGCCGGCGTGCTGGCGGCCAAGGCCGGTGCGGCGCTGCTGCTCGGCCTGGTCAACCCGGTTCTCGCCGTGGTCCCGCTGATCGAGACCGGACCAGGCACCGACAGCAGTTGCGGCGATCTCATCCGCCAGGCCAAGGGCTGGGAGGAAGCGCAGGACCCGACCGCGAAGGCGGTGCGCCGGGCCGAGGAGAAGAAGGGTGACCGGACCGCGGCGCCGGGCGGTGCAACCACCGACGCACCGAGGGCGGCCGAGGTGCTGCGGGAGGGGCGCGGGACTTCCTCGGTCAGCCCGGAAGCCGGCAGGGTGGGCGCCGCCGCCGGCGGCGCAGCTCCCGGCACTGCCGACGTGCCGCGGGGCGATGCGCCGCGTGCCGAGGACGTGATCAAGAAGAGCGGCAGCGGCGGCTGACGCACCTGCGCCCGCTGCCACGCGCGCCTGCATCCGCCACAGTTGGGCTGCTGCCGGCACTGTTGCATCCCGCCTGGCGCGATGCGCCGGGCATCGCAAGCCCTCCTGCCGCCGTGCAGGCGGCGCTGCCCGGAGACCGAGGGGAGGGCCTCAGATGTTGCACCGAGCCGTGCGGACAGTGTCGTGATCGCGCCATTCACGCTCGCGCTCGCCGGCTCCGCGATGCTGCTCCTTGTCGGGCTGGTCGCAGTCCTGGCGTTCGCCATGCTGTCGGGGCCGCGCCGCATCCGCCCGCGCCGCTGGCTGGTGGGCGGCGGACTGGTCCTCCCGATGCTCGCCGCCGCGACGTTGCTCGCCCACTCCGCACTCGTGCCTTCGACCGCTTCCGTCGATGCCGGCGATGCCGGCGCGGCGCCGATGCGCATCCAGGTGAGCGGCAGGCAGTGGTGGTGGGAACTGCGCTACACCGGCCCGGACGGCCGGCCCTTCGCGTCGGCCAACGAGCTGCACCTCCCGCGCGGGCGGCCCGTCGTGCTCGAGCTCACTTCCGCGGATGTCCTGCACGCGTTCAGCATTCCCGGGGTGACTGCGCGGGTGGACATGGTGCCGGGCCGCGTCGCCCGCATCGTCGTGAACGCGGTGCGGACGGGCGTGTTCCGCGGCCAGTGCATGGCGTTCTGCGGCACGCAGCACACCCGCATGGCGCTGCTGCTGGTGGTGCAGGACGAGGAGACGTTCGAAGCCTGGCGCGCAAGCCAGGCCGCGCCGGCAGCGCCGCCGCAGGCCGCGGTGCTGCGCGCGGGCCGTGACCTGTTCCTTCACGCCGGCTGTGGCGGGTGCCACACCGTGCGCGGAACCGAAGCTCGAGGCGAGATCGGCCCCGATCTCACCCACGTGCGCAGCCGTCGCACGCTCGCTGCCGGCACCCTGGCCAACGTCGAGGGCGCGTTGACGGACTGGATCGCGCACAGCCAGCGGATCAAGACGGGCAGCCTGATGCCCTCGGCGAGCCAGCTGCACGAACCGCAACTGCGTCTGATCGCGGGCTGGCTGGAGAGCCTGCAATGAAGGCGCCGGCGTCCGTGTTGGTCGAGAAGCGGCTGCTGCACTCGCACGGCCGGCCGGGGAACGCGCCGCGCGGATGGCGGCTGCCGAGTGCCGTCGACCACCGCAGCATCGGCGTGCTCACCCTCGCGACGGCCGGTGTGTTCCTCGTCAGCGGCGGCGTGCTCGCATTGCTGCTTCGCGCCCAGCTCGCAGTGCCGGCCAGCGAGCTGCTGGGCGTATACGCATACAACCGGGTCTTCACGCTGCACGGCTTGGTGAGCGTGTTCCTGTTCGCGGTCCCCGCCATGCAGGGCGCTGCCATCCGTCTGCTCCCGCCCATGCTCGGTGCGGTCGACCTGCCGTTTCCACGGTTGGCCACCTGCGCCTACTGGCTGTATGCCCTCGGCGGCATCGCGCTGTGTGCCACGCTGCTGCTCGACGGCGGGCCCGACGGCGGATGGCTCATGCCTGCGCCCCTGTCCGGCTACCAGTATGCCCCCGGGCCCGGCGAGGACCTGTGGCTGGCGGCTGTCGCGCTGTTCGCCACGGCAGGGCTGGCCAACGCGATCCAGCTGCTGGTCACCGTTCTGCGCATGCGCTCGCCCGGCATGTCGCTCGCCCGGCTGCCTGTCTACGCATGCAGCGTGGCGGTGGGCAGCGCAACTGCAGTGCTGGCGTACGCGCCACTCCTGGCTGGCGGCGCGCTGCTGGCCCTCGAGCGTGCTCTGCACTGGCCGTTCTTCCTTCCGGAGAAGGGCGGTGCGCCGCTGCTGTGGGCACAGCTGGGCGCAGCCTTCGTGCACCCGCTGGTTCTGAGCGTCTTCCTGCCCGCTGCCGGCATGGTGTCGATGCTGGTTCCAGCGCTGGCCCGGACCCGGCTCGTTGGCCGCGCATGGATCATCCGGGCACTGCTGGCCACGGGAGCGATCGGGTTGCTGGTCTGGATCGCGCAGCTGCTGGGTGCGGTCTCGCAGGGTCCGTTGCCGGGCTTTCCGGTGCTTGGCGCGCTCGCGCTGGCATTTCCAGTCGCGGTCCACCTGGCGGCATGGACTGCAACACTGGTGCGCGGCCAGGTGCGAGCCAGCATCCCGACCCTCTACCTGGGCGGATTCCTGTTCTGCCTGGCGGCCGGGGGGATGAGCGCGCTGCTGCTGGCATCGAATGCGCTCGGCGTGCCGGCTGCGGGCAGCTATCTGGAGGTCGCGCAGCAGCACTACCTGCTGGTGGGCGGCCTGCTGTTCCCGCTCGTGGCCGTGTTGTACCACTGTGCACCTCAGGGCGGCGCGCCCGGGCCCTCGCAGCGGCTCGGGTGGGCAGCGTTCGCGCTCATGTTCGCCGGCGTGCATCTGGCCTTCTTGCCGTTGTATGCGCTCGGGCTGCTCGGCATGCCGAGGCAAGTGCAGACGTATGCCGCAGGCCTGGGCTGGGGCAGCTGGAACACGTGGGCCAGTGCGGGCGCCGCACTGCTCGCGGCGGGGATCGGTCTCGTGCTGCTCGATCTGTTCCAGCGCACGCGTGCCTGCCGTGCGGCGCCGAACTCGACGCGTGCGGACAGCCTGGGTGGGCTTGCGGTACGTGCGGACGGCCGTCGCGGGCGGGAGGACCGCATGCGGCAGGCGGCGGGTGAGAGCGGGCCGCACACAGGCCAAGGGGAGGCGCTCACGCGGCCTGCGCCCACCTGGCTTCCGTTCCTCGCCGCTGCGGCGAGTGTTGCCTCGGCGTACCTGCTGGCGCTGCGCGCGCCTGGGCCGGCAGCGACTGGATGGGCGCTCGTATTCGCGGCCCTGTTCGCCTGGGCCTGGCGCTGCGACCGCACCACCAATTCGATTCCAGCGGGAAGGGGCATGACGGGATACCTGGTGCGGCGCGCGCCGCCGACCCTGCGCTCCCGCTGTGCGGTCCTGCTCGTGCTCGCTGCCGATGCTTGCGTATTCCTGGTCCTGGTCGCTGCCTGCGTGGGGCTCGCCGGTGCGAGGCCCGGCCCCTGGCCGCCGCTCGCGCAGCCGCTGCCTATCCTCAACTACGGTGCTGGCGCAGTGATCCTCTGGGCGACCGCCAGCGCCATGCTGTCATACAGCGGCACCTCGGGGACGCCCGCGCGCACGTCCGTCGGTCTGATCTCCGCGTTGAGCTTGAATCTGCTCGCGCTGATGCTGTGCGCATACGGGATCGTCGCACCCGGCCTGGATCCGCAGGTCTACGGTTACGCGGCGCTGTTGGGGGCCGTGCTCGCATATCAGGTGCTTCACGCGGCGGCCCTGTGCGGGATGGTCTTCTACCTCATCGCCCGCGTACTCACCGGGCTCCACGATGGCGCCGCAAGCCGCGACGGCGTGCACCTGTTCTTTCATTACACGGTGACCCAGGGCGTCGTCGCCGTGGCGCTGCTGTATCTGTATCCGCGGCTGGCACTCTGAGGTCAGGCGACGGGGCAAGCTGCGGAAGGGCGCCCCCGTCGCCTGGTCCGGCGTCAGCGGTTGCTGCCTGTGCCGCTCGGGCTGCTGCTGGTGCCGTGCTGCGACGAAGGCGGATTGCCGCTCTTCGCCGGCGTCTGCGCCTCGGCCGTGCCGCCGGATTCCTTCACGCCTTCGCCCTGGCCCGTGGTTTCCTTGCCGGGCACGCCGCCGGCGCCGCCCGCGCCCTGGCCACCCTGGCCGGCTCCGGCAGAGCGGTCGCGGTCGCCCGATTGAGCGGAATCCTGGCCGGCCGCAGCGCTGCTGCCTTGCGCGCCTGTTGCTGCGTCTGCGCCCGACTTCGCGCGCTGCCCGCTGGTGCCGGTGTCGTGCTGGGCGCCGCTGCTGTCCTGTGCGGCCGCCGCACCCTGGGCCCCGGACTGATCGCCCAATTCGTCACGGTTGAGCGTACCGCCTTGCGGCTGCGGAGCGCCCGGTTGCGTCTTCTGGATCTCGCTCGGACTCACGTTCTGGGCCTGCGCGGTGCCCAGCGTCAGGCCCAGCGCCATAGCGATCGCGATGCTCATCCTGGTCATGTTCATGGCTTTCTCCTCGAGGCGCAGGGCATGCCTGCGCGCCCCGTGTTCAAGTTGGAAGACGTCAGCGGCCTGCGCCCGCACCGCCCCCAGCGCCGGCTCCGCCGGCACCAGCTGCGCCCGCCCCAGCACCCGCCGCGCCGGCGCCCGTACCGGTACCCGCACCCGTACCACCCGCGCCGGCATTGCCGGCGCCGGGGCCCGCACCGCGCGTGCTGCCCGGTCCCTGGGTCTCGTCGCGTCCGGCCGGACCCATGTCGTCCGCCGGTCCGGTGTGCACGCGATCGCGGGCTGCAGTCGCGTCATCCGCGCCCGTCGATGCGCTGCCGGGCAGGGTCTGCGCAGGATCGGTTCCCGCGGCGGGGCCGCGGCCCTCGGTATCGCTCATCGTCCCGTTGTCGCGGACCGTGCCGTGCTGAGTGTTGTCGGCGGCCTGCACCACGAGCGGCAGCGCGAACAGTGCGCCGATTGCAGTCATGCCGAGGCCATTGCGCCAGAGATTCGTTTTCATGCTGTCTGCTCCTTCGATCGTTTGGAGGGTTGGGTGACACCAGTCACCATGCAGTGAAGCTTCGCAACCGACGTGCCCAACGCATCCGGGCGAGCGCTCGCAGGCAGCAGCCTCCATAAACTGTATGCATGACCATACAGTGCAGGCGGGAGTGAGGTTTCGATCAGATCCGTCGCGGCGTCACATCCGTCCGGCCTGTTCGGCGCGCCGGATGCAACGGTAGCGTTCGTCGAGATCCAGCACGGCGGCGCACTCATGCGTGCCCAACGCTGGCGTCGCAGTGGTGGATGGCGTGTCATAGGCGTCGACGGCCGGCGCATCGTGATGCGGCCCATGCGCGTAGTCGAGCTTCGCCTGCTCGATGGCGCGTGCCCGCACCACCCGGGCATCGGCCCGACACATGTCGCGATCACTGCCCCGGTCACATTGCGCGAGCGCGAGGCGGTAGTCGGCCTCCGCGATATCCACCCTGGCCTGCATCCTCGCATGCGGGGTGTCCTCGAACGTCGCCCGGGCCCGGGCCTGCTCACGTTCCAGCCGTGCCTGCGCCTGCACCACGCACAGCGCCTGCGCATCCTGCGGTGCGCGCCTGCACCGCTCTGCGTCCGCGCGATGCTCCTCATGCGCCCGGGTCAACTGCGCGCGATAGGCCTCGTCGGCGGCGGTATCCGCCAGGGTCGCCATCGGCATGCCGAGCACTGCCAGGATTGCCGACGCTGCAAGCGCGTGCGTTCTCATCGAGGTGACAGCCACGTCGGCCTCATCTCCCGCGGCTCAGCGCTCGCTGGATGGCTCCGGGCCCTCGTCCACGGTGGCCGGCGGGGTCACCGGATCGAAGTCGACCCACTGCCCGTCCCGCCACTCGCCATCGCGCCGTTCGATGTCGCGGGCGCCGTGTTCCCGCAACACGGCGATCGCGGTCTGCTCGGCCTCTGCGTCGAGTACCCGCACTGCCACCATCTCGCCGCCCTGGCGCCCGGGACTGGCGGCGAGGCGCTCGGCGTCGCCGCTGTCGCCGAGCTTGTTCATCGCGCCGAGGAACGAGCCGGTGTAGGCGCCGAGCGCGACGATGCCAGCCGCCAGCGGGATGCCCAGCCCGGGCACCGCGGCGGCGGCGAGCAGTCCTGCGGCCCCGCCCGCGGTCGCCCCCACTCCGGCTCCGACGTGCGCCTTGCTCGACTGGGCGTCCGCGAACTGGTCGCCTCCGGTGGGAATGCGGCCGTGCTGGCCCGGTGGATTGACGAAGAACTCGCTCGCGTCGCTGCGGTGGAACCCGCGGTCCAGCAGCGCCTGCAACGCGTGCTCGGCCGGCTCGTGCAGCTCGAATCTTCCCGCCACGATGGTGGTCATGCCGCTTCTCCTGTTGGTCTGATCCTCCGGTGTCGGCACGCCGCGTTCCATGGGGGGCGCCCCGGTGCACTGCAGTGTGCCCGTGCTCGGCGCGGACCGCGTCCGCGTAATTCGTACCGCAGGCGTCCGGCGGCACGCGGCTTGCCGCTAGCGCTGCGCGGCGGCTCCGTGCCGAAGTGCGTGGCGGGCGGCCGTGCGCCGCGCTGGTTCACCGAATCGAGGACCCATGAGAAGGATCGCGCTGATCAGTGAGCACGCATCACCGCTCGCGCTCGTCGGCGGCACCGACGCGGGAGGACAGAACGTCTACGTGGCGCAGCTGGCGGCCCACCTCGCGAGGCGCGGCTATCACGTCGACGTGTTCACCCGCCGCGACAAGGCCCTTGCGCGCACCGTGGTGGAGTGGAAGAACGGGGTGCGCGTGATCCATGTGCAGGCCGGACCCGCGCGCTTCCTGCCGAAGGAGGAGATGCTCCCCTACATGGAGGAGTTCACCGCCAACGTGCTCGACTTCTTCCGCCGGCAGGGCAGCGAGTACGGGCTGGTGCACGCGAATTTCTTCATGTCGGGGATGGTGGCCCAGCGCATCAAGCGTGCGCTGCACATCCCCTTCGTCATCACCTTCCACGCGCTGGGGCGGGTAAGGCGCCTGTTCCAGGGGGACGCCGACCACTTCCCGGTGTCGCGCGGCGAGATCGAGGAGGCGCTGGTGCGCGATGCGGACCGCATCGTCGCCGAGTGCCCGCAGGACCTCGACGATCTCACGCGCCTGTATGGCGCGCACGCGGACAGGGTCTCGATCATCCCGTGCGGCTTCGATCCGGCCGAGCTCGCGCCGGTCGGGCGCGAAGGTCGCAAGGCCCTCGGCATCGGCACGGACGAGTTCGTGGTGTTGCAGCTGGGGCGGCTGGTTCCGCGCAAGGGCATCGAGACCGTGATCCACGCGATGGGTGCGCTGGCGCGCCGCCATGACCTGCGCCCGCGCCTGGTGATCGTCGGCGGCAACTCGGAAGCCCCGTGCGAGGCGGCAACGCCGGAGATCGCGCGACTGAGGGCGATCGCGCGCGCGGAGGGCGTGCCCGAGCAGGTGCTGTTCACCGGCCGTCGCGGCCGCGATGCGTTGCGTTATCTCTACAGCGCGGCCGACGTCTTCGTCACCGTGCCCTGGTACGAGCCGTTCGGCATCACGCCGGTCGAGGCGATGGCATGTGGGGTGCCGGTGATCGGGTCCGCCGTCGGGGGCGTCAAGTACACGGTGGTGGACGGGCGGACCGGCTTCCTGGTGCCGCCGCGCGATCCGGACGCGCTGGCGGACCGGCTGGCGCTGCTGGCGCGCCGTCCCGATCTCGTGCAGGCGATGGGACGTGAAGGACAGCGCCGGGCGCGTCAGCTCTTCACGTGGAGCCGGGTCGCGGCCCAGATGGCCGAGCTGTACGAGACCCTGCTGCCGCAGCCGGTGAGGGCCGGTTTGCAGGCTGGTGCGGCGGGTTGACGACAACGATGTACTGCCGGGACAAGGGATGGACAACGGACTGGAAGGCAAATGCGTGGTCGTCACCGGGGGCGGGAGCGGACTGGGCGCGGCCCTCTGCCATGCGCTTGCGGGCGCCGGGGCCGCGGTGGTGGCCGCCGACGTGCGCGAGGACGCGGCCGACAGGATCGCCGCGAGCGTGCGGGATGCGGGGGGCCGGTGTGTCGCCATGCGGCTCGACGTAGGCGACGCGGCCGCCGGGGCAGCGGCGCTCGAGCAGGTCGTCGCGCAGTTCGGTCGCCTGGACGTGCTGATCAACAACGCCGGTACCGACGTGACCCTGCCGGTGGACGAACTGCAGGTGAGTGAATGGCAGCGCGTGCTCGCGACCAACCTGACCGGTCCCTTCCTGCTGTCGCGGCAGGCGTTGCGCTACATGAAGCCCGGGCGCGCCGGGCACATCGTCAACGTCGCGTCCACTGCGGCGAAGCGGGCCTGGCCCAATGCGTCGGCCTATCACGCCAGCAAGTGGGGCCTGCTGGGGCTGTCGCAGGCGCTGCACGCCGAGCTGCGTCCGCACGGCATCAAGGTGACCAGCGTGATCGCCGGCGGCATGCGCACCCCGTTCCTGCTCGAACGCTTTCCGGACATCGACCTCGGGACCCTGCAGGATCCCGCCGATGTCGCGGCCGCCATCAAGGCGGTCCTGCTGCTGCCGGCAGGGACAGTGATCCCCGAGATCATGGTGCTGCCGATGCGCGAGACGTCCTGGCCATGAGCCGGGCGGCGGTGTTCCTGGACAAGGACGGCACGCTGGTCGAGAACCTCCCCTACAACGTCGATCCGGCGCGGATCCGGCTGGCGCCCGATGCACTCACGGCAGTGGCCCGGCTGCACGCGCACGGCTACGTGATCGTGGTGATCACCAACCAGGCCGGGGTCGCGCGCGGCAAGTTCGAGGAGCGCGCGTTGCACGGGGTGGAGCTGCGGCTGCGCGAACTGCTCGCACCCGTGCAGGTGCCGCTGGCTGCCATGTACTGGTGCCCGCACCATCCCGACGGCGTGGTGCCGCGCTACGCCGTCGAATGCGACTGCCGCAAGCCCCTGCCGGGGCTGTTGTGGAAGGCCGCGCGTGCCCTCGACCTCGACCTGGGCCATTCGTGGATGGTCGGCGATATCCTGGATGACATCGAGGCCGGGCGCCGCGCCGGCTGCCGAACGGTGCTGCTGGACGTCGGGCACGAGACGCAGTGGCGCCTGTCGAGCCTGCGGCTGCCGCACTTCGTGTCACCCAACCTCGCCCGTGCCGCCGCCGCGATCATCGATGCGGGCAGTGCCGTGCCGCATGCGGGGGAAGCGCCGGGCGTCCCGCAACCCATCCACTGAGACGAGGGATGCCGACCGATCGAGACAGCACTGCCGCTCCCCGGGAGCGCGACGACCCTTCTGCCCTCGCGATGCTGGCTGCCGACCACGAGCGCGTGCGGCAGCTGGCCGAGGAGTACCAGACCCTGCTCGAGAGCAGCGAGGAGGAGGCCGCCGGCCTGGTGGAGGAGATCTGCGGGAGGCTCGAGCTGCACAGCGCGCTCGAGGAGGAGATTCTCTATCCGGCGGTCGCGCAAGTGAGCGAACTGGCGCTGCTCGTCGACCAGGCGCGCGAGGACCACGACCGGGTGAAGGAAATCATCGAGGAAATCCGCATGCTGGAGCCGGCGGATCCGCAGGTCACCGGGCTGATCCTGCAACTGGCCGAGGATGTCGAAGCCCACGCGAGCGAGGAGGAGGCGGTGCTGTTCCCTGAGATCGAGCAGCGCATGGCCGACCAGCTCGCACAGGTGGGCCGGCAGATGGCCCTGCTGCGCCAACGCCTGCAACAGCGGTGACTGGTACTGCGTGACAGGAAAAGCGTGACGGGGTGCTCGATGGTCGAGGTCCCGTCACGCTCTTCAGTCACGCTTTTCAGTCACGCCTCTCGGTCATGGCCTTTCGGTCACTGCTTCGCCCTGGAACTTGTAGTTCAGGCTGACCGTCCAGGCGTCGATGTCGATGTGCGGGTAGACGCTGCGCTGGCTGATGAG
>CAZFYX010000113.1:0-72084 GCA_964523885.1 uncultured Burkholderiales bacterium | reverse complement strand
GCTCGGTGTCGATCTCCTCCAGATCGTGTCCCGCCTGCGCGAGGATGAGGGATCCTGCCTGCACGAGATGCGCATCCAGCATCTCGCCGATCTCGTGACGCGCATCGAGCCAGGTGTCCAGCAGGGCGACGGCCCAGACGCCAGCGGTGGCGGCGAGCAGCAGCAGGAGCAGGCGCCGTGCAAGGGAACCGGGACGCGCGGCCTCAGCCATGTCCGGGCCTCGGCAGCATGTAGCCCACGCCGCGAACGGTGCGGATCACCTCCGGGGCGAGCTTGCGCCGCAGGTGGTGCACGTAGACCTCCAGCGCGTTGCTCTCCAGCTCCTCGCTCCAGTCGTAGAGCTTTTCCTGGATGTGCGACTTGGACAGCACCCGGTTGGGATTGGCGAGCAGCAGTTCGAGCAGGCGCAACTCGCGGTTGGTCAGGTCAACCGGCTTGCCGCGCCAGCTCGCCGTGCGTGCCTCGGGCCGGTACTCGAGCGGCCCGTGCCGCCACACCGGCTCCACCCTGCCCTGCGTGCGGCGCACGAGCGCCCGCAGCCGTGCAGCGAGCTCGGCGATGTTGACCGGCTTGATCAGGTAGTCGTCGGCGCCGGCGTCCAGTCCCTCGATGCGCGCATCGAGGCTGTCGCGGGCGGTCAGGATCAGCACCGGCGTGCGGTCGCCCCGGGTCCGCCAGCCCGTGAGCACCTGCATGCCGTCGGCCCCGGGAAGGCCGAGGTCGAGCACCACGGCGTCATAGGGTGCGTGCAGCAGCGCCTCGTACGCCTGCGCGCCGTCGCGGAACCAGTCCACGGACAGGGCCAGTTCCCGCAGCCCGCTGCGCAGCGCGTCCCCGAGGAGCGGGTCGTCTTCGATCAGCAGGACACGCACTGGTCGTCGGGCGAGCGGCGGTGGTTCTTCATCGCCAGCGAACGATACACCAATTGATCCACGCTCCGGTCCGGGTGCGCGCACACGCCGCTTGCGGGTAGACTTGCGCGCCTGTCCTGCGCCTCACCCCGCATCCGGAGCATTGCATGCACTTCGTACTCGGTCTGTTCCTGGCCGCCTTCGCGGCGGCGCTGCCGCCCGTTGCCCACGCCCAGGGCTATCCGTCCAAGCCGATCCGCATCATCGTGCCCATGGGTCCCGGAGCAGCTGCGGACGTCATGGCGCGGACCTTCGCGCAGTACCTGCAGGAGAGAACAAAACAGCCGGTGGTCGTCGAGAACCGCCCCGGCGCCAACGGCGTGATCGGCACCGAGCTGATGAAGAACTCGCCCGCCGACGGCTACACCTTCGGCATGACGACGAACTCGACCCACGCGGCGGCGAAGTTCCTGTTCAAGGACGTGCCCTACGATCCCATGAAGGACTTCGAGCACGTCGGGCTCTTCTTCACCGTCGGAACCGTCGCGTTCGTGCCGGTCGACAGCCCGATCAAGTCGTTCGACGATCTCGTCGCGCGTGCGCGGGCCAACCCCGGCAGGCTCACCTACGCCTACGCCAACACCGGCTCACAGATGCCCGCCGAGATGCTCGAGCATGCGGCGGGGCTCAACCTGCAGGGCGTCAGCTACAAGGCGACTGCCCAGGCGCTCACGGACCTGATCGGCAAGCAGGTCGACTTCATGTTCGAGAACTACGTCGCGGCCTCGCCCCATATCTCCGGCGGCCGCGTGCGGCCGATCGCAGTGACCGAGCTGAAGCGTTCGCGACTCTGGCCCAACGTGCCGGCCGTGGCGGAGAAGTACCCCGGCTTCGAGGTGCGCGCCTTCATCGGCATGTGCGCCCCGCGCGGCGCCCCCCGCGAGGCCGTCGTCTGGATGAATGGCGCGATCCGCGATGCGCTCGCGCAGGCCAGCGTCCGGGGCACGTTGGAGAAGAGCGGCGCGAGCTTCAGCCCGATGACACTCGAACAGTACAAGGCTTTCCTGGTCACCGAGACGCAGCGCTGGAAAGAGCACGCGGCGCGCGCCGGAATCGAGCCGCAGTAGCGCGCGGTCAGACGGCGGCGAGCTGGGCGATCTCGTCCGACTCGATCGCACCCGGCGGGTGCCCGTTAAGGGCCACCGCAATCATCGCAGCGGCCACGGCATCGGCTTCGACCGCGCGATACCGGCGCAGCGGGCCCTGCAACAGCGGAACCATGAGCTTCGCGAAGGCGATGCCAGCGCGCTCGGCCGGACGTGATTCGCTGCGCTCCCCGACCAGCAGCGACGGGCGGAAGAACCAGCTCTGCTCGATGCCAGCCGCCCGGACGGCCTGCTCCACCTCGCCCTTGACGCGGTTGTAGAACACCTTCGAGGCCGGATCGGCCCCCAGCGCCGAGACCAGCAGGAACTGGCGGGCGCCACGGCTGCGCGCCACCTGCGCCAGCGCAACCGGGTAATCGAAGTCCACCCGGCGGAAGGCGGCCTGAGAGCCAGCCTTGCGGATGGTGGTGCCGAGGCAGCAGTACACGTCGTCGAAGGATCCGGCCGGGAGCGTTTCAGCCAGCCGGTCGTAGTCGACCACGGCCTGTTCGAGCTTCGCGTCGTTGAGCGACAGCGGCCGCCGCACCAGCGCGACGACCTTCTCGTATTGCCTGCTCGCCAGCAGCAGGCGCAGGCAATGCGAACCGACCAACCCGGTGGCGCCGGCAACCAGCGCCCGCCGGCTCATTTCGCCGCCAGCCGCACGCGCGCCGTCATGCGCGCGTATCGCTCGGTGTTCTGGGTACCGTTGGCGTATTCGTCGAAGTTGGTGCCCATCACCGTGGCGAGCTGCTCCAGGCGGGCGGACGGGGACGGATGGGTCTTGAACAGCAGCTTCACGGCGTTGTCGTCCGGCTTGAGAGTGGCCAGCGTCTGGATCGCATACGGCAATCCCCACGCATCGTACCCGGCCCGCGTGGCGAGCACCACACCCATGCGATCGGCCTCGAACTCGTCGGACTTGTCCAGGCCGCGCGCGTACAGCTGCTTGGTCGGACCGACCAGCGCCATGACCAGGTCTTCGCTGCGCGTGTTGGACGACGCAACCTGCGCCCCCTGGGCGAGCAGCGCCATGAACGACGTCTTCTTGATCGCGTTGAGGTGGTGCTTGCGGACCACGTGCGCGATCTCGTGCCCGAGCAGGCCGGCGAGCTCGGACTCGTTGCGCAGCTCGCGCAGCATGCCCTTGGTCACGATGACGTTCCCGCCGGGCGTCGCGACCGCGTTCACGACCTCGCTGTCGTTCACCACGAAGTGCCAGGGCAGGTCGGGCCGCCCGGACTGCAGCGCAACCCAGCGGCCGACGGTGTTGACATAGCGCTGGAGCTCGGGGTCCGGCGCCACCGGCGAGGCGCCGAGCAGCGTCTCGGTCACGCCCTGCCCGATTGCGATCTCCTCCTCCTGTGACACGCCCTGCATCCCAACCAGGTTGCGGTTGAGCTCGCCGACGTCGAGGTTGCCGACCTTCAGCCCGTCCAGCCCGGTTGCGCCCTTGCAGCCTGCAAGCGCTGCCAGGGCAACCGCCAGGATCAAGGTGCGCGCAGTCATCACTTGCCCCCCTTCGTCGGCTTGCCGTTCTCGTCGAAGTAGGGCACCTTGCGCGCCGTCAGCGGCGACTTCTCCGCGAACTGCACCGCCTGCTGCGCGCTGACGGCGAAGCTCGCCATCAGCTTGAACTGCTCGGGATTGGGTTCGGCGTCCTTGAGCGCCTGCTCGTCGAAGCCGCGCACCCCGGTGGTCACGGTGGGCGATGCGCTCGACGAGGGCCGGCTGACCGTGGGCGCCGCAACCGGTGCGCGGGCGCTGACCGTCTCGTCGACATCGAGGCGCACCTGCAGCATGCGCACGTAACCCTGCTTGCCCTGGTAGCGCACCTGCATCCACGGTCCCTGGCGGGCCGTCACCTCCAGCGCGGCGCGCTCGGGCAGCTTGATCAGGTTGTCGGCGTCCAGGAAGGGCTTGGCCTTCAGGTCGGTGGCGCGCAGCACCGTCGCACGCTCCGCGGCCTGGCCCGGCAGTGCGGCAAGACCAGCAAGCGCCGCAAGCAGCACGGCGGCGAGGGTTCGGGTCATGATTTCCTCCGGACCGGTTCGTACAACCGGACCGTCCGGGCCCGGCCCTTCACGGCATGCTCGCCGTGGTCCACGAACTCGAATGCATCCTGGCAGCGCCGCATGGTCTCTTCGGAGACCAGGATCCGCGCGACGCCCTTGGTCATGCCCTCGATTCGGCTGCCAAGGTTCACCGTGTCGCCGATCGCGGTGTACTCGCGCTTGTTCTCCGACCCGATGATGCCCAGCACCGCGGGTCCCGAGTTCAGGCCGATGCCCACGTCGAACGCCTTGCCGGCCTCGCCCAGCTCGCGCTTGAACGCTTCGAGGTTCTCCGACATCTCCAGGGCGGCCATGATCGCGTGCTTCGCGTACTCGGGGTCGTCCAGGGGCGCACCCCAGAAGGCCATGATCGCGTCGCCGATGAACTTGTCGAGGCTGCCTCCGTGCCGGAAGATCACTTCGACCTGGCGGCCGAAGTAGCGATTCAGCAGTGCCACGATCTCCTCGGGCTTGCTGGTCTCCGACAACGTCGTGAAGCCGCGGATGTCGGAGAACAACACGGTAATCTCGCGGCTCTGACCCTGGTCGGGAATGCCGCCACGCTCGAGCAGGTCGCGCACCACGTGCGGGTTGACGAAGCGGCTGAAGAAGTGCACCGCCTTGAGCCGCTCGCGACGCTCATGCAGGTAGGTGTACAGCGTGCAGGCCCCGAATAGCGCGACGGCGAAGGCGATCGGCGTGGCCAGCGGCAGCAGCAGGAGATTGGCCGTCGCCGCATAGCCCGCAACCAGGAGCGCGGCGGCTCCGGCCGCCACGCCGCCACCCACCGCCACGGTGTTGTAGCCGCGCCGGAAGGCGGCGAACACGAGCGTCAGCGCGAGCAGGGTCACCGCCGGCGGTGCCCATGCCGGCGCCGGCCGCATGTAGGTGCGGTTCTTCAGGTTGTCGATCGCGGTGGCGAGTATGTCCACGCCCGGGTGGAAGTCGCTGACCGGCGTGACACGCAGATCATTGAGGCCGGTGGCCGCCGTGCCGATCAGGACGATCTTGTCTCTGAACTCGTCCGCGGGACGCTGGCGGTGCTCGCGATTGAAGTCCTCGTACAGATCGGCGAAGGAGACGCGCTTGCGCTCCGGTGACGACCACCCGAGCAGGAGCGTCTGCGCATCGGGCAGCGGGTACCCGAGATCCAGCGCGATGTGGGCCGGCAACGACGGGATCTTCCAGCCGTAAGCCGGCATGTGCAGGACGTAGCGGCGCGCCACCCCGTCCTCGTCCGGCAGCAGATTGATCAGGCCAAGGCGCCAGTTCTCGCGGTTGAGTGCGAGCGGCAGCAGGAGGCTCGCCCGCGCGTCCGGTTGCGTCGAGCGGGTCTGGAACATCCCGAGCGCCGGGGCCAGCTCGCGCAGGAGCGCGCCGGAGGCGTCACCGGCCGGGTCGAGCCGTACTGTCGGGAAGTAGACGTTGTGCAGCGGCTTGAGCTGATCGTTGAACAGCGCATCGTGCTCGGGCCGGGTGCGATCCGGTTCGGCGAACATGACGTCGAAGATGATCGCCTTGGCCCCCTGGGCTGCGATCCCGGCGGCCACCTCGCCGTGCACCGAGCGAGGCCAGGGCCAGCGGTCGGCCAGCTCGGCCATGCGGCTGAGGCTGGCGTCGTCGATGTCGACCACGACGATGTCCGGGTCGGGCCGTACATCCCTGGCATGAAGACCGATGAACGCGTCGGTCAGTGAGTGCTCGAGCGGGGCCAGGATGCGCATGCCGAACTCGGCGCAGGCGAGCGCGACGAAGGCGACGAAGATCCCGCTCAGCGGGGAGAGACGAGGCAGGGGCACTCGGCGGGGTGGCGCACTCGGCGGCGAACGAAGCGTTGGCCGTATAACGGCCATGCAGCCAGTGACTTGACGGGCCGATCAGTGCGCGTGCGCGGACGCGGCACGCTGCCGGGATGACTCAGAGTGCGCGGCCGGACCTGCCATCTGCGACCGGGCGCCGCGCGGCTACCCGAATCGGCCTACCGCCACAGCCGGATACTGTTGTCCTGGACCACCACGACGTCCCCGACCTGCAGGAAAGTGCCGTAGTCCTCGATCACGTTGACGACGTTGCCGTCCTGGAGCTGGACGCTGATCTGCCAGTGGGGGCCGAGGAAAGGCGTCACGACCGAGACGTTCCCGCCCGGCTGCCAGGTGACGTTGCCTTCCACCTGTGCGATGGAGATGACGACGCCGCAGGTGGCGAGCGGGCACGGCGGCGGCGGCGCGAACCCGGCGTTCTGGTCGTTGATCTCGCCCAGTTGCTCCATGCCCGACGACTTGGGATCTGCCGCGACGGCAGGCTGGTGCGCGAGCGCGAACAGGGCGATGGCGGCGGATACGCAGTTACGGCGAAGCGGCGTGCTCAAGGGGTCACCTGGCGGGCGGGAAATGCGGATCGGCTGATTCTAGCCGAGAGCATGAGCCGGCACCTCGAACACTTCGCCATGGCGCGACGCGGCCCCATCGGACCGCAGGCCGCACCCTCGCCCCGGGGGCCTGAATCCGTCGATTCCGGCTGGCGGCCGCTAGAGGGGCCCGCCCGGGCGCGTCGCCCCTTGCATGACCTCGTTCGTCAGCGTACCCATCGCATCGGGCACGATGCTCGGCGGATTGCGCTGGCCGTCCTGCTCCAGGATGAGGGCCAGCGACAACTCGTAGAAATTGATCTTTGCCATTCCGCTGCCCAGCAGCTGGGCAGCGAGCCCCTCGAGCTGCGGCATGTCGGCGCGGAGGCCGACATAGATCGCCTCCGACAGCCGCGGGATCGCGGCCTCCTGGTAGCGTCGATACAGCTGCGCGCTCAGCTGGCGGAAGTGTTCGCGACGTTCTGCGTCCGACTCGAGCCATTGCAGCGCGAGGAACGTCTCACGATTGCTCAGCGTCAGTGCCATAGGCTGTTCTTCTCCCTTCCAGGGCGCAGGTGATGGCGCTCTCCGCACGCAACACCCACGCCAGCTCCCCAGGACTCAGGGCAGCCACTAGACAGCTGGCACGACATCTGCCTGATGTCGTCGCCATGCGACCCGACTTGTCATCGGCGGCCCCCCTTTCGGCTCATCGGTTCCGTCCGGTTTGCATTTCCCTCACCAACCAGCGTGGTGCGGGTGGCAGCTGGAAGCGCCGGCCGGCCGGGGCTCTGCCATGTCCATGCGCGGCCGATTGAAGCGATGACACACCATTCCCGGAGCGAGTCACCCTGGAATGCACGGCTCGCCGTGCGCTGTCCGTGCGAGGTGTGTCGGCGGATGATCCAGATGGGTCCGGTGTATGAGGGCCGCTATCTGGAGGCCCAGGATCGCATCGTCTGCCATCAGTGCGCTCGATCGGCCAGTGACATCGGCACGCTCGTGGCCCGCCCGGGCGAGCGCGAGGCCACGCCCTGCAACGACCCTGCGATCGACGACGAAGGGACACGGGCTGCATAGCCCGGTCATCCCGCGCCCCCGGGGTGGAGCGCGTCGCGAGGAGACGCTACAGACCCAGCCGCTGCCAGATGGTGCTGGTCGGGCCAGCCTGGTTGAGCGTGTAGAAGTGCAGCCCCGGCGCGCCGCCGCGCAGCAGCCGGTCACACAGTGCCGTCACCACATCCAGCCCGAACGACCGGATCGACGGCAGGTCGTCCCCGAACCCCTGCAGCTTGTTGCGGATCCAGCGCGGGATCTCGGCACCGCACGCATCGGAGAACCGCGCGAGCTGGGAGAAGCGGTTGATCGGCATGATGCCCGGCGTGATGGGCACGTCGATGCCGAGCGCCTGGCACTCGTCCACGAAGGCGAAGTAGGCGTCGGCGTTGTAGAAGTACTGCGTGATCGCGCCGTCCGCCCCCGCATCCACCTTGCGCTTGAAGTTGAGCAGGTCCTCGTGCGCGTTGCGTGCCTGGGGATGGTACTCGGGGTACGCAGCGACCTCGATGTGGAACGCGCGGTCGAACTCCCTGCGGATGAAAGCCACGAGCTCGTTGGCGTAGCGGAACTCGCCCGCCTCGGCCACGCCGCTCGGCATGTCCCCGCGCAGGGCGACGATGCGCTTGATCCCGGCCAGGCGATATTGCTCGAGGATCTCGCGCAAGGACGCCTGGGTCGAGGCCACGCACGAGAGGTGCGGGGCCACCTGCTGGCCTTCGGCCTGGATCTCGAGCGCGATGCCCAGGGTGCGCTCGCGCGTGGTGCCGCCCGCACCGTAGGTCACCGAGAAGTACGCCGGGTTGAGCTGCGCGAGCTGCCGGCGCGTGATACGCAGCTTCTCGATGCCCTCCGGCGTCTGCGGCGGGAACAGCTCGAAGGAGAAGACGCGCTGGGTTTTCATGGGAGCGGCCTCGACGGCATGCTGCCTGTACGACCGCCCCCTCACCCCGGCCCTCTCCCGCGAGGAGAGAGGGGGAAGGGTGAGGAGGCGGGGTGGATGCGGCGGCGAAGGGTGCTGCCTGCCGCCCGGGATCAGTACCGGTAGTGATCCGGCTTGTACGGCCCTTCCTTGTGCACGCCGATGTAGCGGGCCTGGGCGTCGGTCAGCTCGGTGAGCTCGGCGGCGAGCTTCTTGAGCTGCAGGCGCGCGACCTTCTCGTCCAGGTGCTTGGGCAGCACGTACACGCCGACCGGATACTTCTCCGTGTTGGTGAACAGCTCGATCTGGGCGATGGTCTGGTTGGCGAACGACGAGCTCATCACGTATGACGGATGGCCCGTGCCGCAACCCAGGTTCACCAGGCGGCCTTCGGCCAGCAGGATGATGCGCTTGCCGTCCGGGAAGATGATGTGGTCCACCTGCGGCTTGATGTTCTCCCACTTGTACTGCTTGAGCGAGGCGACGTCGATCTCGTTGTCGAAGTGGCCGATGTTGCAGACGATGGCCTGGTTCTTCATCTTCTTCATGTGCTCGTGGGTGATCACATGGAAGTTGCCCGTCGCCGTGACGAAGATGTCGGCCTTGTCGGCCGCGTATTCCGTGGTGACCACGCGATAACCCTCCATCGCCGCCTGCAGCGCGCAGATCGGATCGACTTCGGTCACCCACACCTGCGCCGACAGCGCGCGCAGCGCCTGGGCCGAGCCCTTGCCCACGTCGCCGTAGCCGCATACCAGCGCGATCTTGCCGGCGACCATCACGTCGGTCGCGCGCTTGATCCCGTCCACCAGCGACTCGCGGCAGCCGTACAGGTTGTCGAACTTCGACTTGGTCACCGAATCGTTGACGTTGATCGCGGGGAAGGCCAGCCGCGCTTCCTTCGCCATCTGGTACAGGCGCTTCACGCCGGTGGTGGTCTCTTCCGTGACGCCCTTGATCTTGCCGATGCGGCTGGAGTACCACTTCGGGTCCTTCGCCAGCTTGGCCTTGATCGAGGCGAACAGGTACTCCTCCTCCTCGCTGCCGGGATGGGTGATCAGGCTGGCATCGGTCTCGGCCTTGGTGCCCAGGTGCAGCAGCAGGGTGGCGTCGCCGCCGTCGTCGAGGATCATGTTGGAGTAGCCGCCGTCGGGCCACTCGAAGATGCGATGGGTGAACTCCCAGTACTCCTCCAGCGACTCGCCCTTGTAGGCGAACACCGGGGTGCCGCGCGCGGCGATCGCGGCGGCCGCGTGGTCCTGGGTCGAGAAGATGTTGCACGAGGCCCAGCGCACTTCCGCGCCGAGCGCCTGCAGGGTCTCGATCAGGACCGCGGTCTGGATGGTCATGTGCAGCGAGCCGGTGATGCGCGCACCGCGCAGGGGCTGCTGGGTGGCGTACTCCTCGCGGATCGCCATCAGGCCGGGCATCTCGGTCTCGGCGATGGCGATCTCCTTGCGGCCCCAGTCGGCCAGGGCAAGGTCGGCGACGCGGAAGTCGTTGGACTGCTTGGGTTGCAGGACTGCGCTCATGTTGCCTCCGTTCGATGGACAGAACGGGCGCCGTTGCCAGAAGCCGTTTTCCGGGTGCGAGCCTGGCAGGGCAGGTCCCTGTCGCAGCGCCCCTCGCACCGGATCCACAAAAAAACAAAACGCCCGCACCTCGTGGGAGATGCGAGCGCCGTTGTGTTCGCTGAGCCTGGCCGGCGCAAACCGGTCGCAGCGCTCCTCAGCAAGTGCAGAATTATAGCCGAACCGCCGGTCTGCTTGAACCCCTCGCCCCGGCGCGCCCCCTCGATGGCAGAAGGGATGGCCTGCGCAGCGCTGAGGTCCCCACCGTCAGGCGTGCAGCCGCACGCCAGCGTCGGAGCGCAGGGCCTCGACCTTGTCCGCGGCTTCCCAGGTGAACTCGGGCTCCTCGCGGCCGAAGTGGCCGTAGGCGGCGGTCTTCTGGTAGATCGGGCGCAGCAGGTCGAGCATCTGCACGATGCCCTTCGGCCGCAGGTCGAAGTGGCGCTGGACGAGCTCGGCAATCTTCTCGTCGGGAATCTTGCCGGTGCCGAAGGTCGTCACCATCACGCTGGTGGGACGCGCAACGCCGATGGCGTAGGAGACCTGGATCTCGCACTTGCTGGCCAGCCCCGCGGCGACGACGTTCTTGGCGACGTAGCGGCCCGCATACGCCGCGGAGCGGTCGACCTTGGACGGATCCTTGCCGGAGAATGCGCCGCCTCCGTGGTGGGCCGCGCCGCCGTAGGTGTCGACGATGATCTTGCGCCCGGTCAGCCCGCAATCCCCCTGCGGTCCGCCGACGACGAAGCGCCCGGTCGGATTGATCAGGTACTTGATCTTGCCCTTCACCAGGTGAGGCGGCAGGACCGGCTTGACCACCTGCTCGATCACCGCCTCCTCGATCTGCTTGTGCTGCATCTCGGGGGCGTGCTGGGTGGACAGCACCACGGTGTCGATGGCGTCGGGCTTGCCGTCCCGGTAGCGGATGGTCACCTGGGACTTGGCATCGGGCCGCAGCCACGGCAGCCGGCCGTCGCGGCGCAGTTCGGACTGGCGCTCCACCAGGCGGTGGGCCAGGTAGATGGGCAGCGGCATGAACTGCGGCGTCTCGTCGCAGGCGTAGCCGAACATGAGGCCCTGGTCGCCGGCCCCCTGCTCGAGGTCCAGCCCCTGCCCCTCGGTCACGCCCTGCGAGATATCGGGCGATTGCTTGTCATAGGCGACGAGCACCGCGCAACCCTTGTAATCGATGCCATATTCGGTGTTGTCGTAGCCGATGCGCCTGATCGTCTCGCGCGCGATGTGCTGGAAGTCCACCACCGCACTGGTCGTGATCTCGCCCGCCATGACCACCAGCCCCGTGTTCACCAGCGTCTCCGCGGCGACCCGGGCGTACTTGTCCTGGGCTAGAATCGCGTCCAGCACGGCATCGGAAATCTGGTCCGCGACCTTGTCGGGATGCCCTTCCGAAACCGATTCGGACGTAAAAAGATACTCACTCATCTGTGCTCTTCGCAGGCGGGTTGGTTGTCGGTTTTCAGGCTGGTCAGGATAGCAGATTGGTCCCGGGGCTTGAATGCAGGAAACCTTTCGTTGACGATCGCGCTGCCTGACCCCTTCCTGCTTGCCACGCCGCGGCCTCCCGACGTCCTGTCCTGACGTGCACAGCCCCAGCAAGCCATGAGCCGCCTCGGCATCTTCGTACTCTGGCTGCTGCACTTCCTGCCGCTGCCGCTGATGGCGCTCTTCGGCCGGCTGGTCGGGGCATGCGCGTACCTCTTCATCCGCAAGCGCCGCCGCATCGCCCGCACCAACCTCGCCCTGTGCTTCCCCGAACTGTCGGCGCCGGCCCGCGAGCGGCTGCTGCGACGGCACTTTCAGTGCTTCGGCCGCGCGCTGGTGGAGTCCAGCGTCGCCTGGTTCGGCTCCGAGGCGCGCCTGCGCCGCGTGGTGCGCGTCGAGGGCGTGGAGCACATCGAGGCCCTAGCCGGCCAGCGTTTCATCGGGTTCGTTCCGCACTTCGTCGGCATCGAACTCGAGGGCATCCGGATGTCCACGGACTACCGCGGCGTGGCGGTCTACGTCCGCCAGAGGGACCCCTACGTGGATGCGTTCCTCAAGCGCAAGCGCGAGCGTTTCCAGGGCACCCGCATGGTCTCGCGCGGCGAGGGCGTGAAGGCGATCCTGCGCGCCATGGAGGGCGGGCACGCCCTGCAGCTCTCGCCCGACATGGACCTCGGCCCCAAGGACGCCGTGTTCGTGCCCTTCTTCGGCGTGCAGGCGGCCACCGTGACCGTGCTCTCCCGCATGGCCCGGCTGCTGAAGGTCCGCATCGTGCCGCTGGTCGTGCGTCAGCTGCCCGGCGGCATGGGCTACGTCCTCCGGGTGTATCCCGCCTGGGAGAACTATCCCGGTGCATCCGTGGAAGAGGACACGCGCACGATGAACGCGTTCCTCGAGGAGCGCATCCGCGAGATGCCGGAGCAGTACCTGTGGACGCACCGCCGCTTCAAGACGCGGCCGGCAGGGGAGCCGAAGGTTTACTGAAGGCTAGAGGCTAGAGGGGGCAGCGCCGGTGCAGCATGGGTTCGGTCCCATCACCAGTGGCGGCAAGATAGAATGATGGCAACGCAGGCTTCAGGAGAATTGCAGGGTGTGCAGATCGCGCGTTGACGCTGGATGCATAATCGCGTGATGCGTCCCTCTAGCCTCTAGCCTCTAGCCTCTAGCCTCTAGCCTCTAGCCTCTAGCCTCCGGCCGAGCGAATGCGCCTCCAGTTCACCAAGATGCAGGGCGTGGGCAACGACTTCGTCGTGATCGACGCGGTCCGCCAGCGCGTCGGTGTCGCTCCGGAACTCGCCCGCCGGCTCGCGGACCGGCACTTCGGTGTGGGCTGTGACCAGGTGCTGGTGATCGAGGCTCCGCGTGCCCCTGGCACCGATTTCTACTACCGCATCTTCAACTCCAGCGGCGACGAAGTCGAGCACTGCGGCAACGGCGCGCGCTGCTTCCTGCGCTACGTGCGCGACAAGGGTCTCACCGACAAGCGGGAGATCCGGGTCGAGACCCTGGCGGGCGTGATCGTCCCGAAGCTCGAGGCCGACGGCCGGGTCACGGTGGACATGGGTCCGCCTCAGTTCGAGCCCGCCCGCATCCCGTTCATCGCGGAGCGGCGCGCGCGGACCTACTGGATCGAGGTCGAGGGCGGGCCGATCGAGATCGTGGCGGTGTCGATGGGCAATCCGCACGCGGTGCAGGTGGTCGACGATGTCGAGACCGCGCCGGTCCTCAGCCAGGGGCCGCTCATCGAGCGCCATCCGCGCTTTCCGAAGCGGGTCAATGCCGGCTTCATGCAGGTGGTGAACCGTGCGCACGTCCGGCTGCGCGTGTACGAGCGCGGCGCCGGCGAGACGCTCGCCTGCGGCACCGGCGCGTGCGCGGCAGTCGTGGCCGGGATCCAGCTCGGGTTGCTGGACCCGAGCGTGCGCGTGACGACGCATGGCGGTGATCTCACCATCGCCTGGCAGGGAGAAGGACGGCCGGTCTTCATGACCGGTCCGGCGGAGACCGTTTTCGAAGGGGAGATCGAGATTTGAACAGCGCACTGCGGGCCGAGGACGTGGCCAAGTACCTGGCCGACCATCCGGAATTCTTCCACGAGTACAGCGAGCTGCTCGCCTCGGTTCAGGTCCCGCACCCGTACGGCGGGCACGCCATCCCCCTGTCCGAGCGCCAGGTGCTCACCTTGCGCGAGCGCAGCCGCGCACTGGAGGGCAAGCTGCGCGAGCTGGTGCAGTTCGGCGAGGAGAACGACACCATCAGCGACCAGGTCCATCGCATCAGCCTCGCGCTGCTGCGCAGCCGGAACCTGGACATGCTGCTCGACACGATCCAGCGCAACCTGCGCAATGACTTCAACGTGCCCGCCGTCGGTTTGCGCCTCTGGGGCGCCGCCGGCCGCGACGGCCGGCCGGAGTTCGAGCCGGTCAGTGAGGAGGCGCGGGTGTTCGCGGAGAGCCTGGTGGATCCGTACTTCGCCGATGCGCCGCTGTTCGAAACCATGGCGTGGATGGCACCAGAGAGCGGAAGCGTCGCATCCCTCGTCTACGTGCCGCTTCGCGGCGACGCCGGTCAGTTCGGCGTGCTCGCGCTCGGCAGCCCCGACGCGCGCCGGTTCACCGCGGACATGGGCACGCTCTACCTGGTGCGGCTGGGCGAGCTGATCGGGGCCGCCCTGCAGCGCCAGCTGGAGACCTGAGCTGGCGCGCAAGCGCCCCCCCTCCCCGGAGGCCCCTGCCGCGCAGGCGCCCGGCCCCCGCGTCACCGACCCGCTCGTGGACGGGTTCGTCGCGCACTTGAAGATCGAGCGCAGGCTGAGCCCGCACACGGTGGAGGCGTACGCGCGCGACGTGCGCGCGCTGGTCGACCTCGCCGGCGAGCTTGCGCTGGGCGAGATCGCCCCGCACCTGGCACGCCGCATGGTCGCGCAGCTCCACAGCCGCGGGCTGGACGGCAAATCGCTCGCGCGGATGCTCTCGGCCTGGCGCGGCTTCTACCGCTACCTGGCGCGCGATCACGGCTACACCCGCAACCCGTTCCAGGGCATCCGTCCCCCGAAGTGGGCCAGGACGCTGCCCAGCGCACTCTCGCCCGACGAGGCCACGCAACTGGTCGCGTTCGAGGCCGGTGAGCCCGGCGACCTGCGCGATCGCGCGATGTTCGAGTTGTGCTATTCGTCGGGGCTGCGGCTCTCCGAACTGACCGGGCTGCGCCTGCAGGATCTCGACCTCGAGGGCGAGACCGTGGTCGTGCACGGCAAGGGCAGCAAGACCCGCATCGTGCCGGTGGGCGGCCCCGCACTGCGCGCGCTGCAGGATTGGCTCGCAGTGCGGCCGCTGCCCACCGCCGCGAGCGAGCCCCTGTTCGTCAATCGCACCGGCGGCCCGGTCAATCCCAGGACCGTGCAGCGGCGCCTCAGCGCACGCGCACGCGCGCAGGGCATCTCGCAAGCCGTCCACCCGCACATGCTGCGCCACTCCTTCGCGAGCCACGTGCTGCAGTCCAGCGGCGACCTGCGCGCGGTGCAGGAGATGCTCGGGCATGCCAGCATCTCCAGCACCCAGATCTACACCCACCTCGACTTCCAGCACCTGGCCAAGGTCTACGATGCCGCACACCCGCGTGCGCGCAAGCCGGCCGTGCCACGCAAGCGCAAGGCGGGCGCGAAGCCCGGCGCCGATTAGCCGGGCGGCGAAACTGCGACAATGCGCCCCTGGCGGCAGATCCCGCCGCCGCACCGCGACTTCCCCGATCGACCACTCTTGGCACAACTGACCCTCAAGCAGGGCCGCGAGAAATCGCTGCTCCGCAGACATCCCTGGATCTTCTCGGGCGCGATCGAGCGCGTCGAGGGTTCGCCGAACGCCGGCGAAGCGCTGGCCGTGCGCTCGCACCGCGGCGAGTTCCTCGCCTGGGCCGCGTACAGCCCCCACTCGCAGATCCGTGCGCGGGTGTGGAGCTGGGACGAGCAGCAGCCCGTGGCCGAGGCGTTGCTGCGCAACCGGCTCGAGCAGGCGCTCGCCCTGCGCCGGACGCTGTACCCGGAGGCCCGAGCTGTGCGCCTGGTAAACGCCGAATCGGACGGCCTGCCCGGGCTGGTCGTGGACCGCTATGCCGACACGCTGGTCATGCAGGCGTCCAGCGCGGGGGCAGCGCACTGGCGGGAAGCCGTGGCCGCGCTGCTCGCGGAGCTGGTGCCCGGCTGCCGCGTGTTCGAGCGCTCCGATGCCGACGTGATGGAGCTGGAAGGCCTGCCGCAGCGCGTCGGCGTGCTGCGCGGCGCGGCCCCGCCCGAGCCGGTCGTCATCGAGGAGCACGGGCTGCGCATCGGCGTGAGCATCGCCGGCGGCCACAAGACCGGCTTCTACCTGGACCAGCGCGAGAACCGCCTGCTGCTGCGCCAGCTGGTCCAGGACCGGGATGTGCTCGACTGCTTCTGCTACACCGGCGGCTTTGCGCTCAACGCGCTGGCCGGTGGCGCGCGGCGCGTGAGCGCCGTCGACGCATCGGCCGAGGCGCTCGAGGCGGGGAGGCGCAACCTCGCGCTCAACGACCTGCCCGTCGAGGGGGTCGAATGGATCGGTGCCGACGTCTTCCAGCTGCTGCGCAAGCTGCGCGACCAGCGCCGCCAGTTCGACGTGATCGTGCTCGATCCGCCCAAGTTCGCGCCGACCGCCGCATTCGCCGAGCGCGCCGCGCGCGGCTACAAGGACATCAACCTGCTCGCCTTCAAGCTGCTGCGGCCGGGCGGAGTGCTGCTCACTTTCTCCTGCTCCGGAGGGGTGTCGCGCGACCTGTTCCAGAAGATCGTGGCGGGCGCAGCCAGCGACGCCGGCGTCGACGCGCAGGTGCTGCGCTGGCTGTCGGCCGCACCGGACCATCCGGTCGGCCTCGCGTTCCCCGAAGGCGAGTACCTCAAGGGCCTGTTGTGCCGGGTGCCGGCGTGAACCAGGAGAGACCCAGCATGCCAGAGACGCGCTTCATCGTCGTCCGCCACGGCGAGACGGCCTGGAATGCCGAGAGCCGGATCCAGGGCCACCTGGACAGCCCGCTCAACGAGGAGGGCCTCGCCCAGGCGCTGCTGGTGGGGGAGCGCCTCGCCCACGAGCGCATCGACGCGCTCTACTGCAGCGACCTGGGGCGCGTGCGCCAGACCGTCCAGCCACTGGTGGACCGCACCCGCATCGAGCTGCGCATCACCGAGCGCCTGCGCGAGCGTCACCTGGGTGTGTTCCAGGGCCTGACGGGCCGCGAAGCGCAGGCGCGCTATCCCGAGGACTATGCCCGCTTCCATGGGCGCGATCCCGACCACCAGGTCCCCGGCGGCGAGAGCATCCGTCAGGTCAATGCGCGGGTGGGCGCGCTGTTCACCGAGCTCGCCGCGCAGCACCCGGGCCAGCTGGTGGTCGCGGTCACCCACGGCGGGGTGCTCGACGCGCTGTACCGCTTCGTTACCGGCATGCCGCTCCAGCGCATGCGCGACTTCCCCATCTACAACGCGAGCCTGAACTTCGTTCGCCACCGGGCCGGGCAGTGGTCGGTCGAACTGTGGGGCGACATCTCGCATCTCACCCGCGACGCCGCCCTCGACGATTTCTGATCGCACCGCAACAGGGTTGCACGAAGCCGGGGGATGACGCTAGACTGCCGGTTAGCTCCTCGCTCCTGATCCCGGCATGCGCAGCCGCCCGGCCCTCAATGCACTGCTCGCCTTCCTGCTGCTGCTTGCGCAGCAGCTCATGGCGGCGCACGAGGTTTCGCATGGGGACGAAGGCAGCGCGCCGCCGCACGTCTGCGAGATGTGTGCGCTCGCCGCGCAGCTCGGGTCGAGTGTGCCGATTGCGGCGCCCGTGCTACCGGCCGCTGCGCGGGCGGTCGAATGTCAGCCGTACCACGCCGCAGTCCACGCCGCGCGGCGCCTCGTAGCCTTCCACTCCCGGGCCCCTCCTCCGGCCCTGTTCTGACCTTTGCACCGCGCGCACGCCCCGCCTGGGGTGCGCGTCTCCATTGCTCGCCAGAACAGGAGCGTGACGTGTTCATGCCGAACCATCGCGCGGCAGCAGCCCTGCTGCTCGCGCTCGCACTGCCGTGCCCGGTCTTCGCCCAGAGCCAGGCGGAGCTCAACGACATCCGCAAGCAGATCCAGGAAGTGAAGGAGTCCTACGAGCGCCGCCTGCAGGCGCTCGAGCAGCGCCTCAAGGATGCCGAATCCACCGCCGCCAACGCACAGCAGCAGGCCCGGGAAGCCGAAGCCGCCGCGGCCAACGCCCAGAAGCAGGCAGCCGAAGCACAGACCGCTGCTGCCCCGCAGGCGGGAGCGCAGGGCTCTGGCAGCGGATTCAACCCGTCCATCTCCGTCGTCCTGATGGGCACGTACGCCAACCTGAGCCAATCGCCGGATGCATATGGGGTCACCGGCTTCGCCAGCCCCGGCCAGATCAGCCCGGGTTCACGCGGCTTCTCGCTCGATGAATCAGAGGTTGCGTTCTCCGCCAACATCGATCAGCTGTTCTACGGCAACCTGCTGCTCTCGTTCAATGGCGACAGCGTCGAGACCGAGGAGGCGTACTTCCAGACCCTGGCGCTGGGCTACGGTCTCACGCTGAAGGGCGGGCGCTTCTTCTCCGGCATCGGGTACCAGAACTCGGTGCACGCGCATGCCTGGGACTTCGACGACTCCGCGCTGATGCAGCGCACGTTCCTGGGCAACAACTACGGCGATGTCGGCGTGCAGGCCACATGGGTCGCACCCACGCCCTTCTTCCTCCAGCTGGGCGGGGAGCTGGGCGCCGGCACCTCGCTGCCGGGCAACTTCGACGGCGACACCGAGCTGCTCGAGATCGATCGCAACAAGAACGGCATCGGCGCGTGGACACTGTTCGTGAAGTTCGGCGGCGACGTGGGCCCGAGCAACAGCTACCAGCTCGGGGCCTCCTACCTGAAGAGCTCCACCGGTCCGGATTCCCCGACGCTCGCCGACTTCGACACCCGCCTGCCCGGAGTCACCACCGCGTGGCACGGCAACGCCGAGATCTACGGGCTCGATGCGGTCTGGAAGTGGGCGCCCAACGGCAACTCCACCGACCGCAACCTCAAGCTGATAGCGGAGTGGATGCAGCTCAAGCGCGACGGCAACCTCGCCTCCGACGGGCCGGCCGGCCCGCAGGAAGACGGCTTCGACATGAGCCAATACGGCTGGTACGTGCAGGGCGTCTACCAGTTCATGCCGGAGTGGCGCATCGGCGCGCGCTACGACCGCCTCGACTGGGGCTCCTTCAGCGGTGGCACCAACGACGCGAACCTCAGCGACTCCGACTACAACCCGTGGCGCCTGTCCGCAATGGCCGACTGGAGTCCGTCCGAGTTCAGCCGCATCCGGCTGCAGTACAACTACGACAAGTCGCAGCAGGATGTCACAGACCACCAAATCTTCCTGCAGTACATCTTCAGCCTTGGCGCGCACGGTGCGCACAAGTTCTGAAGCGACGGCGATCCCGGAGAGCGAACATGAAACGAAACGTTGTTGTGGTTATCTGCCTGGTCCTGGCATGGCTGACGCCTGGCGTCGCGCTGGCCGCGGTCCGGGTCTTCGCCTGTGAGCCCGAGTGGGGCGCGCTGGCTCGCGAGGTGGGTGCCGGGCGGGTCTCCGTCTTCGATGCCACCACTGCACTGCAGGATGTGCACCGGATCCAGGCGCGACCGAGTCTGATTGCGCAGGCGCGCACTGCGGACCTGGTGGTTTGCTCCGGAGCCGACCTCGAGATCGGCTGGCTCCCGCTGGTCCTGCAGCAGGCCGGAAATCCTCGCATCCTGCCGGGCCGTCCCGGCAATCTCGAGGCAGCCAATTACGTGCGGCTGCTCGAGGTGCCGACCACGGTCGATCGTTCGATGGGAGACGTGCATCCGCGGGGCAACCCGCACATCCAGTGGAATCCGCGCAACATCGAGACGGTCGCGGCAGAACTGGAGCGACGGCTCACGCAGATCGATCCCGAAGGCGCCCAGGCCTATGCCGCCGCCGGGCAGGACTTTCGCAAGCGCTGGACCGAGGCCGTTCCCCGGTGGGAGCAGAGCGCAGCACCGCTGAAGGGCGTGCCCGTGGTGGAGCATCACAAGGCTCTCACCTACCTGTTCGCCTGGCTGCAGATGCCCGTCGTCGGCAGCCTCGAGCCGAAGCCCGGCGTCGAGCCGACCTCACGCTATCTGCGAGAACTGGTCGCGCAGCAGCAGTTGACGCCCGCGCGCATGGTTGTGATAACGACCGTCAACAACCCCGATGCAGCAGATTGGTTTGCAGGGCAAGTCAAGATCCCCGTGGTGCAGATGCCCTACTCGGTTGGCGGAACGCCTGGGGCCAAAGACTTGTTCGGCATGTACGAGGACGGCATCGCGCGCCTGCTCGCCGGTGCCCGCCGATAAACGCCAACCCATCCCCACCCGAGGAGCATTGATCGATGAGACCGACCATACTGATGTCCCTCCTGGCCTGCACCATGGCCCTCGCCGCACCCGCATGGTGCGCCGACGACGCCAAGGAGGACCACCGGAAGCAGAGCCGCGAGCACGATGCGGCCGAGAACGAGCACGCGATCGCACATGCCGAGCACTTGCGCATGCAGGCGGCCATAGCCAAGCTGCAGTGGTACATTGCGCACCATGAGGCGGCGATCGCCGCGCACCGCACGGAGATCGCCGAGCACGAAGCCGAGGCGAAGGAACACGAGGCCCAGATGGCGCGCAGCAAGGGCGATGCGAAGGATGCGTCCCGGCATGAGCGTTCCCAGAAGGCGCATGAGCAGTACGGCGAGCTACACAAGGACTACGCTGCGCTGCACGCGCGCATGCGCGCGATCGTGGACCAGATCGAGCAATTGCCGGCGCCGCCTCCCCTTCCCCGCCCCGATTGAGTACGCCCCGGGCACCTGACGGGTTCACCTCCACGCTGCTGCGCATCGAAGCGCTGCAGGCGGGGTATCGTGCGCCCGTCATGCGCCCCGTGACACTGGAGGTCGAGGCGGGCGAGATCGTCGGGCTGCGGGGACCGAACGGATCGGGCAAGTCCACTCTGCTCAAAGCGATCAGTGGAACGGCACGGGTATTTGCAGGCCGGATCACACGCCGACCCGGCCTGCGCATCTCGCACCAGCACCAGAACCCGCTCCCCCTCGAGAACGTGCCGTTGGCCGGGCGCGAGTTGCTGGCGCTGACCGCTGCCTCCCCCGCCGGGCTGCCGGAGTGGATTGCTGCGGTCCTCGAGCGTCGGCTGGACAAGCTGAGTGGCGGCCAGTTGCAGTTCCTGCAGGTGTGGGCTGCCCTCAAGGCACCTGCCGAGCTGATCCTGCTCGACGAACCCACCAACAACCTGGACCGCGAGGGGATCGCCTTCCTCCAGCAGGAGCTGCGCAGCAATCGCGGACGCAGCTCCGTCATCCTGATCAGTCACGAGGCGGAATTCCTGTCGGCGGTGAGCAGCCGCATCGTCGAGTTGGCGGCTTGATGGGCACGCTTCTGCTCGACCCGCTGTTTCACTATCCCTTCGCCACGGGCGTGGTATTCGCGCTGCTGCTGCCCATCCTGGGAATGTATCTGCGGCTGCGCGAAGAGTGGCTGGCCGCGCTCGCGTTCGCCCAGCTGGCGGCCGCCGGCTCGCTCTTGGCAGCCGTGGCGGGCGGCCCCGTCCCGGTCGGTGCACTGCTGGCCGCTTGTGCTGCCGCTGCAGGCAAGGCGTGGCTGGCGCGGACCGGGAACAATGGCTACGCGCTCATGATGATCCTTGGCTGGTCCACCGCCGTGCTCGTGCTCGCCAACGTCCCGATCGCCGAGCACCTCGCGCATGCACTGTTTGACGGGCAGCTGTACTTCACCACCCTCACCCAGCTCGGCAGCGCCCTGGGTTTCCTGCTCGTCTGTGGGGTGCTGCTGCCGATCCTCTCCCGTGCGCTCCTCCTCGAGCGCATGCTGCCCGACTTCTTCGTGGCGAGCGGGCGCTCGACACTGCGGTACCACCTCGCCTTTGATCTGCTCACCGCAGCCGGGCTGGCGCTGGCAACCTCCTCCATGGGCGTCATGGCCGCCTTCGGGCTGGTCTTCGTGCCATCCATGATCGCCTACGAGTTCGGGCAGAACTGGAGATCGGCGCTGCTGGTCAGCAGCGCCGTGGGTGTAGGGACTTACCTGTGCGCGTTTGCGGCTGCGCTCGCGCTCGATCAGCCCTTCGGCCCGGTCCTGGTGCTGGCGCTGATCGGCGCGGCCGCGCTCGCTTTGGGCGCGAAGGTCGGGCGCCGCCTGCTGCGCGCCAAGTGACGCGCAGGCCTGCCTCGGCGGGGTTGGTTTTCTTGGCCGACTCCTTGCTTCAGCTGCGGATCCTGCATCCGCCAGCCCATGAGACCTGCCGTCGTTCCCTACGTCCACACCGCCGTCCTGCCACCCGAGCAGGAGGCTGCGGTCATGTTCGCCAGCGGCCGGACCGAGGACGCGCGGTGGATCCTGGAGGGGCTGGTGACGGCCCGCGATACCCAGGACGATCCGCACAGCTGGGCCCTGCTGTTCACCCTCTACCGGGTGGAAGGCGACTGGCACAAGTTCGACGCACTCGCCTCCCGCTTCCAGGCCCGCTTTGGCCGCAGCGCGCCGGCCTGGAGCGGTGTGAGCGCCTACGGCGACCTCCCGGAAGCGTTGCGCGCCGGCGGCGCCGCGTTCGTCCAGATCGCCGGAGCGCTGGACGCCCGCATGCTGCCGCTGCTCGACGATGCCCGCCGCAAGGCGGCAGGCCAGCCGAGCCTGCATCTGGACCTTAGCCGGGTCGACGGCGTGGACGCCGAGGGGGCGCAGGCTTTGTCGAGCCTGGTTCGATTCCTCGCCGGCAACGGCAACGCCCTGCTCCTGACCGGGAGCCGGGAGGTGATCGAGCTGCTGCGCGATGCGGTTTCGGGCGATGGCGCGCTCGCGGCGTACTGGATCCTGCTGCTCGACCTCTATCAGCTCGAGGGGCGCCGCGACGAGTTCGAGCGCGCGGCGGTGGAATATGCGCTCTGCGCCGGCGTGCCGGCGCCCGGCTGGGAAACCGTGGTCATGCCGCTGCCGCCGCGCCGCGCCGTGAGCGAGCAGCGCGCGGCGCCGCGCTACCAGGCCGGGCCCGAGCTCATCACGTTGAGCGGCGCAGGCGAGGACGAGTTGCTGGCCGTGCGCGAGTTCGCCGGCGGCCGGCGCTACGTGAACATCGATCTCAGCGGGCTCGACCGCCTGGCGCCGCCCGCGGCGGCGGGTCTGGTGAGCCTGGCCAACGAGCTCGCCGAGCAACGCGTGGTGCGCATGCTGCGCCCCAACCCCCTGGTCGAGACGCTTCTCGAGACCCTCGAACTGGACCCGCGCGTCCAGCTGATTCGGGCACAATCGCTGTAACCGGGTCCTGCTCGGCCCTGCGCGCGCTTGAACCGGGCGCGCGCCGCCCTCATCTCCCTCGCGCAGCCATGGATTCCTATCACGGCACCACCATTCTGTCCGTCCGTCGCGGCCATCGCGTCGCCCTCGGCGGGGACGGCCAGGTCACTCTCGGCAACATCGTCGTGAAGGCGAGCGCCCGCAAGGTGCGGCGCCTGTACCACGACCGCATCCTGGCCGGATTCGCCGGCGGCACCGCCGACGCGTTCACGCTGTTCGAGCGCTTCGAAGGCAAGCTGGAGAAGCACCAGGGCCATCTGGTGCGCTCGGCGGTCGAGCTCGCCAAGGACTGGCGCACCGACCGCATCCTGCGCCGCCTGGAGGCGATGCTCGCAGTCGCCGACCGCGAAGCCTCGCTCATCATCACCGGCAACGGCGATGTGCTGGAGCCCGAGCAGGGCCTGCTCGCCATCGGCAGCGGCGGCGCCTATGCCCAGGCGGCGGCCAAGGCGCTGCTCGACAACACCGAGCTGGAGCCGGCGCAGATCGTGAAGAAGGCGCTGTCGATCGCGGGCGACCTCTGCATCTATACCAATCAGCAACACGTGATCGAAACAATCGAGGAGTAGGCGCTAGGCTCCAGGCGCCAGACGCCAGAGGTATCGTGCGGCGTGAAGGGCCGCACCTTTCCCGGCGTCCAGGGCCTAGAGCCCAGGGCCTGTCATAGATGAACATGACCCCCCAGGAAATCGTCCACGAGCTGGACAAGCACATCATCGGGCAGCACAAGGCCAAGCGCGCGGTCGCGATCGCCCTGCGCAACCGCTGGCGCCGCCAGCAGGTCCCCGAGCCGCTGCGCCAGGAGATCACGCCCAAGAACATCCTGATGATCGGTCCCACCGGCGTGGGCAAGACCGAGATCGCCCGCCGCCTGGCCAAGCTCGCCGACGCCCCCTTCATCAAGGTGGAGGCCACCAAGTTCACCGAGGTCGGTTACGTCGGCCGCGACGTGGACACGATCATCCGCGACCTGGTCGAGATGTCGATCAAGCAGACCCGCGAGCAGGAGACCCGCAAGGTCCTCGCCCGCGCCCAGGACCTGGCCGAGGATCGCGTGCTCGACGTGCTGCTGCCGCCTGCGCGCGATTTCGGCTTCGGCTCGCCGCAACCGGCGAGCGAAGCCGACAGCGCCACGCGGCAGAAATTCCGCAAGAAGCTGCGGGAGGGCGAACTCGACGACAAGGAGATCGAGATCGAGGTCGCCGCGATGCCGGCGCAGATGGAGATCATGGCCCCGCCCGGGATGGAAGAGCTCACCTCCCAGATCCAGTCCATGTTCCAGAACATGGGCGGGGGTCGCCGCAAGACCCGCAAGCTGCCGGTGAAGGAAGCGCTCAAGCTGATCACCGAGGAGGAGGCGGCCAAGCTGGTCAACGACGAGGAGCTCAAGACGCGCGCGATCCGCAACGTCGAGCAGAACGGCATCGTCTTCCTCGACGAGATGGACAAGATCGCCAGCCGCGGCGAGGCCGGCGGAGTGGATGTGTCGCGCCAGGGCGTGCAGCGCGACCTGCTGCCGCTGGTCGAGGGCACGACCGTGTCCACCCGCTATGGCATGATCAAGACCGACCATATCCTGTTCATCGGCAGCGGCGCCTTCCACCTGTCCAAGCCCTCGGACCTGATTCCGGAGCTGCAGGGCCGCTTTCCGATCCGCGTAGAGCTGGAGTCGCTCTCGGTCGCCGATTTCGAGCAGATTCTGACCAGCACCGACGCGTGCCTCACGCGCCAGTACCAGGCGCTGCTCGAGACCGAGGGCGTGAAGGTGGACATCACCCCCGACGCGGTGCGCCGCGTGGCGGAGACCGCCTGGCAGGTAAACGAGAAGATGGAGAACATCGGTGCGCGCCGTCTGTACACGGTGATGGAGCGAATGCTGGAGGACCTCGCCTTCGAGGCCACCCGGCTGTCCAGCCAGACCGTGACGATCGATGCCGCATACGTGGACGCGCGCCTGAAGGACCTCGCGGGCAGCGAGGACCTCGCCCGGTACGTGCTCTGAGGCCCCGCAGGCAGAAACTTAGGGACCCTTAAGGGAGCCCCGGAACGGCTGCGGTACACTTGCGGCCTTTCCCGCTGGTACCCCGCCCAACCGGATGTCCGGCATGCCCGCCACCGCCACCGCCCCCGCACCGCCCGCAGAGCGCGTGATCGACATCACCGGCTTGCGCTTCGCCTGGCCGGGCACCGCCCGCACCGTGGTCGATCTCGAGTCGCTGCACATCGCGCGCGGCGAACGGGTGTTCCTGCGTGGTCCCAGCGGCAGCGGCAAATCCACCCTGCTCAGCCTCCTGGCTGGTGTCGTGACCGCGAACGAAGGGCGCCTGCACGTGCTGGGACGCGACCTGGGCACGCTCGGCGGCGCACAGCGCGACCACTTCCGCGCGGACCACATCGGCTTCATCTTCCAGATGTTCAACCTGATCCCCTACCTGTCGGTGGTGGAGAATGTCAGCCTGCCGTGCGGGTTCTCCAGCCTGCGGCGCGAGCGCGCCGTCAAGGCGGGCGGCAGCGTGCAGGCCGAGGCGCTGCGGCTGCTCGAGCACCTGGACATGAGCGCGGGCGGATTGCTGGACCGCAAGGTCACCGACCTGAGCGTGGGCCAGCAGCAGCGCGTGGCCGCCGCCCGTGCGCTGATCGGCGCACCGGAGCTCGTGATTGCGGACGAGCCCACGTCCGCGCTGGATTCGGACCGCCGCGCCGCCTTCATCGACCTGCTGTTCCGGGAGTGCGCGCGCTCCAACGCTGCGCTGGTGTTCGTGAGCCATGACGCGGCGCTCGCGGACCTGTTCGACCGCACCATCGAGTTCCGCGAGATCAACCGGGCGGCGCTAGCGCACGCCGCCTGAGGCCGCCCCATGGTGCTCCAGCTCGCCGTCAAGAGCCTGCGCAACCGCAAGTTCACCGCGGCGCTGACGGTGCTGTCGATTGCGCTGGCGGTCATGCTGCTGCTGGGGGTCGAGCGCATCCGCGAGGAGTCGCGCGAGAGCTTCGCCAGCACCGTGTCCGGAACCGACCTGATCGTGGGTGCGCGCAGCAGCCCGGTGCACCTGCTGCTCTACTCGGTGTTCCACATTGGCAACGCCACCAACAACATCAGCTGGCCGAACTACCAGGCGCTCGCGGCCCGCCCGCAGGTCGCCTGGACCATCCCGCTCTCGCTGGGCGACTCCCACCGCGGCTACCGGGTGCTGGGGACCACGCAGGACTATTTCGAGCACTTCCGCTACGCCCGCAACCGCAGTCTGGAGTTCGCGCAGGGCAAGCCGTTCGCGCAACTGCACGATGCCGTGCTGGGCGCGGAAGTGGCCGAAACGCTGGGCTACAGGCTCGGCCAGTCCATCGTCATCGCCCACGGCGCGGGCGATGTCAGCCTGATCGAGCACTCCGACCAGCCGTTCACGGTGGTCGGCATACTGGCGCGCACCGGCACCCCGGTGGACCGCACCGTCCTGATCACCCTGGACGGACTCGACGCGATCCACGCCGGGATGGGCGGCGAAGGCGCGGACAAGGACGATCCGCTGGCCGCCGCCATGGCCGGACACGGGCAGGCGGCCGACCTGTCCAAGCGCACGATCACGGCATTCATGATGGGCCTCAAGTCGCGCGCGGCGGCACTGGGCATGCAGCGCACGGTGAACCAGTTCCAGGGCGAGCCGCTGACGGCGATTTTGCCCGGAGCCACCCTGCAGGAGGTCTGGGAGCTCGTGGGGGCGGCGGAGAAGACCCTGTTCGCCGTCTCGATCCTGGTGGTGGTGGTCGGCCTGGCCGGGATGCTCGTGGCGCTGCTCACCAGCCTGAGCGAGCGCCGCCGCGAGATGGCCGTGCTACGCTCCGTGGGCGCGCGCCCGGTCCACGTGTTCGCGCTCATCCTGGGCGAAGCCGCGTTCCTGACTGCCGTCGGGATCGCCCTGGGGGTGGCCGCCCTGTACCTGGGCCTTGCGCTGGGCAAGCCGTGGCTCGAGGCGCAGATGGGCCTGTTCATCGCCATTGGCTGGCCCTCGCCGCATGAACTGCTGCTGGTGGCGCTGGTCGCAGCAGCAGGCGTGCTGATCGGGCTGATTCCGGCCTACCGGATCTACCGCTACTCGCTGGCCGACGGAATGACGATTCGTATCTGAGGGACCTGCCATGATCAAGAAGCGTTTGCCTCTCTCACTGCTGGCACTGCTCGGCGCGCTGCTGCTGCCCGCCGCCCACGCGCAGGCGCCGAAGCAGCTGAACTGGGAAGACCTGGTGCCCAAGGCTGCCGGGGTGGAGGACCCGTTCGCGAAGCTCACTCGCGACCAGCTCACCGACCTCGCGCTGGTGGCATCGATCCGCGATCGCCAGGCGCGCGGCGACAAGCTCAGCCCGGCGGACGTCGCCGACGAGCAGACGCTCTCGAAGAAGCTCAAGCAGGGCGGCGTGAACGTCGACGACCTGCTGTCGCGGCGCAAGGAGATCGCGGCAATGCGCCAGAAGACCGCATCGGGGGTGAATCAGACCCTCAACGGCAGGACCGTACGCATCCCCGGCTACCTGCTGCCCCTGGAATACCAGGGCAAGATGGTGTCGGAGTTCCTGCTGGTGCCGTGGGTGGGTGCCTGCATCCACACCCCGCCGCCGCCGCCCAACCAGATCGTCCACGTCAAGCCGGAGAAGCCGTTCGAGACCAACGGGATGTTCGCCGCGGTCTGGGTCACCGGCACGCTGACGACTGCTTCGAGCAAGAAGTCCCTGTTCATGCTCGACGGCTCCAACGACATCGACGTGGGGTACTCGATGCGGGCGAGCGTGGTGGAACCCTACAAGGAGTGAGGCCGGGGGCCGCTGCGGCGGCCCCGGTCCCTATTTGAATGCCGGCAGCGCGGCCAGCGCACTGGACTGGCCGTTGGGATGGGAATGCGGCAAGGCACGGCTCAGCACGGCGCGCATGCGGACGTCGGCCACCCCCTCCTCCTCCGCCTTGACGCGCACCGACACGTGGGTGTTGAACTTCAGGTCCGGGGTGTACCAGAGCGTCAGCACATCCTCGTCGCCCTCGGTGTGGACGGTCGCGATGATGTTCGTGGTCTCCAGCTGCATCCACTTGTTCTTGAGGGTGGCGAACGAGGTGGTCATCATCGGCACGCCGTCCAGTTCGAGCACGACCGTGGTCTGGTCGGTAGTGCGGCCCTTCTTCACCACTTCCACCGCGTGGAACCAGCCGGCGCCGATCACCTGCAGCGAGGCTTCCTCCCCCGAGGCGAGTTGACCGGGGTTGCGTTCGACGTTGAGCGCCGCGCCGCGGACCTCGCCCTCGACGCACGGCAGGGCGGTACCGGCCGCAAGCAGGAGGCAGGCGGCGGAAGACAGGCAAGCGAGCGGTCGCAACAGGCTGCGGGAAGGGTTCATCTGCGTTCTCCGTCAATGTTCCCAGTTTAAACCTCGGCCGGCCCCCGCGCACAGCTTCAGTGCGCGCCGCAACCCCGAGGTGCATCCCGGGACACCCGCTTCGCCGCTATGTGCCTCGCGCGCATAGAATTCCCCACTGGCGTATTTTTTGCCCAAGCCAGCACACGCTTGCCGGAACCCCTCATGCAACCTCGCACGGTCTACCAGCTCGAAGTCAACCCGAAGATCCCCCCGCGGCTCGCGCGGCTGGAGGAGCTCGCCTCCAACCTGTGGTACAGCTGGGACCGCCCCACCCGGACACTGTTCTCGCGGCTGCACACCGGGCTCTGGGATGCGGTCGGACACAATCCCAAGGCCTTCCTGCGCCGGGTCGACGAGCAGGTCCTGCTCGACGCGGCCGACGATCCGGTGTTCCTGGCCAACTACAACCGCGTCCTGTCCGCCTACGACACCTATCACTCCGAGCCCCTGCGGCGCAATGGCTCCGAGTGGTTGCGCTCGAACGACCGGGTGGCGTATTTCTGCGCAGAGTTCGGTTTCCACGAGAGCTTCCCGATCTACTCGGGCGGCCTGGGCATCCTCGCCGGCGACCACTGCAAGGCCGCCAGCGACATGCGCCTGCCCTTCGTCGGGGTAGGGCTGCTCTACCGGAAGGGGTACTTCTCGCAGACCATCGACACCGAAGGCAACCAGCGCGCGGTCTACACCGACTCGGAGTTCGACAGCCTGCCCGTCACGCCGGTGCACACCGCGGACGGCGGCGACCTGAAGGTGTACGTCGACCTGCCGGGCCGCCGGGTCGCGTGCCGGGTGTGGCAGGCACGCTGCGGCCATGTCAGCCTGTGCCTGCTCGATACCGACCTCGAGGAGAACGACGAGCACGGCCGCAACATCACCCACCAGCTCTATGGCGGCGACCGCACGATGCGGATGGAGCAGGAGATCGTGCTGGGGATCGCCGGCGTGCGTGCGCTGGAGGCGCTCCAGCTCAAGCCCACCGTCTGGCACATGAACGAAGGCCACGCCGCCTTCCTCGTGCTCGAGCGCATGCGCGGGCTGGTGCGCCAGGGGATGGACCGGGAAGCGGCGCTGGAGGCGGTCGCCTCGAGCACCGTGTTCACCACCCACACGCCGGTGCCCGCAGGCCACGACCACTTCGCCGAGGACATGATCTGGAGCTACTTCCAGTCCTTCTGCGGCGAGCTGTCGATGAGCCGGGAGGAGTTCCTCGGGCTCGGGCGCGTGGACGGCCAGTCCGATTTCAACATGACGGCCCTGGCGGTGCGCGGCTCGCGCTTCCAGAACGGCGTGAGCCGGATCCATGGCGGGGTGTCCTCGCGCATCCTGGAGAACATGTGGCCGCAGGTCGATCCGCGTGAGAACTCGATCGGCTACATCACCAACGGCGTGCACGTGCCCACCTTCCTCGCGCAGGAGTGGGCCGAAGTCTTCGAGAAACACCTGGGGTTCGACTGGTCGCAGCGCCTGACCGACGCCGCGTTCTGGCAGCGCGTCGACGAGATCCCGGACCACGTCTTCTGGAGCGTGCGGCAGACGCTGAAGTCGGCGATGCTGCACCTGGTGCGCTTCCGCATCTCGCGCCAGCTGTTCCGCAACCGCGGCTCGGAGGCGCATCTCGACCGGCTGCTCAAGCTCGCGGACCCGGCCAACCCGAACGTGCTCACCCTGGGCTTCGCCCGCCGGTTCGCCACCTACAAGCGCGCCACCCTGCTGTTCGAGGACCTCAAGTGGCTCGAACAGCTCCTCTGCAACGACGCGCGCCCGGTGCTGCTGCTGTTCGCGGGCAAGGCCCATCCCGCCGACCAGCCGGGCCAGGACCTGATCCGCCGCGTGACGCAGATCTCCAGCATGCCGCAGTTCGAGGGCCGCATCCTGATGGTGGAGGACTACGACCTGCGCCTGGCGCGCCGGCTGGTCTCGGGCGTCGACGTCTGGCTCAACAACCCGATCTATCCGCTGGAGGCCAGCGGCACCTCGGGCATGAAGGCCGGGATCAACGGCGTGCTCAACCTGTCGGTGCTCGACGGCTGGTGGGACGAGGGCTACGACGGCAGGAATGGCTGGGCCATCAAGCCCGTGTCGGAGAGCCTGGATCAGGAGCGGCGCAACCGCGAGGAAGCCAAGGCCCTGTACGAGCTGCTGCAGGACCAGGTCATCCCGATGTATTACCGGCGCAGCGAGATGGGCCACTCGCCGGAGTGGATCCGCATGGCCAAGCGCTCCATCTCCACGCTGCTGCCGCGCTTCTCCTCGACCCGCATGGTGGGCGAGTACCTGGCCAAGTTCTACCTTCCGGCCAGCCGCCAGGGCCGTCGCTACCACGAGAACGGCATGGACACGGCGCGCCGGATCGCCGCCTGGAAGAGCCACGTGCGCAGGGCCTGGGAGGCGGTGCGCGTGCGCCGCCTCGACAGTCCCCGCCGCAACATCCTCTACGGCGAGAGCATGCGCTTCGAGGTCGCGGTGTTCCTCGACGGCCTCAAGCCCGAGGACGTGGTGGTCGAGATGCTGGTCGGCCGCCACACCGAGTGGGAACGCATGCGCGAGAACCGCCACTACCGCTTCGAGTGGGAAGGCATCATGACCGACGAGGGCGAGCACCGCTTCGTGCTCCAGCTCACCCCGGAGATCTGCGGCAAGCTCGAGTACCGCATCCGCGTGTACCCATGGCACGAGAACCTGACCCATCCGTTCGAGATGGGGATGGTGCGCTGGTTGTGACGCGGCAGGCGGGACGGTAGAAGGGGCACCCGCCCCGTGAGCCTGCAGATCGTCGACGCGCTTGCGGACAAGGGCTGGGCGGTGGTGCCCGGATTCCTGCCCGCCGAGGCGGTCGGGGCTCTGGCGGCGGACGCCCGGCAGTTGCTCGAGGCCGGCAGCTTCCGTGCTGCGGGCGTCGGCGCGCGCGCGCACCACGCGGTGCGCGGGGAGATCCGCCGCGACACGATCCACTGGCTCGAGCCGCCAGGCACCGGGGCGGCCCAGCAGGCCTGCCTCGCGCGGTTCGAAGCGCTGCGCGCGGAGCTGAACCGCGAGCTGCAGCTCGGCCTGCTCGATTTCGAGTGCCACTACGCCTGCTATCCCGCGGGCGCCTTCTACCGCCGCCACCTCGACCAGCTGACGGGCGACGATCGCCGCGCGCTGTCCTGCATCCTCTATCTCAATGACGGCTGGATGCCGGACCACGGCGGGCAGCTGCGCCTCTACCTCGACTGCGGCGTGGAGGAAGTGCTGCCCGCAGGCGCAACGCTGGTCACCTTCCTCAGCGAGCGCTTCGAGCACGAGGTGCTGCCCGCCAACCGGGAACGGCTGAGCCTGACCGGCTGGTTCCGCCGGCGCGGCCGCCCGGTGTAACCCGGCGCCCGAAGGGGTTCACATCCGGGCGATTTTCCGTACAATGCGTCGCTCGCGCCGGCGCCCCCCGATCTCCCGGGTCGCCGGCTTTTCACTTTTTGGGGCGCTGACCCGGAGGTAACCAGGGAAGGAAATGGCAGAGCACGTCAAGCACGTCGCCTTCAAGGGCAAGATCCTGATCGTGGGGTTCGGGGCCGTGGGCCAGGGCACGCTGCCGCTGATCCTGCGGCACATCGACATGCCCCGCGAGAACATCAAGGTCATCACGGCGCAGGACTGGGGCCGCGAGATCGCGCAGGAGTACGGGGTCGCGTTCGCCGTCGAGCCGCTCACGCCGGAGAACTACCTCGCCATCCTGGATCGGGAGCTGAAGGCGGGTGACTTCCTGTTCAATGCTTCCTTCGACGTGTCCAGCCTGGCGCTGATCGAGTACTGCAGCGAGCGCGACATCAAGTACCTGGATGCCTGCATCGAGCCGTGGGCCGGTGGCCACAGCGACACCTCGGTCCCCGCCGCACAGCGCACCAACTACGCCTATCGCGAGCGCGCGCTGGCGCTGCGCGCGAAGTATCCGAACGGCCCGAGCGTCGTGCTGATGCACGGCGCGAATCCGGGCCTGGTCTCGCACTTCCTCAAGCAGGCGCTGCTCAACATCTCGCGCGACACCGGCGCCAACATCCCCGAGCCGAAGTCGAAGGACGAATGGGCGCGCTTCGCCATGAAGCTCGGCGTCAAGGTGGTGCAGATCGCCGAGCGCGACCGCCAGATCGCCGGCAAGCGCAAGCAGTGGGGCGAGTTCACCAACACCTGGTCGAGCGGGGCCTTCGTGGGTGAATCGCTGCAGCCGGCGGAACTGGGCTGGGGCACGCACGAGCGCCACTGGCCGAAGGAAGGGATGGAGTTCGGCTTCGGCTGCGGCGCGTCGATCTACCTCAATCGTCCCGGCTGTACCACGCGGGTGCGCTCCTGGTTGCCGAAGGAAGGTCCCTACCAGGGCTGGCTGATCTCGCACGGCGAAGCCCACTCGATCCCCGACTATTTCACCGTGCGGGAGGGCAGCAAGGTGCTGTACCGCCCCACCTGCTACTACGCCTACCATCCCTGCGACGACGCCGTGCTCTCGCTGCACGAGATGGTCGGCCACAACTTCAGGATGCAGGAGCGCACGCGCCTGCTGCGCGACGAGCTGGTGGACGGCTTCGACGAGCTCGGCGTGCTGCTCGCCGGGCATGCCAGGGGCGCGTACTGGTACGGCTCCCAGCTGTCGATTCACCAGGCTCGCGAGCTGTGCCCGCACAACAACGCCACCAGCCTGCAGGTGAACGCCCCGGCGCTGGGTGCCATCGTCTGGGCCATCCGCAATCCGCACGCCGGCATCGTGGAGCCCGACGACATCGACTTCCGCACGGTGCTCGAGATCTCGATGCCCTACCTGGGCCCGGTGGTCGGCGTGTACAGCGACTGGACGCCACTCGAAGGTCGCGGGCGCCTGTACCCGGAGGACGTCGACCGCGACGATCCGTGGCAGTTCAAGAACTTCCTGGTCGTCTGACTCCGCTGACCCGGCTTCGGCCCGGCCGGTAACGCCCGGCCAAAGCCGCTAACATTGGGCTCGATGAACGAGCTCGAGCTCACCGGACGCGCGCGCACCCACGTCGTCCAGCGCGACGACCTGCGTGCTGCCTTCCATCCGCAGGCGCTGGCGGCCTTCCTCGCCATGCGCGAGGCGGCAGCACGCGCGGGCCTCGCGCTCACCGCGCTGAGCGCCTTCCGCGATTTCGACGCGCAGCTCTCGATCTGGAACCGCAAGTTCCGCGGGGAGCGCCCGCTGCTCGCGGCGGACGGCAGCGTGCGCGACCATGCCGCGCTGTCCGAATCCGAGCTGGTGGACGCGATCCTGGAATGGTCGGCGCTGCCCGGCACCAGCCGCCATCACTGGGGCACGGACATCGACGTCTTCGATGCGGCAGCCCTGCCCGAGGGCTACCGGGTGCAACTGATCCCGCCCGAGTACGCCGCCAACGGCGTGTTCGCGCGGCTGTCCGGTTGGCTCGACGAAAACCTGCACCGTTTCGGCTTCTTCCGTCCCTACGACGCGGCGCGCGGCGGCGTGCAGCCCGAACCCTGGCACCTGAGCTATGCGCCGGTCTCGCGCATCGCACTGGCGCAGCTCACGCCCGATCTGGTCGCGCGCACGGTAAGGGAGACGCAGATCCTCGGCCGGGACATCATCCTGGCCCGGATGGACCAGGTGTTCGAGCGCTATGTACGCAACGTGGCGGCGGCCCCGGAGCAGGTTGCTTGATCGCCGCTGCACGGCCGACAGCGTTCGCGACCCCGGCCCAGGCCGCGTCGCACCTGCGCTTCGTCCTGGCGTTGGGCGGACTCCTCGGCGTGCTGTGGGCGGTGGCGGCGATCGATCCGAACGACCGCCACGACTGGGCGCTGGAGAACGCTTTGCTGGTGGCGTTCGTGGCCCTGCTCGCGTCCACCTACCGCCGGCTGCCCCTCTCGCGTGTCTCCTACACGCTGATCTGTGCCTTCCTGTGCCTGCACATCGTGGGCGCTCACTACACCTACTCGGTGGTTCCCTACGACGCCTGGGTCCGCGCGCTCACCGGCCGCTCGCTCGACGCCCTGCTCGGCTGGGAGCGCAACAACTTCGACCGTGCCGTCCACTTCTCCTACGGCCTGCTGCTGGCCTACCCGGTACGCGAGATGTTCCTGCGGGTGGCCTTGGCGCGTGGCTTCTGGGGGTACTTCCTGCCGCTCGACCTCACCATGTCGACCTCCATGCTCTACGAGCTGATCGAATGGGGTGCGGCGGTGGTGTTCGGCGGGGATCTGGGCGCGGCCTTCCTGGGCTCCCAGGGCGACCCGTGGGATGCGCAGAAGGACATGGCGCTGGCATCGCTGGGCGCCCTGCTGGCGATGGTGGCGACCGCCGCGCTCAACGTCTGGCTGCAGCGCGACTTCGCCCGCGACTGGGCCGACAGCCTGCGGGTGAAGGATCCGCAGCCCTACGGAGAGGAGGAGGTCCGGCGCCTGCTGGCCCGTCGCTGAACCCCTCGCCAGCGCCGTCACTGGCGCGGTAAATGCTTGACTCTGCGCAACAAGCTCCGGGCTTTGTCACACGGGGCGGGCAAGGAGCCGGAGATGGGAACCAGCGTCTGGGTGCTGCGGCGCGATGCCGTCGATCAGGATGACGATTTCGATCATTCCTCGATCTTCGACGCGTCGGAGCAGCTCGACCAGATCGCCGGCGCGCTCGGCGTACGCAAGGTTTCGGAATTCTTCGACTGGACCGACTTCGACGCCAGCATGTCCACCGACGAGCCGCTCGAGGACTACGAGTACGTGGCGGCGGCGCGCTGGTTCGAGCCCGGCGAAGCGATACCTGCGATCGAGACGCTGCTCGCGCACCTGCGCGAGCATCCCGAGGCGGTCGCCTGTTTCAGCGGCGGGAGCGAGACCGTGAGCGCCCTGGTGCCCGAGCTCCAGGACGTGCTCGGCAAGCTGCAGCGCGCGGCGTCGGAGAACGCGGCGTTCAACCTCTGCGTGGTCATGTAGCGGCTGCGGGCGGCGCCGGCCGCTCCTCGACCACGCGGCCGTCGCGCTCGAGACGGCGCCACTGCGCGACCTTCGGCAGCACCACGGTCGCCACCACGACGTCCTCCACCATGACCGGCTGCGACTGGTCGACCAGCGTGACTTCGGTCCCGTCGCAGGACAGGTACTCGCAGATCCGCGCAAGCACCTTGGTGCATTCGGCCACCGTGAGCGGCTTGCGCTCCGGCCTGGTCCACTCGACCGCCGTGTTGAGCCACACCCGGGCGCCGCCCGCCCAGGCCAGGTTGGCCTCGACGTAGCGCAACCCTTCCGTGTAGCGCACCCCTTCGCCCTTGTTGACGATCTCGACCGAATAGCCCAGCTTCATCTGCTTCGCCTGCTCGGCAGCGCGGCGCGGGTCGAGCTTGTCGTCGACCTGGATCCTGGGCGCCTCGAACTCCCACGGCTTCTCGCCGTCGAGCTTTTCCTTCACGGTGTCGATGAGCGAACGGATCAGCTTCACGGGTTCCCTCCCGCCGGGTGGACCGGCCGTATTCTATCGGCATGCCGGTGCAGAGGATGAGCGGTTCTGTCATCCTCGCGCCTGCCCTGCCCGGCCGGATTGGAGACACTGCAAAGCAAGAACCGGGCGCCCCCGCGCGTAGCCATCGCCCGTTCGGGGCGAGGGCGGGACCCATGCACCGTCCGCTCGCACATTCCCGACCACACTGGAGAGACCTGATGAAACGATTCGCCATTCCGCTCGCGCTGGCCGCCAGCGTCGCCATCGCACCGCCGGCTGTCGCCCAGCAGCAGAAGACCACCCTGTCGCTGGACTCGGCCAAGAAGATGGCCGGGGCCTGCGAGGCGCGCGCCAAGCAGGAAGGCTGGCGCATGATCATCGTGATCATGGACGACGGCGGCAACCTGAAGCACATGAGCCGCATGGACGGCGCGTTCCTCGGCAGCATCCAGGTCGCGCAGCTCAAGGCCAACACCTCGGCCAGCTTCCCCTTCTCCACCCGCCAGGTCGGTGACATCGCCCAGAAGTACGTTCCGGGCATCGTCTACGTGCCCGGCGTGGTGACCTTCGCGGGCGGCCTGCCCATCCTCACCGCCAAGGGCGAGCAACTCGGCTCGATCGGCGTGAGCGGTGCCAGCGCCGACCAGGACGAGGCTTGCGCGCAGGCTGCGCTCGACGCGGTGAAGGACGAGCTCGGGCTCAAGTAGATGGGTTCGCGGAAGACCGCGCAGCGGCCTTCCGCGCCCTGCGGCGCTGCGGTTTCGCAGCCGCCCCGACGCTCGCGGCATCCGGTACTGGATGCGCCGCACGCTCCGCTGTACCATGGTCCTCGAGAGACCTGTTGCATCACAGTAGTTCACAATCAGGAGGACCACCTCCTATGTTCGAGGACGTGCTGCCTGGCGAGAGCATCGCCGTGCTCGTGAATTATCTCCACTCGCCGGAGACGCGGACGGCCGTGCTGCTGCCCGGACTGGCCTCGCTCGCGATCCTGCAGTTCTATGCACGGCGGGGGCGCATCTCGAATCGGCTGCAGCTGCTGTGGTTCCTCGCCCTTCCGATCAGCTACTTCTCGGCGCACTGGGTGGTCACACCCGAGTTCCAGCAGCTGTACATCTACAGCGCGTTCTCCGTGGTGTGCGCCCTGGTGCTGTTCAAGCGCATGTACGTGCCGCCAGCGTTGGCGTTCGCGTTGACCTTCCTGTCGCTCTGGTGGGTGGATGTGACGCGCGCGCTGTGCTGGGCGCTCGAGTGCGGCGCACCGCTCGAGCGCTTCTACCTCGGCATCGGCGGCGAGGGGCTGCGCGACGCGCTGGTGCTCGTGCCGCTGCTCACTGCCGTGAGCGTGGCCTACGCCGCCCGGCGCATCCGCTCGCGCGGCGAGCTGCTGGTCGACCTCTGAGCCGCGCGCGTCACTCGAACAGGTCGCCTGTCACCGGCTCCGGCGCCTGCTGCTCCGGCTCCCCGTCGGGCCCCGCGCGCACCAGCGCCCCCACACGCACGCCCAGCAGGCGCAGCCGGCGGTCGAGCTGGACCCGGCGGATGCAGTCGGCCGCCGCGTGCCGGATTACGAGTGCGTGCGCCGTGGCCTTCTCCACGGTCTGGTCGCGCGTGACGGTGCGGAAGTCCTCGAAGCGCAGCTTGATGCCGATGGTCTTGCCCAGGTAGCCCTTGCGCACCAGGTCTTCGCTGACGCGCTCGCACAGCGACGTGAAGATCGCCCCCAGCCTGGCCCGGTCGCGGCGCGGATGCAGGTCGCGCTCGAAGGTCGTCTCGCGGCTGATCGACTTCGGCTCGCTGTACGTGACCACCGGGCGCTCGTCGCGGCCCAGCGCGGCCTCCTGCAGCCACGTGCCGTAGGTCTGGCCGAATGCGTCGACCAGCCGCTGGCGCTGCGCGACGGCGAGCTGGCCGATGGTCTGGATCCCGAGCTGGCCCAGGCGCGCGGTGGCCTTGGGGCCGATGCCGTTCACCTTGCCCACGGGCAGCGGCCAGATGCGCAGTGGAATGTCGGCCTCGCGCAGGATGGTGATGCCATCCGGCTTGTCGAGATCCGAGCAGAGCTTGGCGAGCAGCTTGTTGGGCGCCACGCCGACCGAGCAGGTCAAGCCCGTCGCCTCGAGCACCGCAGCCTTGATCTGCGTGACGACCGCGAGGGTCTCGCCCGGCACGTCGCTCAGGTCGATGTAGATCTCGTCGATGCCGCGGTCCTCGATGCGCGGGGCGATCCGCGCGACCGCGGCCTTGAACAGGCGCGAGTAGCGGCGATACTGGTCGAAGTCGGTGGGCAGCAACACCGCATCCGGCGCCAGTGCAGCTGCCTTCATCAGGCCCATGCCCGAGTGCACGCCGAACGCCCGCGCTGCGTAGGTCGCGGTCGTGATCACGCCCCGGCCGACGTAGGCGCGCAAGGTCGTGTACTCGCGCTTTCCGTCGCGCCCGACCGGTGCCTGGCGCCTCCCGCCGCCGATCACCACCGGCTGGCCCTTCAGGTCCGGATAGCGCAGCAGCTCGACCGACGCGTAGAAGGCGTCCATGTCGAGATGCGCGATCCGGCGTCCCGCATTCATCCTGACATCATCCGTTCCTGGTGACTGGTTCGTTGCCCTCACTGTGCGCTCGCCGGCCTGCGCCGGTCGAGCCGTCCGTGTACGCCGCCGGCAACCCACTGCTTCGACGGCATCGGACTATCATCGCACCCTGCCTGTTCCCGGTGCCAAGAAGATGCTCAGTCGCAGCGACTTCCTCCAGGTGGTGCGCACTGCGCCGCTGGTCTCGATGGACCTGCTGGTTCGCGGACCGGCGGGTGCGGTGTTGCTGGGCCTGCGCCGCAATCGGCCAGCACAGGACTGGTGGTTCGTTCCGGGCGGCATCATCCGCAAGAACGAACGATTCGAGGCTGCGTTCCGGCGGCTCACTTCAGCCGAGCTCGGAACCGAGCACTCCTTGTCGTCGGCACGGCCGCTGGGTGCCTGGGAACACCTGTACGACGACAATTTCGCCGGGGACCCGGGGTTCGGCACCCACTACGTGGTCCTTGCCTGGGAGCTGCGTGCGGACCTCCCCATCACCCGCCTGCCAGGGGAGCAGCATCGGGACTATCGCTGGGTCAGCGTCGCCGAGCTCGCCGCGGATGCGTCGATCCATCCGAACAGCCGAGCCTACGCGGGCGTGCTGGACTGACCTCGGGACCGCAGCTCATTCCCGGGTCAGCCGCGCATACAGCTCGCGATAGCGACCCACGATGGCGGCCTCGCCGAAGTCCTCGACCGCACGACGGCTGCCCTCGGCGACCAGGCGGGCACGCAGCGCATCGTCACGGATCACCGCTTCGATCGCCGCGGCCAGCGCCGCGGGATCGTCGCACGGGACCATCCGCGCGTCCTCGCCGTCGCGCACGAACTCGCGTGCACCGCGGAACGCCGTGACCACCAGCGGCCTGGCGTAGGACCAGGCCTCGAGGATGACGTTGCCCATGGGTTCATCCTCGCGCGACGGGAACACCACCATGTCCACTGCATGGAACCACTGCGCGGGGTCCTGCTGCCAGCCGGCCCATACGATGCGGTCCATGATGTCCAGGCGCCGCGCCTGCGCTTCGAGCTCGTCGCGCAGCCCGCCCTGCCCCAGCAGCACCAGGCGGGGGCGGCGGCCGGCGACCTCGCGCGGCAGCCTCGCGAGCGCATCGAGCATCGTCGCATGGCCCTTGAACCAGACGAAGCGGGCCGGATGCAGCATCAGCCAGTCCTCGGGGCGCGCCTCCAGCTGGGCGCGGATCGCGCCTGTGCGGCCGGGATCGACCGTCTGCGCCGGCTCGGCGAAGTTGGGGATGTAGAATACCTTCGCAGCCGGCAGGCCCTGCTGCACCAGCCAGTCGCACAGCTGCCGGGTGTTGCCGACCCAGGCGTGCGCGTGGCGGTACTGCGCCACCTTGTAGTAGCCGCCGAGGCGAGCGATGTGGACCTGGCCTGCGCCGGGACGCAGGTGCGTCAGGCGGGTCGCGCGTCCCATGTAGGTCTGGACGACGCTCGCCTCGCTCCTGCGCATGCAGCGGCCCACCTCCCAGCGCGACAGCGGGTCCCACAGGCTGCGCATCGGCAGCTCGACGGTCGGGATGCCCGTCATGTGATGGCGCGCCAGCTCGCTGCCCCGCCTCACCACCGCTTCGACCGGGTCTCCGGCCCGCAGCAGCGCCCGCATGAAGCGCACGAACCAGCGTTCCGCCCCGCCCATCTCCTTGCTGCCGATGACCTGCAGAGATCGGATCACGTTCCGCACTTTCTCCGGGTTGCCGCCGTTCCCTGCTCTCGCAGGGCCGCCGCGGCCGAACTGTAGACCGCCTGCACCGACGGGGTGCTCATGCCGCCTGCAAGGCGAGCCGCGCCTCGCTGAGCACCCGGGCAGGCGTGATGTCACGCAGGCAGGTGAACGCGCCGCTGCAGGTGGGTGAACGCCGGCACGGCGAGCAGGACATCCCAAGCCAGATCACGCGCGCGTCGGGTCGACACGCATCGAGGTAGGGGCGGGTCGAGCCGAACAGCGCGATCGTGGGCCGCGCCAGGGCGATGCCGAGATGCGTGAGGCCGGTATCGACCCCCACCACCAGGGCGCCCCGTCGGATGACTGCAGCGGCCTGCGCGAGCGAGGTCTCGCCGGTGAGGTCCACGGCCGCGCCGCCGGCGGCAATGCGCGCACCGCCCGCGCGGTCGCCTGGGCCGCCCAGCACCACCGGCCTGAGGTTCAGTTCCTCGCGCACCAGCGCTGCGAGGCCGCGCCAGGCATCCTCGAACCAGTGCTTCTGCGGTCGGGTGGTGAAAGGTGCGAAGACCGCATAGCGGCCGGCCTGGAGTCCGCGTCGGTCGAGCATGGCGAGGATTTCTCCATCCGCCTCCTCGCCCACCGCGAGCCGGGGCACGAAGTCGGCGGTGTCCAGGCCCAGTTGCTGCGCGAAGTACAGGTACTCCGAGCTGATGCGCTCGATCTCCCCGCCGCTGGGGATGACACGCGTCATCAGCAGCTGGCTGCCCTCACGCGACCCGAGTCCGATGCGCTGCGCGGCGCCGGACAGGCGCGTCAGCGCCCCGCTCTTGAGCAGACCCTGCAGGTCCAGCACAACGTCGAAGTGCTGCCCACGCAGCATGGCGCGGAACGCGCTCACCTCGCGCACGAGCTGCACGAGCTGGCGCTGGCGCCAGAGCTGCGCCCACCTGCGCTTGGGCCAGCGCAGCACCTGGTTCAAGCCGGGCTCGGGCAGGAGCAGCCCCTCGAGCCCCTCCTCCACCAGCCAGGCCAGGTGCGCCCGGGGATAGGTTCGCCGCAAGGCGTGGAGCAAGGGCGAGGCGAACACGATGTCGCCGATGGCTGACGTCCGGACCAGGAGGATGCGCTTCACGGCTGTAGTCCCGGCGCATTCAGCGCCCGCAGGCGGCTCACGACGGCCTCGACCGTGATGCCGGCCATGCCGGGACCGGTGATCGCATGCAGTCCCGGGTCCTGCTTGAGGGGGGGGCTCACGCCGAACAACCCCAGCGCGGGCACCGCGTTGCCGGCGGCGACATTCAGCGCGCCGGTGTCGTTGCCGACGCAGAAGTCGCAGGCCCGCAGCGCGGCCGCCGTCGTCAGCACCGAGGGCTGGGTGAACCCGCGCACGGCATGGCGCCGCGCGGCCGGAACCAGCGCGATGATGTCCTGCGCCAGCGCACTCTCGGCCGGACCGCCGACCAGCAACACGCCGCAACCACGGGCCGTGAGCGCGTCGGCGAGCGCCGCGAAGCGCTGCACCCCCCACGTCCGGTACGGATCGGAGGCGCCGATGATGAACGCGTAGCGCGGGCGCGGCAGGTCGTGCAGTTCGCGCGCCATCTTCTCTACCAGCTCGTCGGGGACCGCCATGCGCGGCACGACCGGGCCGTCGACGAACCCGTGCGCCACGGCAAACGCGGTCGCTTCCGGATAGACCCAGTTGTCCTGGCCGCGATACGGGCGGATGTAGGGCGGGTGGTTGAGGAACAGCCGCTGCGCGAGGGTGAAGCCGAAGCCTGCGCGGTCGGGAATGTCGGCGAGCCAGGCGAGGATGCCGTAGCGGATGCGGCCGGAGAACACGTACAGACGCTCGAGTTCGAGCGTACGCAGCTCGCGCACGAACTCGAGTTGCCCGCGCAGGCTGACGTGGCGGCCGACCCGGCCGCCACGCTGGTGGGCGCCGACGTCGAAGATCACCACCCGCGAGACGCTCGGCTCGCCGGCGAGCACGTCGGGCGCGCGACAGGTCGGGCGCGCGATCACCGTCACCTTGCCGCCGGCGCTGCTCGCGGCGATCGCACGGATGTACGGAATGTGCCAGATGAGATCGCCGATGCCGGTACGGTGGTGCACCACGCCGGTCCGGGGGAGGCGTCCGGGCACGACGCTCACCGCAGCTCCACGCCGCACTGCGTGAAGGCCTTGCGCATGTCCGCGTGCTCGGCCTCGGACTTGAAGATCACCCGATCCCAGCCGAAGCCGATCACGCGCGTGTCCGGCCCGTAGACCTGGCGCGCGAACAGCAGCGCGGAGGAGCGCACGCCGACCACTGCATCGTACGCACTGCGGGCCAGGTAGGTTTCCAGCGCCTCGTCGAGCTCGATCACCCGGTAGTCCGGATGGCAGAGCTGGCGGCGCGGGTCGCGCGGATGGCCCTTGTAGTCCACCTGCGTGTAGCCCTCCTGGGCGAGCCACGCATGGATCCCGGCGGTGACTGCCTGCATGTCGGCTTCCTGCATGAGGTTGAAGCCGCCCACCAGGGGCTGGCCGATCACCAGCGCACGACGCCCGCTCGCGCGGGCCGGTGCATCCGCATTGCGTTCGACCAGCGGCGGCAGCTCCACTACCTTGCCTGCGGGATATTCGTGCGGCAGCCCAGGGAGCACGTAGACGCGGTCGCAGAATGGCGCATCGGAGCCGATGCGGTCGCCGGAGAAGCACCAGTAGTCGAGCTCGGGCGCGAACAGCCGGCGCAGCTTGCGGGGATATTGCAGCAGGCGCTTCACCGCATTGAGCGGATAGCGCCGGATGCTGATCAGCCCGTCGGGCAGGATCCGCGCATGCATGCTGCGGGCCCCGCACAGGCGCGGCAAGCCGCGCAGGAAGTAGTTGATCGCCTCGGTGTCGAACACCGCGCTGTGCAGGTGCAGGGTCTCGCAGGGCCCGGCCAGCTGCGCGACGCGCTGGAGGTTGGCGCGCAGGCGGCGATGCCGGCCGAATGTGCCGGGCAGCGGCTCGAAGCGCGGCCAGGGCATGTACTCGGCGGCGTCCCACTCCGAAGGCCGGACGATGCGTCCCACTGCCGGCTTGTACCAGACCAGCACCTGGCGCGAACCGGCTTCGAAGCGCTCGGCGATGCGGCGGGCCGCAAGGTACTGCAGCGGCGAGGCGACGAAGTAGACGGCTGCGGTGCCGGGCATGTGGGTGCTGGGGGGCAATGCCCTATTCTACCGGTCACCGGGCGGGCACTCAGTCGGCTAACATTGAGCGTCCCGCCCCTCACCGCTGCCCGTGATCAACGCATTGCGTCGCGCAACGCTGGCCCTTGCGCTGGCAGTCCTCGGTCTCCTCGGCCGGCTGCCGCTGCGCTTCTACCACGCGCTCGGTGCCCTGCTCGGCCACCTCGCCTACCGCTTCTCCGAGCGCTACTCGCGCCGCATGCGCGAGCACCTTCGTCTCAGCGGGATCTGCAAGGATGCGCAGGAGTACCAGCGGGTCCTGCACGCCACCATCGAGGAGACCGGCAAGCAGGCCATCGAGTCCATCGCGCTGTGGTTCCGGCCCCAGGCGCAGGCGGCGGCGCTGGTGCGCTCGGCCACCGGCGAGGAGGAAGTGCTCGAAGCGTACCGCGAAGGACGCGGGGTCATCCTGCTCACACCGCACCTGGGCTGCTTCGAGATCCTGGGCATCTATGGCGCGCAGCGCTTCCCCATCACTGTGCTGTACCGCCCGCCCCGCGTCGCGTGGCTCGAAGCGCTGATCGTGGCCGGACGTGCACGCGGCAACGAGAAGCTCGCACCCGCCAACCTCAAGGGGGTGCGCACGCTGATCAAGGCCTTGAAGAACGGCGAGACGATCGGGGTGCTGCCGGACCAGGCGCCCGCGCGCGGCGAAGGCGTCTGGGTGGACTTCTTCGGGCGCCCGGCATACACCATGACCCTGATCGGGCGGTTGTGGGAGACGACCCGCCCGCCCGTGTTCGTCGCAGCCGCATTGCGCCGACCGGCGGGTGGCGGCTACGACATCCACGTACAGCGGGTGGAGGGAGACCTGTCGGGCGAGGCGGGTGCGCGGCGCATCAACGCCGCGATCGAGAAGGCGATTCTGCTCTGCCCCGAGCAGTACCTCTGGTCGTACAACCGGCACAAGCGCCCGCACGGGGCGCCGCCGCCGCCGGCACGGGCCCAGTGAGCAGGGCTCTGCCGCTCGAAAACCTCATCTACCGCAGAGGACGCAGAGGAACACAGAGAAAACCAAGGCGCTTACGGGTCTTCCTCTGCGGCCCTCTGCGTCCTCTGCGGTCAACGCGGTTCAAGCAGTTCCGACGGTCGGATCCGCCGTGAACGCCCGCAGGATGCGCAGCGCGGCGCAGCCGGCGCCGTAGCCGTTGTCGATGTTCATGACCGCCAGGCCGGGCGCGCAGCTGCTGAGCATCGAGTTGAGCGCCGAGCTTCCCCCGGTTGCCACCCCGTAGCCCACCGAGGTGGGGACGGCGATGACGGCGCCGGGCACGAGTCCGCCCAGCACCGTGGGCAGCGCCGCATCCATGCCGGCCACCGCGATCACCACGCTCATGCGGCGGATCTCCTCCACGCGCTCGAGCAGGCGCCACAGACCGGCCACGCCGACATCGGTGATCTCCTGGCACGGCGCGCCGTAATAGCGCAGCGTGCGCGCCGCCTCGCGGCTCACGAACACGTCGGAGGTGCCGGCCGCCACCACCGCTACGCGCGTGGGGCCGGAGAGCGGATGCGGCGAATCGTAGAAGCCGGTGCGCGACACCGGCTCGTAGTCGATCCGCGCGCGGTGATGCTCGGGCAACTCGGCAAACTGGCTCTCGTGGAGGCGCGTGAGCAGCAGCCGCAGCCCCTTCGCCTGGGCCTGGTCGAGGATGCGGCCGATGTGGCCGACGGTCTTGCCGCTGCAGAAGATGGCTTCGTCGAAACCGATGCGCGCGGCCCGCTCGAGGTCGAGCTTGATGTCGTGGTCCATGCGCAGCTCAGCGCGCGGGCGGCTTGAAGTGCAGGAAGGCGCTGCCGGTGCGGTACGCCTCGAAGCGCACGTCGGCGCCGGGGTGCGTCTGCGCGAACACCGCCTGCACCTGCGCGACGAGCGCTTCGCGTTCAGCGCCTTCGATGCGTACCAGCGCCGGCTCGTCGAGCTCGACCACGATGCCGGCATTGCGCACGCGGCAGCGCACGGTTCGCGGCGCCAGCGTGTCTTCGACCAGACGCTCCACCGCGTGGATGTTGTGCAGCACCGCGGGCTGGATCGCGATGCCGGTCTCGACCCGGCTCGACAGGCAGGGCGAGGCGGGCAGGTCCGCGACGTCGCCGAGGCCGAGGTCGCGCGCGAGTGCGCGCACCTGCTGCTTGCTCATCGCCGCCTCGACGAACGGATGGCGCACGGCGTGCTCCTTCGCGGCGATCAGCCCCGGCCGGTACTCGCCGAGGTCGTCGAGGTTGGTGCCGGAGACGATCTGCGCCGCGGTATGCGGGCGGATCGCCCCGTACAGGCTGGTCTTGCAGAAGTAGCAGCGGTTGACCGGGTTGCGCAGGTAGTCCGCACTGTCGAACTCGTGTGCATCGATCACCTGCAGCGGCCAGCCCTCGCGCTGCGCCAGCTCGCGCGTACGGCGCGTGCCTTCCTCCTGCACCGCCGGCGAGACGGCATGGAACATCCGCACACGGTCGGGCACGAGGCGATGCGCGAAGGCCGCCAGCGTCAGGCTGTCGACCCCGCCGCTCACGGCGACGGCGATCTCGCCCATGCCCTGCACCACGCTCTCCAGCGCGGCGGCCTGCTGCCAGGCGTTACCCATCCTTGAGCCCCTCTTCCTCGGCCTGGCGGCGCACCCGCGTGCGCGCGGCGCTGCCACCGGGCATCGCCCGCAAGTCGTCGCTCTCGACCTTCGCCGTGGCGCCCGCACCGGGGCGCCGAGCGACCTTCACCCGCAGCGTCTGCTCGCCGACCTGCACGGCGCCATGTTCACGCGGCAGCACGCGTCGATCCACGACCTGCCAGCGCACGCCCAGCGTGGTCGTCTCGGTGAAGCACGCCTCGCGCACCGCCGCCGCCGCGGCCGGCTCGGCCAGCACCTGGATATGAGCGACCATCCGCCCCTTCTTGCCGAACGCAGGTACCTGCAGCACATCCAGCACGCCCGGCTTCGCGCGCAGGTGGTCCAGCCCGATCGCGAGATCTTCGGGCGACTGGTCGTCGATCTCGAATCCGATCACCACCACCTGGTCGCTGTCCGGCTGCACCGTGCTGTCCTCGAAGGCCAGGACGCGCAGCACGTTGCTCAGCCCCGGAAAGACCTTGGTGCCGAAGCCGTTGCCCATGTGCAGCAGGCGGCGCGTGCGCCGTTCCACTGCCTGCGAGGCATCCAGGTGCTTGAGGATGGCAGCCCCGGTGGGCGTGATGCGCTCGCCTTCCAGCCCGTCATCGAAGAACGTGTAGCCGCGCAGCAGCTTCGAGGCCGCAGGCGAGGGTACCGGCACCCAGCCGTGCGCGATGCGCACCCGGCCGCGGCCCAGCGGGAGGTCGGAGCACGTCCACTTCACCTCGCCGAGCGCGGCGATGCACGCGGCCGCACCCACGATGTCGGCGATCGAATCCCAGCCGCCCAGCTCATGGAAGCGCACCTCGTCCGGCGGCACCCCGTGCACCTCGCCCTCGACCCGGGCGAGCAGCCCGAAGATCGCGATCGCGTGCTCCTTCACCTTCGGGTCCAGCGCGCTGCCCTGCAGCCGGGCGCGAATCTGCGCGAACGGCGTCTCGTCGTGGCGGTGCTCGAGGCCCTGCGCGTGCGCATGCCGATGCTCGTGCTCGTGCGGATCGTGGACCAGGAAGCGCTTGCCGGTCAGGATCTCGTCGTTGTGCTCGGCGAAGCGGCAGTGCACCTCGTCCGGCAGCCCGGCAGCGAGCTGGGCGTCGAACACGATCGGCACCAGGTCTGGAAAGGCGTCCGCCATCGCCGCGAGGAACATGTCCCCGGCGACTCCGCCTACGGCGTCGAGATGGATATGGAGCCCTGGCACGGCGGAACGGGTGCTGAGAGGAAGGGACCCGGGCGCTCCCCCCGCCGCGGCGGGAGGAGCGCAGGTGCTGCGATCAGGCGTGCGCGTGTTCGGTGTGGCGGCCGAGCATCGGGTAGAGCACGCCCTTGGCGTCGAACTTGAACGGCTCGGGCTGTCCGACGATCTCGAACTGCTGCGGATTGGCCTTGACCTGCGCCAGCATCGGCTCGGACACGTGGATGTCGATCAGCTCGAGGGTGTTGCGGATGCGCACGATCCGGCAGTCCTGGGGCTTCACCCGCACCACCGTCTTCACCGCCAGGCGGATGGCGTCCTCGTCGGTGTTCATGACCATCGGGATCACGGCACCGTCGAGGTAGGTCGAGGCGATCACGTTGGTGTAGGTCTTGGTGACGTCGACTTCCTTGTACAGGCGCATGGTGATCACGTCGGCCAGGCCCAGACCGGTGGCGTTGCCGTGCGTCTCCGGCGTCAGGCCCAGCACCACGATCTTCTTCACCAGCGGCTTCATGTCCCAGTCGATGAAGCGCGAGTTGCGGCCGGTGATGTTGGGATCGAAGCCGGAGCCGCTGATGTTCTTGCCCATCGTCTCGATGACGAGCACGTCCACTTCGTCGAAGCAGATGCGGGCCATGAAGTCCTTGGCCTTCTGCTGCAGGACCGGCTCGCGCTCCCACAGCTGCTCGGCCGGGACCACCTCGATCAGGGCGGTCTCGTCCGCGGCGTTCTCGACCATTCCCACCCCGAACAGGAACTGCTTCTTCGACATGATGAAGCGCGCGGCCTTCGGCAGCAGCTCGCCGAACATGTCCATGCCGAAGGTGTGCAGCTCGGTGGCGCCGGTGATCTTGCCCATGCCGATGGTCATCATCTTGACGATGCCGCTCTCGATCGGGGCGCGGAAGTTGGTGTGCGGCTTGATCCGGCAGACGAACGCGAACCCGTCGGCCTGCGAGGCGAGCTTGTCCATGTAGACGGGCATCCCGTCCACCCTGCCCAGCTCGACCACCTCCAGGCTCGAGCGCACCGGGCAGCCGATGTAGGCCTCGGTCACCCCGTAGTCGGTCAGCACCTGGTGCTGGCCTTCGGCGGTCGCGCCGCCGTGGCTGCCCATGGCCGGAAACACGAAGGGCTGGGCGCCGAGCGCCTTGAGTTCCGCGACGGTCTGCTTGACCGCCTCGGCGATGTTGGCGATGCCGCGGCTGCCCACGCCCAGCGCGATGGTCATGCCCGGCTTGACCTTGGCACGCACCTCGGGCCGCTTGAACTGCTCGGCGACGGTCTGGCTGACGCTGGCCACCTTCTGGGTCTGGAACTTCTGCCGGATGTGGACCATCTTCGGCAGGGGAATATCCAGGCCGCCCGCGATGTTGACTTCGATGCGATCGCCGATCATGAGCTCTCCTCCTTCCCGTGAACTGGGTATTTTACCCTGAAGGGGTCGCCCTTTCATGGCCGTGACAGAACGGCGTGACGGTGCCCACCGTCAGGCGGTTCGTTCACGCATCGGCTGTCACGCCTTCGCTGTGATCAGGGTCCGATACAGCTCGACGTAGCGCTGGGCGCTCGCCTCCCAGCTGAAGTCCCGGCCCATGCCGTTCTTCTGCAGCTGGCGCCAGAGCTTCTTGTCGCGGTACGCGGTCACCGCGCGGGTGACGGCCGCGAGCAGGGCAGGCCGGCTCATCGGGGCGAACGCGAAACCGGTCGCCGTCCTGGCCGCGATCGCTTCGGGCGTGGCATCGACGACCGAATCGACCAGCCCGCCGGTGGCGTGCACGATCGGCGGCGTGCCATAGCGCTGGCTGTACATCTGGTTCAGCCCGCACGGCTCGAAGCGCGAGGGCATCACGAACAGGTCCGCACCGGCCTCGATCTGGTGCGCGAGGCTTTCGTCGTAACCGATCTGCACCCCGATCTTCCCCGCATGGCTGCGTGCCAGGGCCTGCCAGGATTCCTGCAACTCGGCGTCGCCGGAGCCCAGCACGGCCAGCTGCACGGGCAGCTTGAGCAGGTCGGGCACGCACTGCAGGAGCAGGTCGAAGCCCTTCTGGTGGGTGAAGCGACCCACGCTGCCGAGCAGCGGGATGTCGTCGTTCGCTTCCAGTCCCAGCCGGCCCTGCAGCGCACGCTTGTTCTCGAGCTTCACGGGCAGGCGCGACGCGTTGTAGTACTTCGCGATGTACGGATCGGACTCGGGATCCCAGGCGTCGGTGTCGATGCCGTTGAGGATCCCGGTCAGGTGCGCGGCACGGTGCGCGAGCAGGCCCTGCATGCCCATTCCCAGCGGCTCGCGCTGGATCTCCTGGGCATAGTTGGGACTGACCGTCGTGACGTGGTCGGCGTAGAACAGCCCGGCCTTGAGGAACGACATGTTGCCGTAATACTCGACGCCGTCGGGATTGAAGGTGGAAGGCGCCAGGCCGAGCCGGCTTACCGTGACCGGCGGAAACACGCCCTGGTAGGCGAGGTTGTGGATGGTCATGACGCTGCGTGCATGCTCGCCCGGCATGTAGCGCAGGTAGGCGGGCGCGAGCCCGGCCTGCCAGTCGTTGCAGTGGAGGATCCGCGGGCGCCAGCTCACCGGGGACTGGCTGGTCGAGAGCATCGCCGCGACGTAGCCGAGCAGGCCGAAGCGCAGGTCGTTGTCGGCCCAGTCCTTGCCGGTGGTGTCCTGGTACGGTCCGCCGGGGCGTTCGTACAGGCGCGGACAGTCGACGATCAGCAGCGGCACGCCGCCGGGGAGCTTGCCGGCCAGCACCTGGCTCGCGGGCAGCTCGCCCAGGGCCGGGAAGCTGGTGAGCCGGCCCTTGGACTTCACGCCCTCCATCACCGCCGGATAGCCGGGCATGAGCACGCGCACGTCGACGCCCTGGTGCATCAGCGCGACCGGCAGCGAGCCGCTCACGTCCGCCAGCCCGCCGGTCTTGACCAGCGGCGCGGCCTCCGAGGTGACGAACAGTGCCGGGATCTTGCGCGTCGACATCAGTGGCCGTGCTCCGGAACGAGGATGACGCCGGCGAGCGGCGGCAGCGTGATGGCGGCCGAAACCGGCAGGCCCATCCACGGCAGGGCCTCGGCCTGCACCCCGCCGCCATTGCCCAGGTTGCTGCCGCCGTAGTGGCCCGAGTCGCTGTTGAAGATCTCGCGATAGCGCCCGGCCACCGGCAGGCCGATGCGGTAGCCGGTGCGCGGCACCGGGGTGAAGTTGAGGACCACCACGGCCACCCGCCCGTCGCGCGCGCGGCGCAGGTAGCTCAGGGTGGAGTGGTCGGCGTCGTGGCAGTCGACCCACGCGAAGCCTTCCGGCGAGAAATCCAGCTCGTGCAGGCTCGGCAGCGTGCGGTACAGGTGGTTCAGGTCACGCAGCATGCGCTGTACCCCGGCGTGCCAGTCCACCGCCAGCAGCCCCCAGTCGAGCTCCCAGCGGACCTTCCACTCGCGCCCCTGGCCCAGCTCGTTGCCCATGAAGTTGAGCTTCTTGCCGGGCACGGTGAGCTGGTAGGTGAACAGCAGGCGCAGGTTGGCGAACTCCTGCCAGGTGTCGCCGGGCATCTTGTCGAGCAGGGACCCCTTCCCGTGCACTACCTCGTCGTGCGAGAGCGGCAGGAGGAAGTTCTCGGTGTAGGCGTACAGCTGGCCGAAGGTGAGCTGGTTGTGGTGGAAGCGCCGGTGCACCGGGTCGAGGTGCATGTAGCGCAGGGTGTCGTTCATCCAGCCCATGTTCCACTTGAGCGTGAAGCCGAGCCCGCCCACGTAGGTGGGCCGCGACACCATCGGCCAGGAGGTCGATTCCTCCGCCATCGTGAGTGCGCCGGGGAATTCCTCGTGCACCATGACGTTGAGCTCGCGCAGGAAGTCGATCGCTTCGAGGTTCTCGCGCCCGCCGTAGCGGTTGGGCACCCACTCGCCTTGCTTGCGCGAGTAGTCGAGGTAGAGCATCGAGGCGACCGCGTCGACGCGCAGCCCGTCAATGTGGAACTGCGACAGCCAGTAGTTCGCGCTGGAGAGCAGGAAGCTGCGCACCTCGTTGCGCCCGTAGTTGAACACGTGCGTGCCCCAGTCTTGGTGCAGTCCGAGGCGCGGGTCGGCGTGCTCGTACAGCGCGGTGCCGTCGTAGCGCGAGAGGGCCCACTGGTCCTGCGGGAAGTGGCCGGGCACCCAGTCGAGGAAGACGCCGACGCCGGCTTGATGGAAGGTGTCGACCAAAGCGCGCAGGTCGTCGGCGTTGCCGAAGCGGCTGGTGGCGGCGAAGTAGCCGGTGGTCTGGTAGCCCCACGACTCGTCCAGCGGGTGCTCGCTGACCGGCAGGAGCTCGACGTGCGTGAAGCCCATCTCGCGCACGTACGGGACCAGGTGGTCCGCGAGCTCGCGGTAGGTGTAGAAGCGGCCGTCCGGATGGCGCTTCCACGAGCCCAGATGGACTTCGTAGACGTTGATCGGCGCGTGCTGCCAGTCCCAGCCTGCCCGCGCCGCCAGCCAGGCCGCGTCGTTCCACTCATAGGCCGTCGGCGCACTCACCCGCGAAGAGGAGCCCGGACGGCGCTCGAACTGCTGCGCATACGGGTCGATCTTCACCAGGATCTCGCCGGTGGCGCGATTGCGGATCTCGAACTTGTACAGTTCGCCGCCCTGCAGCCCCGGGATGAACAGTTCCCACACCCCGCTGCTGCCGTGCACGGCCATCGGGTGCACCCGGCCATCCCAGCGGTTGAAGTCGCCGATCACGCTTACCCGCTCGGCATTGGGAGCCCAGACCGCGAAGCGGGTGCCGAGCACGCCGTCGCGTCGTTCCGCCTGGGTTCCCAGCACTCTCCAGCCCTGGCGCAGGCGGCCCTCGTTGAGCAGGTACAGGTCGTGCCCGCCGATGACCGGCGCGAAGGCATAGGGGTCGTGCATCTCGTGCACCCGGCCATCCTCCAGCACCCCCAGCACGCAGGGGCCGGCGGGCGGCTGCGTGCCGGCCCACTCGAACAGCCCGGCGGGATGCACCCGCTGCAGGGGCGCGAGCCCGGTGGGCAGGTGCAGCCAGATCTCCTCGGCATGGGGCCGGAACACCCGCAGGCGCCAGCCGTCCGCTGCCGGATGCAGCCCCAGGAACGCGAACGGATCGTGCAGCCGCGCCGCCAGCAGCTGGTCGAGCAGCGGGTCGGACACGAGGACGGGGCTGGGAGCGGAAGTCATGGGGAGCCTTGAACCGGGATGCGACACACTGCACGGGGCGGCGTTCGTACCGGGTCGGCAGCGCGGGACACGCCCTGCGGTGCTGGCGGCGGCTGCTCGCGGAACGTATTATAGGCTGGCTACCGTGCAATTCCCATTGATTCGTCAGGGGTCGGTCGCGCCGCAGCCGCTCGGTTGTCCTGGATGGGGTTCAAGGGCAGCGCCGGGTGGCGGGTCAGAATGCGTTCGCAGCAAGCACGAGCACCGCCCATGTCCAGCCAGCCCGCCAATCCCGCCGTCCCGAACCAGGAGGTGCGCTTCGTCAGCCAGCTGACCAACCGCACCTACGCCCTCATCCTCGCTGGCGGGCGCGGCAGCCGCCTGATGCAACTCACCGACTGGCGTGCCAAGCCCGCGGTCCCATTCGGCGGGAAGTTCCGCATCATCGACTTCCCGCTGTCGAACTGCGTCAACTCGGGCATCCGCCGCATCGGCGTGGCCACGCAGTACAAGTCGCACAGCCTGATCCGCCACATCCAGCGCGGCTGGAGCTTCCTTGACGGCCGGCTCAAGGAGTTCGTGGACCTGCTGCCGGCCTCGCAGCGGGTGCAGGAAGACCTCTGGTACCAGGGCACCGCGGACGCGGTGTTCCAGAACCTCGACATCCTCAAGAGCAACGACCCCGAGTACGTGCTCATCCTGGCCGGCGACCACATCTACAAGATGGACTACGCCCGCATGCTCGCCTACCACGTCTCCCGCCAGGCCGACATCACGGTCGGATGCATCGAGGTGCCGATCGCCGATGCGCGCGCCTTCGGCGTGATGAGCGTCGACGAGAGCATGCGCGTGCGCGAGTTCAACGAGAAGCCGCCCGAGCCCAAGCCGGTTCCCGGCAAGCCCGACCAGGCGCTGGCGAGCATGGGCATCTACGTGTTCAACGCCCGCTTCCTCTACGAGCAGGTGGCGCGCGACGCCGACGAGCCGAAGTCCAAGCACGACTTCGGCCGCGACATCATCCCCTACCTGGTGCCGCGCTATCGCGTGTTCGCGCACCGCTTCCAGGACAGCTGCGTGGGGATGAACGAGGGCCGACCCTACTGGCGGGACGTCGGGACGGTGGACGCGTACTACGAGGCCAACGTCGACCTCATCCACGTCACGCCCGAGCTGTCCATCTACGACGAGGTCTGGCCGATCTGGACCTACCAGGAGCAGCTGCCGCCGGCCAAGTTCGTGTTCGACGACGAGGGCCGGCGCGGCATGGCGCTCGACTCGATGGTGTCGGGTGGCTGCATCATCAGCGGCTCGACCGTGCGCCGCTCGCTGCTGTTCTCCAACGTCCGCGTGCACAGCTACGGCACCATCGACGACGCCGTGATCCTTCCCGACGTGGTGGTGAACCGGCACGTACAGCTGCGCCGCGTGGTGATCGACAAGGGCTGCGTGCTGCCGGAAGGCTTCCGGGCCGGCTTCGATCCGGCCGGGGACCGCCGCCGCTTCCACGTCACCGAGAAGGGCGTCACCCTGGTCACGCCGGAGATGCTCGGGCAGAAGACGCACTACCATCACTGAGCCGCCGCCGGTCCCGCTTCGATGAGCATGCAGCCCTCCCTCCGGCTGGTGTTGCTGTGGCACATGCACCAGCCCGACTTCCGCGACCAGGACAGCGGCGAGTTCCAGCAGCCGTGGGTGTACCTGCATGCGCTGAAGGACTACAGCGACATGGCGGCGCACCTCGAGGCCCATCCCGGCGTACAGGCGGTGGTCAACCTCGTCCCGATCCTGCTCGACCAGATCGACGACTACGCCGATCAGTTCCGCACCGGGCGCCTGCGCGATCCGCTGCTGCGCCTGCTCGTGCACGAGGACCTCGACCGCCTCGAGCACAGCGACCGCCGCTACCTGCTCAACCAGTGCTTCCGCAGCAACCACGTGAAGATGGTCGATCCCTTCACCCCGTACAAGCGGCTGCGCGACCTCTACGCCTACGCCGTCTCGCAGGGCGGGGATCCCTGCGTGTACTTCTCCGGCCAGTACCTCGCCGACCTGGTGACCTGGTACCACCTGTCGTGGACGGGCGAGGCACTGCGTCGCGAGCGCGAAGTCGTGGCGCGGCTGATGGCGCGCGGAGAGGCCTTCACCCACGGTGATCGCCTCGAGCTGTTCGAGCTGATCTCCGAGGTCGTGCGTGGCACGGTGGATCGCTATCGCGCGCTCGCAGCGCGCGGCCAGGTGGAGCTGACGACCACGCCCTACCAGCACCCGATCGGTCCGTTGCTGCTCGAGCTCGACAGCGCGCGCGAAGCCTTGCCGGATGCGCCGTTCCCCCGGGCAGACCACTATCCGGGCGGGCGCACGCGCCTGCTCCGTCACCTGGACCAGGCGCTCGACAGCCACGCCCGTCGGTTCGGTGCCCGTCCGCGCGGGATCTGGCCAGCCGAAGGCGCGGTGTCGCTGCCCTTCTGCCGGGTGGTCGGCGAGCACGGCGTGAGCTGGGTGGCGAGCGGCGAGGCCGTCCTGATGAACTCGCTGCGCAAGTCCGGCCTGGCTGTGCACGACCGCCAGGACGTCCTCTATCGGCCGTGGCGCGTCGGCTCGGCCGAGGGACCTGCCTGCTTCTTCCGCGACGACCGGCTGTCCGACCTGATCGGCTTCGAGTACAAGGCGTGGCACGGGTCGGATGCAGCCGCGCATTTCGTGCGCGAACTGGAAGGCATTGCGCAGGCGACTGCAGGCAACCCCGCGCCGGTCGTGAGCGTGATCCTCGACGGCGAGAATGCCTGGGAGTACTACCCGTACAACGCGTACTACTTCTTTCGCGAGCTGTACGGCGCGCTGGAGCAGCACGCCGCCATCCGCACCACCACGTTCTCGGCGGTGCTGGACGATGCGCAGAGCGCGCAGCTGGCGCGCACGCTGCCGGACATGGTCACCGGCAGCTGGGTATACGGCAACCTCTCGACCTGGATCGGCTCGCCCGACAAGAACCGCGCGTGGGAGCTGCTGATCACCGCCAAGCAGAGCTACGACCTGGTGCTGGGGAGCGCTCGCCTGTCCCCGGCCGAGGCCGCCGCCGCGGAAGCGCAGCTCGCCGTGTGCGAAGGCTCGGACTGGTTCTGGTGGTTCGGCGACTACAACCCGCGCGAAGCGGTGCTGGCTTTCGATCGCCTGTTCCGCTCCTACCTGGCCAACCTGTATCACCTGCTCAAGCTCCCGGTCCCGCCGCAGCTGTCGGAACCGGTCAGCCTGGGCGCGCTCAACGTACACACGGACGGCGCGATGCGCCGGGCTGCGTGAAGCCCCTTACACCTCGAACACCAAGGACACGGAAGTACACCGAGGACCGCTGGCGAGATCGTCCGCCTCCCCCCTGTGTTCCTCGGTGTCCTCTGTGTTGACTGCGGTTTTGAAGTAGAGCCCCCATTCCCCATGACGGTCTCCCTGCTCCTCGGCGTCCACGCCCACCAGCCCGCCGGCAACTTCCCGGAAGTCGTCGAGCACGCGCACGCGCGCTGCTACCGGCCGTTCCTGCAAACCCTGCACCGCTATCCCGACTTCCGCTTCGCGGCGCACTTCAGCGGCTGGCTGCTGCAGTACCTGTTCGACCACCACCCCGGCGACATGGCGCTGCTGCGCGAGATGGTGGCGCGCGGCCAGGCCGAGCTGTTCGGCGGCGGGGACATGGAACCGGTGCTCGCCTCGATCCCGTCGCGCGACCGCATCGGCCAGGTACGGGCACTGTCGCACCGGCTCGAACGGCTGGTCGGGCAGCGCCCGCGCGGCGCCTGGCTGACCGAGCGCGTATGGGACAGCGCCGTGGTGCCCGCCCTGGTCGATGCAGGGATCGACTACGTGACGGTGGACGACTACCACTTCCTCTGCACCGGCAAGACGCTGCCCGAGCTCGGCGGCTACTTCAGCACCGAAGAGGACGGCCGCGTCATCGACCTGTTCCCGATCTCCGAGGGTCTGCGCTATCGCATCCCCTTCGCTTCGGCGCAGGATGCCGTGAGCTTCATCGAGAGCGCAGGCGAGCATGCGGCCGCGGTCTACTTCGATGACATCGAGAAGTTCGGCATCTGGCCCGAGACCTACGAGTGGGTGTACGAGAAGGGCTGGCTGCAGGCGTTCCTCGAGGCCGTTCTGGCCTCGCCGCAGATCCGCACCCAGCACTTCGACGACTTCCGCCGCCAGGCCCGTACCCGGGGGGTGATCTACCTGCCGACCACCTCCTACATCGAGATGAACGAGTGGACGCTGCCCGCCGAGCGCGCGCACGCGTACGCCGACCTGGTGCAGCAGGAGCGCAACCACGGCGACTACGAGCGCGACAAGGCGTTCCTGCGCGGCGGCATGTGGAAGAACTTCCTCTCGCGCTACAGCGAGGCGAACTGGATGCACAAGCGCATGCTCGCGCTGTCCGCACGCGTCGACGCGCTGCCGGTGGCTTCACGCTCGCCGCGCATGATCGACCTGCTCTACCGCGCACAGGCCAACGACGCGTACTGGCACGGCCTGTTCGGCGGGCTGTACCTGCCGCACCTGCGGCGTGCGGTGTACAACGCCATGGTCGAGCTCGAAGGGGCGCTGGACAAGGTCGCGCCGCGCGCGCCGGCTCCCTGCATGGACCTCGACCTGGACGGCGTGGCCGAACTGTTCCTGCACAACGGCATCCTCCAGGCCGTGGTCCGCTGCGACGCCGATGCGGCGGTGGTCGAGCTCGATTCCTACTCGCTGCGACACAATTTCGGCGACACGCTGCAGCGGCGAGACGAGCACTACTATCGCAAGATGCACCTGGGCGAGCAGCAGCAGGCGCAGCACGAGGGCATCGCCTCGGCACACGATAGGGTGAGCTTCAAGCACCCGATCGAGCCTGCGGACATCGAGCCCGACACCCGGCCCTGCGCGCTGTTCCTCGATCGCTGCCGATCGCACGACACGCGGTGGGAGCTGCCGGCGTACGCTGCGGCGGCCGGGACCACGACGCCCTCGGAGACGGCCTTCCGCGGTGCGTGCGGGCCCACCACGATCGACAAGCAGATCAGCCTGGCCGACAACCGCCTGACCGTGCGCTACCGCATCCAGGCCGTTGCCGAGGGGACGTTCGAGACCGAGCTGAACCTCGCGATGCCGAGCTGCGACGGCTTCATGGGCCGTTATGTGTTCGAGGGACGCATTCCCGGCGGGTTCGGCCAGCCGCTCGAGTTGCCCGGCGTGACCACCCTGGCACTGGAAGACCAGGTGCTGGGCGGCACCATCGAGGTCCTGTGCAGCGAGCCGGTCCGCCTGTCGGCGCGCCCGCACCACACCGTGTCGCAGTCGGAGGAAGGGTTCGAGAAAGTCATGCAGGCCGTCACCCTGACCCTGCGCTGCGATCTGCTGCCCGGGCTGAACAGCTTCGCCATCGCACTCGAAGTCCGCCGCGCGTAACGGACCGCCACATGGGCATCGTCAGGCGCCCCGCCGAGCGCGCGCACGATGATCTCGTCAGCGGGCTCCTGTCGCCGCGCGCCTGGCCCGACCCGCAACCCGTCGAGCACCTCGAGACGCACATCTCGCACGTCTTCCTGGTCGGCGAGCACGCCTACAAGACCAAGAAGCCGCTGAACCTGGGTTTTCTCGACTTCTCCACGCTGGCACAGCGGCGCCGCTTCTGTGACGAGGAGCTGCGCATCAATCGCCGGCTCGCGCCGGATCTGTACCTCGCCGTGGTGCCCATCACCGGGACCGCGGCCGCACCGCGGGTCGAGGGCGAGGGCGCTCCGATCGAGTACGCGGTGAAGATGCGCCGCTTCTCCCAGGAAGGCCTGCTCGAGCACGTGCTCGAACGCGGCGAGTTGCTCCCCGCGCAGCTGGATGCCCTTGCGGCCCAGGTGGCGCAGTTCCACCAGTCGCTCCCTCCCGCTGGGCCGGACACCGCATTCGGAAGTGCCGGGGGCATCATCGCGCCGGCCCTGCAGAACTTCGACCAGCTCGCGCAGCTGCTCGCCGTGGCCAACGACGTCGCGCTGCTGCAGCGCCTGCGGCAGTGGACCGAAGAGCAGAGCCGCGTGCTGACCCCGCTGTTCGAGCTGCGCCGGCGCGCAGGCTTCGTGCGTGAATGCCACGGCGACCTGCACCTCGCCAACATGGTGCTGATCGACGGCGAGGTACGGATCTTCGACGCGATCGAGTTCAATCCTGCGCTGCGCTGGATCGACCTCATGAACGAGATCGCGTTCGTCGTGATGGACCTGGCCGTGCGCCGACGCGAGGATCTCGGCGCGCGCTTCCTGAACACCTATCTCGAGACGACCGGCGACTACGAGGGGGTTCGGGTCCTGCGCTACTACGTCGTGTATCGCGCGCTGGTGCGAGCCAAGATCGCCGCCATGCGCGCAGCGCAGGCGGATGCGGGCACGCAAGCGCTGCAGGCCATGGCCGGAAAGTGCCGGCTGCATCTCGAGCTGGCCCACCGCGTGGCCTGCGCGCCCGAGCCGGCGCTGGTGATCCTTCATGGTTTGTCCGGCTCCGGAAAGACCACGTGCTCGCAAGTCATGCTCGAGACCATCGGTGCTGTGCGCATCCGCTCCGATGTCGAGCGCAAGCGCCTCCACGGCCTTCACGCATCGGCGCACTCGGGGTCGGCGGTAGGCGGCGGCATCTACACTCCCGCGGCCTCGCAGGACGCCTACGCGCACCTGCTCGCGCTCGCAGCGGCGATCCTCTCAGGCGGCTTCACGGTGCTGGTGGATGCGACCTTCCTGAGGCGTGCGCTGCGCGAGCCCTTCCGGGCGCTGGCCGCGCGACTGCGGGTGCCGTTCCGGATCGCACACTTCGTTGCACGCGTCGAGACGCTGTATCAGCGCGTCGATTGGCGCGCGGCAGCAGGCGCCGACGCCTCCGAGGCCGGGCGCGTGGTGCTGGAGGCGCAGCTGCGCGCGCAGGAGCCGCTCGGGCCCGATGAGGAGGCAGTCTGCACCCGGATCGACACCGAGTCGGTGGATCCTGCGGCATTGCAGGCGCTCGCGCGTCACCTCGTCAGCGCCGCGCAGTGATAGCCTTGCGCACCTGTCCTCGGCGTTCGCGCCTGCCATGACCCGTCTACCCGTCCCTTCGCACCCCACCCATCTGGCTGCAGTACCGCCTCTCGCATGGAGCCGCGCATGAAGGTGCTGCACGTGGAGGCCGGCCGCAACCTGTACGGCGGCGCACAGCAGGTGCTCTACCTGCTGCAGGGCCTGCATGCGCGCGGTGTCCGCAACGTGCTCGCCTGTCCGCGTGGCTGTGCATTGGCTCGGGCCGCCGCACCGTTCGCTGAAGTGCACGAGATGCCGATGTGGGGAGACGTGGACGTCCTGATGGCGTGGCGCCTGGGCCGCCTGATGCGTCGCGTGCAGCCGGACATCGTGCACCTGCACAGCCGCATCGGCGCCGACGTCATGGGCGGCATTGCCGCGCGGCTGGCGGGGCTGCCGGTGATCTACTCCCGCCGCCAGGACAACCCCGAGCCGCGCTGGTCGGTGCGCCTCAAGTATCGCCTGCATCATCGCGTGGTCGCGATCTCCGACGGCATCGCGCAGCTCAAGCTCGCGGAAGGGCTGTCACCGCAGCGATTGCGGGTGGTGCGCAGCGTGGTCGACCCCGCGCCCTACCAGGGGCCGCGCGACCTGTCCTGGTTCCGGTCCCAGTTCGGGCTGCCGCCAGAGTCCAGGGCGCTGGGCGTGGTCGCGCAGCTGATCGAGCGCAAGGGCCACCTGCTGCTGCTGGAGGCCCTGCCACCGCTGCTTGCCGAGTTCCCGGACCTGCACGTGCTGTTCTTCGGCAAGGGTGGGCTGGAGGGGCGGTTGCGGGAGATGATCGGCGCAGGCGGGATGGCACGGCGCGTGCAGCTGGCCGGGTTCCGCGACGATCTGCCGCGCATCCTGCCGTGCCTCGACCTGGTGGTGCATCCGGCCTACCGCGAGGGCCTCGGCGTCTCGCTGCTGCAGGCCTCCGCCGCCGGCGTGCCGATCGTGGCCTGTCGCGCGGGCGGCATCCCCGAAGCGGTGCGCGATGGCGAGAACGGGCTGCTCGTGCCGCCGGGCGATGCGGGCGCGTTGCGTGACGCGATCGCTCGTCTGCTACGGGACCCCGTCCTGGCGCGGCGGTTGGGCGAGGGCGGGCGCGCCCTCGTGGCGCGGGAGTTCTCGCTGGACAGCATGGTGGAGGGCAATCTGGCCATCTACCGCGAGGTGCTGGCCGAGCATGGAGTTGCACCCCGTTCGTGACTGTAGTGCCGGTGCGCTACAATGACATTCGGCTATCTGAACCCTGCACACTCTCATGGATCTGGAGCTTATCGTCCAGCTTGCCATCAACGTCTGGTCGGTGTCCGAAGGTGCCGCGGAGTTGTTGGCGATCGACGCCTTGGAGGCTGGAAAAGTCCTGTTCCTGCCGCTGCTGGGGTTCGACATTCGACCGGACGAGCGGCGATTCCTGTCCACGCGCTGGTCCGATGGCAAGTCGAAGAACATCTACCTTCGCGGGAAAGAGCGCCGCCTGCGCGGTGCTGCGGGCGACCCGCAGGATCTGGCCGGTATGGCAGGCATGCTCGAACGCTTCGGTAACCAGGCCCAGCAGCTGGTGCATGGGCTGTTCCCGCAATATGTACCGCACCTGAAGCTCGGCAACACCAGCTTCCGCCCCTTCGAGATCGAGGGTCGCGTGAGTTCGTGGCGCAAGGACGACACGCGCCTGCATCCGGACGCCTTTCCCTCCAACCCGACCAATGGTGCGCGGCTGTTGCGCGTGTTCACCAACGTCAACCCGGTGGGCGTGCCGCGAGTCTGGCGTGTGGGGGAGCCGTTTCCCGACATGGCGGCCAGGATCCTGCCGCGGGCGCGCCGACAGCTGCCCGGGGAAGCCACTCTGCTCCGGGCGCTGCAGGTCACGAAGCGCCGCCGTTCCGCGTTCGACCACTACATGCTGGAGTTGCACGACCGCGTAAAGGCGGATCTGCATTACCAGCGCGAGTCGCCCCAGCTGCAGGTGGAGTTTCCACCCGGCTCGACCTGGATCGTGTTTTCCGACCAGGTCCTGCATGCGGTAATGAGCGGCGCGATGATGCTCGAGCAGACCTGGATGCTGCCGGTGGACGCCATGCGTCATCCGGAGCGCGCGCCGTTGCGTGTGCTCGAGCGGATGACCGGGCGCACGCTGGTCTGAGCGCACACATGCGCCGGGCTGCGCGGCGCGCGCTCGCCGTCCTGCCGCTGCTCGCTTGCCCGGCAATGGGCGGCGCAGCCGAGGTCACGCTCGGGCTCGCTCCGGTGCGCGACGGCCGTCTGGTGTGGTACTACAACCACACCGGCGCACCGCCTGCCGTCACCAGCGACCGGGTGCTCGAGGCGATTGAATATGCCACGCGTGCCTGGGCGTCCTGCGGCGTGATCTTCGAGTACGGGGGCCCGACGACGGCGGCTCCCGGGATCCGGGATGACCGCAGTACCCTGGGCTGGAGCCGCAGCCTTTACAACGCCCTGCGGGATGGCGACGCCGGCGGCGTCACGCTCGGCTGGGTGGAGGCCGGGCGCGCCGTGGAGGTGGACATCCTGCTCACGCCCCAGACGGTGCGCACGGTGGTGGAGCTGCGCCTCGTGGTTGCCCATGAGATCGGCCACGCGCTCGGGCTGACCCACACGCTGCAACCCGGATTCCTGATGAGCGCGAGCGGCAGTCCCGAGGAGGTCGATGCGCACCCGCGACCGAGCCGGGCCGAACTGGAGCGCTGTCGGAGCCTGTACCGGAGTTGATCCATGTATTCACCGGATACCTGCCCGTGTGACAGCGGCATGGCCTATGCCGCGTGCTGCGGGCGGTGGCACGAGGGAGAAGCGGCGCCGGATGCCGCAGCGCTGATGCGTTCGCGCTACAGCGCGTACGTGCTGGGGCGGATCGACTACCTGCGCGCGACCTGGGCACCCGAGACGTGTCCGACCGACCTGGAGACCGGACCGCAGGGCCTGCAGTGGCTGGGCTTGCAGGTGAAGCGCCATGAGCAGGTCGATGGCGATCACGCCGTCGTGGAGTTCGTCGCGCGCAGCAAGCTCGGCGGTCGCGCCCACCGGCTGCACGAGACCAGCCGCTTCGAGCGGCGCGACGGGCGCTGGCTCTACATCGACGGCGACCTGCGGGACTGAAACCGCCGCACCTCAGCGCGCCTTGCCCGGTGCGAACAGCGCACCGATCGACTGCGCGGCCGCTTGCAGCACCGGCAGCGCGTCCTTCTGCAGCGCGCCGACGGTCCAGCGGGAGGCCTGCGTGCCGATGTTGAGCGCGGCAATGGCGCAGCCGTTGAAATCGAAGATCGGCACGGCCAGCGAGCGCAGACCCACTTCGAGCTCCTGGTCCACCAGGGCCCAGCCCTGCTTCTTCACCTGCTCGAGCTCCGCGAGCAGCGCGCGTGCGTCGGTAACGGTCCTGGGCGTGTACGGCCTTGTCGGCAGGCTGCGCTTGAGCAGCGTCCGCACGTCGGACGCGGGCCGGTGTGCGAGCATCGCCCGTCCCATCGACGTGTGGAGCGCGGGCAGGCGCGTGCCGAGCCCGAGATTGATGGACATGATCCGCTGTGCAGTGGGCACGCGCGCCACGTAGACGATATCGGTGCCGTCGAGCACCGCGATCGAGCAGGACTCGTGCAGCTTTTCCACCACCTCCACCAGGTACGGCTGCGCGAGTTGCCACACGTTGTGGGAGTAGAGGTAGGCGAAGCCGAGGTTGAGCACGCGCGGCCGGAGCGAGAACAGCTTGCCGTCGAATCCCACATAGCCCAGTTCGACCAGGGTGTGGAGCAGCCTGCGCGCGGTGCCGCGCGAGAGGTTGGTACGCCGCGCCACGTCGCTCAGCGTCATGGCCGGTGCCTGGCCGTCGAAGGCCTCGATGACGGCCAGCCCTTTGGCCAGGGCCCGCACGAACTCGGTCGGCGCTTCGCTGTCTTCGGTCTCGTCGGCTTCGCGGCTGATATTCGATCCCGCGGTCTTGCCCTGCACCATCTGCCCTTCCCCGATTGCAACCCGAATCTTTCCTGGTGTTCTTCGTCGCGGCGCAGCACGGGAAAGCCCCGGCGCGGCGCTTGACACCTGTTTTTCCGGATCGTAGATTAAGTTCGCGTATCGGACAAGTGTCCACATTGCGGACAACGCTAACCAGATCACCTGGAGGAGAGCATGACTTTCCAGACCGTCTTCGGGTCGCTCGAGAAGTACGAGAAGGGCCACATCGAGATCATCAACGACAACCCGAAGTACTACGTGTTTTCCAACGTGTTCGAGGTCGCGAACAAGTCCAGGCCGTGGGAGAAGGTGGCGGTCGCGAAGAACCTCGAGTACGTGATCGAGGCCATCCGCGCGGAAGGCACCTCGCCCTGGTACGCCTGCAGCCACGACGAGTTCGTGGTGGTGCTCGACGGGGATGTAACCGTGGAGTACGTAAAGCTGGACGCCCCGGTCGCCCCGGCGGGCAAGGAAGGCACGGTGCTGGTGAAGGGCGAGCCCAGGGGCCGGCGCATGGGCACCATCCGGCTCAAGCGGGGGCAGCAGGCGCTGCTGCCGACGGGCGCCGCGTATCGCTTCGTCGCCAACACAAGCAGCGCAATGATCCAGCAGACCATTCTCGGCGAGCTGACCATCCAGCGCTGGGGCGAGATCTGCTACCAGTGACACTCCCTCAACCCAACCCTCTGCCGCGAGGGGAGAGGGAGAAGACAGTCGCGCGTCACGAATCACGGCTCACGAGTCACGAATCACGGAGATCTGCATGAACGCACCTGCCGAGCTGGGCCTGCCGGACAAGATCGCCGGCTACAAGACCTTCACCCTGGGCGAATTCACTTTCGCCCGCGACGAGTACTTCGTCACCATCACCTGGCCTGCGAAGGGCCAGCGCATGTCCCACACCATGAGCGCGGACGCGTTCCTGCGCGCGATCATGCGCGACGTGGCCTGGGGCTTCTTCTACGGCCTGGTCAATTTCGACGCGGTGTTCGGCACGCGCAACCTGTACGGCCGCGTGGAGCTGTTCGCCGGCCGCTACAACGAGGCCATGCACAAGAATGGCCTGTCGTACGTCGAGACATTCGACTCGCCCAAGGCGATGGCGAAGTTCAAGGAGATCCTGGCCGACTGGACCAACGCCGGCTTCGATCCCTTCGCGGCGCCCGCCGAGACCGGGACCACGGCGTTCGGCGAGAAAAACGGCAGCAACCTGCAGGCGATCGAGCGCTTCCGCGTGGCCACCAAGCGCATGCCGGGTATGGAGGACGATTCGCCGCTGCGCGAGGATGCCAACGGCTATCCGATCAACCGCGCGTTCGCGGACGTGTCGCAGGAAGAGCCGGAGATCAAAGCCGAGCCGGGGTTCGAGAAGGAGCTGAAGGGCTTCAGCCTGTTCAAGTATTTGTCGCGCTCGGACGTGACCTGGAATCCCTCGGTGACCTCGGTGTGCAAGGCCAGCCTGTTCTGCCCGACCACCGAGGAGTACATCCTGCCGATCATCCACGGCAACGACCGCGTCGAGTGGTTCATCCAGCTGTCCGACCAGATCATGTGGGACGTGACCGACCGCGAGACCGGCCGCCCCCGTGCACGCGTGCTCATGAAGGCGGGCGACGTGGCGGCGATGCCGGCGGACATCCGCCACCAGGGCTACTCGAAGAAGCGCTCGATGCTGCTGGTGTGGGAGAACGCCACACCCGACCTGCCCAAGCGCTACGAGCGGGGCGAGCTGAAGCCCTATCCGGTCGAGTTTTGAACATCAGGCACTAGGCCCCAGGCGCTGGACACCAGAGGTAAGGCGGCGCGTCGACACCCCTGGCCTCTGGCGCCTGGAGCCCAGGGCCTCATCTCCCCATGCAACCCATCCAGAACCACTTGTTCATCGACGGCGAGTTCGTCGACAGCCATGCGCGTTCGCGCATCCCTGTCCTCAACCCGCACGACAACTCGCTCATCACCGAGATCAGCGAGGCGCAGAAGTCAGACGTCGATCGTGCCGTCGAGGCGGCCCGCCGTGCGTTCCCCGCCTGGGCCAGGCTCGCCGCGATGGACCGCGGCCGTCTGCTGCTCAAGCTGGCCGACGCCATCGAGGCCAACGCGGAGGAGCTGGCGCAGCTGGAGAGCCTCGATACCGGACACCCGCTGCGCGATACGCGCGGCCTGGACGTGCCACGGACCGCGGTGACGTTCCGCTACTTCGGGGGCATGGCCGACAAGCTGCAGGGCAGGGTCGTTCCGGTCGAGGCGGGCTTCCTGAACTACGTGCTGCGCGAGCCGGTCGGCGTGGTGGGCCAGATCGTGCCCTGGAACTTCCCGCTCATGTTCACCAGCTGGAAGCTCGGTCCTGCGCTGGCTGCAGGCAACACGGTAGTGATGAAGCCGGCCGAGCTGACGCCGCTGTCCACGCTGCGCATCGCGGACCTGGCGAAGCAGGTGGGCTTCCCGAAGGGCGTGATCAACATCGTGCCCGGCTACGGGCACATCGCCGGGCAGCACCTGGCCGAACATCCCGACGTGAACAAGATCGCGTTCACGGGTTCGACCGCGACCGGGCGCAAGATCGTACAGGCCTCGGCCGGCAACCTGAAGCGCGTGCAGCTGGAGCTCGGCGGCAAGGGTGCCAACATCGTCTTCGACGACGCGAACGTCAAGGCGGCCATCGGCGGCTCCGCGTTCGCCATCTTCCACAACCAGGGCCAGGCGTGCATCGCCGGCTCGCGCCTGATCCTGCACGAGAAGATCGCCGACCAGTTCCTCGAGGGCTTCATTGCGCTGGCGCGCTCGATCCGGCTTGGCAACCCGCTGGAGGCCGCTACGGAGATGGGCCCGCTCACCTCCCAGCAGCACCGCGACCGCGTGCTGGCCTACTGCAAGGTCGCGCAGGAGCAAGGCGGGGAGGTGCTGCTCGGTGGCAAGCCGCCGCAGCGCGACGAGCTGGCCAAGGGCTGCTATGTCGAGCCGACCGTGGTGCGTGCAAAACCGGCCGACCGCGTGTCGCAGGAGGAGGTGTTCGGACCGTTCGTCACGGTCACCACCTTCCGCGACGACGAGGAGGTGATCGGAATCGCCAACGGCACCGACTACGGACTGGGCGGCGGGTTGTGGACCACCAACCTCCAGCGCGCGCACCGTGTGGCCGGCGCGATGCGCAGCGGCATGGTGTGGATCAACTGCTACAAGCGGGTGAATCCGGGCTCGCCCTTCGGCGGCATCGGCAAGTCCGGCTACGGCCGCGAGATGGGATTCGAGGCGATGCACGACTACACCGAGGCGAAGTCGGTGTGGGTGAATGTGGACGCGCAGATTCCGTCCTACTACCCGCGCTGACGCGCACCAAGGCCACAGCTTGCACACAGAGGACGCAGAGGAACACAGCGGAGAACCACAGCCACTGGAGCATGGGGACGGTCGCTCACGCAGTCCTCTCTGTTCCTCTGTGCCTTCTGTGTTCCATGCGGTTCGCTTTTCAGGACCAACAAGGTGATCAACAAGATCGTCGCCTCCGCAGCGGAGGCACTCAAGGACGTCCACGACGGCGCCACCGTCATGATCGGCGGGTTCGGCACGGCGGGGCTGCCCTCCGAGCTGACCGAGGCGCTGATCGAGCAGGGCGCGAAGGACCTCACCATCGTCAACAACAACGCCGGCAACGGCGAGACCGGCCTCGCCGCGCTGCTCAAGGCGAAGCGGGTGCGCAAGATCCTGTGCTCGTTTCCGCGCCAGGTGGACTCGCACCACTTCGACACCCTCTATCGCACCGGCCAGATCGAGCTGGAGCTGGTGCCCCAGGGCAACCTCGCCGAGCGCATCCGCGCCGCGGGCGCCGGCATCGGCGCCTTCTACACGCCCACCGGCTATGCGACCGATCTCGCCAAGGGCAAGGAGACGCGCATGATCGACGGCCGCGGTTACGTGCTCGAGTACCCGATCCACGCCGACTTCGCCCTGATCAAGGGCGAGCGCGCTGACCGCTGGGGCAACCTGGTCTACCGCATGACGGCACGCAACTTCGGGCCGATCATGGCCGCTGCGGCCCGGTGCACCGTGGTGCAGGTTCGCGAGATCGTCGAGCTGGGCGCCCTGGACCCCGAGAGCGTCGTCACTCCGGGGATCTACGTGAAGCGTGTCGTTCACATTCCCAACCCGGCCTCGTACGGGGTCGGTACGCAGGCGGCTGCATGAGCCAGGAGCAGACATGAAGCGAATGAGCCGGGACCAGATGGCCGCGCGCGTGGCGCGCGACATCCCCGAGGGCGCGTACGTCAACCTGGGGATCGGCCTGCCGACCCTGGTGGCAAACCACCTACCGAAGGACCGCGAGATCTTCCTGCAGAGCGAGAACGGCGTGCTCGGCATGGGCCCGGCGCCCGCGCCCGGCGCGGAGGACTACGACCTGATCAACGCGGGCAAGCAGCCGGTGACCATCCTTCCCGGGGCCAGCTTCTTCCACCACGCCGACTCGTTCGCGATGATGCGCGGCGGGCATCTGGATTACTGCGTGCTCGGCGCGTTTCAGGTGGCGACCAACGGCGACCTGGCCAACTGGCACACCGGCGCACCCGATGCGATCCCCGCGGTCGGCGGCGCGATGGACCTGGCGATCGGCGCAAAGCAGGTCTTCGTGATGATGGAACACCTCACCAAGGCCGGACAGAGCAAGATCGTCGAGCGCTGCACCTATCCGCTGACCGGCGTGGCGTGCGTGAGCCGCATCTACACCGACCTGGCCGTAATCGACGTGACGCCGGAGGGGCTGGTCGTGCTCGAGACGGTCGAGGGCCTGGGCTTCGACGAGCTCGTGCGGCTCACCGGTGTGCCGCTCCGACGTGCGCCGGCGCGCGCTGTCGCATGAAGGCGTTCACCTACACGGCGTTGCCGACCCGCGTGGTGTTCGGTGCCGGCGCATTGGAGAAGCTCGGCGAGGAGATCGAGCGCCTGGGCGCGCAGCGCGCGCTGGTGCTGAGCACACCCGAGCAGCGTGCCTCCGCGGAGGACATCGCACGCCGCATCGGCGCACGGGCAGCCGGCATCTACGACCGGGCGGTCATGCATGTGCCGATCGAGGCAGCAGCGGACGCACGCCGTGTCGCGGCCGATCTGAAGGCGGACTGCTGTGTCGCCATCGGCGGCGGCTCCACCACTGGACTCGGGAAGGCGATCGCACTCACCTCGTCACTGCCGATCCTCGCCATCCCCACCACCTTCGCTGGCTCGGAGATGACGCCCATCCAGGGCATCACCGCGGACGGGGTGAAGAAGACCGTGCGCGACCTGCGCATGCTGCCCAAGACGGTCATCTACGACCCGACGTTGCTGCTGACGCTGCCGGCCCGAATCGCCGGACCGAGCGGGATCAACGGCATCGCGCACGCGGTCGAGGCGCTGTACGCGCAGGAAGCCAATCCCATCACCTCGATCATGGCCGAGGAGGGCATCCGCGCGCTGGCGCAGAGCCTGCCCGGCGTCGTGCGCGAACCTCGGAACCTGGAGGCCCGCACCGAGGCGCTGTACGGCGCGTGGCTCGCTGGCCTGTGCCTGGGCACGGTAGGCATGGCCCTGCACCACAAGCTGTGCCACACGCTGGGCGGCACCTTCAACCTGCCGCACGCCGAGACGCACACGATCGTGCTGCCGCACGCGACGCGGTACAACGCGCCTGCAGCCGTCGACGCGATGAAGCGCGTCGCGCGCGCACTCGGCGCTGCGGATGCCGCCACCGGGCTCTACGAGCTGGCCAAGGCGGTCGGCGCACCGCTCGCCCTGAGGGATATCGGCATGCCGGCGGACGGTCTGGACCGTGCAGCGGACCTCGCCGTCACCAATCCGTACTGGAATCCCCAACCCCTCGATCGCGGCGCAATCCGCGCGCTCCTGCAGGCCGCGTGGGAGGGGCGCCGACCCTAGTCGTACGAGCTGCACCACCAAACCGAGAACAACTGGAGGAGTCCCATGCAGAACAACATCTCGTCTTCCCGTCGCCGCGCGCTGATCCAGGCCGGTGGTGCCATCGCCGGCGCTGCGGCCCTGGGCTTCCCGTCCCTGGTCCTCGCGCAGGGCAAGGCCATCAAGATCGGCTTCGTCTCGCCGCAGACCGGACCGCTCGCGCCGTTCGGCGAAGCCGACAAGTTCACCATCGAGCAGATGAACAAGCTGTTCGCCGGCGGCATCGACATCGGCGGCAAGAAGGTGCCGGTGCAGATCATCCAAAAGGACAGCCAGTCCAATCCGAACCGAGCGGGCGAGGTGGCCAACGACCTCATCCTCAAGGACAAGATCGACCTGATGCTCGTGTCCTCCACGCCCGAGACCGCGAACCCGGTGTCGGATGCATGCGAACTGAACGAGATCCCCTGTATCTCCACAGTCGTGCCGTGGCAGCCGTGGTTCTTCGGCCGCAAGGGCGACCCGGCCAAGGGTTTCGAGTGGACCTACCACATGTTCTGGGGCCTGGAAGACGTCATCGAGAACTTCCTTGCCGGCTGGAGCTCGGTCCCGACCAACAAGAAGGTCGGCGGCCTGTTCCCCAACGACGGCGACGGCAATGCGTGGGGCGACAAGGAGCTCGGCTTCCCCAAGCCGCTCGCCAAGGCCGGATTCACGCTGACCGATCCTGGCCGCTTCCAGAACATGAACAACGACTTCTCGGCCCAGATTGCGGCGTTCAAGAAGGACAACTGCGAGATCATCACCGGCGTGGTGATCCCGCCCGACGCCAAGACCTTCCTGACGCAGGCGAAGCAGCAGGGCTTCAAGCCCAAGGTCGTTACGCTCGGCAAGGCGCTGCTGTTCCCTGCCGCCATCGATGCGCTGGGCGACCTCGGCGACGGCCTGACCACCGAGGTGTGGTGGTCGCCCTCGCATCCGTTCGCCTCCTCGCTCACCAAGCAGAGCGCGAAGCAGCTGGCGGAGAGCTATGAAGCGGCCACCAACAAGCAGTGGACCCAGCCGATCGGCTTTGCCCATGCGCTGTTCGAGGTCGCGGTGGATGCGCTCAAGCGGACCAAGGATCTGGGCAGCCACGCGGCGATCCGCGATGCGATCAGGGCAACCCAGCTCAAGACGGTGGTGGGCGACGTGAAGTGGGGCGGCCCGGGCCCGTTCAAGAACGTCAGCAAGACCCCGCTCGTGCTGGGCCAGTGGGTCAAGGGCAAGAAGTACAAGTACGAGCTGGTCATCGTCAGCAACACCGGTGCACCGAGCATCCCGGTGGGCGGAAAGATGAAGGCGATGTAGCCGAGGTGAAGAGGTGAAGAAGTGAAAAGGTGAAGGGTGGGAAGCGTCCCGTCCTTGCCTTCTTCAACCCTGTTGTCTCTTCACCTCTTCACCTTTTCACTTCTTCACCTAACGCAAGCGCAGCGCGCGTCCGTGGCCATCCTCGCCCTCACCAACGTCTCCAAGAGCTACGGGGCGCTGCGCGTCACCGACGACGTCACGTTGTCGGTGCGCGCGGGCGAGACGCTCGGAATCCTGGGGCCGAACGGGGCGGGCAAGACGACGCTGTTCAACCTGATCAGCGGGGACGCGCGCACCGACGCGGGCCAGGTCGAGTTCGACGGCCGCGACATCACGCGCGAGCCCCCGCACCGGCGCTGCCGCTTCGGGATCGGCCGCTCCTACCAGATCCCGCAGCCGTTCGCGGCGATGACCGTGTTCGAGAACCTGGTCGCGGCGGCGTCGTTCGGTGCAGGCAAGCCCGAGCGCGACACCTACGCGCACGCAGTCGAGATCCTGCGTGCGACCGGTCTGCTGGCCAAGGCGAACCGCCTCGCCGGCAGCCTGACGCTGCTGGACCGCAAGCGGCTGGAGCTCGCGCGCGCGCTCGCCACCGAACCCAAGGTGCTGCTGCTCGATGAGATCGCCGGCGGCCTCACGGAGCACGAGGCGCGCGAGCTCGTGGACGAGATCCGGCGCATCAAGGCGCAGGGCGTGACCATGATCTGGATCGAGCACGTGGTGCACGCGCTGCTTGCCGTGGCCGACCGTCTGTTCGTCATCAACTTCGGCCAGAAGCTCGCCGAGGGGCTGCCGGACGAGGTGATGAGCAACCCGGAGGTCAAGCGCGTGTACATGGGGATCGAGGTCTAGCGTGCCCCTGCTGCAGACCACCCGGCTCGAAGCCTACTACGGCGACTTCCAGGCGCTGTTCGGCATCGACTTCGAGATCGAGCCGGGCGAGATCGTCGCGATGATCGGGGCCAACGGCGCCGGCAAGTCCACCTTCCTGCGGACCGTATGTGGCCTGCTGAAGGCCCCGCGCGAGGCCGTGCGCTTCGACGGGGAACCGATCGGGGGACTGCCGCCGGGGCGCATCGTGCGGGACGGCATCGCGATGGTGCCCGAGGGTCGGCGGCTGTTTCCGAGCCTGTCGGTGGAGGAGAACCTTCTCATGGGGGCCTACGCGAAGCGCAGCGGCCCCTGGAACCTGAAACGGGTGTACGAGCTGTTCCCGATCCTGAAGGAGAAGCGCACGAACCCGGGCACCGCACTCTCCGGCGGTCAGCAACAGATGGTCGCGATCGGGCGCGCGCTGATGAGCAATCCGCGCCTGCTGATCTGCGACGAGATCTCGCTGGGCCTGGCGCCGATCGTGGTCAAGGAGATCTACAACGCCCTGCCGCAGGTGTGCGCCGGCGGACTCACGGTGATCGTGGTGGAGCAGGACGTGGGAATGGCCCAGCTGGTGTCGAGCCGGCTGTACTGCCTGCAGGAAGGGCGCGTGACGCTGTCCGGTCCGTCCGGCGACCTCACGCGAGAGCAGATCTCGCAGGCGTATTTCGGATTATGAGGCGAGAGGCGAGAGGCGAGAGGCGAGAGGCGGGCCGTTCGCAGCCGATGCTCTGCCGTCCATGGAAGAGGGTGCAAGACCTGCCCGGCGGCGTTCCTCTCGCCTCTCGCCTCTCGCCTCTCGCC
>CAZFYX010000112.1:0-16427 GCA_964523885.1 uncultured Burkholderiales bacterium | reverse complement strand
CGGTGCAGAACTTCGGCAGTTCCGAGAACGCGCTGGTGCGGCTTCCGGCGCGTGCAGACCTGTCCGGAGCCCAGTTGAGCGAACAGGTGATCACGGCATTGAAGGCGGAGGACCCCAGCGTGGAACTGCTGCGGGTGGACTTCGTCGGCTCACAGGTGGGCAAGGAACTGGTGGAGAACGGTGCAGTGGCGCTGCTGCTGGTTTCCGCGGGCATCGTGCTGTACCTGTGGCTGCGATTCGAGTGGAAGTTCGGCATCGCGGCCATCATCGCCAACCTGCACGACGTGGTCATCATCCTGGGATTCTTCGCGTTCTTCCAGTGGGAGTTCTCGGTGCCGGTGCTGGCCGCCGTGCTTGCCGTGCTGGGCTACTCGGTGAACGAGTCGGTCATCGTGTTCGACCGGATCCGCGAGAACGTGCGCAAGATGCGCAAGTCGACCCTGGCCGAGGTGATCAACAACGCCATCACGCGCACGATGTCGCGCACGATCATCACCCACGGCTGCACGCAGATCATGGTGACGTCGATCCTGCTCTTCGGCGGGGACGCGCTGCACTACTTCGCCCTGGCGCTGACCATCGGCATCCTGTTCGGCATTTACTCGTCCGTGCTGGTCGCGAGCCCGCTGCTGATCTACCTGAAGGTCACGCGCGAGGACCTGATCAAGCCCGAGCGGCCGAAGCAGGAAGCGGTCGTTTGAGGGCAACGACCCACAGCAACCGCAGCGGCGCAGAGGCACAGGGGAATGCGGAGAACGGCCTCCGTGTCGCTGAAGCGCCCGCGACATCCAACGGGCCGCACATGATCTCGTCCTTCTCCGGGCATCCTCCGCGCCTCTGCGACTCTGCGGTGAGGCACTAGACCGTGGAGTGGCTCCTCGACTTCGTCCTGCACCTGGACGCGCACCTGCTGGATTTCGTCCAGCAGCACGGGCCGTGGATCTACCTGCTGCTGTTCGTCATCGTGTTCTGCGAGACGGGGCTGGTGGTGACCCCATTCCTGCCGGGGGACTCGCTGCTGTTCGTGGCGGGGACGGTGGCAGCCGCGGGTGGGATGAACATCCACCTCCTCGCCGTACTGCTCATCGTCGCAGCGATACTCGGCGACTCGCTCAATTACGCGCTCGGACGCTGGCTGGGGCCGCGGGTGTTCCGCAGCGAGCGCTCCTGGTTGTTCCGCAAGGACTACCTGGACCGCACCAACCGCTTCTTCGACAAGCACGGCGGCAAGACCATCATCATCGCGCGCTTCCTGCCGATCGTGCGCACCTATGCGCCATTCGTCGCAGGGATCGGGCGCATGGAGTACGGGCGCTTCCTCTTCTTCAACGTGATCGGCGCGGCGATCTGGGTCGTGTCCCTGGCCTACGCCGGCTACTTCTTCGGCAACCTGCCGATCGTGAAGCAGAACTTGTCGCTGGTGATCGTGCTGATCATCCTGCTGTCGATCACCCCGGGGATCGTGGAGGTGGTCAGGGCGAAGCTTGCTGCGCGAGGCCCCAGGCCCTAGGCTCTAGAGGTAGGAAGCAGGGCGCGGCGCAAGGCGCCGGGTGTACACGTCTGGGGCCTGGAGCCTGGATCCCCAAGCCCTGCGAGCGGGGTTCTAGTGCAGCGCCGAGGCGAGCAGGCGGCGGTACTTGGAGACCACTTCCGCACTGCCACCCAGCAGATCGAACACGGCCAGCATGGTCTTGCGGCCGGCTTCGTTGTTCCACTTGCGGTCGCGCCGGATGATCTCGAGCAACTGCTCGAGCGCCGGTTCGTAGCGCTTTGCCGCCACCTCCAGCTTCGCCAGCTTCAACCGCGATTCCAGATCCTGCGGATCGGACTCGATGCGTGCACGCAGGCTGGCCGCATCGTCCGCGCCGGCATCCGCGAACTGCAGCTGGGCGAGCAGCGCGCTGATCGCCGGGTCCTGCGACGCGAGCGGGCCCAGCTGCGCTGCAGTGGCCTGTGCATCCGCAACCCGGCCCAGTGCCAGCAGGACCTGGATCTTGTCGGCGAGCACCTGGTCGTCGTGCTGGCCGGAGGCCGCCCGCTCGAGCAGTGCCAGCGCGCCTTCCAGGTCGCCCTGTGCGAAGCGCTGGCCGGCTTCCCGGCGCAGCAGGTCCTCCGGGGTGGGCAGCAAGCCGTCGATGAATTCGCGCACCTGGGACTCCGGCTGTGCGCCCATGAACTCGTCCACCAGCTTGCCGTCCACGAACGCCTTCACGCTGGGGATACTGCGCACGCCATACTCCATCGCCAGCTGCTGGTTCTCGTCGGAGTTGACCTTCGCCAGCTCGAACTTGCCGCCGTACTGGTCGGCGAGCTTCTCCAGGACCGGCTTGAGCACCCGGCACGGGCCGCACCACGGGGCCCAGAAGTCGACCAGCACCGGCACTTCGCGCGAGCGCTCGATCACGTCCTTCTCGAAGGTGGCAGTGGAAACGTCCCTGGCGTGTGCGGGCATGGCGGGGTCCTCGTGGTTCAAGCAGTCCAGATGGGGATGATGTGCGCGGTGATCAAGACGATGGGCGCGGATGGCTGATGAACCCATCCCCACCCTGGCCTTCCCCTTGAAGGGGAGGGTGGCCTCTGCGCGCTGCGCGCACGGCGCACCGCTCCCCCCGGTTCAGGGGGGAAGCCGGGCGGGGGATGGGTGTCCTGTTGCCTCGTGCCCAGCGCCTGACGCCTTGAAACTCAAATGCGCTTCGCGAGCGTTGCGGCCAGTCCGATATACGTGGCAGGCGTCATCGCGAGCAATCGCGCCTTCTCGGCCTCGGGGATTGCCAGGCCGCGGATGAACCCGTGCAGGGTCTCGCGCGACATGGCCTTCTGGCCGCGCGTGAGCGCCTTGAGCTGCTCGTACGGATTCTCCACCCCGTAGCGGCGCATCACGGTCTGGATCGGCTCGGCCAGGACCTCCCAGCTCGCATCGAGGTCCTGCTGCAGCCGCGCCGCATCGGGTTCGATCTTGTCGAGCCCGCGCAGGCAGCCGTCGTAGGCGAGCAGGGTGTGGCCGAAGGCGACACCGAGGTTGCGCAGCACCGTGGAGTCCGACAGGTCGCGCTGCCAGCGCGAGACCGGCAGCTTGGTCGCGAGATGATGCAGCAGCGCGTTGGCGATGCCGATGTTGCCTTCCGAGTTCTCGAAGTCGATCGGGTTGACCTTGTGCGGCATGGTCGAGGAGCCGACTTCGCCAGCCTTCACGCGCTGGCGGAAGTAGCCGATCGAGATGTAGCCCCACAGGTCGCGGTCGAGGTCGAGCAGGATGGTGTTCGCGGCGGCCAGGGCGTCGAACAGCGCGCCCAGGGTGTCGTGCGGCTCGATCTGGGTGGTGTAGGGGTTGTGCGCGAGGCGGAAGGCCTGCACGAAGCGCCGGCCGAAGCTCTCCCAGTCGAAGTCGGGATAGGCAGCCAGGTGCGCATTGAAGTTGCCCACCGCACCGTTGATCTTGGCGGTGAGCTCGACCGCTGCGATGCGCGCACGGGCCCCGCGCAACCGGTGGACGAAATTCGCCATCTCCTTGCCCAGCGTGGTCGGGGTGGCGGACTGGCCATGCGTGCGCGAGAGCATGGGCAGGTCGGCGCACTGGTGGGCGAGCGCAGTCAGCCGTCCGATGATCCGGTCGAGTCCCGGCAGCAGCACATGGTCCCGGCTGTCCCGCGCCGTGAGCGCGTGGCACAGGTTGTTGATGTCCTCGGAGGTGCAGGCGAAGTGGATGTACTCGGCCGCCTTCTGCACCTCCGCGACGTCGGCGAGGCGCTGCTTGAGCCAGTACTCGATGGCCTTCACGTCGTGGTTGGTGCGCGCCTCGATCGCCTTCACGGCGTTGGCATCGGCGGGCTCGAAGGCGGCCACGACGGCGTCCAGCCGCTCCAGCGTCGCCGGGGAGAACGGGCCGATCTCGGTGAGCGCGGGTTCCGCCGCGAGAGCCTTGAGCCACTCCACCTCGACCTGTACCCGGTAGCGGATGAGGCCGAACTCGCTGGCGATGCCGGCCAGCGGCGCGGCCTTGCTGCGGTAGCGCCCGTCGAGGGGAGAAATGGCGGTGAGGGAGGTGAGGTCCATGGGCGAATTATCCCGCAGAACGGCTTGACCGGTACTGCAGTGACAGGTGGTGCGTGACAGGTACGGCGTGACAGGTGCTGCGTGTCCGGTCAGCGTGCGAGCGTGCGCCTGCGGTCACGCCCTTCTGTCACGCCTCCTCGGGCACGCTTCTCCGTCACGGCCTTCAACAGATGATCCCGCCCCCCAGGCAAATCGCGCCGTCATACAGCACCACGGACTGTCCCGGCGTCACCGCGCGCTGCGGCTCGGCGAAGTGCACCTCGCAGCCGCCGCCGTCGACCTGGGTGAGCGCGCACGGCGCGTCGGGCTGGCGGTAGCGCGTCTTCGCCGCATAGCCGCGCGGCGCCGGCGCGGCGGGACCGACCCAGCTCAGCTGCCCGGCGTGCAGGTCCTGGCGGAACAGCGCCGGATGGTCGTGGCCCTGCACCACCACCAGGCAGTTGCGCCCGACCTGCTTGTCGACCACGTACCACGGGTCGCCCGGCCCGCCGATGCCCAGCCCCTGGCGCTGGCCGATGGTGTAGTACATCAGCCCGTGATGGGTGCCCACGTGACGGCCCTCGGGGGTCTCCATCGGCCCCGGCTGGGTCGGCAGGTAGCGCATCAGGAAGTCGCGGAACGGGCGCTCGCCGATGAAGCAGATGCCGGTGCTGTCGCGCTTCGCGTGGTTGGGCAGGCCGATGCGCTGCGCGAGCGCACGCACGTCGCGCTTGAGCATCGTGCCGAGTGGGAACAGCGTGCGCGAGAGCTGCGCCTGGTTGAGGCGGTACAGGAAGTAGCTCTGATCCTTCGACCCGTCCGCCGCCTTGAGCAGCTCGAATGCACCGTCGCGCTCGCGCACCTGCGCGTAGTGGCCGGTGGCGATGTGATCCGCGCCGAGCTGCAGTGCGTGGTCGAGGAAGGCCTTGAACTTGATCTCGGCGTTGCACAGCACGTCGGGGTTGGGGGTGCGGCCCGCCTGGTACTCGGCCAGGAAGTTGGCGAACACGCGCTCGCGATACTCGGCCGAGAAGTTGACCGCCTCGATGTCGATGCCGATGAGCTCGGCCACCGACACCGCGTCGATGAGATCCTCGCGCGAGGTGCAGTACTCGTCGGTGTCGTCGTCCTCCCAGTTCTTCATGAACAGGCCGAGCACCTCGTAACCCTGCTCCTTCAGCAGCCAGGCCGCGACCGAGGAGTCGACGCCACCGGACATGCCGACGACGACGCGCTTGCCGGTCATGGCCCGGGCTCGACCAGCAGCTCGAGCGGGAAGCGGCGCCCCGCGAGGTAGTCCTCGACGCAGCGGTACACCAGCGGGCTGCGGTGGCGTGCGCGCTCGGCCTGCAGCTCGGCGGGCGTGAGCCAGAGGGCACGCACGATGCCCTGGTCGAGGGCGCGGCCGGGTTCGGGGCCGGCGGCCTGGCCGACGAAGGCGAAGCGAACATAGGTGATGCCCTGCGGATTGCGCCAGCGGTAGACACCCAGCAGGGACTCCGGGGTGAAGCGGTAGGCGGTCTCCTCCAGGGCTTCGCGCGCCGCCGCCGCCACCAGCGTCTCGCCCGGCTCCAGATGGCCGGCGGGCTGGTTCAGGCGCAGGCCGCCATCGGCCTGTTCCTCGACGACCAGGAAGCGGCCGTCGCGCTGCGCGACCGCGGCGACGGTGACGCTGATGCGCTCGGTCATGGGATCGGGGGCCTCAGAAAAGCAAAAGGCAGGGCCGTGACGCCCTGCCTTCCGTGGCTGCGGCGGGCGCGGTGCTCAGCGCTTCTCGTCCTTGGGGCCGTCCTGCTTGTCGGCGGACTGGTCGCGCTTGGCCTCGTCCTTCTGCTCGTCCTGCTCGTGGCTGGGCGCCTTGATGGAGGCCCCGGACATGTTGGGGGCACCGTGGTTCGGAACCACGCCGGCGAGGGCGGGGCCGGCGCTCAGCAGGCCGGCCAGCAGGGACACCAGGAATTTGCGCATAACTCGAATTTCCTCAGGGATTTAGGTCTGCTGCAGAGGGCAAAAGGATACGTTCCGCCGAAGCCAGCGTCAACCTTTGCATCCGTCATTCCGCGGTGAACGTATTGGTGTAAGTTAATGTCCCATTGCCTTCGTCACTGCCGGGAGGCGCTGGTGCTTTCCGTCCTGCGCATGATCCGATTTCCCCTCCTGCCCGCCATCCTGGCGGCGCTGCTTGCCGCACCGGCCTGGGCCATGAAGCCCACCGAGGTCGCACCCTGCCGGCCCAACATGCCGCAGGAGGTGCGCAGCTTCCCCGGCGTGTTCACGGTCCACGTGGTGTGCGACCACGTTCTGTTCGAGATCCCGCCCAAGCTCCTCGGCCGGGACATGCTGCTCAACACCGAGTTCTCCGGCCTCTCCGCAGGGGTGGAGAAGCTGGCGCCGGGTGCGGTGGTGGACAGCCGGGTGGTGCGCTGGGTCCGGCGCGGCAACAAGGTCTTCCTCGAGACCGTGCGCTACGAGATGCGGGCGGAGAACGGCTCGGGCCTCGACCGCGGCGTCGAGGCGACGCAGCTCAACACGGTGCTGGCGGTCCTGGAGGCCGTGGCGGAGGGCAAGGACGGGGCGCCGATCATCGACGTGACCAGCCTGTACACGGACACGCCCAAGGGCTTCGCGATGGAGTTCAAGCAGTACTTCAGCATGAGCGCCAGCGACCCCAAGCGCTCCTACATCGACAGCGTGAAGGTGTTCCCGCAGAACATCGAGGTGGGGTTCTACCAGACCTGGGTTCCGGACCAGAAGGAACTGGAGAACTCCTACAAGCCCGGCAACACCCCTATCCCTGCGGCGCTGGGCTTCTCGTTCCACGCCAGCATGCTGCTGCTGCCCGAGAAGCCGATGACCGGGCGCTACTCCGATCCGCGGGTGGGCTACTTCGAGGTCGAGTTCCGCGACTACGGCACGATGCGCCACCGCGGCGTCAATCGCGGCTTCATCACCCGCTATCGCCTGGAGAAGAAGGACCCGACGGCCGAGGTGTCCGATCCGGTGAAGCCGATCGTGTTCTTCGTCAGCCATGAAGTCCCGGCGAAGTGGCGCCCCTACATCAAGAAGGGCATCGAGGCCTGGCAGGGCCCGTTCGAGAAGGCCGGGTTCCGCAAGGCCATCGTCGCGCGCGACGCGCCCACGCCGGAGGAGGATCCGGGCTGGGATCCGGAGGACGTGCGCTACTCCGTCATCCGCTGGACACCCAGCCCGCGCGAGAACGCGATGGGTCCGGCGGTGGTCGACCCGCGCAGCGGCGAGGTCCTCTCGTCGCACGCCATCTTCTGGCACGACATCCTCCGCCTGGCCGAGACCTGGTATTTCACCCAGGCCGCCGCGCTCGATCCGCGGGCGAAGAAGCTGCCGCTGCCCGATGAGGTGATGGGGGAGATCCTGAGCTACGTCACCACGCACGAGGTCGGGCATGCGCTAGGCCTGCGCCACAACTTCAAGGCGCATTCGGCGGTGAGCGTGCAGCAGCTGCGCAGCCCCGACTGGACCGGCAAGTGGGGCACGTCGACGTCGATCATGTCCTATGCGCGCTTCAACTACGTCGCGCAGCCCGGCGACAAGGCCGCGCTGTTCCCCAAGTTCGGTCCCTACGACTACTTCGCCATCGACTGGGGCTATCGCCAGCTCGGCCACAGCGAGATGAGTTGCGACGACGAGTGGCCGGTGCTCGACCAGCTGGCCGCGGCACAGCTGGAGAACCGCCAGATCCAGTTCGGTGGGGAGGACGCGATCGCGCCGCTTGACCCCGGTGTGAACACCAACGTGCTGGGCAGCGATCCGATTGCGGCGGCTGACCTGGGCCTGCGCAACGTGGATCTCACTGCAGCGATGCTGGTCCCCGCCACGACCGAGCTGGGGCGTGACTATTCGTTGCTGGCCGAGATGTACTACGCCCTGGTGCAGCAGCGCCATCGGCAGCTCGCGGCGGTGGCCAAGCTGGTGGGCGGCGTGGAGGAGACGCGCTACCAGGGCGGACGGGGCGGCGTTCCGTTCAAGCCAGTCGAGCCTGGACGGCAGCGGGAGGCGGTGCGCTTCCTGATCGACCGCGCCTTCGCGACGCCCACGGCGCTGCTGGACAAGGACATCCTCTGGCGCATCGGTCCCGGCGGCGGCGAGGACGCGGTGCAGGGCGCCAACGTTCGGCTGCTCCAGACACTGATCCGCCCGGAGGTGTTCGTGCGCATGGTCGAAGCCGGCCAGCTGCGCACCAGCGGCAAGCCCTACATGGGGCTGGACATGCTCGAGGACCTGAACAAGGGCATCTTCCGCGAGCTGGACCAAGGTGTGCCCACGATCGAACCGTTCCGCCGGCAGCTGCAGCGCAACTACGTGACCCTGCTGCTGGTCGCCGTGGGAACGGCGGACGATCCGGAGTCCCTGTCGCGCGGGATCACCCGCGACATCGACGGGGAAGCGCGCAAGTGGGATGGCGAGGCGATCCGCATGCAGGCCCAGAACCGGCAGTTCGTCTACGCTTACTCGTCGCTCGCCGACACCGGCCAGCAGTACCGCAATCAGTCGCGCCGCGCCAGCGAGATGCGCCTGGCCTTGCGTTGGGCGGTCGAGGACCTGGTCGAGAAGATCGACCTGGCGATGAAGAAGAAGCTCGACGACCCGGAGACGTGGGGGCACCTGCGCGACCTGCGCGCGGACCTCTCGCGGGCGTTCTAGCGCAACACCCTCGTCAGCGCGCGTGCGACTGTACGTACGCGCCGGGTGCGAGCCCTTCGACGGTCCATGGGCCGATGCGCCAGCGCACCAGCCGCAGGGTGGGGTGTCCGACCGCCGCGGTCATCCTGCGCACCTGCCGGTTGCGGCCCTCGCGCAGGGTGAGCGCGATCCACGCCGTGGGGAGGTGCAGCCGCACGCGGATGGGCGGATCGCGCGTCCACAGCCACGCCGGCGGCTCCACGCGCTCGGCCTGTGCCGGCAGGGTCGCGCCGTCGTTGAGCGTCACCCCCTCGCGCAGGCGGACCAGTGCGGCATCGTCGGGGACGCCTTCCACCTGGACCAGGTAGGTCTTGGGCAGCTTGTCCGCAGGATCCGAGATGCGCTTCTGCAGGCCGCCGTCATCGGTGAGCACGAGCAGGCCCTCGCTGTCCCAGTCGAGCCGTCCGGCAGGATAGACGCCGGGGATGGGGATGAACGCTGCGAGGGTGGGGCGGCTGGGGTGGTCGCGGAACTGCGTGACCACCCCGTAGGGCTTGTTGAAGAGGATCAGCCGGGCATCGTGGGCGCCGTCAGCGCGCGCCGGACGAGACGGCCTCGCTTGCGCGTGCCGGGCGAAGCGCGGCCGCGAGTCACGAATCACGGCGTGTCAGCGATGCTCGTGCGCCACCACGTAGTCGTACGCCGGCAGGGTGAGGAACTCGACGAACTCGTCGCGCAGCGTGAGCTCCTCGAACATCTTTGCGCCTTCCTCGTACTTGCCGGCGGCATAGCCCTTCTCGCCGAGCATCTCGCGCACGCGCTGGAGCTCCTGCGGGACCAGGTCGCGGAACAGTTCCTTGGTGACCTTGCGCCCGTCGTCCAGCACGCCGAGCGGGCTGCGCATCCACTGCCAGATCTGGGCACGCGAGATCTCGGCGGTGGCTGCGTCCTCCATCAGGTTGAAGATCGGTACGCAGCCGGTGCCGGCGAGCCACGCGCCGATGTACTGGATGCCGATGTTGATGTTCTGGCGCAGCCCCGTCTCGGTGATCGGGGCCTTGGGCTGGAAGTCCAGCAGGTCCTTCGCGGTGACGTTGACGTCGTCGCGCTGGCGGGCGATCTGGTTGGGCGTCTTCATGACCTTGTCGAACGCCTCCTTCGCGATCGCGACCAGGCCCGGGTGCGCGACCCAGGTGCCGTCGTGACCGTCGGTCGCCTCGCGTTCCTTGTCGGCACGCACCTTCGCCAGCGCCGCCTCGTTCGCGGCCGGGTCGTTCTTGATCGGGATCTGCGCGGCCATGCCTCCCATCGCGAACGCGCCGCGCTTGTGGCAGGTCTTGATCAGCAGCAGCGAATAGGCGCGCATGAACGGCGAGGTCATGGTGACCTGTCCGCGGTCGGCCAGGATGAAGCCGGGCATGTTCTTGAGCTTCTTGATGCAGCTGAAGATGTAATCCCAGCGGCCGCAGTTCAACCCGGCGGAGTGCTCGCGCAGCTCGTACAGGATCTCGTCCATCTCGAAGGTGCCGAGGATGGTCTCGATCAGCACGGTGGCCTTGACCGTGCCCTGGGGGATGCCCAGCTCGTTCTGCGCGAACACGAACACGTCGTTCCACAGGCGCGCCTCGAGATGGCTCTCCATCTTGGGCAGGTAGAAGTAGGTGCCCGAGCCGCGCCTGAGGCGCTCGGCGGCGTTGTGGAAGAAGTACAGGCCGAAGTCGAACAGCGAGCCGGACATCGGCACGCCGTCCACCAGCATGTGCTTCTCCTCCAGGTGCCAGCCGCGCGGGCGCACCAGCAGGGTGGCGATCTTCTCGTTGAGCTTGTACTGCTTGCCCTCCGGGCTGCTGAACGAGATCGTGCGCCGCACCGCGTCGCGCATGTTGATCTGGCCGTCGATCTGGTTGTGCCAGGTCGGCGTGTTGGAGTCCTCGAAGTCGGCCATGTACATGCTGGCGCCCGAGTTGAGCGCGTTGATCACCATCTTGCGGTCGGTCGGGCCGGTGATCTCGACGCGGCGGTCCTGCAGGTCGGCGGGGACGGGGGCGACCTTCCAGTCGCCTTCGCGGACATGGCGGGTCTCGGGGAGGAAGTCGGGCAGCTTCCCGCCGTCGAGCTCCTTCTGGCGTGCAACGCGCCGCTGCAGCAGCTCCAGCCGGCGGGCGTTGAACTGGCGGTGCAGCTTTGCCAGGAAGGCCAGCGCCTCGGGTGTGAGGATCTGGGCGTATTCGGGCGTGATGGGCGCCAGGACCTGGACGCCCGGCGGGATCTGTGCGGACATGTGAGCTCTCCCCCGGTCTTGTGTTGTGTGGAAACCGGGAATTTTCGCATAACCGGGGGTTGGGGCTGGACGCTTTCACTTCCAACCGCATTTGACACAGAGGGCACAGAGGATCACAGAGGAACCCCCGCAAGCCGCGAAGTCCTCTGTGTACCTCTGTGCCCTCTGTGTCGAACGCGTCTACGAAGTAGAGGTGAGCGTCCTGATCAGGCGAACTGCTCTTCCTCGGTCGAGCCGGTCAGCGCGGTCACGGAGGACTGGCCGCCCTGGACCACCTGGGTGACTTCGTCGAAGTAGCCGGTGCCGACCTCGCGCTGGTGCTTGGTGGCGGTGTAGCCGCGCGGCTCGGCGGCGAACTCGGCTTCCTGCAGCTTCACGTACGCGGTCATGTTCTCGCGGGCATAGCCGTAGGCCAGGTCGAACATGCTGTAGTTGAGCGCGTGGAAGCCGGCCAGCGTGATGAACTGGAACTTGTAGCCCATCGCGCCCAGCTCACGCTGGAACTTGGCGATGGTCGCGTCGTCGAGGTTGCGCTTCCAGTTGAACGACGGCGAGCAGTTGTACGAGAGCATCTTGTCCGGGTACACCGCGTGGATCGCCTCGGCGAAGTCGCGCGCGAACTTCAGGTCGGGCTTGCCGGTCTCGCACCACACCAGGTCGGCGTAGGGCGCATAGGCGAGGCCGCGCGAGATGGCCTGGCCCAGGCCGTTCTTCGTGCGGTAGAAGCCCTCCGAAGTGCGCTCGCCGGTCAGGAACGGCTTGTCGTTCGCGTCGAAATCGGAGGTGACCAGATTGGCCGCCTCGGCGTCGGTACGGGCGAAGACCAGCGTGGGCACGCCCATGATGTCCGCAGCCAGGCGCGCGGCCACCAGCTTCTGTACCGCCTCCTGCGTGGGCACCAGCACCTTCCCGCCCATGTGGCCGCACTTCTTGGCCGCGGCGAGCTGGTCCTCGAAGTGCACACCGGCCGCGCCCGCCTCGATCATGTGCTTCATCAGTTCGTGCGCGTTGAGCACGCCGCCGAAGCCGGCTTCGGCATCGGCCACGATCGGCGCGAACCAGTCGATGTCGTCCTTGCCTTCGGCGTGATGGATCTGATCGGCGCGGATGAAGGTGTTGTTGATCTTCTTCACCACGCTGGGGACGCTGCTCACGGGATACAGCGACTGGTCCGGATACATCTGGAAGGCGTCGTTCGCATCGCCGGCGACCTGCCAGCCGGACAGGTAGATCGCCTTCAGGCCGGCCTTGACCTGCTGCATGGCCTGGTTGCCGGTCATCGCGCCCAGCGCGTTGACGAAGGGCTCTTCCTTCACCAGCTTCCAGAGCTTCTCGGCACCGCGGCGGGCCAGCGTGTGCTCGATCTGGACGCTGCCGCGCAGGCGGTACACGTCGGCGGCGCTGTACGGGCGGCGGACCCCTCTCCAGCGCGGGTTCTCGGCCCAGTCCTTCTCGATCGCAGCGATCTGTTGTGCCTTGGTCTGTTCGTGGCTCATCGGTTCTCCTTGACTGCGGTTGTCGGGTCGTGCATCCAGGGGATACAGCCTGCGCAGGTTCAGCCGTAACTCATCGCCAGGGGTGCGGATGCGCGTACGACGCTGCGGCCCTGCCAAAGCCGCCGCAGCCCGGAAGGCCGCGTGCCACTCACGGACACCCGGGTTTTCGGTGCGTCCGGTTCCGGCGCCGAGGTTGCGGTACCGGGCAATCGACGCCCGCAGGTTTTCCTGCCGGCGGCTCGAATGGGACAGCCAGTATAGCAACGGCATGGCGCGTTGCAACAACCTGCTGTCCCCAACATGCTAGCGGTCGTGCTAAGTTGCAGTAAACTTTGTTTCGCATTGCAAAAACGCGCCGCACCAAACTGGCGCATGCGGCCCCCGAAGCAGGTACTGACGGACCTCCCGGCCCGTGAGGTAAAATCCAGCGTATCAACAGCCTATCGCCACCCCATCGCCCCCACGGCAAGAGGAGTTCCATGTACCAGCACATCCGGGTGCCAACCCAGGGCCAGAAGATCACCGTCAACCGCGACTTCACGCTCAACGTCCCCGACAATCCCATCATCCCGTTCATCGAGGGCGATGGCACCGGCGTGGACATCACTCCGGTGATGCGCAACGTGGTGGACGCCGCGGTGAAGAAGGCCTACGGCGGCAAGCGCAAGATCGAGTGGATGGAGATGTACGCCGGCGAGAAGTCCTGCCGCGTCTACGGCGAGAACGTCTGGCTGCCCGACGAGACGCTCACCGCCTCGAAGGAGTTCGTGGTCTCCATCAAGGGGCCGCTCACCACGCCGGTGGGCGGGGGCATCCGCTCCATCAACGTGGCCCTGCGGCAAGAGCTGGACCTGTACGTGTGCCTGCGCCCGGTGCGCTACTTCAAGGGCGTGCCCAGCCCGCTGAAGCAGCCGGAGAAGACCGACATGGTGATCTTCCGCGAGAACTCGGAGGACATCTACGCCGGCATCGAGTGGCAGGCCGAGACCGACGGCGCGCGCAAGGTGATCAAGTTCCTGATCGACGACATGGGCGTCAAGAAGATCCGCTTCCCGCAGACTTCGGGGATCGGCATCAAGCCGGTGTCGCGCGAGGGGACCGAGCGCCTGGTGCGCAAGGCCATCCAGTACGCCATCGCCAACAAGCGCAAGTCGGTGACCCTGGTGCACAAGGGCAACATCATGAAGTTCACCGAGGGCGGGTTCCGCGACTGGGGCTACGCGCTTGCGCAGCGCGAGTTCGGCGGCCAGTTGCTCGACGGCGGACCGTGGGTGAAGCTGCCCCAGGGCATCATCGTCAAGGACGTGATCGCCGATGCATTCCTGCAGCAGATCCTGCTGAGGCCGGACGAGTACGACGTGATCGCCACGCTGAACCTGAACGGGGACTACATCTCCGACGCGCTCGCGGCGCAGGTGGGCGGCATCGGCATCGCGCCCGGCGCGAACCTGAGCGACTCGGTTGCGATGTTCGAAGCGACCCACGGCACCGCGCCCAAGTACGCAGGCAAGGATTACGTCAACCCGGGATCGCTGATCCTGTCTGCCGAGATGATGCTGCGCCACATGGGCTGGATCGAGGCCGCGGACCTGATCATCGCGTCCACCGAGAAGACCATCCTGGACAAGGTCGTGACCTACGACTTCGCCCGCCTGATGCAGGGCGCGACCCAGGTGTCGTGCTCGGGGTTCGGCAAGGCGATGGTCGAGCGGATGGGCTGACGCCCATCCGCTCAGGCGCTAGGCCCTAGGCTCCAGACACCAGGTGCGGCGCATTGCGCCACCGGCTCGGCGCTAGTTCTGGCGTCTGGCGCCTGGAACCTAGAGCCTGCCACCGCGCGAAAGCGCGGTGGTCGCGGCGGTAAACAAAAACCCGCCTCGTGGGCGGGTCTGGATTATCCTCCCTGATTGCCGTCCGCTAGATCATGCGGCCGGGTCAGAATCCGAACTGGTCCGTCTCTGTCCTGTCTCCTCGGGACTTCCTGCTTGGGGAGCCCGTGACCTTCCAGCCCTTGTCAGGTGAAAGGTCGTGCCTAGGCGGCCTGGATGTTGGAGGCCTGCTTGCCCTTCGGCCCCTGCGTCACCTCGAAGCTCACCTTCTGGCCTTCCTTGAGGGTCTTGAAGCCGCTCATGTTGATGGCCGAGAAGTGGGCGAAGAGATCCTCGCCGCCGTCGTCGGGCGTGATGAAGCCGTAGCCCTTCGCGTCGTTGAACCACTTTACCGTACCGGTTGCCATACTTCCTTTCCTTGTGAGAGACCCGATGCGTGCCGGGCACGCGTGGCGTCCGGGCCGGCCGGCTGCGGGCTATTCCCTCCGCATACGACAAAGCCTTGGCGCCAGCGTGCTTTGTAGGACATTTTGTCACGGCAGTCAAGGAATTAGCGGCGGCCCCAACCGGTACGCAAAATGCTTGGTTTGCCCTTGTAAATTTCGCCGGGATGGGCCAAATTAGGATCCACGAGCAACTTCAGGTCGGCAGCGTGTTGCGCCAGTGAGCACCGGTAATGGAAATCGCGACGGCGTCGTCCTCGAGACCCAGAAGAGCCGCGTCAAGCCGCCGCCGATGTACAAGGTGCTGCTGCTCAACGACGACTACACTCCGATGGACTTCGTGGTCGCCGTGCTGCAGACATTCTTCGCCATGACCCGCGAGCAGGCCACCCAGGTCATGCTCAAGGTCCATCGGGAAGGCATGGGCGTGTGCGGCGTGTACCCCAAGGACGTCGCCGCCACCAAGGTCGAACAGGTGATGTCCTTTTCCCGCAAGCACCAGCACCCCCTTCAGTGCACCATGGAAGAGACGTAAACAGGCATGGAGGCTTTAACCGGAGCGGCGCGATCCCCATGTACACGCGGCGGTGGAGCGTCACGAAGCGATAGTGGTACAGTAGTCACGCAGCAGCCTTCTAGAGGAAAGATATGATCGCGCAGGAGCTCGAAGTCAGCCTGCACATGGCTTTCATGGACGCACGGCAGAAGCGCCACGAGTTCATCACCGTGGAGCACCTGCTGCTCGCGCTCCTCGACAATCCTTCAGCTTCCGAGGTCCTGCGCGCCTGCGCGGCGAACATCGAGGAACTGCGCAAGCTGCTGACCGATTTCATCAACGAGCACACCCCGATCGTCACCGGCGACGAGGTGGACACCCAGCCCACCCTGGGCTTCCAGCGCGTGATCCAGCGCGCCATCCTGCACGTGCAGTCCTCGGGCAAGAAGGAGGTGACCGGCGCCAACGTGCTGGTCGCGATCTTCGGCGAGAAGGACTCCCACGCCGTGTACTTCCTGCACCAGAAGGGCGTGACGCGCCTGGACGTGGTGAACTTCATCTCGCACGGCATCAGCAAGGTGCCGCAGGCGGGGCCGGCCAAGCAGCAGGAAGGCGAGGCCGACGGCGAGCAGGAGCAGCAGCAGGGCGGGGCGCTCGAGACCTACACGATGAACCTCAACGCGAACGCGCTGGCGGGCAAGATCGATCCGCTCATCGGCCGCGAGCGCGAGCTCGAGCGCGTGATCCAGACCTTGTGCCGCCGCCGCAAGAACAACCCGCTGCTGGTCGGCGAGGCCGGCGTGGGCAAGACCGCGATCGCCGAAGGGCTGGCCCGCCGCATCATCGAAGGCGAAGTGCCCGAAATCCTGGCGCGCTGCCAGGTCTATGCACTGGATATGGGCGCGCTTCTGGCCGGCACCAAGTACCGCGGCGACTTCGAGCAGCGCCTGAAGGCGGTGCTCAAGCAGCTGCTGGACAACCCCAACGCGATCCTGTTCATCGACGAGATCCACACGCTGATCGGTGCCGGCGCGGCCTCGGGCGGCACGCTGGACGCCTCCAACCTGCTCAAGCCGGCGCTGTCCACCGGCTCCTTGAAGTGTGTCGGGGCGACCACTTACACCGAATATCGCGGGATCTTCGAGAAGGATCACGCGCTGTCCCGCCGCTTCCAGAAGATCGACGTGGTCG
>CAZFYX010000111.1:0-60111 GCA_964523885.1 uncultured Burkholderiales bacterium | reverse complement strand
CTCGCACACGCGCTCTTCGTCGCCCTCTTTCTTGGGGGCGATCGTCAGCTTGCGACCCTCTTCGGCCGCCTTCTCGATCTTCTCATTGTAACCATCGATGTTGCGCACGCCGAGCTCGCTCAGAGCCTGGTAGCGTCGCTCCATCTCCTCGACCGCCCAGCGCAGCGCGAGCGCGGCCTTCTTGGGATCGGTGACGACCGGCAGCAACAAGTGCGGGATCCCGTCGTAGACCGACAGCTCGAGCATCTTGGGATCGACCAGGATCAGCCGCACCTCGTTCGCGGTGGCCTTGTATAGCAGGCTCAGGATCATGGCGTTGATCGCCACCGACTTGCCCGAACCGGTAGTGCCGGCGACCAGCACATGCGGCATCTTGGCCAGGTCGGCCACGATCGGCTTGCCGGCGATGTCCTTGCCCATCGCGATGGTGAGCGGCGAGGCCATCTCGCCGTACACCTTGGAGCTGAGGATCTCCGAGAGCCGCACCGTCTGCCGCTTGGGATTGGGAATCTCCAGGCCCATGCAGGACTTGCCCGGGATGGTCTCGACCACACGGATGCTCACCACCGACAGCGCGCGGGCCAGGTCCTTGACCAGGTTGACGATCTGGCTGCCCTTGACGCCCACCGCCGGCTCGATCTCGTAGCGCGTGATCACCGGCCCGGGATACGCGGCCACCACCTTCACCTCGATCCCGAAGTCGAGCAGCTTCTTCTCGATCAGGCGGGAGGTGAACTCCAGGGTGTCGGCGGACAGGACCTCGACGTTGGCCGGGGGCTCGTCGAGCAGCATGAGCGGGGGGAGCGGCGAATCCGGCAGATCCTCGAACAGCGGCTTCTGCTTCTCGCGTTTGACCCGCTCCGATTTCGGGATGGCGGTCTGCGGCGGCTCGATGTGCAGCGGCGGGTGCTCATCGAGGATCTTCTTCTCCTCCTCGACGGTCTCCTCGCGCCGTTGCGCGGCGACCTCGCCCAGCTTGCGGTCCCGTGCCGCATCCATGCGGGCGCGCGCGGTGTCGATGCCGCGCTCGATCCAGCCTCCCAGCCGCTCGCACAGGTCCAGCCAGGACAGGCCGCTGAACAGGCTGAGCCCGACGCCGCCGATCACGAGCAGCGCGAGGGTGGTGCCGGTGAAGCCGAAGAACCGGTAGAGGGGCGTGCCGAGCGCGATGCCGAGCATGCCGCCGGGGGCCAGCGGCAGCTGCACGTGCAGGGAGTACAGCCGGAGCGCTTCCAGGCACGAGCTCGCGAGCAGCAGGGCGATGAAGCCGGCGCTGGCGATCCAGAACGGCCGGCGGTCGGCGCTGCCGTTGCCGTCGAGGCGGCGGTAGCCCCACCACGTGCTCAGCAGGAGGAACGGCACGCTCCACCAGGCCGACAGGCCGAACAGGTACAGCAGCACGTCGGCGAGCCATGCGCCGAAGCGGCCGCCGGCGTTGTGGATGGTGTCGGTGGCTACGCTCTGGGACCAGCCGGGATCGGCCTTGTCGTAGGTGGCGAGGATGAGGGTGAGGTACAGCGCTACGCCGACCAGCAGCCACCACCAGGCTTCGCGGAGCAGCCCGGCCAGTCGCGGGGGCAGCGGCTCGCGCGCCTTCACCGTCGCCGTCCGCGAGCTAAAAAACATCGTATCCACGAGGTGTTACGGTCATGGCGCATTATAGCCGCGAGGCCGCCCCCGGTCATCCGGCGTGGGCGCCGGTACAATGCCGGCGTCCCTGGCGTTTGCCGCACCTGCCCCATCCGAGCTCGACCATGGCCAACAAGACCACCCGACACGCGCGTCTCCTGATCCTGGGCTCCGGCCCCGCCGGCTACACCGCCGCGGTATACGCCGCCCGCGCCAACCTGACGCCGGTGCTGATCACCGGCATCGCGCAGGGCGGCCAGCTCATGACCACCACCGAGGTGGACAACTGGCCCGCCGATGCCGATGGCGTCCACGGACCCGAGCTGATGGAGCGCTTCCAGAAACACGCGGAGCGCTTCGGTACGCAGATCGTGTTCGACCACGTCCACGCCGTGCGGCTGCGCGAGCGCCCCTTCGCCCTGGAGGGCGACCAGGCGGTCTACACCTGCGACGCGCTGATCATCGCCACCGGCGCCTCGGCGAAGTATCTCGGCCTGCCCTCCGAGGAGAAGTTCATGGGCAAGGGCGTGTCCGCCTGCGCGACCTGCGACGGGTTCTTCTACAAGGGCCAGGACGTCGCCGTGATCGGCGGCGGCAACACCGCCGTCGAGGAAGCCCTCTATCTGGCCAACATCGCGCGCAGCGTGACGGTGGTGCACCGGCGCGACAAGTTCCGCGCCGAGAAGATCATGATCGACCGGCTGCTGGACAAGGCGCGCAGCGGCAACGTCCGGATCGAGTGGAACCACACCCTCGACGAGGTGCTCGGCGACAAGACCGGGGTGACCGGCCTGCGCGTCAGGAGCACGCAGAGCGGCGCGACCCGCGACCTCGACGTGAAGGGACTGTTCGTCGCCATCGGCCACACGCCCAACACCGGCATCTTCGAGGGCCAGCTGGAGATGGAGAACGGCTACATCGTCACCCATGGCGGACGCACCGGCAACGCGACCGCAACCAGCATCCCCGGGGTGTTCGCCGCCGGGGACGTGCAGGACCACGTCTACCGCCAGGCCGTCACCAGCGCCGGCAGCGGCTGCATGGCAGCGCTGGACGCCGAGCGCTACCTCGACGGCCTGGGCGCGGCGAGCCTGTAGGCCTGCACGTGAGGACTGCGTGGTCAAGCCCGTCAAACCCGAGCAGGATGCGGACGTCTTCCGCGAAGCGGTCAAGGATGTAAAGCCGCTGCGCGCGCCCGACCGGGTGGTGCACGCCGCCACCCGCCCGGCACCGCTGCCCCTGCAGCGGCTGCAGGACGACCGCAAGGTGCTCGAGGACAGCCTGAGCGACGAAGCGGGCATCGAGGCCGAGATCGAATCGGGCGACGTCGTCACCTTCCTGCGCGACGGGATGTCGCCGCAGGTGCTGCGGCGGCTGCGCGCGGGGTTCTGGTCGGTGCAGGAAGAGATCGACCTGCACGGCGCCCGGAGCGAGGAGGCCCGCGGCCTGCTGGTGGACTTCCTCGATCACGCGCGGCAGCGCGGCCATCGCTGCGTGCGCGTCATCCATGGCAAGGGCATGCGCTCACCCAACGGCGAGCCGGTGCTCAAGCGCAAGGTGATCGGGTGGCTTGCGCAGCGGCGCGAGGTGCTGGCCTTCTGCGAGGCCCGCCGGGAGCATGGCGGAAGCGGAGCGGTGGTGGTTCTTCTGAAGAACAAGGCGCTAGGCCCTAGGCCCTAGACGCCAGGGGTTTCGCGGCGCATGGCGCCGCCCTGGAGTCTGTAGCCCAAGGCCCAGGGCCTGACGCCGCCATCCTTCAGACGGCGGCTTCGTCGGTCTCCCCGGTCCGGATGCGGATCACCTGCTCCACGCTGGTCACGAAGATCTTGCCGTCGCCGATCTTGCCGGTGCGGGCGGCCTTGACGATGGCCTCGATGGCGCGCTCGAGCAGGCTGTCGCCGACCACCACCTCGACCTTCACCTTCGGCAGGAAGTCCACCACGTACTCCGCCCCGCGATACAGCTCGGTGTGGCCCTTCTGCCGCCCGAACCCCTTCACGTCGGTCACGGTCAGGCCGGTGACGCCGATTTCCGAGAGCGCTTCGCGCACCTCATCCAGCTTGAATGGCTTTACGATGGCTTCGATCTTCTTCATGAGCGCTCCTGACGGCAGTTTCCGGGACCGTCGTACAGTATAGTCCATCACATCGCCGTCACCGCCGCGCAGGTACCGCGTGCGGAAAGCTGCCGTCCCCGCCCGTTGCCATGCCCGCAGAGCTCCGCATCCTCGACGCCCTCGCCGACGTGCCCCCCGCGCAGTGGGATGCGCTCGCCGGGGACAACCCGTTCCTGCGCCACGCCTTCCTCGATGCGCTGGAGCGCACCGGCTGCGTGGGCGAGGACAGCGGCTGGAGCCCCTGCCACGTCAGCCTGTGGGAGGGCGGCCGGCTGCAGGCCGCCATGCCGCTGTACCGGAAGAGCCACTCCTACGGCGAATACGTGTTCGACTGGAGCTGGGCCGAGGCCTACCACAAGCATGGCCTGCGCTATTACCCCAAGCTGCTGAGCGCCATCCCGTTCACGCCCGCGACCGGGCCGCGCCTGCTGGCCCCCACGCCCACCCTGCGGCGCGCCCTGCTGGATGGCGCCTTCGCGCTGGCCGGCGACACCCGCGCCTCCTCGCTCCACATCCTGCTGCCCACGCCCGAGCAGGCAGCGGAGCTGGAAGCGCGCGGCATGATGGTGCGCTCGAGCGTGCAGTTCCACTGGGAGAACCACGGCTACGCCGACTTCGACGCCTTCCTGGCCGGGATGAGCCACGACAAGCGCAAGAAGATCAAGCAGGAGCGGCGCCGCGTGCGCGACGCCGGCGTGACCTTCGAGCGCCTCACCGGGCGCGAGGCGGACGCTGGCGACATCGCCTTCTTCACCGGCTGCTACAACCGCACCTATCGCCAGCACCACTCCACGCCCTACCTGAACCGCGCGTTCTTCGACCGCCTGCTCGAGGTCATGCCGGACAACGTCCTGCTGGTGATCGGGCGCCGCGATGGACGGCGCGTCGCGGCGGCGTTGAACGTGTTCACGCCCGCGGCGCTGTACGGGCGCTACTGGGGTGCGACCGAGTTCCACTCCGGCCTGCACTTCGAGACCTGCTACTACCAGGCGATCGAGTTCTGCATCGAGCGCAGGATCGCCCTGTTCGAGGGCGGCGCGCAGGGCGAGCACAAGCTCGCGCGCGGGCTGCTGCCGGTACGCACGCTGTCGGCGCACTGGCTGGCCCATCCGCAGTTCGCCAGCGCCGTCGAGCACTTCCTCGCCCGCGAGGCGAGCGGCGTCGGCCACTACCTCGACGAGCTCAACGAGCACAGCCCGTTCCGCCGGCCGGCCGGCGAGTCCGCCGGGGAGGCGCAATGAAGCCCGCACACATGCGCGATAATCACCGGCGCACCTCACCGCAGGGAGACCGGAGATGTCGATAGCCGCCGCTTCGCGCACGTTCGCTGCCGCGCTGCTGTTCGCCTGCGCGCTCGGTGCAGCGGCGCAGGACAACGCAACGCTCCCCGACAAGCTCCAGATCATCGACCGCACGGTGGGCACCGGCGCGGAGGTCCGCGTGGGCTACTTCGTCACCGCGACCTACAGCGGCTACGTGTACGATCCGGCCGCGCCCGACCACAAGGGCAGGCGGTTCGTCGACTCGCGCGAGCGCGGCGAGAACCTGAGCTACGTCTACGGCTACAAGCGCGCCGTGCCCGGATTCGAGAAGGGCCTGAAGGGCATGAAGGTCGGCGGCAGCCGCACCATCATCGTGCCGGTCAAGCTCGGCTACGACGACCTCAAGTATCCGCGCCCGGCCGACATCCCGCCCAACTCCGCGCTCGTGTTCGAGGTGGAGTTGCTCGATGTCGTCCCGCAGGGGGCGCCACCCGATCCGCAATAGCGCCACGCGAGAGGACAACCACAATGATAGGAGAACCGGTCGCCCTGACCATCCGCCGCAGCATCGAGCGCCCGTCCGCCGCGGTCATGCGCGCGTTCGAGGGCGCCCCGACCGGATTCGTGACCGACGCGTACAACGGCAAGGGCTGCATGGACCACTCCATCAAGCCGCTGACGCCGGAGATGTACCTGTGCGGCACCGCGATCACGGCGCAGTGCTCGGGCGGCGACCTGCTGGCGGTCATGGCTTCGCTCGACTACGCCCAAAAGGGCGACGTGATCGTGATCTCCGGCGGCGCCGACAACTCGGCCGCCAAGCTCGGCGACCTCTGGCTGCTGTGGGCGAAGCGGATCGGGGTGGCCGGCATCGTATGCGACGGACTGGTGCGCGACGTCAAGGGCCTGCTCGCGGCCGGCCTGCCCGTGTTCGCGCGCGGCGCCTGTCCCAACGGCGCCTACAAGACCGGTCCGGGCGAGATCAACCTGGGCGTGAGCTGCGGCGGCGTGCCGGTGCAGCCCGGCGACATCATCGTGGGCGACCGCGACGGCGTGGTCGCCGTGCCGCGCACGTCGTCCGCGCAGGTGGCGGCCCAGCTCGAGCTGGTGAAGCAGAAGGAAGCCGACGCCGAAGCCAGGGTCAAGCGCGGCGAGAAGCTCCAGTTCTGGGACGAGACCGCGCTCGCAGCGCGTGGTGCGCTCCGCTACGTGGACTGACGCCCCGGCAGATCAACCGACGGGCGGAATCGAGCCGGACTGGGACGGCGCGCGGATGCGCAGGTCGCGGGCCATCCACACGGCGGCTTCCCGTCCGCTGTAGTAGCGCGGCAGCAGCGTGACCTCCTGGAAGCCGAGCGTGCGATAGAAGCTGCGGCCCGCAGCGTTGCTCTGGCGCACTTCCAGGTGGATCGCGGAAATGCCGGCGGTGCGCGCCGAGTCCTCCAGCCAGGCCAGCATGCGCCGGCCCACGCCGTGACGCTGCCACGCGGGACGCACCGCCAGCAGGTTGAGGTGCGCGTGATCGTCACCGAAGTACATGATCGCGAAGCCGACCACGTGGGTGCCGCTGCTCGCCACCAGCGTGGTGCTCTCGGCGTGACGCAGGTTGCGCACCACGCGCGGCTGGGTCCAGGACCACCCCAGCCCGCGCTCGATGAGGTCGCGCGACATCATCGCGATCTGCGCGGCGTCCTCCGCGGTGCCCAGCCGCAGGATGGGGTTGCGGGGAATCACGACCGACCGGGCCGGGTGGACCCGCCTTGGGGGACAGTGGCCAGTGCGCGAAGCGTCTGCATGGAGTTACCCGGAGCACAACCTGCAGGGGAGTATAGCGCGTGGCCGCGCGGGGACGCGCGGGGACGCCGCCGGCCGGAAAAAACAAAAGGCCGCTGACGCGGCCTTCTGTCGGCGCGGGGAAAGCCCGGCTCAGTTGGTGGGCTTGTCCTGCTGCTGGGCGGGCTGCTGGTCGTTCTTCTGCGCGGCCAGCTGCGCCGGGCAGTACGCCTCGAGGGTCTCGTCGTAGCACCAGTGGGTGCCGAAGCCGTCGTTCTTCTTGACGCACTGGTACAGGTACTGCCCCATCTCGTTGGTGAAGTGGCAGCCCTTGTAGCGCTGCATGGCCGCCTCGCGCTGGTAGGTGGGCGCGGGGTCGCCCTCGGCCCGTGCGGCGCCAGTGCCCACAACCAGGCCCAGGAGCAACAAGGCGCAGACCTGCTTCATGCTGTTCATGACGATCCTCGGAGAAACGGTTGCAATCTGGGACGGTGACACCCGATTTTGCGTGCGGGGCGGCACCAATGCACCCTATTCTAGCGGAATGGCGTCGTCGAGGTACTTTTCCGGGAGGCGTGGATGATCGCCCTGCTGTGGATACTGGCGCTCGTGCTGGTCGGGGCGGGCGTGGCCGGGACGGTCCTGCCGTTTCTGCCCGGCGTGCCGCTGGTCTTCGCCGGGCTGCTGCTGGCGGCCTGGGCGGGCGGCTTCCAGGCGGTGGGCTGGCCGGTGCTGGCGGTGCTGGGTGTGCTGACGATCCTGTCGTTCATCGTGGAGGCCGTCGCATCGAGCCTGGGCGCCAGGCGGGCGGGCGCAACGCGCCTGGCAGTGATCGGCGCCGCACTCGGCACCCTGGTGGGCGTCTTCTTCGGCCTGCCCGGCCTGCTGCTCGGACCGTTCGTCGGTGCCGCCCTCGGTCAGCTGCTCGCGCGCGGTGACGTCGTTGACGCCGGGCGGGTCGGGGCCGGCGCCTGGATCGGATTTCTCGTCGGCAGCGCCGCCAAGCTCGGCCTCGCGCTACTGATGGTGATGATATTCGCGGTGGCCTGGTTCGTCTGACCGGATCCTACTGCGCATCCGGCTGGTTCTCCGGCGCGGCCTTCTGGAACGGCTCGAGCTCCCGGCAGGTCGCGTCGATCCGGGTGATGGTCGGAAACGGGGCGAGATCGACCTTGAACCGCCGGGCGTTGGCGACCTGCGGCACCAGGCAGCAATCGGCCAGCCCCGGTGCATCGCCGTGACAGAAGCGTCCGGTGCCGGCTTCGGTGGACAGACGCTTCTCCAGCGCCGTGAAGCCGGTGATCACCCAGTGGTGGTACCACTCGAGCTTCTGGTCCTCGCTGACCCCGAATTTGCCGGTGAGGTAGTTGAGCACGCGCGGGTTGTTCAGAGGGTGGATCTCGCACGCGACCAGCAACCCGAGCGAACGCACGCGCGCACGCCCGGGCGGATCGGCGGGCAGCAGCGCCGGCTGCGGATGGCGCTCCTCCAGGTACTCGATGATCGCCAGCGACTGGTGCAGCAGCGTGCCCTCGTCCTCCAGGACGGGCACCAGGTTCTGCGGATTGATGCGCGAGTACTCCGCGCTGTGCTGCTCGCCCTTCATGAGGTGCACGAAGGTGGTCTCGACACCCAGGCCCTTGAGCGCGAGCGCGATGCGCACGCGATAGGCGGCCGAGCTGCGGAAATAGCCGTAGAGCCTCATTGCGGTTCTCCCTGCGCCTGCCGGCGCGTCTCGCGGTGGGCGGCGAGCAGCGTGGCGGCCACCGCCATGTCCTCGACGTTGTCGAACAGCGGCACGCCGGCCGCCTCCAGCCTGCCCATCCAGTCCTGCCGCCCGTCCAGCGTCCCCATCATGGAATGCAGGATCGGCACCTGCGCGCCGCGCGCGAGCGCGGCCAGCCGCGCGACCACCGGATGCGGGTCGACCATGAACGGCACCACGTGGAGCATGAGGATCGCGTCGTATGCCCCGGCGGCATCCTGCAGCACGGCTTCGAGCGTCGCGCCGAAGCGGTCCTCGCGCGCATCGGCCAGCAGGTCCAGCGGATTCGCCGCCACGGCCTCCGGCGGAAAGAACCCGCGCAGCCGCTGCTCCAGCTGCACAGGCAAGACCGGCAGCGCCAGTCCCCCGTCGGCACAACGGTCGGCGCACAGCACGCCGGGGCCACCAGAGTTCGACAACAGCAGCACGCGCCTGCCGATCCCTGCCGGATGTGCGGCGAGCGCCTTGCCCGCGAGCAGCAGTTCGCGCAGGCTGGTCACGCGCAGCAGCCCCGCCTCACGGCAGAACGCCGCGGCCTGCGCGTCCGTCGGCGCGGCCGAGCCGGTGTGCCGGCGCGCCGCATCGCGGCCCGGTTGCGTGCGGCCGCCGATCAGCGCCACCACCGGCTTGCGCTGCGCCACGGCGCGCGCGACCTCGCCGAAACGCGCTTCGTCGCCGAAGGTCTCCGCATACAGCAGCACCACCTTGCAGGTCGGGTCGTCACCCAGGCTGCGCAGGTACTCCAGCACGCCCAGTTGCATGGCATTGCCCACCGACACGATCGCGCCGAGCGGTACGCCGGCTGCATGGCTGGCGGCGATGGCCTCCTCCGCGATCGCGCCGGACTGCGAGATCAGCGCCACGCCGCCGCCGCGCGGCAGGTCGCGGAAGAAGGTCGCGGCGTACGGCCGGTCGCCATCGAGCAGGTTGATCAGGCCCGCGCAGTTGGGCCCGGCGATACGCAAGTCATGTGCTGCCGCCAGCGCGCGCAACGCCTGGTCCCGGGCCTGCCCTTCCGCCCCGCCCTCGGCAAAGCCGCCGGGCAGGATCAGCAGGTTGCGATGGCCGGTCTCCGCGGCCTCCTGCACCACGTCGAGGATGGCATCGGGGCGCACCACGATCACCGCCAGCTCGCAGGGCGGCGTGACCCCGCGCAGCGAAGCGGCCACCGGCAGACCCAGCAGCTCGCCCCCCTTGGGGTTCACCGGCACGATCCGCCCCGCATAGCGCGACTTCACCAGGTTGCGCAGGACCGCCCCACCCGAGCTGGTGGGCCGGTCGCCGGCGCCGACCACGGCGATGCTGGCGGGAAGCAGGAAGGCAGAGAGCGACTGCATGGGGAACCTGAGAGCTCGAAGGGCCGGATTGTAACTCCTGCCCCCCGGCGTGCTCCGCGCGGAGTGGATCAGGGCTGCGCGGTCGCCCGGATGCGCACGGTCCGCGCCAGGCCGTCCATCGCTTCGAGCACCTTGCGCCGCAGGTCCGGGTCGAGGGGTTCCTCGCGCAGGAAGCGCTCGACCGTCGCGAGCGCCGCGGGGCTGCGCTGCCCGCCGACGAACGCCGCGAGCCAGTTGTTGACGAAGAAGATGCGGCGCTCCCGCTTGAGCGTGGGCAGCGCACGCAGTGCCGGCTCGAGCCACGGCAAGGTCAGCTGCTCCTGCTCCACCGTGTTGAATGGCGCCACGCTCTCCTCGATCCAGCGCTCGGGCAGCACCGGGTCGTGCAGGATAGCTTCAAAGCAGCCCTGCTTCGTGGCGGCATCCGGGCGTGCCGCTTCGGCCGCATACGCGAGGCGCCTGCCGTCGTCGCTGCGGTCGGATGCCGACGCGTCCGCGAGCAGCCGGTCCGCGCGCACATCCCCTGCGGCGACCAGGGCACGCACCACGCGGAAGCGCTCCGCACCGCGCAGGACGAGTCCGGGCACGGCTGCATCACCGGCTAGCAGCGCGACCAGCTCGTCGCGCGCTGCCAGCGTGCACGCGAGCGCGACGTAGGCGCGAAAGTACGCGATCCGCAGGCTCGGCGACACGCCCTCGCGCATGCCAGTGCGCAGCAGCGCCTCGACGCCGGGCTGCCACGCTGCACGGGTGCGCTCCGGAAGATACCAGCGCATCGCCGTCTGGAGGTTGCCGAGCAGTCCGTTCACGGTCAGCTCGTCGCCCTCCGCCGGCAGCTCGCGCATGGCCAGCTCGACCCACTGCGCCGGCCGCATCCGCTCGCCCCGGACGTCCTCCCAGAGGGCATCCCAGAGTTGCGCGCGCAGGAAGTCGTCACGGACGGCGCCCAACCCGGCCTGCAGCGTCGCGCGGCTGCCCGCATCGAGCCGGAACACGCCGTAGCCGCGGTCGTCATGATTGGCGTACACGAGCGTGGGCAGCGCGCGGCCCCGGCCCGGCACCTCGGTGACCGCCGCGTCCACCCAGACGTCGATGGCTTCCTCACTGCCGTCCGCCTGCGCCAGCAGCAGGCGCAGGCGCTGCGGCCACACGGTATCCGTGCCGAGCGCGTCGCGCTGAGCGAGCCGGACGCACGCCAGCCGCCCGTGCGCGTCGGCGTCGACCTCGGCCTGGACCTCCGGCACGCCGGCGCGCTCCACCCACGCCCGCGACCAGGCCTGCAGATCCCGGCCCGACGCGCGCTCGAACGCGGCCACCAGGTCGTGCCAGTCGGCGGAGGCGTAGCGGTGTGCCGCCAGAAATGCGCGCACCGCGTTGCGGAACACGTCCTCCCCGAGGAAGAACTCGGCCTGATGGAGCACCGCCGGGGCCTTGCTGTACACGATGCTGCCGTAGGCCGACTTGGCGGCGGACAGGTTGGGCAGCGCCTGCCAGATCGGGGTGGTCCCCGGGGTCACGTCGGTGCGATAGGCGGAAAGCTTCAGCGCACGCAGCGCGTTGCGCGCGTCCACCTCGGGGAAGAGCGCGCGGGCAGCCTTGAACGCCATCAGGTTGGCGAACCCCTCCTTGAGCCACAGGTCGTCGAACCAGCGCATCGTCACCAGATCGCCGAACCACTGGTGCGCGGTCTCGTGGTACAGGAGCTGCGCCCGCCGCAACCGGTCGGTGACCGCCGGCTCGAACGGGAACAGCACCGCGTCCTCGCGCAGGAAGGTGGCGCCGGCGTGCTCCATGCCCTGGTAGGCGAACTCGGGCAGCAGCACCAGGTCGTACTTCGCGAATGGAAACGGCTGCGCGAAGTAGTCCTCGAACCAGCGCGTGGCCTCGCGATTCAGGCGCAGCACTTCGGAGGCTGCGGCTGCCGCCTGCTGCGCCCGCGAGCGGCGCGCGAACAGGCGCACGCCCGAAGCTTCATCGCGGAGCTGGACGAACGGGCCCGCGGCGAACGCGAACAGGTAGGTGCTGATCGGCGCCGTCGGCGCGAAGGCGTGGCACACCGCGGCGCCCGCCTCGTGCGTGCCGGCCAGCGGCGCGTTGGCGACCGCCGTCCAGCCGGATGGCACGCTCAGCTGCAGGCTGAAGCGTGCCTTCAGGTCGGGCTGGTCGAGGCAGGGAAACAGCGTGCTGGCGTCCGCCGGCACCAGCAGCGTGTAGACGTAATCGCTGCCGTCCTCGCGATCACAGTAGCGGGTCACCGCGGTGCCGGCCGTCGCCACCGGCGCTGCAAATTCGAGCTCCACGGCGTTCGCGCCCGGCCGCAGTGCGGCACGGCTGATCACCAGGTGGTCGTTCACCAGCTGCGTCGCGGTCGCTGCGCCGTTCGCACGCACCGCGCGCACGACGCCTTCCGGCAGGCCAGTGATGGCCGCAGGACGCCAGTCGAGCACCAGGTCGACCGGTTCATGCGCGAAGCGCCAGTGCAATGTCATGCGGCCGACGATCCGGTCGACCGCGGTCGAGAGCGTCAGGTCGAGCTCGTAGCGCACGTCGCGCAGCTGCGCGCTGCGCCATGCGGCCGGCTCGCGCGGGATGCCCGGCTGCGGCTCCGGCGGCGTGCCGATCATCTCGCGGCGCCGCGCGCGGCAGCCCGCCGCTCGATCTCCCGCACCAGCCCGCCGAACTGGCGCTGGACCGACGCGCGCACCGCGGGCAAGCCGATCAGCGGCGGAAGAGGGAAGCTCGGGACGATGCGTCCGCTGTAGAGAAAGCGCACGCCGTCGCCATCGGGCTCGAGCCGATAGACGCCGCTCATCTCGCGGAAGTTGCCCGAGATCGCCCGGCTGCGCACCACCGCGTAGGGCTCCTCGCTGACGGCCAGCGTGACCTCGATGTCGATGCGGTAGAAGAACAGCCCGGCGACGCCGGTCTGCTCGACCACCGCCGTGCCGGGGCCGCGCTCCACCACCCGGCTGGTACGCAGGTCCGGCACGAACTCGGCATAGTGGTCGTAGGCGGTCAGGACTTCCCATGCGAGCGCAGGGTCGGCGTGCACGTCCGCGCTCGCCTCCACCACCACTGCGTCGCCCTCGCGGTGCGCCTCGACCCTCATCGGGCCGGCGCCGGCCGCACCGGCCCAGACGGACAGGGCCAGGAACCAGCAGAGTGCGCGCCGGGACATGACCCGGTCAGGGGGCGAACCAGGCTGCCACCACGGCGTCGTGCTGGCGCATCCATGCGCGTGCCGCCTCCCGCGGGGATCGCCCTTCGACGTTGACCGCGTAATCCATCTGCGCAACCGCATCGAGACCCAGCTGCAGCCGGCGCAACACCTGCAGGGTGCGCGCGGGCGCGCGCTCGCTCCACTGCCGTGCGGCGACCAGGGTGCCGTTGCTCGGCGGGCCGAGCAGTCCCTGGGGTTCGGCGATCGGCCGCATGTTGCCCACCCGGTTGATGTAATGCGGGAACCACAGCGGCATCACGAACCAGCGCTGCGCGGCGACATTGCGGTCGTAGGCAGCGTGGAACTCCGCCACCGTGCCCGGCTGCAGGCGGTAGCCGACCTCGTCCAGGCCGTAGCGGCGCATCACCTCGGCCGACAGCATCATGTTGCCCGAATCGCGTCCGGTGCCCTGGATGAGCTTGTCCATGCGCCCGAGCACTTCGGGCTTGCGCAGGTCGGCAACGCTGGCGACGGCGCTCGCCGGGACGTAGTCCGGCACCATCCAGGCGAAGCGTGCCCCCTCGTACAGCACCGCGAGCTGCGCCGCCTGCGGACCGTACTGCTTCCAGTACACCTCGTGGCCGTGCGGCAGCCAGGCCGCGACCAGCAGGTCCACCTCGCCAGCGCCCAGGCGCGGAAAGATCTGTGCGTGGCTGCCCTGCGTGACCTCGACCCGGTGGCCGAGACGCTCGAGCACTTCCTGCACGACGCCCCCGGTTACCGCGTAGAAGCTGAGGCCGATCTGGCCGAGCCGGACCGGCGGTGCGTCCTGCGGACGCGCGGCGAGCGCCACGACCGCCAGCACAGGAGCCACGAGGATTGCCAGCCAGCGTGATGTGCGCATGCCCTTCTCCATCCGGTTGCGAGCATGACGCTGGACACCGGCAGCGGTGCGCTGGTTCCACGCACCCGGCCGGCGCCACGCGATCACGGGCGGCCGGCGCTGCCGGCTCGCAGCCGTGCGACGACCTCGCACAGCGCGCCCGGGGTGCCGAAGCCGCCGGCCTTGGTGACCAGCCAGAGCGGCTTCCCGCGCACCTCCAGCCGCGCATAGGGAATGCCGGGCAGCAGATCGCCCATCACCCGCAGCGCAGCGACGCCGAGTGCGTTGAGGACGGCGATCGCGGTGTCTCCGCCGGTCGCCACCAGGGCATCGATGCGGCGTGCGCCCAGTGCCCGCGCCGCGTTCTGCGCCAGCGCCCGGGCCACGCTGGCCGCGTCCGCCACGGCACCCGCTTCGCCGGCGACTGCCCGCAGCACGGCGACCGGGTGAGTGTCGACCTGGATCGCGCGATCGTCGCGCAGTGCGCCGTTGGGTGCAGGAAACACCGCGACGTCGGCTCCCCGGGTGAGCATGTCGACCTGCGCAGCGCTCTGCTCCGCGCGCGAGCCGACGACGATCAGCACGCCGTTCCCCACCGCCGGCAGCGGCTCATGCGGCGCATCCCGCATGGACACCCGCGCCACCGCCCCTGCGATTCCGGCCGAGCCCACGAGCACGCAGCGATCCAGCCCCGCGCCCAGCGCGGTGACAGTGGTGCGCAGATCCTCGTCGGTCGCGCTGTCGACCACGTAGACCCGCAGCGGGCCGGCGCCACTGGAGAGGTCGAATGGGCCGCCCGGGGGTACCGCTTGCACCCGCGCGTCGGGAAGAGCGCCAAGAAATACCGCATCCAGGGGCTCGAGCGGCGGCGGCGACAGGGCATCGCGCGCGAACGCGGTCTGCGGCAGCGGCACGCCCTGGACGTGCACCATCGCGCCCGCCACGGTGCGGCCCTGCGCGGGGAAGGCCGGGATCACGATGGCGTTGCGCCGTCCGGATGCCTGCAACGCGGCCAGCGTCTCGGCCGCGACGTTGCCGCGCAGCGTGGAGTCGATCTTCTTGATCAGGATGGGCGTGCGCGGCGGGCACAGGCGCTCGACGGTCTCGCGCACCAGAGCCTGGGCGAGCGCCGGCGGCAGGTGCCGGGAGGTCGCGTTCACGGAGAGCACCCGGGCGTCGGCGAACTGGGCCGGATCAACCTGCCGATGATCCACCACCACCCAGGTCGCATGCCCGCGGTTGGCGAACGGGCCGGCGACGTCGAGCGCGCCGGTCAGATCGTCGGCGACGATGACGACCTTCAGGCCGGACATCGCGGCGCAGGGAGGCGGCGAGTTACGCGGCGGCGCGCGCGGGCAGGCGGTCGGCCATCATGCGCGCGTAGTCGATGGCCGCGTTCATGTTGACCGCGCTGGCCTTGCCGGTCCAGGCGATGTCGAACGCGGTGCCGTGGTCGACCGAGGCCCGGCGGATCGGCAGGCCGAGGCTCACGTTGACCGTGGTGTCGAACGCGATCAGCTTGGTCGGGATGTGGCCCTGGTCGTGGTACTGCGCCACCACCAGGTCGAACTCGCCCTTCAGCGCGCGATAGAACACGGTGTCCCCCGAGATCGGGCCGGTGGCGTCGATGCCCTCCCTGCGCGCCTGCTCGATCGCCGGGGTGATGCGCTCGATCTCCTCGTTGCCGAAGATCCCGCCCTCACCGGAATGCGGATTCATGCCCGCCACGGCGATGCGCGGCCGCGCGTAACCCAGCGCCTTGAAGTGCTCATGGCCCGTGCGGATGGTTGCCAGGATGCGTTCCTGCGTGGCACGCTCGGTGGCCCCGCGCAGACTGACGTGCGTGGTGACGTGCACTGCGTTGAGCTTGTCCGAGGCAAGCAGCATGAACGAGGACTTCGCGCCGGTGAGCTGCGCCAGCAGCTCGGTGTGGCCATCGTAGTGGTGCCCGGCCGCGTGCAGCGCAGCCTTGTTGAGCGGCGCGGTGACGATGACCGCGATCCTGCCCGCCAGCGCCAGCTCGACCGCCTTCACGACGTACTGGTAGGCGGCCTCGCCGCCGGCAGCGCTGGCCTTGCCGTCCTCGATCCTGTCCTGGTCCTTGCTGGGAACATGCACGACCGGCACCGCCCCGTCCCGGGCGGCCTCGAGCGAATCGACGTAGGTCAGGTTGGCGCCGAGCAGCGTGTCCGCGCGCCGCAGGATGTCGATGTTACCGATCACCGCCGAGGCGGAGCGCCGCTCCGGCGACATCGCCTGCAGGGCCTTGACGATGATCTCGGGGCCGACCCCCGAGGGGTCGCCCATGGTGATTCCGATCTTGGCCAGCGCAGGCATAGGGGACTCGCGGTGAGAATTGAAAGGAGATTATAGGCGCTCGGCGCCAGGCTCTAGGCACTAGGCTCTAGACGCCAGGCCTGCCCCTGGCGGCGCGAACGCGCCGCCGTACATCTGGCGTCTAGAGCCTAGGGCCTGGAGCCTTCGGTTGAGTGCTAAGCGCTCAACCGTCCCCCTTTTCTATCGTCTCCAACACCTCGCGCACGTCCGCCGGCGTCGCGAGCTCGCCGCCAACGGTATCGATGACCTGCGCCGCCGCCTCGGTCCACTCCAGGTTGGATCGGGTCGATCCGAAAGGCGCATCCTCGAGCCCCACGCGCACGTGGCCGCCTTCGGCCACCACCCGTGGAACCAGCGGCAGGACATCCACATCCAGGCCGGCCACCATCCACTGCGCGCCCGGCGCGACCTGGTCGAGCAGGTTCAGGTAGGCGGTCAGGCCGTAGTCCTCAGGCGGGAAGCCGTAGGTATAGCCGGACGAGAACATCAGCCGATAGATCGGCGTGGGCGAGCTGCAGCGCCAGTGCAGGCTCGCGCCCAGGCGCATGAAGCCCGGCTCGTAGATCGCATACGACGGGTGGAAGCGGTAGCGGCGCGCGAGACCTAGCGCGTGCCGCAGATGCTCCTCGGGGTTGAGGTAGACGAAGCCGACCTTGTCCTCGCGCAGGTCGTCGTAGTGCGCCATGTTGGCGGAGCCGGGATCGACCACGGCCCACTCGATCAGGCCCTCGCGTGCCAGCGTCTCCACCGTCGAGTACCGCAGCTCCGCGGCGGCGTCGTTGTCCTTGCCCTCGCGGTCGACGCCCGGAATCGTCGGATAGACGATCGCCTCGCAGCCGGAGCGGATGCCCCCGAGGATGCGACGGTAGGTATCCAGGTCGTTGGTCTGCCGGCCGGTGGTTACGTCGTATGCATGCAGGTGCAGGATCGCTGCACCTGCCTTGGCACAGGCGATGCCCTCCGCCACGATCTCGTCGACGCTCACCGGGATGCGCGGCTGGCGGCCGCGTCCCCACGCGCCATTCAGCGCCACTTCCAACCACGTCTTTGGTGTCTCGCTCATGCTCTTGCCGCGTCCTCTTGCCTCTAGCCTCAAACAATCGTCAGCTTCAGCTCGCCCAGGCCATCCACTCCGCCCAGCAGCACGTCGCCGCGCTTGACGGCGCCGACCCCGGCCGGCGTGCCGGTGAAGATCAGGTCACCGGGCTGCAGGCTGTAGTACTCGGACAGGAAGGCGATGGTGTCCTGCACATTCCAGATCATCTCGGCCAGATCGGCCTTCTGCCGCATCTCGCCGTTGACCTGCAGCCAGATGCCGCCCGACGGATGATGCCCGTGGCTGGCGACAGGGTGGATCGGACCGATCGGCGCCGATTCGTCGAAGGCCTTGCCGAAGTCCCACGGCCGGCCCATGTCCTTGGCCTGCGTCTGCAGGTCGCGGCGCGTCATGTCGAGCCCGACGGCATACCCGTACACGTGGTCGAGCGCACGCGCGGCCGGGATGTTGGCGCCACCGCGATGGATCGCAACCACCAGTTCGATCTCGTGATGCAGGTTCTTGGTACCCGGTGGGTAATGCATGGTGCCGCCGCCCGGCACGATCGCATCGGCGGGCTTGCAGAAGAAGAACGGCGGCTCCTTGTCCGGGTCCTTGCCCATCTCGCGCGCGTGCGCCGCGTAGTTGCGGCCGACGCAGTAGATGCGGCGGACGGGAAAGCCGCCCGCCTGCCCGACGACGGGGACGGTGGGTAGGGCGGGGGCGTCAATGACGTGGCGATTGGTCATCAGTGGGAGTCTCCCGAAAGAACATGCAACGCATTCACCGCAGAGGACGCAGAGGGCGCAGAGGAAAGCCATTACCTCCTCGGCGCGCCTCTGCGTTTCCTCTGCGTCCTCTGCGTTGAAATTGCCTTGGTGTCGCTATTCTCTCACGAAGGAGCGGTCACGCCGCCAGCAGTTCCTCGCGCCAGATCCCCAGGTTCTGCTGCACCGGCCGATCGGAGAAGCTGAACAGCACGCACGCCCCATCCGCCTCGAAGCGGTAGTCGTTCCAGGCCGGCACCACGAAGGTGTCGCGCTGCGAGACGGCGAGGCGCTGCCCGCCCACGTGCACGGCACCGGTGCCCTCGATGACGTGGAACACCGCACCGTCCGTGCTGCGGTAGCCCTGCCCTCGGAATCCGGCCGGCAGCAGCTGGACGAACGCGGCCATCGTCGGCATCGCGGGCCCGCCGGTCGCCGGGTTGACGAAGCGCATCTTGAAGCCGTGCGCCGGGTGCGGCGGCCCGTTGCGCAAGAGGACTTCCAGCGACTCGCGGGTGCGCGCGTACGGATAGGCGAAGACCGGCGAGGCCGGGCTCTCGGGCTGGTAATCGACCGGCAGCAGGTTGTTGCCGTAGCGGGCCAGTGCATCGCCCTCGCGGCGCGCGACCGGTTGCGAGGCCTGCGGATGGTTCTCCGCGAAGCCACAGTCCAGGAAGCGCACGATCGGGATGTCGAGGCCGTCGAGCCAGACCACCGGGCCGTCTGCATCGTTGCCGTGGTCGTGCCAGGTCCACGAGGGGGTGATGATGAAATCCCCCGGGTGCATGGTCGAACGCTCCCCTTCCACCGCGGTGTAGGCGCCGCTGCCTTCCACGATCAGGCGCAGCGCGGACTGGGTGTGGCGATGGCTGGGTGCCACCTCGCCGGGCAGGATCAGCTGCAGCCCCGCATAGAGCGACTGCGTCACGGCGGAGGAACCGGGCAGCCCCGGGTTTTCCAGGATCAGCACCCGGCGCACCGCTTCGGCCGCGCTGATCAGCCGACCGGACTCCATCAGCCAGGGCCGCACCGATTCGTAGCGCCAGAGCGCCGGCACGCAGGGGGACTTCGGCTTCTCCGGCACGAGGGTCGCGAGCAGTTCCCACAGCGGGGTCATGTTCTGCTCGGCGATCCGGCGGTAATAGGCTTCGCGCGCAGCGCGCGGGTCGATGGCTGGCTGGTTCATGGCGATTTCCTCGGGCGTGGGCGCAAGGATAACGCCGGGCGGGCCCCGGCGCCCGGCGGACTCATGCGCCCGAGCGCGGCTTCGTCGGCTGCGCCACGCCCGCACCGTAGAACGCGTCGGCATGGATGTCGCGGGATGCGAGGCCGCGCGCATGCAGCAGGTCGACCGCCGACTCGACCATCGCGGGCGGGCCGGCCAGGTAGGCGTGGAAGCCCGCACAGTCGGCGAAATCCTGCGCGACGAGCTCGGTGACCAGGCCTGAGCGGCGCCCTGGCGCCGCCCCATCCGGCTCGGCCACCACCACGTGCAGCCGCAGCGCCGGGTGCAGCGCCGCCAGCCCGCGCAGCTCCGCTTCGCCGTAGACGTCACGCTCTTCACGCACGCCGAAGTAGACATGGACGGGGCCGGGCAGGCCGTGCGCCAGCGCGCTGCGCACGATGGAGCGGATCGGCGCCAGCCCGGTCCCGCCGGCGATGGCGAGGATCGGCCCGCGGTGCTGCTCGCGCAGGTACGACGCGCCGTAGGGTCCGCCGATGCGCACCGCATCGCCCACCTGCAGCCGCTCGCGCACCAGAGCGCTGATGCCGCTTTCGAGCGTGCGCACGTGGAACTCGAGCAGCGGCTCGGCGGGCACGTTGGCCATCGAGTAGTCGCGCGGCGCATCGGGCGCGAAGGGGAACGCGAGCTTCGCGAACTGCCCGGGCGAGAACGTGAACGGTCCGCCCGACTCGATGGCGAAGCGCAGGCGCAGCACGTCGTGCGTGAGCGGCGTCTTCTCCACCAGCCGGCAGTGCAGGGTGCGCGCCGGATGCATGACGAACGTCTCGTTGCCCAGCCGCCGGATCACCAGGTCGCCACGCGCCTGAGCACGGCAGGCCAGGACGATGCCGCGCGCACGCTCGGCCGGTGTCAGCGCGTGTTCCGACCACTCCAGCTCGGCGATGGGACCGGAGACGTGACCACACTTGCAGCTGCCGCAGTTGCCCGCCTGACAGCTGTAGGAGAAGCCGACCCCATGGCGCAGGAGCGCGTCGAGGATGGTCTCGCCCTCCGCGGCAGGCACCTCCTGCGCGTCCCCCTCGATGCGGATCCGGTGGATCACAGAACGGCGCGCGCCGGCTTCCGGCAGGCGGGGCTTTGCGCTAGCATGCCCCGATGGTACTGCAATCGCTCGCGCGCGCACCGCGCTGACCGCATGTCTGCCATTGCGCCGGCGAAGGCCGAGCCCGCCGCCATGCGCGGGCGCCTCCACCTGATCGACTACGACGAGACCCGCCTCACCGAGCGTGACGTGGAGGCAGTCGAGGAGTGTGCGCCGTTCCGCGCCTCCAGCAGCGTCACATGGCTCAACGTGGACGGTCTCGACGATGCTGCGCTGTTCGCCCGGCTCGCCGAGGTCATGAAGCTGCACGCGCTGACGCTGGAGGACATCCAGAACCGCAACCAGCGGCCCAAGGTCGAGGACTACGGCGACTATCTCTACGTCGTGGCCAAGATGATCGACGTGAACGCCGCCGGCGAACGCATCGAGGTCGAGCAGCTCAGCCTGGTGCTGGGCGAGAACCACGTGCTCACCATCCAGGAGCGGCCCGGCGACGCCTTCGACCCGGTGCGCAGCCGCATCCGCTCGGCGGCAGGACGGGTCCGCCGCAACGGTGCCGACTACCTGGCCTACCTGCTCCTCGACGTCGTGGTCGACCGCTACTTCCACGTCACCGACTGGCTTGCCGAGCGCATCGACCGGCTCGAACAGCAGATGGCCGGCGACGAGCGGCCGGAGACCCTGCGCGGCCTGTACCGGCTCAAGCGCGAGCTGATCTTCCTGAGGCGCGGGATCAACCCGATGCGCGAGGTGGTGGCGGCACTGCGTCACGCCGAGACCGCCCTGATCCGGCCCGGCACCACCCCCTACCTGCGCGATCTCTACGAGCACCTGGTGCAGGTGAGCGAGCGCATCGACACCGCCCGCGACCTGCTCGGCAGCGTGCAGGACCTCTACATGACGCGGCAGTCCAACCGCACCAACACGGTCATGAAGATCGTGGCGGTGTTCTCCAGCATCTTCCTGCCGCTGAACTTCATCACCGGGGTGTTCGGGATGAACTTCGAGGTGATGCCGCTGGTGCACGCCCACTGGGGCGCGGCCACCGCGTTCGGCGTCATGCTCGCCATCGTCATCGGGATGCTGTGGTACTTCCGGCGCCGCCGCTGGCTGTGAGGAAAAGCGGAAAAGCGAAGGAGTGAAGAGGTGAACAGCGGGCTGCGCCCGCCCACCGCAAGTGCCGGTTCACCTTTTCACCTGACCCAAGGGTCACTCGTCCGCCTCCCGCCGTCCCCGCTTCACCTCCGACCGCACCCGCTTTTCCTGCAGCCGCCGTTCGCGGGAGGCGGCGGTGGGTTTCGTGCTGCGGCGCACCTTAGGGGCAACGCTGGCGGCTCGGATGAGCTCGAACAACCGCTCCCGCGCATCCTCCCGGTTGCGGTTCTGGGTGCGGAATCGATGTGCATCGATGACCAGGACCCCCTCCCCGGTCAGGCGGCGCCCGGCCAGCCGCACCAGGCGGGTGCGAACGTCCTCCGGAAGGGACGGCGAGCGCGCCACGTCGAAGCGCAACTGCACGGCCGTGGCCAGCTTGTTCACGTTCTGGCCGCCCGGTCCCGGTGCACGCACGAACGTCTCGATCAGTTCGTCCTCGTTCAGGGACACCTTGGATGATGCCTGCACGCGCCGTTTCATGCCGCCTGCCGCCGTGGCAGTTTTTGTGCAAAGCACAACCGCACGCACCGCTCGAATACAGCGGAAACCCGCAGCGCATAAGCAAAATCTTTCCTCATATCCTCTTGCCAACCGTTTCGAGTGCGACTAAATTTCCCGCCGGGATCAATGCGTCGAGCTACGTCCGAATAGAGCAAATCCACAAGGGCAGCGAGCCGGCGCGGTGGTTCTTTAGGTCTACGAAAAGAGTCTCACAAACCCGGGATACGTTACTCCCCTATCGAGAGAGATGGACATGAACCCGATCAAACTGTCAGGGATTGCCAAGGCGCTCTCCGCTGCCGCGTTCGTGGGCTTCGCCGCCCAGGCCGGCGCTGCGGATGTCACCTGGGACCGCCTGCTCAACGCAGACAAGGACCCGAACAACTGGCTGATGTACCACGGCTCGTTCAAGGGCTGGCATTACAGCGGCCTGGACCAGATCAACAAGAGCAACGTGAAGAACCTGGGCATCGCGTGGATCCACACGCCTGCTGCCGGCAAGCGCGGCATCCAGTCCTTCCCGCTCGTGGCTGATGGCGTCCTGTACTACACCAGCTCGACCGGCCAGATCTGGGCCCTGGACGCCGCCACCGGCGCGTTCATCTGGAACTTCAAGGCCAAGATCGACCAGGAGCGCGCCGAAGGCACGTTCTACAACCCCTACAACCGCGGCCTGGCAATCGGCTACGGCAACGTGTACATCGCGACCGTCGACGGGCGCATGATCGCGCTGGACGCCAAGACCGGCCAGGTCAAGTGGGACAACATGATCCTGACGGTCGAGAAGGGCAACAAGGGCTTCACCGGCGCCCCCGTCATCGTCAAGGACAAGGTCGTCATCGGCTCCAACGGCGGCGAGCTGTCCGGCTGCTGCGGCCCGATCTTCGCGGTGAACGCGCAGACCGGTGAAGTCGAGTGGCAGTTCGACACCATCGGCGGCGACGAGCGCTCCCGTGCCTCCTGGGGCAACGACTCCTGGAAGATCGGCGGCGGCGGCGGCTGGATGACCGGCACCTACGATGCCAAGACCAACAGCATCTGGTGGGGCGCCGCCAACCCGGCACCCGACTACGACTGGGCCGGCGAGAACTGGATGACGGAAGGTCCGCGCCCCGGCGTGAACCTGTACAGCTCGTCCGTGGTGGTCATGGACGCCGACACCGGCAAGCTGAACGCGTACTTCCAGGAAATGCCGCACGACGCGTGGGACTTCGACAGCGCCGTGGGTGAGTTCGTGCAGCTGGATCGCGGCGGCAAGCGCTACATGGTCCATCCGAACAAGGGTGGCGTGATCTTCGTGTACAACGCCGATATCGCGCAGGCGACCGATCAGAAGCTCAAGATCGAGAACGCCTACATGATCGGCAAGACCTACAACTACATCAAGGGCGTGAACGCGCAGACCGGCGAGCTGATCGGCCGCCGCGAGCTGCCGCTGGGCAAGCACACCAACGTGTGCCCGGCCATCGACGGCGCGATCTCCTGGAACACCGGTTCGTACAACCCGAACTCGGGCCTGTACTACAAGGTCACGCAGGAGTGGTGCTTCGACATCGAAGTGCAGAAGGTGGACCGTCCGGCGGACTTCTCCGGCCAGGCCTACTTCGGCGCCTCGTGGACGGTGCGTCATCCGGAAGGCCGCCAGGCCTTCGGCACGGTGCAGGCCTTCGACCCCATCACCAGCAAGAAGAAGTGGGAAGTCGAGATGAAGTACCCGCCGCTCGCCTCGCTGCTCAGCACCAAGGGCGGCCTGGTGTTCGTCCCGGGTGCTGACGGCACGTTCTACGCGCTGGATGCCGACAACGGGCAGAAGCTGTGGCAGAACAACAACGGCCTCGGCCACCACGGCGGCGTGATCTCCTACACCGCCAAGGGCAAGCAGTACGTCGCGGTCGTGACCGGCTGGGGCAGCCACGTGGCGGGCAACTACGCGCCGCTGTTCGGCGAGCCCTTCACCAGCATGCCGACCGACAACGGCCAGCTGCTCGTCTTCACCGTGAAGTAACCGCACGGCCGGAGCGATCCGGCTGACGCGATCGCACGGGGCGAAGGCGCAAGTCTTCGCCCCGTGTCTTTTCGGGGGGCCGGATCCCGCCTTTGCCGATGGCACAGGGTGCCGAGTTCTCCCGACTGTCAAAGGGTTCGCCGGCACGTGGGATGCCGGTGATTCCGGTGTAAACTTCGCGCCTCACCCCGGCGTTAAAGGGGGCAGCGCAGCCGGCTTCGGACCGGCCGGCAGACGTCACGCACGACGCTGCCAGGAACGGAAGCGAACGAGGATGGAGAGGATGAGCAAGCTCACTGTGGCATTCCTGGCGGCCGGCATGTTCGCCGCCACCCTGTCGGGCCGTGCGGCCTTGGCGCAGGACATCGACACGGCGATCGCGCCCGCAGTCAAGGAGGTCAACGAGAAGTACGCCGAGCAGGGCCTGGACATCAAGAAGCTGTTCTCGCAGAAGTGCAGCTGGTGCCACCAGGGCTATGGCATGCGCCAGGCCGACGGCCCCAAGCTGGGCGGCACCGAGAAGACGCGCGAGCAGGTGATCAAGCAGATCACCAACGGCAAATCGCCGATGCCGGGCTTCAAGAACCAGCTCAAGCCGTATGAAGTCGAGGCGCTGGCCGACTACATCAAGGCCTTGCCCGCGAACTGAGCCGCAGGATTGTCGACGCAGATGGGGCAGCCGCGGCTGCCCCATCGCGTGTTGCACGGCCGGATGGTGCCGGCCGCACGCTGCCCGGTCACTGCGCGCGAGTCAGCTCGAAGCGCACCGGGAAGCCCTCGTACTTTCCGAACCCCTTCATCTGGTCGCCGCGCTCGTTGAGCTTGATCCCCGCGGTGAGTGGCCCGGTGCCCCCGTCGGCCTCGAAGCGGAAGGTCTTGCCATCGAACTCGACCTTCTTCAGCGGCTTGGCCGCGTCGCCGAAGGTCTCGCTGTTGGTGAGCTGGATGGTGCCGCCCCCGTCCCTGATCTCGAACACCGCCTTCCCGCTCGTCATTCCGCGGTACCAGGGCCCCTCCCACTTGCCGTTCACCGCCGCGGTGTCCGCCGCACCGGCCGGAAGCGCCAGTGCGAGCGCCACGGTCGCCGCCAGGCCTGCCATCCTGCTGCTTATCGTCATGCCTCACTCCAGGGAAGTCACCACGCGCGCGTGGCACCGTGCCATCGCCGGCCAGTGCCGTTCGTGATAGGGTAACCGAAGAATTCCTTCCGGTCTGCCCTCCCCTGCCTCGATGAATTTCTGCAGTGCCTGCGGCGCTCGCGTCGCGTACCGCGTCCCGCCCGGGGACAACCTGCCGCGCGCCGTCTGCGATGCCTGCGGCACCATCCACTACGAGAACCCGCGCGTGATCGTCGGCTGCGTCGCGGAGTGGGACGGCAAGATCCTGCTGTGCAAGCGTGCCATCGAGCCGCGCCACGGCCTGTGGACGGTGCCGGCCGGCTTCCTCGAGAACGGCGAGACCACCGCTGCCGGGGCGCAGCGGGAGACGCTGGAAGAGGCCAACGCGCGGGTCGAGATCGACACCCTGTTCGCACTCTACAACCTGCCGCACATCAACCAGGTGTACATGCTGTTCCGGGGCCGGCTGAAGGACCTGGACTTCGGCCCCGGCGAGGAGAGCCTCGAGGTGCGCCTGGTGGACGAAGCGGACATCCCGTGGAGCGAACTGGCCTTCGTGACAGTGCGCAACACGCTGATCCACTACTTCAACGATCGGCGCACGGGTCACTTCGGATTCCACATGGGAACTGTCAAGCCCATGGGTAAACACGCTGATTAGAAAGAAGAATCAGTAGAGCACTGGGACGTAAACCACGCGCCGAGCTACACACGGCCGACTCATGCCATATCGATACGGCACCGCCACGTGTCGCCTCCCTTCCTAGCGATTGCGAAGGCCCGTTGGCACCCTGAGCTGTCCTAATCGGTATGCGAGCTGACGGACATCGTCCGAGCAGATGGGGCTCGTTCTGCGAACGCCCGCACCCGCCCCCAAGCGGCCCTAGACCCACAGGCGAAGCGGCCCTTCATGCCCGGAATGCTTTGCCCGAAAAGGACATGCGTGAGGGAACACCTCACGGCGCAGGACAGCCGAGCTACGCGCGTTGCGACAGCATGACTCTAGTAGGAGTTTCCACTTGAGCTTACGCCTAGCCGTACCAGGTGACGAGCCCGTGTCCGGATCAAAAGTTGAACCAACACCGCTGTCGGCCAATTCAAAGTTAGACGCCTGCTACCAGATTTCACGCCCATTCAATCCGGCACTCTTCACCCGCGATGCGGTTGGTCCGTTGCTAACTTCACGAACGACATCCGAGCGTGGTTTGGTCTTGGGCGTCGACGAAGGCCTGAACGACAACCGATATATCGAGCCGATGACCCGGCGGTTGGTTCAGAAGGGGCTTGCGTCGATGGTGACACCCCTGTGGTACCAACCCAGAGTGCTGTCCGATGGAAGCCGGGTTAGCGCAACGAACCCGACCGTCCAACAGCGGTGCTCCGCTTGCTGTTGTCCGGCGGGTTATCGCGAACGTTAAGCCTGGCGGATTATGCCGCTACAGCTCATCAAGCTTCACGCGTATCCGGACGAAACAGCCGTGACTAAGGTTGGGGTCCGTAATCGCAGACGGCACGTTCTTTCTGGACTTCAGTCGTCCGCTCAAGCGCATACGCTGGTTTGTTGTGCGAAACGAGTGGTTTGGCGTAACAGTAGGTCTGCTAGTTCCGATTGTTCATGAGAGAGAGCGCACTGGTGGATATGTAATTGGGGTGAGCCTCAGTGATCCGTACTTCACCGATCTTCAGGCTCTTTGGAAGGCCAACTTTCCGTCGCAACGAAAGCATCCCGGGAAGAAGGCCGACAACCTCAGAATCGTCGCTGATTTCGCTGCGCAATTCCCGGAGGATTCGCGGTAACGGGCTGAGCTGTGAGCCTCCTATGCTGACACGACGCGGTCAACCGCAGCTGTCGCACTCGTCATCAACGTCCCCAGCAGGCACCGCGCCGCAGTCTCGAATAGCCGCACGCCCTGGGGCGCCTCATGTACCGAATTCCCATCACCCTTGAGTTCAGCGACGGCGAGAAAATCGTCGCCGCGGTCTACTTTCCCAAAATGAGCCCACTCCCGAGCAGGCTGAAGAGGTCTGCCAGGCAGCTGCGGATCTAGGCAATCGAAGAGGAGCGGTGCGTGTACTGGGACGAGCCAGTACCGCTTCCTGCGGTGTTGGCGAAGCTCCCAGCAATCGGGACTAAGGATTCAGTCATTTCATGCGGAGCGCCTTCGTCCGCGAGTTGTTCGAGACCATCGAACGTCATGCAGGGATTCATGTATCCGGGTAGCCTTTGGGTCCAGACCCGCGTGGAGGACATATGCGCACCGAAGCAGAAAAGCTGGCAGAGGAAGCTGCATGTGCCGAAAACACCGGAGGTAAGCACGTCCCCGCCCGCGGCGAGATCGGTTACGAGTGCAAGATCTGCGGGAAGCATCTGTTCCGGTACTCCGACGATAGCCCAGAAGCTCGAGCGACGGCGCTGAAGGCAGAGCGGCTCGTGGAGGAAGGATTTAGCAGAGGTCGGCGTCGAGCCACACCCGAAGAGATAAAAACCATGATGATCGAGATGATCGATCAAGCGGAGGCCGGCCTGATTGAGCTCGCGGAACGGACAAGCGCCAAGACCATGAGCATCGTGGACGTCCTCCAACTCCTAAGTGGGTTGCGCTCCCAGGTCCTGAAGATTGAGTAATCACACCTCCGCGTGCCCGCTTGCCGTAATGCTTCGCCAGGCACTGCGCCATAGTGTCGAATAGCCGCACATACTCACGGGCTTTAGCGACCATGTCGTCGGAAGGCATCCTAGGCTTTAACATGCCTCTAACATTCAGTTGACGTATCCCTCCGCTGTGCGAGACTTGCGTAGCAACACGGGAGGGGACAGCATGGAACTGCGCAATCGCGGCTTCGGTCTCGCATCTGCACGTTGTCATCGCGCCCATATACCTCGGCCATGCGGCCTGTCGTTCGATGCGTCCATGGCAACCTCCACCAAGATCCAACAGCTCCCAACGCTCGAGGAGCTGTTGGATGACTTCGCTCGCATCTTCGGCAGCGTCCTGGCGCGAGACCTAGCACCGCTCTCCTAACCCTTGCGTTAGGTCAGCGCTCGGCGCTGGGGCGACGAGGTAAGCACCCGCGGCAAGTCGTACCGCTGCGAGAGTCGCGGCGGACAGTTGCCGGCGATCGGAGTGTGCTGGTCAAGCGATCTCTTGAGTTCTGACTCCGTCAAGCGCCCCATACGTTCGATCCTTGCAGTGGGAAGATTGAACCGTAGCTAAACATCTAGCTACACACAATCCGCTGAACGCCGCTGAACGGGAACGAACGAACCATTAAGGCATGTTCAGCGGGATCAGTGCGTTATGCTGATTTGCATGAACGCAAATGAACGACGCTGAACAAGGATTTCGGGTTACACGGGAACGATCGAGCCGATGCCCCGGCGCGAGGCACGGGCGGCGCCGTAATCGCCGCATGAGAGCTCGGTGATCGGTCCCCACGGAGCAGCCCTGCGATCACGTTGTTCGCGCGCGCCTGGGACGCGACCCCTGCCGGCCCCGGTGCAGCCTACTTGACCAGGAGCCTGGGCAGGAACGTGACGATCGCAGGGTAGAAGACCAGCAGCACGACGCCGCCGAGCAGGGCCAGGAAGAACGGCATCGTCGCCCAGAACACCCGCTCCATCGGCAGCCGGGAGACGGTGGCCACACCGTAGAGTGCGACGCCGACCGGGGGCGTGATCAGACCGATCACGCACACGATGCAGAACAGCACGCCGAAGTGGATCGGGTCGATCCCCACCGCCTGGATGAGCGGCAGCATGACGGGCGTGACCATGAGGATGATCGGCGTCGCATCCATGAACATCCCCAGCAGCAGCACGACCGCGAGCAGCAACAGCGTCACGGCCCACTTCGCGTCCACGACGCCGCGCATGGCCTCCATGAACCGTACCGGCAATTGCTCGTGGGTGAATACCCAGCCGTCCACGCCCGACAAGCCGACCACGAGGAGCAGTACGCCGACGGTGGCCCCGGCGGCGACGAACTCGCGGTAGACGGCCCGCAGCGTGGCCGTGCGATACCAGGCACCGAGCAGCAGCACGTACAGCACGGCAACCGTCGCCGCCTCGGTGGGGGTGAAGAGGCCGCCGAAGATGCCGCCGATGATGATCACCGGCGTGAGCAGCACCAGGGCGGCGCGCCTGAAGGTCGCGCCCACGCGCGCCGCGGAGAAGGCGGCGCCGGCCGGATAGTTGCGGCGGCCGGCGAGGATGCTCACGGTGACCAGCAGCACCAGCGCGAACAGCAGGCCCGGCAGCACCCCGCCCAGGAACAGCTTGCCGATCGATACGCCGGCGGTCGCGCCGTAGATGATCATGATGATCGACGGCGGGATGATCGGCGCCAGGGTCGATGCCGCGAGGGTGATGGCCGCGGCGAACGCGGGATCGTAACCGCGCTCGCGCGCCGCCTTCACCGTGATCGTGCCGACTCCGACGGCGTCCGCCGCGGCCGAGCCGGACATGGCGGAGAAGATGACGCTGGCGAGCACGACCACGTGTCCGAGCCCGCCCCGGATGTGGCCGACGATGGCCAGCGCGAATTCGAAGATCCGTTCGGTCACGCCCAGCAGGTTCATCAGCCGCCCGGCCAGCAGGAACATCGGCACCGCCAGCAGCACGGAGTTGTTCAGGGTGCCGTAGATCCGCTGCACCGCCACGCCGGCCGGCAGGCCTTGCACGCCCAGCCACACCAGTGCCGGCGCACCCAGCGCCACGGCCACCGGCGCACGCAGCAGCATGAGCACCAGGAGCAGGACGAGCATCGCAGTGATCACTCCGCGGCTCCCTCCAGCAGGTGCGTCTCGATCGGCCGGATCCACGCCATGGCGAAGTGGAACGCCATCAGCAGGCAGCCCACGGGGATCGCGGCATATGCCCAGGCCACCGACACGTCGAGGGTGCTCAGCACCTGGATCGCACCGAAGGCCGTGGCGTGCGCACCGATCACGGCCAGCACCAGGAAGAAGCCCACCACCGCGACGTCGATGGCCCGCGCGACCAGCTGCTTGCCGGGGAAATCGATCCGCTGCATGAACAGGTCGACGACGAAGTGCTCCGCGCGCCGCGCCCCCACCGCGGCGCCGATGAACACGAGCCACAGCTGCGCCACGCGCCCGAGCTCCTCGGTCCAGTCGAGCGGGAAGCGGAACAGGAAGCGCGAGCCGACCTGCAGGCTCAGCGTGACGAGCAGCAGGAGCAGGACGGCGAACACGATCGCTTCCTCCAGTGCGACCACCCGGGCCTCCAGCCGCAGGAGCAGCGGTCGCATCGTCACCTCGCGGCCCGGATCGCGTCGACCAGGTCGCGGCCGTAGCGCTGTGCGTATTTCTCCTGGACCGGGCGCGCCGCCGTCTCCAGCAGGCTGCGATCGGGCCGCGTGACCTTCACCTGCGTGTTCTCCTCGAGCCACTTGAGGTCGGCGTCGAACTTCCAGGCCGACAGCGAGCGCTGGTATGCGGTGGCATCGGCGAATGCGGCCTGGAATGCTTCGCGTTGCACGGGCGTCAGCCGCGCGAGCCGCGCGCCGTTGGCGACCACCACCTTGAACAGGAAGAAGTGCCCGGTGAGCGAGAGCTGCGGCGCCTGCTCGAAGAACTTCAGGTTGCGGTAGTTGGTGGTGTCGTTCTCGGCCGCGTCGATGGTGCCGGTGGCGAGCCCGGTGTACACCTCCGCATAGGGCATCGGCACCGCCTTCGCGCCGAAACCGTTGAACGTGTCCCGGTAGACCGGGCTGCCGATCACGCGGATCTTGAGGTCGTGCAGATCGGCCACGTCGCGGATCGGCGTCCTGCGCGAGAAGACGTGACGCATGCCCGCGCTCCACCACCCCAGCACGACGAGCCCCGTCTCGCGCTCGATCTGCTGCGCGACGCGCTGGCCCACGGGACCATCGGACACCACCCAGGGATGGTGGTCGTGATCGCGGAACAGGAACGGGATGTCGAGCACGCCGGCCGAAGGTGCGAACGCGCTCAGGGATGCGGTCGACACGGCGGACATGGTCACCGCACCCAGGCGCACCTGCTCGATGACGTCCTTCTCGTCGCCGAGCTGGCCGCGCGGGAACACGCGCAGATCGAGGCCGGACCCGCTGTCCTTCAGCCGCTGGGACATGCGCGCGAACGCCTCGTAGGTCGGCTCGCCCGGGGGATTGACGTGGCCGGCGGTGAGCAGCGTCGCGGCGCACACCACACCGGCGGACAGTTGCAGTGCCAGCGCCAACGCGATGCAGCAAACGGCGCCCGCTGCACGCCGCAACGCCTGTGCCGGCCCCGACTGCGTCCTGTGCTGCACGCGCGTCGCCTCCTCCCGCGAGGTGCCGCAGCCCGACGGCATGGGCCACAGCGCCTGGTTGTATTGTTATGGGCTGGATCGTACATTGGCGGCGCGACCGCCGACAAGCGGCACGGATCAGGGAGAAAACCGATGAGCAAGCGCAGACTGGGAGTGATCCTCGCCGGGGCAACGGGAAGGATCGGCGTGAACCAGCATCTGGGGCGCGCGCTGGTGCCGCTGCGCCAGGGCCCCATGCGCGTGGGGAGCGAAGATCTGGAGATCGATCCGATCCTGGTCGGACGCGATGCCGCGAAGCTGCAGCAGGTCGCGGCACGCTTCGGGATCGCGCGCTGGACCACCGACCTCGACACCGCGCTCTCCGACCGCGACGACGCGATGTTCTTCGACTGCGCGGCGACCGGGGTGCGGGTGGCCAACGTGCGCCGCGCGCTGATGGCCGGCAAGCACGTGCTGTGCGACAAGCCGCTCGCGCCCACCTACGACGAGGCGCGCGAGCTGGTCACGCTGGCCCGCGACACCGGCCTGAAGAACGGCGTGATCATGGCCAACCTGTGGCTGCCGGGGCTGCGCAAGCTGAAGACGCTGGTGGACGCCGGCTTCTTCGAGCGGATACTGTTCATCCGCGGCGAGCATGGCTACTGGGTCTTCGACGGCATCCAGCGCCCCGGCCAGCGCCCTTCGTGGAATTATCGCCGGGAGGACGGCGGCGGGATCGTCCTGGACATGATGTGCCACTGGCACTACATGCTCGAATCGCTGTTCGGCCGCGTGCGTCGCGTCACCTGCGCCACGCGCAGCTTCCTCACCGAGCGGCGCGACGAGCAGGGCAAGCCCTATGCGGGCACCGCGGACGACACGGCGACCGTGCTGTGCGAGCTGGACTCCGGCGCGCTGGCGCAGGTGAACCTGTCGTGGACCACCCGCGTGCGGCGCGACGACCTGATGGTGCTGCAGGTGGATGGCACCGGGGGCTCGGCGGTCACGGGGGTGTTCGACTGCCTCACCCAGCATCGGACGCAGACCCCGGCGCTGCTCTGGAACGCCGAGGATCGCCCGGCAGTCGATCACCGTGCCGCGTGGCTGCAGGTGCCCGATCTGCCTCCGCTGGGGAACGCCTTCAAGGTGCAGTGGGAGCTGTTCCTGCGCCACGTTTGCGAGGACGCCCCCTTCCCCTGGAATTTCGAGATGGCCGCGCGCGGCATCGAGCTGGTGGAGAAGTGCTACCGCGCCTCGCGGTCGTACACGTGGGAGACGCTGTCCGCGGCCTGAGCAACGCCCGCTTCACTCCAGGACGAGGTTGCCCTGCGTGCCTTCCTCGGCCTGGAGCGCACCGCTCGCCGGGCGGTACGCGGTCAGGTCGTTGCCGGACACGACGTTGCGGCTGCCGAGCATCGGCTTCACGCCAGTGCTGAAGGCGATCGCCGCGGCACCCGATCCCTGGATCCGGTTGCCCAGCACGGTGGCACTGGAACCGAACAGCACGATGCCCCGGCTGGCCTTGCCCTGGCACGTGATGTTGTTGTTGGCGACCACTGCCTCGTCGGTCAGCACCGCAATGCCCATCGACGTCTGACCCCGGGCCCGGATGAGGTTGTCGGTGATGACGTGCTTCATGCGCCGGGCCGGGTCAGCGCCGCCTGCAGGATCGAGGAACCATCCGGTGATGATCGCATTCGGGAACGACAGCCCGGGAAACGCGAGACCGTTCACCGGTGTGGTCACGTGGTTGCTGCGCACCAGGACGAAGCCTTCGCCCTGGCTGCCGGGATGGTTGTCCAGTGCCTCGATGCCGTTGCGGCTCGCATTGAGCACCGTGTTCTCCACGATCGAGGCCCTGACCCCGGTTCCCCACGCCAGGAAGATGCCTTGCCCGAGGGTGTTGTCGGGGTGCGTGCCGAGCAGGTCGATGAAGTTGCGCTCGACCTTCACCTCGCCGGTCAGCGCATTGGCCGGATCCGCGCCCGGGAAGGACAGGAACGGCCCCAGCGCGATGCCGTGCTGCAGGAGCAGGCCATCGCGTCCGAGGATCGGCTGCGGGGACGGCAGCGGCTTGACGGCAGTGATGCGGTTGTCGCTGACCACGACGTGGCGCGCATACGACAGCTGGACCGGCCCCATCGCCGCGCCGTCGAAGTGGATGCCCCGGATCGTGATCGCCGGACCGGGCGCCGGCACCGGCAGACTGGCTGGCAGCGGGCTGTGGAACGACCACCGGCCACCCTTGATCCGGGTGGTCGGCTGCGAGCTCGACAGGTCGCCCATGATCTCGACATCCCTGCGGATGCTCACGCTGCCCGTCTCGCCGAAGTCGAAGGTACCCTTCAGCACCACCGTCCCGCCCCGGTCGACCGCCGCCTGCACCGCGGCCACGTCGCGCGCCGCATCGCCCGTGCCTTCCACGGTCCCGGTGCTGTCCTGCGCGACGGCCGCGATCGTGGCGAGCAGCAACGGGCAGGCGACCGCGAGGCGTCGCATGCCGGTCGCCAGGCGGAAGTGACGCGTCGAGTCGGTCTGCTGCATCTGCCTCTCCTTGTGGCAATTTCCCGGACGGCCCACCCACGGGCCGGTCACAGTGTGACCGGCTGTCCGCTTGAGGACGACTCCAGCATCGCGTCGATGAGCGCGTGCACCGCCAGTGCGCTGCGTCCGCTGACCATCGGGTCACGACCGGTACGCACGGCATCCACGAAATCCTCGATCAGGCGCCGGTGCGGTTCATGCGAGAACGCCATCGGATCGGCGCCGCCTCCGCCGCTGGTCGAACCATCGATCACCTCGGCCGGCATCCCCTTGATCTGCAGCGTCAGTCGCTCGCCCTCGAGCACCGCGCTGCCGCGCGTGCCCGCAAGCTCGAGCCGCTCGGTGTAACCGGGATAGGCGACCGTTGTCGCATCCACCACGCCCACTGCGCCGTTGGCGAATTGCACGGCGGCCGAAGCGACGTCCTCCGTGTCGATGGTGCGCAACGGACTGGTGCGGCAGAACGCGGTCACGCGCTGCGCCGGCCCGGCCAGGTCGAGCATCAGGTCGAGCAGGTGGATGGCCTGCGTCAACAGCACGCCACCGCCGTCGCGGGCCTGCATGCCGCGGCCCGGCTGGGCGTAGTATTCGGGTGGGCGCCACCACCGCAGCGATGCCGATACCGACAGCAGCGCGCCGAGCGCCCCTGCCGCGAGGCGCTCGCGCAGTACCCGCGCGCCCGGCCGGAAGCGGAACTGGAACACCACGCCCAGCTTGACGCCGGCGGCTTCGGCCGCATCCACCACCGCCGTGGCACGCGGCAGCGTCACGTCCACCGGCTTCTCGAGCAGCACGTGCCTGCCGGCGCGGGCAGCCTGCAGGGCGAGCCCGGCGTGGGTAAGCGGTGGCGTCAGGATCAGCAGCGCGTCGACGGCGCGCTCGTGCAGGAGCGCATCGAGCGAGTCCACCACCGGGAAGCCCCAGCTGGCGGCGAACTCGTGCCGCCGCGCAGGCGTGGGGCTGTAGCCGCCGACGACCCGGACCTTGTCGGCCAGGTCGCGCAACGCCAGCGCATGCGGCTTCACCGCAAGCCCCAGACCGACGATCCCGATGCCGAGTCGCGCGCTCAACGCCTCCCCCTCTTCTTGTGCTTCTACTGTAGGCCAGCGCGCGCGGGCGTGGCAAGCGCGGCGATATGCGAACATAACAGCCTTCGCATCCTCAGACCTGCCCGGAAATGGACTACCGTCATCTGCTCCTGGACGTGACCGACAAGGTTGCCACCGTCACCCTGCATCGCCCCGACAAGGGCAACGCCCTCTCGCCGGAAGTGCTGGAGGAACTGACTACGCTCTTCGGCGGCATCGCCGGGCGGTCCGATGTCAACGTCGTCGTGCTGACCGGCGGCGAGCGTTACTTCTCCGCCGGGTTCGACCTCAACGAGATCCGCAGGCTGGAGAAAGTGAGCAACGAAGCCTACACCGCGCTGTTTCACCGCGCGTACCGGGCGATCCTGTTCTGCGAGCAGCCGGTGATTGCCGCCGTCGGCGGCGCCGCCATCGCCGGTGGATTCGACCTCACGATGATGTGCGACATCCGCTACGCGTCCACGCGGGCAAAGTTCGGGCAGCGCGAGATCGTGCTGTCGCTCACGCCGATCATGGATCCGCTCTGGCGCATCATCGGGCTCGGACGCGCCAAGGAAGTCGCGCTCACCGGCCGCATCTACGATGCGCAGGAGGCCGAGCGCATGGGCTACGTGAGCAAGGTGTTTCCGGAAGGGGAGCTGCTGACCTCGGTGATGATCATCGCGAAGGAGATGGCGCGCCACGACCGCGCGGCCCTGGCCGAGACCAAGCGCCTGTCGAACCAGGTGCTCAACCAGGATCTCGACAGCGCGATGCGGGTGCAGGAGTGGCTGTTCCGCACCTACATCGGGTCCGAGGACAACCACCAGCGCATCGATGCGCTGCAGGCACAGCTCGCCGCCGCACGGAAGAAGTGACCCCTCGGCGCGTGTCAGCTCAACGCCGCGCGGCGCGCTGCTCGACCGCACGCACAGCTCCCGCGATGTCCGCGCTCGTGAGCGTGCGCTGGAAGTTGCGGGTATGCGGCGCGGTCATGGTGCCGTCGGCGATCGCGCGAATCTCGTCGTCGTTGACACCCCGCAGGCCGATGTCGGCCAGGCAGACCGGCAGCTCGACCCGGCGGTAGAAGTCCTCGATGTCGGCGAGGAACACATCCGTGCGCTGCTCCAGCGCCAGCTGGACCAGCAGCGCGTAGGCCACCTGGTGGCCATGCAGTGCGTCCTTGGCCCCGCGCACGGCGCTCAGGCCGCGCGTCATCGCGTGCGAGATTGACAGCCCGCCGCTCTCGAAGCCGAGCCCGCTGTGCAGGACGGTGGCCTCGACCACCCGCTCGACGTCCTCGGTGGCCCGCCGCTCGCGCACTGCGGCCAGCGCAGCCACGGCGCGCTCCCGCAGCGTGTCATAGCAGAGTTCAGCCAGTGCGACCGCCGCACGGCAAGCGCTCGCCCCGAACATGTTGGGCCCGCCGGCGCCTACGCATTGTGCGACCTCGAACTTCTTGACCACGGCATCGCCGATCCCGGCGGTGAACATGCGCACTGGCGCTGTGACGATGACCGAGGTGTCCACCACGACCAGCTCGGGACTGGCAGGCATGTGCTCCACGCGCAGCAGGCGATGGTTCCGGTCGTAGAGCACGTAGTTCTTGCTGGTCGGGGCATCGTTGGACGCGGCCGTCGGCACGGTCGCCACGCGCACACCCAGCTGGTGCGCGACGCCCTTGCCCGCATCGATGCCCTTGCCGCCCCCGCAGGCGAGCACGATGTCCGCGCCGAGCGGGCGGGCCCGCTCCACCAGGCGGGCGACTTCGTCCGGCGTGATGTCTCCGGAGAACTCCAGGGGTTCGCATCCCACCCCGGCCTGCTCGCACACCGCACGGAGGCGACCACCGACCAGATCCAGCACGACCCTGTCGGCCACCAGCACGGCGCGCCGGGATACGCGGGCGACGTACTCGCCGACCGCATCCAGTGCGCCCGCTCCCTGCACATAGCGCCCCGGCGCCCCGAACACGCGCAACGTTGAAGGCATCTGCCGCTCCCCAGACAGGTCGAAGGCGGGATTGTAGTGGCGAACGCCGGCAGGCGTGGCTGCGGCCGGGCCGGCTGCGTGTCGAGCCGCCATTTCTCATGTACCGTTCGGCCTGCCAAGGCGGCCGGAGCGGCCGCAACACACGAACCGGAAAGGAGCAACATGGACCTGCAGATCAAGGGTCTCAAGGTACTGATCACTGCCGGCGCATCCGGCATCGGCCTGGTCACGGCGCAGACCTTCCTGAGGGAAGGTGCCCGTGTGTACATCTGCGACGTGGACGAGACGGCGCTGAAGAGCGCGAAGGCGCAGCACCCGGAGCTGACGACCATCGTCTGCGACGTGACCGACCGCGAAGCGGTGGCCCGGATGTTCGCGGATGCGACGGCGAAGCTGGGCGGCCTCGACTGCCTGGTCAACAACGCCGGGATCGCCGGCCCGACCGGTCCCGTGCACGAGATCGACCCGAGGGACTGGGACCGCTGCCTGCAGGTGTGCATCACCGGGCAGTTCAACTGCACGCGCCTGGCCGTCGAGCACCTGAAGAAGTCCGGCAATCCCTCGATCATCAACCTGTCGTCGGCGGCCGGCCGCTTCGGCTTCCCCAACCGCTCTCCCTACTCCGCCGCCAAGTGGGCCGTGGTCGGCTTCACCAAGACCATCTCGATGGAGCTCGGCCGCTACGGCATCCGCTGCAACGCCATCCTGCCCGGCCCGGTGGACGGCGCGCGGATCCGGCACGTCATCGAGGAGAAGGCGCAGCTGGCGGGCAAGACGATCGAGGAGATGACCACGACCTGGCTGGCCCTGGCTTCCGTCAAGGAACTGATCGACCCGCAGCAGCTGGCCGACATGATGGTGCTGCTCGCCTCGCCGCGCTCGCGCACGACCTCGGGCCAGGCCATCGCCATCGACGGCGACATGCAGGCCCTGGTCTGACCATACGGAGGAGCACATGAGCTATCCCGGACCAGTGGTCAGTGCACAGTGGCTGGCAGACAACCTGCGAGCGCCGAAGCTGCGCGTGGTCGATGCCACCGTGCATCTGCCCGACACCGGCCGTGACGCCCGCGCGGAGTATCTCGCCGAGCACATCCGCGGTGCGTCGTTCTTCGATCTCTCGAAAATCGCCGATCCGAACAACCCCCTGCCGCGCAAGTTTCCGCCGGTGGAGGTGTTTGCGCGCGAGGTCGGCGCACTGGGAATCGACAACGACACCCACGTAGTCGCGTACGACACCCCCGGGCTCTACAGCGCGGCGCGGGTGTGGTGGCTGTTCCGCCAGTACGGCTACGACCGCGTGTCGATCCTCGACGGGGGACTCAAGACCTGGAAAGCCGAGGGCCGCCCGGTGGAAGCCGGCGACGTGCACTCGACGCCTGCCGTCTTCAAGGCGGGGCAGCCGCGCGACCTGTACGCGAGCTGGCAGGATGTGCTGTCGGCATCGAAATCCGGCAACGCGCGCATCCTGGATGCACGCACGCCCGGGCGGTTCGCCGGCACCGAGGTGGACCGCTATCCCGGTGCGAGGCCGGGCCACATCCCCAACAGCCGCAACCTCTACTGGGCCGATCTGCTCGATCCGCAGACGCGCAAGCTGTTGCCGGCGGATGCCATCGCGCAGCGCTTCCACAAAGCCGGCGTCGGGCAGAAGGAGCCGATGGTGCTGTCGTGCGGTTCGGGCCTGACCGCGTGCATCCTGGCGATCGGACTGCACCTCACTGGCCGCGACGACTGGAAAGTGTACGACGGCTCGTGGGATGAGTGGGGGCGCCGGCAGGATCTTCCGGTGGAGACCGGGCAGTAAGGAGCCCGAACCGGCGGCGGTGCTAGACTGCCGCACGCACACACAGACCTGCACGAGGAGAACCCCATGCCCGGATCCATCCTGAGCGCCGACCAGCGCGCTGCCTTCGAACGCGACGGCTACGTGATGGTGCGCAAGCTGTTCGACGATGAGGAGATCACCATCCTCCGCGCCGCCATCGAGGGCGACCCGGCGCTGAAGGCCAGCCTGTACGACCGCCGCGACGCCTCCGGCAACGCGACGCGCATGGCGATCTGGAATCACCCGGGCGACAGCGTGTACGGCCTCGCGGCCCGCACACACCGCGTGGTCGATACGATGGAGGACCTGCTCGGCGGCGAGGTCTACCACTACCACTCCAAGCTCACTGCCAAGGAGCCGCGCGACGGCGGCGCCTGGGAATGGCACCAGGACTACGGCTACTGGTACCACAACGGCATCGTGTATCCGTACATGGCCAGCCTCATGGTCGCACTCGATCGCGCCACGCGCGAGAACGGCTGCCTGCAGGTGGTCAAGGGCTCGCATCATTGCGGGCGCATCGAGCACGGCGTACTGCCCGGTGAGCAGGTCGGGGCGGATCCGACACGCGTGGCGGAGATCCTCAAGCAGCTGCCGATCGAGTACGCGGAGATGGAGCCCGGCGACGGGCTGTTCTTCCACGCCAACGTGCTGCACCGCTCGGACCAGAACCGCTCGCCGAATCGGCGCTGGACCGTGCTCCACTGCTACAACGCGGCACGCAACAACCCCTACCGCGAGCACCATCATCCCATGTACACCCCGCTGCAGAAGGTGGACGACGGGGCGATCAAGCGCGCCGGAGTGAAGTTCGCCGACTCGATCAAGGAGTTCCGCGAGCGCTCGGCGAATCCGCCCGAGCTGACGCGGCGGATCGCATAGCGCCGCGCACGGGTGCAGCGCCACGCGCGCGAACTCTCGCTACACTAGCCCATGCGCATGCCCGCGCCGGCGGTCCAGTCACCGGAGCGCGATGCGCAACCCGTCACGTCCAGAGGAACATCCATGCAAGCAGTCCGCGCTTTCGTCGCCATCGCCGCCTTCGCAGCCGCCACCTCCGCCTGGGCCTACCAGGTCACCGGCCCCGTGCTCGAGCTGACCGACAGCAAGATCGTGGTGCAGAAGGGCAAGGAGAAGTGGGAGATCGCCCGCACGCCCGACACCAAGGTCACCGGCGACCTCAAGGTCGGCGCCAAGGTCACCATCGAGTACACCATGTCGGCCAAGTCGGTCGAGGTGAAGAAGTAGCCTGCGGCATCAGGCTGCGCCCGCTCAACTCTTTCCGGGCGCGGCCGATCTAGCATGTGTCGCGCGGGCTGCAGCCTGCGCCATCCGCACAGCGATGGGAGCAGCACATGCGTCCAACCCGGCGGTCGTGGCTGTGGAGCGCCTTCCTGGCGAGCTTCCTGGCCATGGGCGTGCCCTACTGGCTGACCCCCTACGGCAAGCTCGACCTCCCGACCGCCCTGCTGCACCCCGGCCTGATGGTCGTGGCGTTCGCCGCCCTGTGCGTGCGGGCGGCCGGTACGGCTCCGTTCCGGAAGGCCGCGAATGCTGCAGGGCTGGCCGTCCCGGCCGCGGTAATGGCGCGGGTGGTCGTGGACGGCATGCGGGACCCTACCTCGCACAACCTCTGGCCCTTCGAGATCGTGATCGCGCTCGTGGTCGGCTACGCCTGCTCGCTGGCCGGAGCGCTGGCGGGCCTTGCCGTCGCCCGGGTGATGGGCATCGATGCGGAGGCCGACTAGCATGGCCGATATCGAGGCCACGCTCATCCGGCGCTGGTCGGGCGCCCGGATCCTGCTCGCCGGCCTGTCCATCGGGGTGCTCGGAGTGCTGCCGCTGCTGCTCTACATCCAGTTCGGTCCGCGCGACGGCAACCCGATCGGCCTGGGACTGCTTGCCGTGGCCGCCGTGCCGACGAGCGGGATCATCATGGCCGTGGGCCTCGTCAAGCTTCTGGTCGAGCGGCTGCGGCAGGGGCGCAGCTGAGATGCTCAAGCTGCCCGGCGTCCTGGTCGGCCTCTACGCCGCGTACGCGGTGGTCAAGGGCGAAGTGCACGCCAGGTCCGGCGTGTGGGGCCGCTCTATCTCGCGGGCGCAATCCCCGGAGTACTTCTGGATAGTGATCGTGGCCTACTTCGGTCTTGCCATCGCACTACTGACCGTATTCTGATTCGCCCTGCCCCGGCAGGGGCCTTCGATGCGGGGCTCGCGCCACGTCCGTCAGGACTGCCCTGACCGGAGAACAGGCAGATCGGCGCTACACTCGCGGAACCCGACCGGTGCCCGGAGACAGCTCGATGAAGATCACCGACGTGACGCTCACCCTGTTCGCGTGGGATGACATTCCGCCCACCACCTACGGCACGCACACCGGCAAGTTCGCGGGCGGCAGCGCGCTGGGCCTGCTGCGCCTGATCACCGACGAGGGCCTGGAAGGGCATGCGTTCCTGGGCTCCGCGTACAACGCGGCCACGAGCGATGCGCAGGCGCTGATCTCGCACCTCAAGCCGGTGCTGATGGACAGGAACCCGCTCGACCGCGAGCGGCTCAACCAGCAGCTCTGGTCGCGGCAACGCTCCGCGGGCGTGCGCACGATCGGGGCGGCGGACGTGGCCCTGTGGGACCTCGCCGGCAAGGCGTACGGACAGCCGATCCACCGCCTGCTCGGCACCTACCGGGAGAGCATCGGCGCGTATGCATCGTCGGCCGTGCTGCCCTCCCCTGCTGCCTATGCCGAGGAAGCACAGCAGTTCAAGGCCAGCGGCTGGGCGGCCTACAAGATTCATCCGCCCACGCGCTGGCGCGAGGACATCGCGGTGTGCGAGGCGGTGCGGCGCGCCGTCGGCGACGACTACACGGTCATGCTCGACTCCACCTGGAGCTACGACTTCCCCGCGGCGGTCCGCGTGGGGCGCGCCATCGAGGAGTTGGGCTTCCACTGGTACGAGGATCCGCTCGCCGACCAGGACCTCTACAACTACGTCAAGCTCAAGCAGAAGCTGCACATCCCGGTGATGGCCACCGAGTACCCGATCACCGGCTACGACAGCTACGCGCCCTGGATCATGCTGCAGGCCACCGACTACCTGCGCGGCGATGTCGCGGTGAAGGGCGGCATCACCACGCTGGTGAAGACCGCCCACCTGGCCGAGGCCTTCCGCATGAACTACGAGGTGCACCACGGAGGCAACTCGCTCAACAACGTCGCCAACCTGCACGTCATCATGGCGATCCGAAACACGGAGTTCTTCGAGGTGCTGCTGCCCGACAGTGCGCAGAAGTACGGCCTGGTCGAGGACATCACGGTGGATGGCAACGGGCAGGTGCACGCCCCCACCAAGCCCGGACTGGGCTACGAGATCGACTTCGCGCTGATCGAGCGCAAGAGGCTATCGGTGCTGCGCTGAGTTCCAGGCGGAGGATCCATGGGCGCCTCCGTGCGCACACGGCTATTGCATTCTGAATTCAGAATGCTATGATGCCGCCGTCCACCCTGCCCCGGAGGCAGCCGCAGCCATGCGCACCCTCGCGCCCCAACCCACCCTGGTCGACCAGGTCTACGACGCGATCCTGTCCGAGATCGCCGAGGGCAAGTTCGGCCCCGAGGGCCGGCTGATCCAGGAGGAGATCGCCGGCTCGCTGGGGGTCTCGCGGCAGCCGGTCCAGCAGGCGCTCCTGCTGCTGCGCACGCACGGCCTGCTGCGCGATGCACCGGGTCGCGGCCTCATGGTCGCCCCGCTCGACCTCGAGTACATGCGCAACCTCTACGAGATCCGCGCCGTCCTCGACGGACTGGCCAGCGCGAAGGCGGCCGAGCGCGGGCAGCAGGACGCGCGGCGCGACGGCGCCGCGCTGATCGAGCGCGGCCGGGCTGCAGTCGCCAGCCGCTCGATCGCCCGCATGATCGGCGCAGACATGGATTTCCACTTCTTCCTCTACCGGCTGTCGGAGAACCCGCTGGTGGCCGAAGTGAGCACCCCGCACTGGAGCTACCTGCGCCGGGTGATGGGCGAAGTCCTGCTGCGCGGGGAGACGCCCGGGGAGATCTGGGACCAGCACGAACGGATCCTGCAAGCCGTGATGGCAGGTGATGCCGCAGCGGCCGAACAGCGTGCACGCCAGCACATCTCCCACGCAGCCGACGCCCTCACCGGGCGGATGCAGGCCATCGACCCCGCCGAACCCCAACCCACCCCGCGCCGCCGGCGCGCCCGAGCCTGAACCAGGAGCCTTCCCGCATGGATGCCTCGCACTACGGCACCCTCTACCAGTCGCTGCAACGCGCAGTTGCGCGCTTCCCGAACAACCCGGCCTACTGCGTGCCGCCGATGCCGGGCCGCTCGTACCACCCCGACGGCTGGGAGATCACCTGGGCGAAGACGCTCGAGGAAGTCGAGCGCAAGAAGGCCATCTATGCGCGGGCGGGCTACGGGCTCGGCCACCGGGTGGCGATCCTGTTCGACCAGCGCCCGGAGTTCTTCTTCCACTACTACGCGCTGAATGCGCTGGGCGTCGGCGTCGTGCCGATCAACCCCGATTACCGCCGCGACGAGATCCGCTACGTGGTGGAGCACTCCGAGTCCAGCCTGACGGTCGGGATCGATGCCCGCGCAGAGGATCTGCGCGCGGTGGCGCAGGAACTCGGTGGGCGCAGCCCGTTCGTCTCGTTCGACAACTTCCCCGACACGCTGCCGGCGCCGCCCTGCCCTGCGCAATCCGGCGAGCCCTCCGCCACCACCGAGGCCGCCCTGCTCTACACCTCCGGCACGACCGGCCGGCCGAAGGGCTGCATCCTGACCAACGAGTACTTCCACACCTTCGGCGCGTGCTACGTCACGCTCGGCGGGCGGCTGGCGATGCGCGAGGGCGAGGAGCGCCTCTACAACCCGCTGCCGCTGCACCACGCCAACTGCCTGTCGATCTCCACGCCCGGGATGCTGCTGACCGGCGGCTGCCTCATCTTCCCGGATCGCTTCCACGCCAGCACCTGGTGGAAGGACCTGGTCACGACGCGTGCAACGGCGGTGCAGTTCCAGGGGATCATTCCGAACATCCTGCTCAAGCTCCCGCCGGTTCCCGAGGAGCGCGCGCACCAGGTGCGCTTCGCGCTGTGCGCCGGCATCGAGCCCACCCACCACGAAGTCTTCGAGCAGCGCTACGGCATCCCGGTGGTCGAGATGTGGGCCATGTCGGAGACCGGCCGCCTGATCAGCGACAACCACGAGCCGCGCTCGATCCACACGCGCGCGTTCGGCCGCTCGAACCCGTGGGTCGAGGCGCGTGCGGTGGACGAGCACGACCGCGAGGTGCCGCCCGGCACACAGGGCGAGCTGGTCATCCGCCACAGCGCCGCCACGCCGCGCAAGGGCTTCTTCTCCGGCTACCTGAAGAACACCGAGGCGACCGAAGAGGCCTGGCGCAACGGCTGGTTCCACACCGGGGATGCCGTGGTGCGCGACGAGAACGGCGTCTTCTACTTCCTCGACCGCAAGAAGAACATCATCCGCCGCGCGGGCGAGAACATCGCCGCCGCGGAGGTCGAGGCGTGCCTCACCTCGCACGACAAGGTCAAGCAGGTGGCCGTGCTCGCCGCGCCGGACGAGGTGCGCGAGGAAGAGGTGATGGCCTGCGTGATCGCCAAGCCCGAGGTCGACGTGAGCACCCCCGACGCACGAGCCGCGCTGGCGCGCGAGCTGTTCGACTGGTGCAACGGCCGCATGGCCTACTTCAAGGCGCCGGGCTGGGTGCTGTTCGTCGACAGCCTGCCCACCGGCACCTCGGCCAAGGTGCAGAAGATCCACATTTTCCCGCCCGGCACCGATCCGCGCCAGCGCCCCGGGGTGATCGACCTGCGCCCGCTGAAAAAGTCCGACAAGAAGACCAAAGCCCACTGACCGCGTCCTGGAGACCCGCATGCAGCCCCCGCCCATCACCGCCGACAGCGCCGCCGGCGTCATCGCGCGCTTCCTCAAGGCCCGCGGCGTCGACCGGATCTTCGCGCTCTGCGGCGGCCACATCATGCCGATCTGGATGCGCGTCGACGCCGAAGGCATCCGCATCATCGACGTGCGCGACGAGCGCGCCGCGGTCTACATGGCGCACGCCCACGCCGAGCTGACCGGCGGCCTGGGCGTCGCACTCGTGACGGCCGGCCCCGGCATGACCAACGCGATGACCGGCATTGCCAACGCGCACGTCTCGCGCGCACCGGTGCTGGTCCTGTCCGGCGGCCCGCCGCGTCCGCAGGAGAACCGCGGCGGCCTGCAGGACCTCCCGCACGTGGACATGGTGCGGCCGATCACGCGCTACGCGCGCACCGTGCGCGAGCCCGCACTGGTCCTGCAGGAGCTCGACGAAGCCGTCTCCCGCGCGCAGGGTGAAGGCGGCGAGCCCGGCCCGGTGTACCTGGACTTCCCCACCGACACCCTGCGCGGCGAAGTGCCGGGCGCGGTCCAGCTGGAGGAGCACTTCCGGCCCAGGCAGCGGAGCACGCCTCGACCGGACGACGCGCAGGTCGACGCAGCGGTCGATCTGCTGTGGTCCGCGAAGCGGCCCCTGGTGATCAGCGGCCGCGGCGCCCGCGGCGCCGGTGCCGCCCTGCGCACCTTCCTGGACCGGCTGGGCGCGGTCTACCTCGATACCGGCGAGAGCAAGGGCCTGGTGCCCGACGACCACCCCTCGGTGGTCGCGGCGATGCGCGGCGCGGTGATGACCGAGGCCGACGTGGTCGTCACGATCGGCCGCCGGCTGGACTTCCAGCTCGCCTACGGATCGCCAGCCGTGTTCGGTGAAGCGCGCTTCGTGCGCATCGGCGACGTCGCCTCCGAGCTGCGCGACAACCGCCGCGGCGCCGTGGAGGTGTTCGCGCAACCCGCCGTTGCGCTGGAGGCGATCGCGCAGCGTGCGGGCAACCGCGCGCCCGCGGTGGACCGCGCCTGGGCCCAGGGCCTGCGCGCGAAGCACGAGGAGCGGGCGCAGAAGCTGAAGACGTCCATGGCAGCCGCCGCCTCCGATGCGCAGGGGCGCATCCATCCCAACCGGCTGCTCGCGGAACTGCAGAGGCAGATGGACCCGGACGCGATCGTGGTCGCCGACGGCGGCGACTTCCTCAGCTTCGCACGCGTCGGCCTGCCGGCCTCGACGTACCTCGACCCGGGTTCGCTCGGCTGCATCGGCATCGGCACCCCCTTCGGCATCGCGGCCAGCCTCGCGTGCCCGGGGCGGCAGGTCGTGGTCGCGACCGGCGACGGCGCGTTCGGCTTCAACGCCATGGAGATCGACACCGCCAAGCGGCATGACGCAAAGGTGCTGATAGTGGTGGCCAACAACGGCGCCTGGCAGATCGAGGTGCATGACCAGACCGACACCCACGGCAAGGTGGTGGGCACGCGGCTGCAGTTCTCCGACCACGCCGCAATGGCGCGCGCATTCGGGCTGCATGGCGAACGGGTCGAGCGGGCCGAGGATCTGCCCGCTGCGATCGCCCGCGCGAAGGCCAACCTCCCTGCCCTGCTCGATGTGGTGGTCAGTCCCGAGGCGCGGTCCTCGGACGGCAAATCGGGGCTGGCATGGGTGCCGGACCTGCAGCCGCTGGCCGCGTGGGACGAGGCCGAACGCAAGTGGCGCGCGGGCGGCGCCGGGCATCGCTGAGGACCGCGCTCAGCCGCGCATCACGGCCAGGAGCCAGGTCACCTCGTCGAAGTGCTCGGCCAGGATGCGCTGCGCGCTGGTCTCGTCGATCGCCCCCCGCGGCGCCGCGGGGGCCGCGTCAGTCTGCGGTGCCGGATCCGGCGGCACAGGGTGGTTGGCACAACGGTTCGCCACGCTCAGGATGCGTGACAGCCCGCCCGGCGGCAGCCCGGCAGGCTCGGCTTCGTGCTCCCGCACCGCGAGCACGACCGCGGGCGCGAGCCGGAGCGTCTCCAGCAGCCGTGCACCGACCGCGGCGTGCGCCTCGTGTGCCAGCGCCCTCACCTCGTGCAGCCGGCCGGCGAGCGCCGGGAACTGCGTGGCACGCCAGAGCGCATAGAACTGGCCGAGGTCGTGGACGAGCCCGGCGAAAAACGCATCGTCGGGCGCCATGGATCCGCAATGCAGGGCCAGCACATGGCTGAGCACCCCCACCTCCAGCCCGTGCTCGAGCAGGTCGCGCGCCTGCGCACGCACCGGTTCCAACTCCCGCGCGTGACTCACCTGCTGCAGCGCAATCGCGACGGCGATATTGCGCACTGCGGCCTGACCGACCCGCATGACCGCGGACTTCACGTCGCTGACCGGTTTGCCGCCCCGGTGCATGGCCGCGCTGTTGGCGAAGGCCACCACCCGCGCGCTGAGCAGCGGCTCCTGGGATACCACCTTGGCGAGCTGCGCAACCGACAGGTCGGGGTTGCTCAGCGCCATGCGTGCGCCCAGCGACGCGTCAACGAACGTCGGGCACTGCAGATCGTTGCGTCCGGCTGCCTCCGTCAGCTCGCACAGGAAGGGTGCCACGGCCGGATCCGGACCGGCGTCGACAGGCATGGGACGAATTCGCCTCCGTTGCGTGGCACGGGGGCGCACCACTCCGTTAGCATGCCATGTCTTGACGTATGAGATGCGCCAGGCGCCGGCCCGGGCGCGGTGGTCACCTGCCAGGCGACGTACGTCGGCCGCCCCCATGGAGGCGGGCGGCCGATGTGCCGGTGACGTTCAGTCGTCGCGCCCGTGGTGCTCGTCGCGATCGTCACACCGGGCCTTCGAGCACTCGCACGGCGTGCTGATCATGACCGTGCGATCCACACCGCTGTCCGGGTGCTGCACGTTGATGTAGGCGACGTTGGGCCGGAACTTGTCGAAGTACAGACCGGTACTCTCCGCACCCCTCGTCGAGAGGCTGGCCCACTTGCCGATGCCCTCGGCCACGCCATCGTTGTTCTCGTCCTTGGCGAACCAGACGTCCTCGACCCCACCGGGCTCGTCCTCGACGATGTAGATGTTCCCGTCGGCGTCGATCGCGAGGTTGTCCGGGCTGGTGAAGGCCGTGCCGACCGGCTTCCCGGTCGCCAGATCGATCGTGTTGCGGTCAACGAACAGCTTCACCACGTTGCTGGCCAGATCGATCGCGAACACCTTGTTGTTGGTCGTCGTCGCCACGAACAGCAATTGCCTGCCGTTGCGCAGGTTCTTGATCTCCATGTCTTCCGGACGGTCGAAGCCGGTGCCGAGGAACTCCGGCTTCTTGGGGGTGGCCCGGCCGTCGATGGCCTTCTTCCCGTTCGGATCGACGATCGTCACGGCACCGGGCAGCGGCGCGCCATACAGGTCGGTGATCGGAACCCAGGTGGCCTGCCCGGTGGCTTCCTTCACCGTGCCATCTCCCACCCGCAGCACGAATGTCTGCCCTTGTGCGAAGAACTCGTCGCCGGTGGCCGCATTCGGACGCGCGGAGGTGAACCGGAAGATGTGACTGTTCGCGCGCTCGTCGATGAAGTAGAGGTTGCGCTTGCGGTCGAAGGCCAGGCCCTCGTGCGACACGCGCGGCAGGATGTCCCGGTGCACGATGTTGATGTCGGCCGGGTCGGCGAGCGGGTTGGTCACCTCGAACAGGCGCCCGTAGATGCTCGGCGGATTGGCACCCGGATCGCTCCAGGACTCCTCCGCGGTCAGGAGGCTACCCCACGGCGTCCAGCGCGACGCGTCGAAGGCGACGTGACTGTCCAGCGCCGGGGCCTTCGAGGGGCTGGACCAGATGGTGGTGGTGAGCATCGACCTGAGGTCGGTGCGCTGGATGCCGGCCTGGTCGGTCTCGAACACCGTGAACAGATACCGGCCCGCCTCGGGCCCGTTCTCGTTCGCGGTATGCATGTCGTAGTTGCCGGAGTCGAAGCGGCTCGCCTGCGTGACGTCACGCGCGACGATGGTCATCTGGCTGAACTCCGGCGACGAGAGGCGGTAGGGTGCCGCCTCCGGCAGCGTGCCCGCACCCACGTCGCCGAGCATCGGGGTGAACTCGTCGAAGCTCGTGCGATCCGCCAGTGCCGGGAATGCGGCGAGTGCCAGGACCACTGCGAGCGAAAGTCGTTTGATCGTCATCGTGCGCTGCTTCCTTGGTTGATGGACGAACACCGCGGCCAGCGCCGCAAGGGCGGGACCGGACATGGTGTCTCCGGTTGTGGAGGTCTGCCCGGGCGGCCCTGCCGTCGCGGCGAGCGCCAGCCCGAGCGAGCCTCAGGCTAACGCAGGGACGTTACGCGTCGGTTGCGGCCAAATGCAGACGAGATGACGTTCGCACGGTCCGACCGGACCGGTGGTCTGCGATGCGCACCGGCTCCGGGCAGCAGCGTGCCCGGGTCGTTACTTCGCCGGGGGCATGCACTCCCCGCTGATGCCGAAGCGCGTCAGCACGCGCTGGAGCACGTAGTCGCAGGCCTTAGCCTCCTCCCTGGCGCCCCCGCGGGCGGCAACCGGCATCGCCCGGAAATTCTCGGTGAAGAAGATCACGCGCGTCGCCGGCGCCTCACCACGGAGCGCGGCGAACTCCGAGCGCGGCGGCGCCTTGGTATCGCAGCTCATGAACTCCACCTTGGCGGTCAGCCCCTTCGGCGCGGCATCGACGAGCGCCTTGTTGAGCAGCTCGGGCATCAGCTTCTCGCATCGCGCCCGATCCTTGTAGGCGCCGGAGAGCACGAAGTACTTCACCCCGTCCGCACGGCTGACCTGCGCCATGCCGATGTAGGAGTCGGCGGCCAGGGCAGGTGCGGCCAGGGATGCGGACAGGAGGACGAGGCAGAGCGGACGGACCAGGGCAGGCATGTTCTTGTCGTTCGGGTTGAGTCGGGTATGGGTGGAAGAGGATGTCGCGCCAATCAGCCCGGCGCGGCGGCCGCGGCGGTCGCTTCCTTGAGCTCGACCAGGTTGCCTTCTGGATCGTACACGTAGATCGACGTGCTCTCGCCCTGCGCGCCGAAGCGCGGACGGATTTCGCCGATGCGCGCCGCGTGCCGCTGCAGGTGCGCGACGACCGTATCGACATCGAAGGGCGCGATGCGCAGGCACACGTGGTCGAGGTTGCGGCCCTCCTGCGCGGGCGCAGCGCCGCCGAGGGAACCGAGCTTGCCCGCCACGGGAACGAGATCGATCATCGCATTGCCGGCGCGCAGGTGCACGAGCCCGAGATCCGGCCGGCGCCACGCCATCTCGCAGCCGAGCACGCGGGTGTAGAAGCCGATCATGCGCTCCAGATCGACGACGCGCAGCACCACGTGATCGATGTCGCGAACCTTGAACATCGTCGCTACGAGACCTTCTTCAGCAGGTGGCGCCGGTTGCGCGTGTACGGGCGCACCTCGCCGGGCCAGCGACCCTGGTCGACCGCCTTCGCCCAGGCCGCGCTGGTGAGGACCTCCGCACTCTCCAGTTCGTAGATCGCGCTGTGGCGCGGCTCGCCTTCGACGACGATGGTCTTGCGCTCGCCGCCGATGACCATCTCGAGCGGCGCGGTGGTGGTGCGCGTCACCGCCAGCACGCCCGGCACCTTCAGCAGCAGCGGGATGTGCTCGGTGTCGTACACCTCGTTGAACACCGCTTCATGCGCAGCGTCGACGTCCATGCTCGCGATGAACACATAGCGGGTCTTGGGATGCATCGGCGGGCTCCTCCAGCGGGCGTCACGGTCGAGCGGGGATGATACATTGAGCGCCGACCCCACCGGGAGGAGGCTTGCCATGGCAGGACCGAAGAAGAAACTGCTGCTGCCGGCGACCATGCGCCGCGCGGGATGGGACGTGCTTGCCGCCCGCCACGACATCGAAGCCGTGCCCTTCGAAGTGAACATCGCCCCCGATGCGTTCCACCGGCTGCTGTCCGATGCGCACGGGGTGGGCCTGAGCCTGACGCCGTTCGGGGAGGCCGAAGCGCGTGCGGCGCCGCACCTGCAGGTCGTGGCACGGCACGGTGTGGGCTACGACCTGGTGGACGTGCCTGCGCTCACCCGCCACCGGCTGCCGCTCATGGTGACGGGGACCGCCAACTCCCCCTCCGTGGCCGAGCAGGCGCTGCACTTCATGTTCGCCTTCGCCAAGCGCAGCGCCGCATTGGACGCCATGGTGCGAGAGAAGCGCTGGTCGCAGCGTCTGGCCGAGCCGCTGCCGATCGACCTGTTCCAGAAGACCTTGCTGGTGGTGGGCTTCGGGCGCATCGGCACGCGCATCGCCAAAGCCTGCCTCGCGCTGGGGATGAAGGTCAGGGTGTACGACCCCTACGTTCCCGCCGCGACGGTCGTGGCGGCAGGCGGCATCGCCGAGCCCGACCTGGACGGCGCCCTGCCCCACGCCGACTTCGTGACCATCCACTGCCCGAAGAACACGGAGACTACCGGCATGTTCGGCGCGACGCGGCTGGGACGGATGAAGCCGACCGCGTACCTGATCAACACGGCGCGCGGCGGCATCATCGACGAGGCCGCCCTGCACGACGCCCTGACCCGGGGCGTGATCCGCGGCGCCGGGCTGGACGTCTACGAGCGCGAACCTCCGCAGGATGACAACCCGCTGCTCACGCTGTCCAACGTGATCTCCGCGCCGCACATGGCCGGGGTCACGCAGGAAGGCATGGACCGGATGGCGGTCTCGGTCGCCGAGAACCTGCTGAGCGTGCTGGACGGCAAGCCCGATCTGGCGAACGTGGTCAACCCGGAGGTGTTCGGGCACCGCTGACGCGCTACTCCGGCTCGATCTTCGCGGCCCGGACCAGCCGACCCCACAGGTCGATCTGGTCGCGCACGAACTTGCCGAACGCCTCGGGCGGCAGCGGATCGACCTCGACGCCCACCGTGCCGAGCTTGGCGCGCATCTCGGGCTGCGAGACGATCTCGATCACGTGCTTAGCGACCAGCTGGACGATCTCTTTCGGCGTGCCGGCCGGCGCGAACAAACCCGACCAGCCGGCCACGTCGATGCCCGGCAGGGTCTCCGCGATCGGCGGTACACCGGGAAGCAGCGGACTGGGGCGGGCCATGGTCACGCCCAGCGCGCGCAGCTTGCCGGCCTTGATCTGCGGCCCGGCGGTGTTGACGTCCGACACCATCGCCTGCAGGCGCCCGGCGGCGAGATCCATGACCGCCTCGGGACTGGACTTGTACTGCACGCGCCCGAGCGAGGCCTGGGCCTTCTGCGCGATCGTCTCCATCACCACCAGCGAGGTGCTGTTGGGCGTGCCGTACATGAGCTTGTCGGGGTTCGCCCTGGCATAGGCGACGAACTGCGCGGTCGTCTTGACCGGCAGCTCCGGCGTCACCACCAGCACGAAGGGGAACCACCCGATCCGCGCCACCGGCTCGAAGTCCTTCACTGCGTCGTAGGGCAGGCTCCTGTACAGGTGCGGGTTGGCCGAATGCGTGGTATTGCTGGTCAGGAAGAGCGTATAGCCGTCGGGCGCGCTGCGCGCGACGAGCTGCGCGGCGACCTGGCCGAAGGCGCCGGGACGGTTCTCGACGATCACGCTCTGCTTCAGCCGCTGCGAGAGCGCATCGCCCAGCAGGCGGCCCACGCCGTCCGAAGCCGCGCCGGGGGCGAACGGCACGACGATGCGGATGGTCTTGCCGGGGTACTTCCCCTGCGCCCAGCCGGGCCCTGCGGCGAGCGCGAGCAGGCAGGTGACGGAAATCGCGAACATGTTGCGCAGCATGCTCACCCCCGCACCGCGCGCGCCGGATTCTCTTCATACGGCGGCGCGTAGATGACCAGCACGCGCACCGGCTCGTCGCTCACCACGGTGAAGACGTGCGGCACCCCCGCCGGGAAGAAGCAGCAGTCCCCGGCCGCCAGCTCGCACGACTCGCCGCCGACCTCGGCCCGCGCGCGGCCCTCGAGCATGTAGCAGACCTGCTCGATGCCGGGATGCGCGTGCGGCAGCGCCCCCTTGCCCTTCTCCACCACGCCCAGCACGACCTCGAGCTGGCGGGCACCGACGTTCTCTGCCCCGATGAGACGGCGGTTCACGGTGCCGACATGGTTCGCAGGGTGGTAGGGCGGCACCTCGGCCGCCCGCACGAAGTAGCGGGAAGTAGTCATTGCGCAGTCCGGGTGGATGGGATCTCTCTGGGGCAAGAACGCGAAGCCCGAAGACACTACCACAAGCGCGTCACGCGGCCCGCAGCGCGTCCACGATCCGCAGCCGCGCCGCCCGCACCGCGGGCAGGAAGCCGCCGAGCAGGCCCATGACCAGCGCGAACAGCATCGACTGGGCGACGATGCGCGCGTTGAGCGTGAAGGAGAACGCGAGCTCGGCGAAGGTCTGGAAGTTCATGGTCGAGAACGACACCCACTGCATCAGCGAGGCGAGCGCGAGCCCGAGCGCGCCGCCGATCGCGCCCATCAGCAGCGATTCGAGCAGGAACGCCCACAGGATGCTGCGGCTGCGGAAGCCGAGCGCGCGCAGCGTCCCGATCTCGGCGGTGCGGTTGGCGACCGCCGCATACATGGTGATCATCGCACCGATGATCGCGCCGCTGGAGAAGATGATCGACAGGGTCATGCCGAGGATGCGGATGAAGGTCGCGAGCGCCTCGGACTGCTCGGCGTAGAACTGGGTCTCGCGCTTGGCCTCGACGGTCAGCCGCGGGTCGGCCTCCACCCTCGCCTTCAGCGCGTCGAAGGCGTTTGCATCGGTCAGGCGCAGCAGCAGCGACGAGTACATGGTGCGCCGGAACGCCTGGATCAGCTGCTCGGCATCGCCCCAGATCTCCGAGTCGAAGCCGCTGCCCCCCGCATCGAAGTGGCCGACGACCACCCATTCGCGCATCCCGAAGCGCAGCCGCTCGCCGATGCCGGCCCCGGTGAAGCGCTCGCCGATGGAGCGGCCGGCGATGATCTCGGAGGAGCCGGGCCGGAACATCCGCCCCGCCACCAGCCTGACGGCAGGGCGCAGCGCCATGCCCTGCGCGCCGATGCCGCGGATGACCACGTTGGAGGGCTTGGTCGAGCCGCGCTTGTTCAGCGAGATCAGCACCACCGTCTCCTTGGACACCAGCCGTTCGCCGCGGGCGTCGAGCGCCACCTCCGGCTCGGTCTCGACCACGCCGGCCTGCTGACGGTCGATCGCACTCTGGATCTCGGCGCCGGCCGAGCGCCGGGTGACGATCACGTTGTCGTACGAGCCGGTCTCGACCAGGGTCTTGCGCAGCCCCGCCTCCAGCATCAGCACGGTGGCGAACACGAACACGACCAGTGCCATGCCGGCGACGGTGAGCGCAGTGGTGAGGCGCCGCGTGGCCAGGTTGCGCACGCTGTAGGCGAACGGGACCGGCATCTGCGCTGTCTCCCCTCAGCCGACCGCCCGCAGGCCGTCGATGATGCGCATGCGCGAGGCCCTCACGCTGGGCACCAGCGCGGCGACCAGGCCCACGACCAGCGCGGCGGTCATCTGCATCGCCACGGTCTCGGTGGAGACGTTGAACACCGGGAACAGCGTGCCCATGCGCTCGACGAAGGCGCGCGCGACCGGGAAGGTCAGCGCACAGCCCAGCGCGCCGCCGGCCAGCGCGATGAGCAACGACTCGCCCAGGATCAGGCGGCGGACGAAGGCGGGCCCGAAGCCGATGGCCTTCAGCGTGGCGTACTCCGCATGGCGCTCGCGCGCCGACATCGCCATCGTGTTGGCCATCACCGCCATGATGATCGCGATGACCAGGAACGACACGATGCGGATCATGATCACGATGCCCTCGGTCATCGACACGAAGCCGAGCTGGAACGCCTTCTCGGTCTCGGTGAGGGTCTCGGCGAGCGAGTTGCGGAAGGTGCGATCGATCTCCTGCGTGATCGAAGGCGCCTGCGCGGGATCGTCGATGCGCACGAACATGATGCCGATCTGGTTCGCCCGGCGCGGGGCGACCTGCTTCATGGTCTCGTTGAGGTAGTCCCACTGGAAGAAGAACTGGGCCTCGTCGGTGGATTTCTCGCGGCCCCGGTAGATGCCGCGGATCACGAACTCCCAGGTGCCCGGAAAGATGGTCCCGCGCAGGGGAACGGCATCGCCCACTTTCCAGCCGTAGGTGGCGGCGAGCTTGCGCCCGACGATGCAGCCCTTGCGGTCGCGCTTGAACGCCTTCAGCTCCGCCGGCTCGAGCATGAACTCCGGGTACAGGTCGAAGTAGGTGTCGGCATCCACGGCGAACTGCGGGAAGAAGTTGCGCTCGGAGATGTAGACGCCGCCGAACCAGTTGGCGAAGCTGATGCCCTTGACCCCGGGCACGCGCCGCGTGCGCTCGACATAGGTCACCGGCAGCGGAAACACCAGCGAGATGGCGTTGCGGGTGATGAGCCGCGTGTTCGAGGCGGCATCCGCCCCCGCGTACCAGGCATCGACCACGGTGCGCAGCAGCCCGAACGCCAGCACCGCGATGACGATGCCCAGCGTGGTGAGCGCCGTGCGCAGCTTGTGGCGCAGGGCGTTGCGGAGGATGAGCTTGAGGTAGCACATGAGATCGAGGCTCTAGACGCTAGGCTCCAGGCTCCAGACGCCAGAAGCACGACGGGGCGCTCGCCCCGCTCGACATCCCTGGCGTCTGGCACCTAGGGCCTAGAGCCTGCATCCGCCAGGACGCCCTTGTCCAGGTGCACCAGCCGCCGCGCGGCCTCGGCCGCGCGCTGGTCGTGGGTCACCATGATGATCGTCTTGCCCAGCTCCGTGTTGAGCCGGTTCATGAGCTTGAGCACGTCGGCCGCCGAGGCACGGTCCAGGTCACCCGTGGGCTCGTCGGCCACCAGGAGGGCGGGGTCGGTGATGACGGCGCGCGCGATGGCGACACGCTGCTGTTGGCCGCCGGAGAGCTCCGAGGGGTAGTGGCTCGCCCGGTCGGTGAGCCCCACCATCCCCAGCGCCGCATCCACGTGTTCGCGCCGCTCGCGCCGCGTCAGGCCGGTCAGCAGCAACGGCAGCTCCACGTTCTCGAACGCGGTGAGCACCGGCAGCAGGTTGTAGAACTGGAAGATGAAGCCCACGCTGCGTGCGCGCCAGTCCGCCAGCGCGGCCTCCGACATCGCGGCGATGTCCTGCCCTTCGACCTGCAGGGCCCCGCTCGAAGGCTTGTCGATGCCGGCGATCAGGTTGAGCAGCGTGCTCTTGCCCGAGCCCGACGGCCCCATCAGCGCAATGAACTCGCCGGCCTCGATGTCGAGGTTGATGTCGGTCAGGACCGGAACGACCTGGCCGCCGCGCTGGTAGGACTTGGTGAGATTGCGGATGCGGACGATCGCCGTCAGCGACGGCGGCGAGCGTTCCCCGGCATCACTTGCCGGCGAGCTTGACTGCAGCACCGTCCTTCACCCGCTCGCCAGGGCGCAGCACCACCTTGGTCCCGACCGGCGGCCCCTCGACCAGTTCCACTGCGTCACCCAGCTTGCGCCCGGTGCGCACCGGCGTGGCGATCGCCTTGCCGTCCTCGATACGGAAGACCAGCGTGCGACCCTCGCGGGTCACCACCGCATCGGCGTTGACGGCCGGGCGCGCGTCGCGGTCGCTGGCCGGCACCTCCTGCGACAGGAACGCGACCTTGGCACTCATGTCGGGCAGGATGCGCGGATCGAGCTCACGGAAGCGGATCTTCGCGGTGACCGTCGCCTTGGTGCGGTCGACCGTGGGCACGATGCGCTGGACGTAGCCCGGGAAGCGCACGTCGGGCAACGCATCCAGCTCGATCTCGCACGGCTGGTCCACCTTGACCGCGGACAGGCTCGACTCGGACACGTCGGCTTCGACCTCGAGCGTGCCCATGTCGGCCATGGTGACCACCGCCCCCTTGGTGTCCGAGGCCTGCGAAAAGGGGGTGATGGTGTCGCCGACGTTGGCGTTCTTGGTCAGCACCACCCCGTCGAAGGGCGCACGGATCACGGTCTGCTCGACCGCGACGTCGGCGGCGCGCAGGTTGGCCTCCGCGACGTGCACCGAAGCCTGGGCGCCGCTCAGGCCGGCGCGGGCGCGCTCCTCCCGGGCAATCGCAGTGTCGTGCGCGGCCTGCGCCACGAAGCGCTGGGACAGCAGTTCCCTGGAGCGCTCCAGGGCCCGCTGCGCATCGCGCAGTTCCGCCTGCGCCTGCTCGACGTTGGCGCGGGCCACCGTCACGCTCGCGGCCGCCTGCTGGCGCGCCGCGTTCACGTCCAGGCTCTCCAGGCGCGCAAGGACCTCGTTGCGCTTCACCCGGGACCCTTCCTGTACACCCAGCCACTCCAGCCGTCCAGTGGCCTTGGAGGCGACTGCCGCCTTGCGCTGTGCGACCACGTAGCCGGTGGCATTGAGGCGGGTCACCGCCTGGTAGGGATAGGCCAGCGTCACGGCCGCCTGCTCCACTTCCACCGCGGCACCCGCCACGCGGCGGTACACCAGGAAGACGGTGATGGCGATCGCCAACGTCACCAGCACCGGCACGACGGCGCGACGCCAGCGCATCGCGGGCGCCGCGCCGCTCGTGCGGGAGATGCGCAGCTTGGAGAGGTCGGCGTCGGCCAATTGGAAGGGTGGGGACGGGCACAGCGCCCGCATCGCGGCGCTGCAACGGAAGCGGGATTATGGCTGAAAGCCCGGGCAGATACCGACCCGCCCCGCCCGCCACGCCCGCCCTCAGCAAGCCCGGTACCCGCCGCGCCCGGGTGCCGGAGTGCGCTACCAGCCCGGATCTCGCTCCGGGGTGGCGGTGATGCGGTGCACCGAGATGTCGGCGCCGTTGAATTCCTGCTCCGGATCGAGCCGGATCCCGACCGTGAGCTTCAGCAGCCCGTACACGACCAGCGCCCCGGCCACCGCGATGCCCATGCCCATCGCAGTCCCGATGAGTTGTGCCCCGAAGCTCACCCCCCCGAGTCCGCCCAGCGCCTGGGCCCCGAAGATGCCGGCCGCAATCCCGCCCCACACCCCGCATACGCCGTGCAGCGGCCATACACCGAGGACGTCGTCGACGCGCAGCCGGTTCTGGGTGAGCGTGAACAGGAACACGAACAGCGTGCCAGCCACGGCCCCCGTGACCAGCGCGCCGATGGGATGCATGATGTCGGACCCGGCACAGACGGCGACCAGCCCGGCCAGCGGCCCGTTGTGCACGAAGCCCGGATCGTTGCGGCCCGCGATGAGCGCGGCGATGGTGCCCCCTGCCATGGCCATCAGCGAGTTCGCCGCCACCAGCCCGCTGATCTTGTCCAGCGTCTGCGCCGACATGACGTTGAACCCGAACCAGCCTACGGTCAGGACCCACGCGCCCAGCGCCAGGAACGGGATGTTGGACGGCGGATGCGCAGCGATGCCCCCGTCCCGCCCATAGCGCCCGCGCCGCGCGCCGAGCAGCAGGACGGCGATCAGGCCGATCCAGCCGCCGACGGCGTGGACCACCACCGAGCCGGCGAAATCGTGGAAGCTTGCGCCGAACTGCGCTGTCAGCCAGTCCTGCACCCCGAAGTGGCCGTTCCAGGCGATCCCCTCGAAGAACGGATAGACGAAGCCCACGAGCGCGAAGGTGGCACACAGCTGCGGGTAGAACCGCGCCCGCTCGGCAATCCCGCCCGAGACGATGGCCGGGATCGCCGCGGCAAACGTGAGCAGGAAGAAGAAGCGGGTGATCTCGAAGCCGCTCCTGGCAATGAGCTGGTCGGCGCCCACCAGGAAGCTGGTGCCGTAAGCGACCCCGTAGCCGATGAAGAAGTAGGCAATGGTGGAGGTGGCGAAGTCAGCCAGTATCTTCACCAGCGCATTGACCTGGTTCTTGGTGCGCACCGTACCGAGTTCGAGAAAGGCGAAGCCGGCGTGCATGGCCAGCACCATCACAGCTCCCAGCAGGATGAACAGCACGTCCGCGCTGGACTTCAGGTCTTGCATGGTCTCCTCCCGTTTTGGTCTTGTCAGGACGAACGGCGCGCTAAAGCAAAACGTGCACCACTGCATGAACCATTTTTTATTCAGCACTTTAATGAAACTCGCGATCAGCACAGCGCACGCTATCCGTGCGTACTCGTGATTTGCGCACCACTACGGTGCCTTGTCTGCCTGCAGAATCCCGTTCAACCGGGCCGCGTAGGCGTTTGGAATACAATTCGCTTCGGCCCTGTGCCGTCACCGCCCATGGCCACGTCAACCCCCGCCCCGCTGCCGATTCACTGCATGCTGCCCGCAGCGCCGCAGGACTTGGCGTTGGGATGCGGTGCCGAGCGGCGGGAATCGGCCAAGTCCATGAATCCGGCGGATTGATGAGCACCTCCCTCGCCGTCGGAGCGCTCGCCGCGGCGCTCCTGGTCGCCGGCACCGGCGCCGCCATCCTGCTCCGCCGCAAGCTCGCGGCCGAGCAGCGCGCCACAGGCGAGAGCGACGCTGCGCGGCGCTTCCTGCACAGCCTGGTCGATGCCATCCCGACCCCGATCCTGGTCAAGGACTCACAGCACCGCTACCTCGCGGCCAACGCCGCCCTCTGCGAGTTCTTCCAGCGCCCGCTGAGCGAGATCCTCGGCCGGACCGACTACGACTTCTTCCCGGCCCAGGATGCGGCGTTCTTCCAGGAGACCGACCGCCAGGCACTGCGCGGCGAAGCGGTGGAGTACGAGCGCACCTATACCCTCGCGGGTCGCGCCCGCGGGATGTCGGTCCGCAAATCCTCGCTGCGCGGCCCGGACGGCAGCCCCGTGGTCCTGCTGCTCATGGTCGACGTCACCGCCCTGCGCGAGGCCAGCGAGCGGATCCGGGCGAGCGAGGAGCGGCTCGGTGGCCTCGCCGCCCTCTCCGCGGACTGGTACTGGGAGCAGGACGCGGACCTGCGCTACACCTACTTTTCCGCCGGACCGGCGGGCAAGACGGCGATCACGCCGGAGCGCATCTACGGGCTGACCAGGTTCGAGGTGGGCCTGCAGTGGCCGAGCCCGGCGGCGCAGGCCGAACACCAGCGCGTGCTCGCTGCCCATCTCCCGTTTCGCGATCTGGCAGTGTTCGAGCCGCGCTCGGGCCGTCACCTGCTGGTGAGCGGCGAGCCGTTGTTCGATCGCGAGGGCCGCTTCGCCGGCTACCGCGGCGTGGGCCGGGACGTCACCGAGCAGCGCCGGGCGGAACAGCGCATCAGCCGCCTGCGCGACCTGTACGCGGCGATGACGGAGGCGAACGAGGCGATCATCCACTCGCCTGACGTCACGACGCTGCTCGCGGCGATCTGCCGCATCGCGGTGGAATACGGGCACTTCGTCTTCGCCCGCGTGGCCATGCTCGACCCCGCCACGGGATGGGTCGACACCGTGGCCTCTGCGGGCGACCACCGAGGCCATGC
>CAZFYX010000110.1:0-61795 GCA_964523885.1 uncultured Burkholderiales bacterium | reverse complement strand
TTCACCTTTTCACCAGGAGGTCATCATCAGATGACCTCAAGCTCCGCCTTCAGCGCCCCGGCGGCCTTCATCGCCTGCAGGATCGCCACCAGATCGTTCGGGGTAGCGCCCACCGCGTTGAGCGCCTTCACGACATCGTTGAGGTTGGCGGAGGCCTTGAGCAGCAGCACCTTGGCGGTGTCTTCCTTGATCTCCACCTGGGCCTGCTCGGTGATTGCGGTGGTGCCGGACGAGAAAGCGCCGGGCTGCGATACGGTCTGCTCGCGCTGGATGCTGATCGACAGGTTGCCGTGCGACACCGCGCACTCGCTGATGCGCACCATCTGGGTCATCACCACCGAGCCGGTGCGCGCATTGATGATGACCTTGGGCGAGGCCTCCCCCGCCATCACCACCAGGTTCTCGAGCTTGGAGATGAAGGCGACCCGCTGCGTGGTCTCCAGCGGTGCGCGCACGCGCACCTGCCGGCCGTCCACGGCGCTGGCGGTGTCGCTGCCGAACACGCCGTTCACCGCCTCGACGATGTGGGCGGTGGTGGTGAAATCGGTCCCGTTGGTCTCCAGGTAGACGAACTCGCCCTGCCCCACCGCGGTGGGCACCTCGCGCTCGACCGTGGCGCCGGCGGGAATGCGGCCCGCGTTGAGCGTGTTGATCTGCACGCTGGAGCCGGCCGCGCCCGCGCCCGCGCCGGCGATCACGACGTTGCCCTGCGCCACCGCGTAGACCTTGGAGTCCGCGCCGCGCAGGGGCGTCATGAGGAGCGTGCCGCCGCGCAGGCTCTTGGCGTTGCCCAGCGAGGACACGGTCACGTCGATCTGCTGGCCCTGGCGCGAGAACGGTGGCAGCGTCGCGGTCACCATCACCGCAGCCACGTTCTTCAGCTGGAGGTTGGTGCCCGGCGGCAGCGTCACGCCGAGCTGGTTGAGCATCGACAGCAGGCTCTGGATGGTGAACGGCGTCTGCGTGGTCTGGTCACCGGTGCCGTCCAGGCCCACCACCAGCCCGTAGCCGACCAGCTGGTTGTTGCGCACCCCCTGGATGCTGGCGAGGTCCTTGACGCGCTGCGCGTGGGCCGGAAAGGCACCGAGCAGGACGAAGAGAACCACCATGACCGCAGAGGACGCAGCGGCCCGCAGAGGAAACACGCGGCACGTGTGCGCCGGTTTGTCTGTTTTCGGGAACCCGCCCGTACTCATCATGTGAAAGAGAAGCATCTCTAGGTTTTCCTCTGCGTCCTCTGCGGTGAGCAGAGGCCTTAGAACGGCGACACGCTCATGAACAACCGCGACAGCCAGCCCATCGTCGTGGCCTCGTCCATGTAGCCGGTGCCGCGATACTCCAGCCGCGCGTCGGCGACGCGCAGCGACGAGACCGAGTTGTCCGGACGGATGAAGGCCGGGTTGACCACCCCGGAGAACCGGATGTACTCGGTGCCGGTGTTGATCGTCACCTGCTTCTCGCCCGAGACCAGCAGGTTGCCGTTCTCCAGCACCTCGATCACGGTGACGCCCAGGCGCCCGGTGAAGGCGTTGTTGCTGGCCGCGTTGCCGCTGCCCTCGAACTCGGTGTTCGAGTTGGCGTCGATGGCCTGGTTCATGTTGCCCGGCAGGTGGCTCCAGGTCGGGATCGCCAGTTCCGTGCTCCCGGTGCGCGAAGCCGCACCGCTGGTCTTCTTGCTCGCGCTGGTCTTCTCCTCCAGCACGATGGTGATGGTGTCGCCGACCCAGCGTGCACGCACGTCCTGGAACAGCGCCAGCCGCGCCGTGTCGGACTGGTAGATCGAGCCCGCGTTGGCGTAGGCGTCGCGCGGCGGGGCCGGCCGCGCGGTCATGGGCTGGTGCACGGTCGCCGGCGGCGTGTTCCACGCGCAGCCGGCCAGCAGTGCAACCGCCAGCGTGGCCAGCGGCAGGCGCAGGCCGCGATAGCCGGGCAGCAGCCGGCGCAGGGCGAAGGCCAGGAAGACCCGGGCGCGCCCGACCGGGCTGGTGCGAGGACGGACGGTGCTGGTCATGGCGTCAGAGCTGCGCAAGGCGGGCGAGCATCTCGTCGGAGGTGCGTACCGCACGCGAGTTGATCTCGAACGCGCGCTGGGCGGTGATCAGGTCGACGAGCTCCTCGGTCACGCTCACGTTGGAGGTCTCGACGTAGCCCTGGTCGAGCGTGCCGAGCCCGTTCGTGCCCGGGTCGTTGACCGTCGGCGGACCGGAGGCGGAGGTCTCGACGTACAGGTTGTTGCCCTCGCTCTGCAGGCCGGCCGGGTTGATGAAATCGGCGAGCTGGATGTTGCCGATCTGGGTCGCGTTCGGGCTGTTCGGCGTGGTCACGGAGACGGTGCCGTCGGTGCCGATGGTGATGCTGGTCGCGTCCTGCGGTACCGAGATGGTCGGCTGCAGCTGGTAGCCGCTGGCCGTGACGATCTGCCCGTTGCTGTCGAGCTGGAACGACCCGTCACGGGTGTAGGCCAGGGTGCCGTCCGGCAGCAGGATCTGGAAGAAGCCCTTGCCGTTGATCGCGAGGTCGAGGCTGTTGCCGGTGTGCTCCAGTGCGCCCTCGGTGAAGATGCGCACGGTGGCGACCGGGGCCGCGCCGCTGCCTACCTGCATGCCGGTCGGATACTGGGTGAGCTGGGTGGTCTGTGCGCCGGGCTGCCGCAGGGTCGCGTACAGCAGGTCCGCGAACACCGGCACCTGGCGCTTGAAGCCGTTGGTGGTGACGTTCGCGAGGTTGTTGGCGATCGTGTCGACGTTGAACTGCTGCGACTCGAGGCCGGTCTTGGAAATCCACAGCGAGCGGATCATCTGCGCCTCCGGTTCTGGGCCAGCAGCGCGGCCGAGAGCTCGGCATAGACGGAGAGGATCTCCGTGCGCAGCTCGCGCAGGCGTTGTTGCGAGCCGGCCGCCTGCATGGTGGCGGCCACGGCACGCCGCATGGTGGCGGCCGGCGCCGTGGTGCCGGCGGAACGGTGGGTTGCGGACTTCATCGACCTCCTTCCTCTCATGGTTCCGGCGTCAGGCCGCCATGTTCATGATCTGACCCCACTGCTTCGAGTTGGTCTCGGCAGTCTGGATCAGCTTGACCTGCAGGTCGTACTCGCGGGCGTTGGAAATCATCTCGACCAGCGAGTCGACCATGCTCACATTGCTGCCCTCGAGCGCGCCCGGCTCGAGCTTGACGTTCGGGTCCGGCAGCACCGGCCCGCCGCCCTTGACGCGGAACAGGCCGTCGTCGCTGCGCTCGAGCGTGCGCGCGGCCGGGTTCACCAGCTTGATGCGGCCGATGATGCTCACCGCGTTGGGCGTGGTGTCGTCCGGCACGGTGGACACCGTGCCGTCCGAGCCGATGGTGACGTCGGTGTTGGGCGGGATGGTAATCGGCCCGCCTTCGCCCATGACGTTGAGGCCGTCGCGCGTCTGCAGCTGGCCCGAGCGCGAGATCTGCAGGTCGCCGGCGCGGGTGTAGGCCTCGCGCAGGTCGCGGCCCATCACGACCATCCAGCCCTCGTCGCGCACCGCGACGTCGAGTGCGCGCCCGGTCTTGACGATTGGCGCGGCCCGCGTGTCCCAGCCCGGCGTGCTGTCGACCACGAAGGTACGCGTGGGCGCGCCGGGTCCCACCACCGGCAGCGCACGGAACGCCTGCACCGCGGCCCGATAGCCGGTGGTCGAGGCGTTGGCCATGTTGTTGGACACCACCGCCTGGCGCTCGAGCGTGCTCTTGGCGCCGTTCATGGCGATGTAGATGAGACGATCCATTCTTCCTCGTCAGGTCAGGCTCCAGGCCCTAGGCCCTAGACGCCAGATCCAAACCGCGCGGCGCTACGCGCCGCCCCACCCCTGGCGTCTAACGCCTAGGGCCTGGCGCCTGCAGACGCTCATCAACGCAAGTTGACGAGCGTCTGCAGGATCGCGTCCTGCGTCTTGATGGTCTGCGCGTTGGCCTGGTAGACGCGCTGCGCGGTGATCATGTTCACCAGCTCCGCGGTCAGGTCCACGTTCGAGTCCTCCACTGCGGAGGACTGCAGCACGCCGAGCGAGCCCGAGTTCGGCGCTCCCACGATCGCCAGGCCGGAGTCCGCCGACTCCTCCCACTGGTTGTCGCCCAGCGGCTTGAGGCCCTGCGGGTTGCGGAAGTCGGCCAGCACGACCTGCGCGAGGTTGCGCGACTGGCCGTTGGTGTAGCGGCCGACGATGATGCCGCTGTCGCTGACGTTGAACCCGGCCAGGCGACCGGACGAGTAGCCGTTCTGGGTCAGGTCGTTCACGCCGAAGTCCGAGCCGTACTGCGTCGAGCCGGTGAGGTCGAAGGTGTACGCCAGGGGGGTCACCGCACCGGTCGCGACCGTGAGCGATGCATTGAGCGGCATCCCCGTGGTGAGCTGCCCGGTGTTGTCGAAGTTCACCGTCACCGGGTTGCCGGCGCCAGCGCCGATGTCGGCATTGGCCAGCGCCGTGCCGTCGACCTGGCCGTACATCTGCCACTGCCCCGCGGTGGCCGTCTTCACGAAGTACATGGTGAAGATGTGCGAGTTGCCCAGCGTGTCGAAGACGTTGCCGGAGGTGGAGAAGTTGTAGCTGGTCGGATCGGTCGGGTTGAACACCGCGGTGGTCGGCGGCGTCTCGCGCGAGTCGAAGTTCATGCCCAGCGTGAACTGCGAAGTGGTCTGCGGCGGAACGTCGGCGAAGTCGATCTGGATCGGCGTGGGCGCGGCGGGCAGGACGTTGCCGTTCGCATCCACCGGATAGCCGGTCAGGTTCAGGCCGTCGCTGGTGACGATGAAGCCGTTGGGATCGAAGCGGAACTGGCCGTTGCGGGTGTAGGTGATCGCGCCGTTGTCGTCGAGGCGGAAGAAGCCCTTGCCATTAATCGCGATGTCCAGCGGGTTGCTGGTGGTGGTGAGGTTGCCCTGGGTGAACTGCTGGGCCACGTTGGCCACCTTGGCACCGATCCCCACCTGGCTCGCCCCCCCGCCCACCAGCGAGTTGGCGAACACGTCGGCGAACTGGGTGGTCGACGACTTGAAGCCGACCACGCTGGAGTTGGCGACGTTGTTGCCGATCACGTCGAGGTTCTTGGCGGCGGTGTTCAGGCCGCTCAGTCCGGACTGGAATCCCATTGTCTGTGTCCTATCGCGGTTACTGGAGGATGCGCTTGACCTGGTCCAGGCTCAGGGCGCCCAGGCCCCGCGTCTCGAGCTGCAGCCCGGCCGCCCCGAGGGCGACGCTCTGCACCCGGCCGAACCCCAGCGTCTGGGCATCGACTGCCTTGCCCTGCTGGAGCGCCTTGACCTCGAACTGGTACACGCCCTGGGGCGCAGTGGTGCCGGCGTCGGTCGCGCCATCCCACGAGAAGGTGATGGTGCCGGCGCGCTGGGCCCCGAGTTCCAGGGTGCGCACCAGCTCGCCGCTGGGTCCGGTGATGCTCACCGTCACGCGGTCGGCGCCCTGGTCGAGCTCGGCTCCGCCGATCGCCCCGTTGGCCTCGAGCACCAGGCTGTTGCCCTCGCCCAGCACGCCGTGGCCGATCAGGCCGCCGGCCTGGATGCTCTGCGCGGCCATGAAGCTCGACATCATGTCGCCGACCGTGCCGTTGAGCTTCTCGATCCCGGTGACGGTGCTGATCTGCGCCATCTGGGTCGTGACCTGGGCGTTGTCCATCGGATTGAGCGGGTCCTGGTTGTTCAGCTGCGTCACTAGCAGCTTGAGGAAGCGGTCCTGGGCCGACTCGATCTGCGACCTGGACTGCGTGGCGGGCGTGACGAACTGGTCGATGAAGCTCTGCTGGGCGGTGGGCGAGACGTTGCTCATGCGGCGTTCCCTCGGTCTACGATCACGAGCCCAGCGCCAGCGTCTTGAGCGCCAGGTTCTTGGCCGTGTTCATCATGTCCAGGTTGATCTGGTAGGCGCGCGAGGCGGAGATCATGTTGGTCATCTCCTCCACCACGTTGATGTTGGGCATGGTCACGTAGCCCTTGGCGTCGGCGAGCGGGTTCTTCGGGTCGTACACCATGCGTGGCGGCGAAGGGTCCTCGATCACCCCGGCCACCCGGACGCCCATGTTCTGCACGCCACGTGCGGTGGGCGTGGCCGCGAACACCACCTGCTTGCCCTTGTACGGCGTGCCCGACGCGGACACGGCGCTGTCCACGTTGGCCAGGTTGCTGGCCACGACGTTCAGCCGTTGCGACTGGGCGGAGAGCGCGGAGCTGGCGACGTCGAAGACCCGGAGCAGGGACATGGCGCTTATTGCCCGTTGATTGCGGTCTGCAGGAGGCGGATGCGGCTGTTCAGGAACGTCAGGTCCGCCTGGATGTGCAGCGCGTTGTCGGAGAACTGCGCGAGCTCGGTGTCGAGCTCCGCAGTATTGCCGTCGATGGAGGGTTGCACCGGCATGCGGTATTGCAGCGCGACCGGCAGGCCCGCACCCAGCGTCCCGCCCAGGTGGTGCAGCGAGGTGCGCACCAGTTGCACCGGCTGCGGGCTCATGCTGCCCTCGCCCAGCGCGGCGCGCAGGGCCGCGGGGAAGTTGAAGTCGCGTGCCTTGTAGTTCGGTGTGTCGGCGTTGGCGATGTTCGACGCGAGGGTCTCCGCACGCGTCGAGCGCAGCGAGAGCGCCTGTGCGGGTCCGGCAAGCAGTTGGTCGAGTCCAGTCAGCATCGCAGCAACGGGTGGTTCGGTCGGTCCCCCCTTTTGCAGCTTGCATGCCATCGGCAACGGGCCGCGCGCGGCCAGAAATACAGACTACCGATCAGATACTTGCGATGACAGACGGAAAATGCCGCGGGATTGTGCGCAGGCCCCGAGGGGGGCGCTGCTTGCCGCCTCTACCGGCAAGCATTGCCGGCGCTCACGGGTGGACGGACGACGGAAGAGCGGAAAGGCAGGTCTGGCAGGCGCCATCGCGGCCGGTGCAACAACGCGGTGCGGACTACGACTCGTCCGCGACCACCCGGTTCTTGCCCTGCAGCTTGGCCTGGTACATGGCCTTGTCGGCGCGCGCGAAGACCTGCTCCTGCGTCTCGCCCGGCTTGAACTGGGCGACGCCGGCACTGAACGTGATGAGGAGGCGCTCGTTGTTGTGCAGGAAGTAGCGCTTGGTCAGCTCGCGCTGGAGCCGGCGCGTGATCTCGACTGCGGGCTCCAGCGCCGTGTCGCTGTAGAGGATGATGAACTCCTCGCCACCGAAGCGGGCCACGATGTCGGTGGGTCGCAGGGTCTTCTTCACCACGCGCGTGAGGTGCACCAGGGCGTCGTCGCCGGCCTGGTGCCCGTAGGTGTCGTTCAGCCGCTTGAAGTTGTCCAGGTCGAGCACCGCCACCGACAGCGGCATCTTGCGCCGCGCGGCCCGGGAGATCTCGCGCTGCATGGCCTCGTCCAGGCCGCGACGGTTCAGGGCCCCGGTCAGCTGGTCCTGGCTGACCTGCTCGCTCACCTGCTCGAGCTCGGCCTGCAGCGTGCGCACCCGCGCCTCCGCCGCCTCGGCATGGCGCCTCGCTTCGGCGATCTCGTCGCGGCTGCGCGCGACGTCGATCTGCAGGTGGCGAGTGTCCCCGAGCAGCTCGTCGACCAGGGAGCGCAGCGTGTCGATGTCATCGGCGACCTGCAGCCGCTCGGCGTAGCCGCCCACCTTGTCCTGGTAGTCGGTGGTGCTGGCGGTCATCTCCGAGAGCCGCGTGACGAACACCCCGATCAGGTTCTTGAGCGTGCCCTTGGCCTCGCGCAGGCTGTGCTTGAGCATGCTCTGCTTGTAGATGACCTCCTTGAAGCGGCGCTCGGCCTCCTCGATGCGATCGGTGGTCATCGGGTGATTGATGACCTCGCGGATCACCTCGATCTGGCCGAGCAGCCACTGGTCGTCCTCCACCAGCTCGGCGATGTTGTTCACCAGCAGGCCGAGCAGGCGCAGGAGCGCGTCGAGCAGCTCGGCGTCGCTCTCGCCACGCACCTCGACCTTGAAGAAGAACTGGCGAAGCTGGGCGGAGAACTTGGGCCACATCTCGCCGTTGCGCGGCTCGCGCGCACTCTGCGCCAGCAGGCGGGCCTCGTCGGCCAGGTCGGGGAAGCGCTCCAGGCGCGCGGCCAGGCCCAGCTCCAGGGCCATCGCGAGGAGGTCCTTGAGCTGCCTGACGTTGTCGGACTGCACCGAGAGCGCAGCCAGCGGCCCGCTGTCGGCGGCGGCATCCGCCGGCGCGACCTCGATGCGCCCGCCACCGGTGTCGGTGGTCTCGGCCCACGTCCGCACCAGCGCCTGCAGCTTCTCGAACAGCTGCGGGTCGCTGCCGAAGTTGATCAGGACCCGCTCGAGCCCCTCGCGCTTGCGGGTGAGGCTCGCGCCGGTCTGGCGCAGCTCGAGCTGGCGGACCAGCTCGCGCAGCAGGCCGCCCCACTCGGTCCGCGCACCGGCCTGCTTGCCGCTGGCGAGCGCGACCAGGGCGGTGCTGAACTGGGAGACATCCTGCTGCTCGAGGGCACGCCCCAGCTGCTGCAGCCCGGCCGCTCCCGGGTTGGCGATGGCCGCCTCGAAGATCGCGCGCACCAGCCGATCGCCCGTTCCGCCGGTCGGCGCAGCCGCCTCGACCGGCTGGGTGCCCGCGATCTCGTGGTAATAGCGGGTGAAGTTCTCCGGCGTGGGCGCGATGCGCCGCGCAGCGAGGAGCTTCAGGGTCTCGCGGGCGAGGTCGGTGGGGTTGGTGAGGACGGCCATGGCAGATTGTCGCAGTTCGCATGTTAACGTCGTCAACACCCGCCGACTTTATGGTCGGGGTGAATTTCGTGCGCCGGAGTCCGTAAACTGGGGCCATGTCAGCCTTGGTCCTGTCCGTCCTCCTGCTCGTGTTCGCCCTGCCCGCCGCCGGCCAGCCGCAGTGGCAGGACCTCGGCGAGCTGGAGCGCGCCGCCTCGAGCTACGCACGGGCCCAGGTGCCGCGGCAGCCCGGGCGGATCGAGATCGCGATCGCATCGATCGATCCGCGCACACAGCTGCCGCGCTGCGAGAAGCTGGAGCCGTTCCTGCCGCCGAATGCGAAGATGTGGGGCAGCACCAACGTGGGACTGCGCTGCACCCGGCCGACTTCGTGGTCACTCTTCGTGGGCGTCACCGTCCGCGTGTTCGCCGGGGTGGTGGTGACCGCCCACGCGGTGGGACGCCAGCAGGTGCTCGCGGCCGAGGACCTCGCCACGCGAACCGTCGATCTCACCCAGCAGCCCCTGGGCCTCATCACCGACCCGGCGGCCGTGATCGGCAGGATCACGCAGGCTGCGCTGCCGGCGGGCGCGACCTTGCGGCCCGACATGCTGCGCGCGCCTTTGGCGGTGACGCAGGGCCAGACAGTGCGGCTGCTGTTCCAGGGGGACGGCTTCCACGTGAGCTCGGAAGGCCGCTCGCTCAGCAATGCCGCGGTCGGCGAACCCGCGCAGGTGCGCACCGGCTCGGGCCGGGTGGTGAAGGGCATCGTGCATTCGCCCGGCGTGGTCGAGGTCCGTTAGCGGGATGGAACGGCGGCGCTTTGCCGCCGCGGTTGAAGCCCGGGGCCCGCAGGGCTAGGATAACGCCACGTGCTGGCGCGTCCGCGTGCCAGGCCTGTGACCGTCCCGGAGCACCCATCCGGTGCTAAAGATTTGCGGGGCCGCGCCGTTAACGGTCTCAGGGGCACCAGTGTCCGAATTTGCAGGTACCCCAACGCGCCGCACCGCGGCGCCCGCCTCGACAAGGATCGACTGTGAAAATCAGCGGTAGCGGTTCCTCGAAGCCTGTTGCGCCCACCGGCATGACCGACGTCACGCCCGGAAAGACCGCGGGCACGCAGGCCCCCGCCCCGGCTTCGCCCGCGCGCGACAAGGTCGAGATCACCACGGTCTCGGCGCAGCTCGCGCAACTGGAGAGGATGCTGGGCGACGTGGGCATCGTGGACGCTGCGCGCGTCGCATCGATCAAGCAGGCGATCGCCGAGGGCCGCTTCAAGGTCGACTCGGAAGTGGTGGCCGACAAGCTGCTGGCCACGGTGCGCGAGTACCTCGCCAACCAGAAATCCTGACCCGGCGCTCGCCGCGTCCGCTCCCAGGGCCGTCCCCGATGTCGCTCGCTGCCGCTCCCGATCGCACCACCTTCGTGCGCGCGCTGGAGGCGGAGTTGGTCGCCTACAACGGGCTGTGCGAGCTGCTGCGCGAGGAGCAGGCCAGTCTCACCCAGGGCGACGTCGAGCGCCTCCAGCAGCTGACCGAGCGCAAGGCGCGCCAGGTCGAGCAGCTCGCAGCGCTGGGCGCCACGCGCAGTGCCTATCTCCAGGACCTGCGGCTCGACGCCGACCCGGCGGGGATGGAAGCGTGGCTGCAGACGGGTGCCGGCTCACAGCGCCAGGCGTTGACCCAGACCTGGCAGAACCTGCTGGATGCCGCGCGCGAAGCGCGCACCCTCAACGATCTCAACGGCAGCCTGCTGGCCACCCGTCTCAACCACAGCCAGTCCGCTCTCGCGGCCCTGCACGCCGCAGGTCGTCAACACCTCGTCTATGGTCCGGACGGCCAGAACGACTTTCGGGCCGCCAACCGGGACCTCGGCCGGGCCTGAGCCGCGGCCGGTACACCGCTCGTCCGGGTCGCACCTTCACTGACTCCTTGCCGGCGCCGCCGGCTGGTTCACTGCACCCGCCCCCGGCTGCGCAGCAGGCGGCGACGGGGGCACCGACGCGCTGTTGCGCACCTTCTCGGGCAGGATCATCACGGTCACGCGCCGGTTGCGCGAGCGACCCTCGCCGGTCTCGTTGGACGCGATGTTGCGCGTGTCCCCGTACCCAACCGCGACCAGCCGCACGGATGCGACGCCGTTCGCGTTGAACAGCCGCACCACGCTCCCCGCCCGCGACGCCGACAGCTCCCAGTTGGACGGGAACTGCGCAGTGGAGATGGGAACGTTGTCGGTGTGCCCCTCGACCTGGATGTCGTTGGGCAGCGGCGCGAGCACGCGTGCGAGGGTGACCAGGGTCGGCGAGGACTGCTCGGCCAGCTCCGCGCTGCCGGGGTCGAACAGCATGCTGGCGTTGATCTCGACCGCGATTCCCAGCCCGCTCTCGGTGACGCGCACCTGCCCGCCCTGGATCAGGTCGCCCAGCGCGTTGACCAGGTCGCGTGCGATGTTCTGCATGCGCGCTTCGGGCGAGGGCTCGACGGGACGCGGGGTGCGGGCGTCATCGGTGGGCGGGCGCTGCTGGGCCGAGTCCGGCTTGAACGCCTGCAGCATCGCGTCCGAGAGCTGCTTGTACTTGCCCTCGTTGATCTGGGAGATCGCGTACATCACCACGAAGAACGCGAACAGCAGGGTGATGAAATCCGCGTAGCTGACCAGCCAGCGGTCGCGGTTGTCGTGCTCTGGCGCATCCTCCCCGCGCGCGCGTCGGGAGCGGCGCATGCAGGGCTTACGCCTCGCGGCGCACGCGCAGCGGCGCGCGGCCGTTGGCTGCCCCGCGCGGGGCCGGGCCGGCCAGATACCCCTCGAGATGCAGCTCGATGTTGCGCGGGTTCTCGCCGGTGGCGATGGCCGCCAGTCCGTCGGCCACCATCTCGCGCAGGCGCACCTGGCGCGCGATGACCGCCTTGAGCTTGCCGGCCACTGGCAGGAACAGCAGGTTCGCCGACCCGACGCCGTAGATCGTGGCAACGAAGGCCACCGCGATGCCGCTGCCGAGCCGTGCCGGGTCGGACAGGTTCTCCATCACCTGGATGAGGCCCATCACCGCGCCGATGATGCCGATGGTCGGCGCGTACCCCCCCGCCGCCTCCCACACCCGTGCGGCCTGGCGATGGAAGTCCTCCCAGTTGTCGATCTCCAGCTCGAGTGCCTCCCGCAGCACCTTGGGATCCGCGCCGTCGACCAGCAGCTGCAGGCCCTTGCGCATGTAGGGGTCGGGCACACCGGCGATCAGAGGCTCCAGCGCCAGCAGCCCGCCGCGCCGCGCCGTGGCGGCCCAGAGCATCACCCGGTCGATGGTGCCGCGGAAGTCGGCCCGGGGCGGAGTGAACGCCCAGCTGGCCAGGCGCACGCCCTCCAGGAACACCGCGGGGGTGCTCTGCAGCATCACCGCGCCGAGCGTGCCCCCGATGACGATCGCGAAGGCGGTCGCCTGCAGCAGCGAGGACAATGCACCGCCCTCCAGGATCTGGCCGCCGAGGATGGCGGCCAGGCCGAGGGCGAGTCCGAAGATGCTGGTGCGGTCCATGTGCGGCGGGGAAAGGTTTACCCACCGTTTTCGGCGCTCCCGCAGTTAACTTGACGCCCCTCCCCCATCGAAGCGCTACTTCGCACCGCTTTGAATACAGAGGACGCAGAGGATCGCAGAGGCAAACCGCGACCCGGGAGAAGTTCCTCTGTGATCCTCTGCGTCCTCTGTGTTCAATGCGGTTGGGTTTTCGAAGCCCGGAAGGACCGTCGAGGCATGACTATTTCTGGGTGTACCCCCGCAGCCGCGATCGCAGCCGGGCCACGGCCTGGCTGTGCAGCTGGCACACGCGCGATTCCGACACCCCCAGGACTTCCCCGATCTCCTTGAGGTTCATCTCCTGCTCGTAGTACAGGCCCATGACGATCTTCTCGCGCTCGGGGAGCACGCTGATCGCCTGCACCAGGGCGCGGCGGAAGCGCTGGTCCTCCAGCACGTCGAGCGGCCCGACCTGGTTCTCGGTCATGAACACGTCGAAGAAGTCGCTGTCCTCGGACTCCTGGAAGTCCTCGTAGTGCAGCAGCTGGTAGCCGCGCGACTCGAGCAGCATGTGCTGGAACTCGTCCAGCGGCACCTGCAGCTCGTCGGCCAGCTCCTGCTCCTTGGGCATGCGGCCCAGGCGCTGCTCGAGCATGTTGATCGCCGCCTCGATCCGGCGCAGGTTCTTGCGCACGTTGCGCGGCAGCCAGTCGGCCTGGCGCAGCTCGTCGAGGATGGAGCCGCGGATGCGCTGGATGGCGTAGGTCTCGAACTGCGCTCCCTGGGTGTCGTCGAAGTTCTTGGCCGCGTCGAGCAGGCCGAGCAGGCCGGCCTGGATCAGGTCGTCGACGTGGACGCTCGCCGGCAGCCGCGCCATGAAGTGGTAGGCGATGCGCTTGACCAGCGGCGCCATCTGCTCCACGAGCTTGTTCTGGTCGGCGGTCAGGGTGGTGGTGGCCATGGGTCAGTTGCCGCTCCGGCTGGCGGAGCGGACGGTGGAGACCACGCGCGCTGCGAAGGTGTGTACGGTCGTGCCCTCGGGGAACGGGGTTAGCATGAATGCATCTGCGCAGCCGCGCAAGGCGCTCGCCGAGATGCTGGCGGGGAACAGGTCGACGACGGGCTGTCGCAGCTCGCCGGCCCGTTCCATGTGCGCGTCATCTGGAATGATCCCCATGCACTCCAGCGGCAGGCTCAGGAACTGAGCACAAGTCGACGCAAGGTTACCAAAAATCTTTTCGCTGCGGGACCTCGATTGCACGCGATTGAGCACCACGCGCATGCGCTGGCGGCTGCCTCCCACGGCGGTGCGCTTGAGCAGCCGGTAGGTGCGCGTGATGGAATCGGCGTCGTCGAGCGAGACCACCACCAGGGCATCGGCGAGCGCCAGCGCACGCTCGTTGGCCGAGCCGGCCGCTATGAACAGGGCGTCGGCGTCGCGCAGCAGGGCGGCGAGCACCTCGGCGAGGTGCGCGGCATCCATCGGGCGCAGCTGATCCAGGCTGGCGAAGAAGCGCTGGGCCCGGATGACGCGCAGGGACGGGCGCGCGGCGACAGCGATCTGCTCCGGGGCGATGCCGTTGCGCACCCCGTCGAGCAGGTCACGCCCATCGCCGGCCCCGAGCAGGCGGGCCGGCCCACGCTCCTCGGCCTCGGCGTCGATCACCACCACGTCCCTGCCCTGCCCGGCCAGCGCCACCGCGAGGCTCGCGATGACCTCGCCGCATGCGGCCGGGGTGGCGGTGCCGGTGACGGCGGCGCTGCGCAGCGTAGGCGGCGCCAGCATCCGGCGCAGCCCGGCAGCCTGGTCGGCGACCGCGTCGTGCATCAGTTCTGTCCCGCCGCCAGGGTGACGGCGACATCCGCCTCATCCATCGCGGGCGTCTGCGCGGCATCCCGGAACGCGCGCTCGATCAGGTAGAGCGGGTTGGGCCGGTGCAGGTCCTCGGGCACCCGCTGGCCATTGGTGACGTAGTGCAGCGTCAGGTTGTGCCGGATCAGGGCGTCCAGCGGACCGCCGAGGGTGAGCGCTTCGTCGATCTTGGTGAGGATGCAGCCGGCCAGGGTGTCGCCCTGGTACGCGCGGACGACATCCTCCAGCACGTTGGCGTGCGACACGGCCGACAGCAGCAGCACCCGGCGCACCCGCCGTTCGCTCCCCGACAGCAGGGCGACCTGGTCGGCGAGGCGGCGGTCGCGCTGGCTCATGCCGACGGTGTCGATCAGCACCAGATGCCGGCTGCGCAGGTCGCTCAGCGTGGTGCGCAGGTCGGCTTCGGTGCGGATGGCATGGACCGGGGCGCCGATGATCTTGCCGTAGATGCGCAGCTGGTCCACCGCACCGATCCGGTAGGTGTCGGTGGTGACCAGTGCGATCTTGTCGGCACCCAGGCGCAGCGCGCACTCCGCGGCAAGCTTCGCCACGGTGGTGGTCTTCCCCACCCCGGTCGGTCCGACCAGCGCCAGGATGCCCCCGGCCTCGACCAGACCCGAGTCTGGCATCGCCACCCGCAGGCGCTGCTGCAGGCGGGTCTTGGTGAGCCGCATCGCGCGCGGTTGGTCCAGCCCTTCCGGCAGCTCGTCCACCATCTCCCGTGCGAGCGCGGCCCCGAAGCCGGCCTCCAGCAGCCGCCTCAGCACTTCGCTGCGGGAGGCGTCGCGGCGCCGCAGGTCGGCGTACGCCAGCGCCGCGAGCTGGCCTTCGACCAGCGCGCGCAGCATGCGCAACTCGTGCACGAGGTCGAAGTTCGGTTCGGGCTGCGGGGCGGAGCTCGGCATGGCGGACCTCGGCTCGGGTGCAGGTGCAGAGACTCGGGGCAGCTCGCTGCCGGTTCCCGGCGCACGCAGGATCGCCGGCCTGTCCGATGCGGGCGGCGGTGCAGCGGCCGGCTCGCGGGTGAACGAGTGGCGTGCGGTGCCGCGCGGCGAGGCGCCGGGCGCGGGGCTGGGCGCCATCCCCACGGCGCCGGTCACTGCCTCCACTTCGGAAGGCGACACTGCCACGACCTCCACCCCGCGGCCACTGGTGCGGTTGGAGAGGATCAGCGCATCGGCGCCCAACGCCTCGCGCACCAGGCGCAGGGCCTCGCGCGAGCTGTTGGCATAGAACTTCCTGACCAGCACCCTAGCCTCTCGCCGCGCCCAGCGTGGCGACAACCTTCACCACGCGATTGTCGGGGATCTCGGCCTGCGAGACGATCTTCAGCTGCGGGGCCGCGCGCCGGAGGAACCGGGACAGCAGCGTGCGCAGCACCGGCGGCGTCATCAGCACGGCCGGCACGCCGAGTTGCTCGCGCGACTGCGCGACCTGCCCCGCCTGGCGCAGCAGGCGCTCGGCAAGGCCGGGTTCCAGCCCCGGGCCCTCGGCGCCGCGCACCTGGCTGGCCTGCATCAGCATCTGCTCGAGCTGAGGCTCGAGCGCGATCACCTCCAGCTCCCGGGCGCCGCCGAAGATCTGCTGCACGATCGCGCGCCCCAGCGCCACTCGGGTGACGGCGGTGAGCTCGTCGGGATCCTGGGTGCGGGCCGCATGCTCGGCCAGGGTCTCGAGGATCGTGCGCGTGTCGCGGATGTGCACACCTTCGGACAGCAGGTTCTGGAGCACCTTCTGCACGGCGCCGAGTGGCAGCAGCTTCGGCACCACATCCTCGACCAGCTTCGGCACCTCCTTGCCGAGATGGTCGAGCAGCGCCTGGGTCTCCTCGCGGCCGAGCAGCTCGGCCGAGTGGCCCTGGATGATGCTCGACAGGTGCGTCGCCACCACCGTGCTGGCATCGACCACGGTATAGCCCAGCCCCTGCGCGTTGTCGCGGCCGGCGGCATCGACCCAGACCGCGGGGAGGCCGAAGGCCGGGTCGCGCGTCTGCGGACCGGGCAGCTGCCCCAGCACCCGGCCGGGATTGATGGCGAGATACATCCCCGGACTCACCTCGCCCGCCGCCACCTCCACGCCCTTGAGCGTGATGCGGTAGGCATTGGGGCGCAGCTCCAGGTTGTCGCGGATGTGCACCGACGGGACCAGGAAGCCCATCTCTGCGGCGAACTTCTTGCGCAGGCCGCGGATGCGCCGCAGCAGCTCGCCGTCCTGCGCCCCATCGACCAGCGGGATCAGGCGATAGCCGACTTCGAGTCCGAGCGCGTCGATGGGCACGACGTCGGCCCAGGACACCTCCTGCGGCTCGGGCGGCTTGACCTCGGGCACCGGCGCCTCGACCGGCGCCGGCTCGATCGCGCGCCGCTCCAGCCAGTAGGCGATGCCCGCCACCACGCCCGCGATGAACAGGAAGGCCAGGTGCGGCATGCCGGGGATGAGGCCGAGCACGCCGATGATCCCGGCAGTGATGTAGAGCACCTGCGGCCGCGAGGCGATCTGGTCGAGCAGCTGCTGGTTGAGATCCTGATCCGCGGAGACGCGGGTGACCAGGATGCCGGCCGCGGTCGAGATGATCAGCGCCGGCACCTGCGCGACGAGGCCGTCGCCGATGGTCAGCAGGGTGTAGTTCTCCGCCGCCTGCGCGAGGCTCAGGCCGTGCTGGAACATGCCCACCGCCAGGCCGCCGACGATGTTGATCAGCATGATGATCACGCCGGCGATCGCGTCGCCGCGGACGAACTTGCTGGCACCGTCCATCGCGCCGTAGAACTCGGCTTCCTTCCCCACCTCCTGGCGCCGGCGGCGCGCCTCGGCCTCGCCGATCAGGCCGGCGTTGAGGTCCGCGTCAATGGCCATCTGCTTGCCCGGCATCGCGTCCAGGGTGAAGCGCGCCGCGACCTCGGCGATGCGTCCGGCACCCTTGGTGATCACCACGAAGTTGATGATCACCAGGATCACGAACACGATGATGCCCACCGCGTAGTTGTTCCCGACCAGGAAGTGGCCGAACGATTCGATCACCTTGCCGGCCGCATCGGGACCGTTGTGGCCGCGCAGCAGCACCACCCGGGTGGAGGCAACGTTGAGCGACAGGCGCAGGAGCGTGGTGAGCAGCAGGACGGTGGGGAACAGCGAGAAGTCCAGCGGCTTGAAGACGTACAGCGCGACCAGCATCACCATCATCGAGATGGCGATGTTGAAGGTGAACAGCAGGTCGAGCGCGATGGGCGGCAGCGGCAGCACCATCATCGCCAGGATCATGATGATGAGCAGCGGCCCGGCCATCTGCCGCATGCCGGGGCGCGGAAGGGTCTGGGCTTCGGCCATTTACTGCCTACCCCCCGGGGCTGAACCGCTGAGGCGCGGAGGCACGGAGGCACGCAGAGGAAGACGGATTGGGTCAGCCCAAGCCCCACCAGCGGTCGTGACGCGGACGTCACCTGCCCGGAGCACGAATGGAGAGACGCGTCCCTCTGCGCTCCTCTGCGCCTCTGCGCCTCTGCGGTTCCGCTTCACGCCGCTCATGTCGCGGCCGCCGGGCCCGGATCGAACCCGGGCGGCACCTGCACGCCGGACGGTTCGCGCGGGCGCTCGCCGCCGGCAGTCTCGTACCGCCGCAGCTGATACACCCACGCCAGTACCTCGGCGACGGCGTTGTAGAGCGGACCGGGGATCTCCTGACCGACCTCGGCATGGGTGAACAGCGCCCGCGCCAGTGGCGGGGCACGCAGCACCGGCACCGACGCACCGCGCGCGATCTCGACGATGCGCTCGGCGATGAGCATCGAGCCCTTCGCGACCACCCGGGGCGCGCGCATGCGGCCTTCGGCGTAGCGCAGCGCGACCGCATAGTGGTCCGGGTTGGTGACCACCACATCCGCCTTCGGGACCTCCGCCATCATCCGGCGCCGCGCGGATTCGCGCTGCAGCGCACGGATGCGCGCCTTGACCTGCGGATCGCCTTCGCTCTCCTTCAGCTCCTGGCGAAGCTCCTCGCGGGTCATGCGCAGCTGGCGGTGGTGGTCCCAGATCTGAAACGGCACGTCCACCAGGACCACCAGCGCGAGCGCGCCCGCGACGGTGAGAAAGGTGACGCCCAGCAGGTGGGCCAGGTGGCCGAGCGCCGGCACGACCGGCTCGCTCACCAGGCCGACGATGGCAGCGCGCTCGCTCCAGATCGCCCAGGCGGCGACGCTGCCGATGAGCAGGGACTTGAGCACCGCCTTGCCGAGCTCGACCAGGCCGTGCCAGGAGAAGATGCGGCCGAGGCCGCGCGCGGGATTCAGGCGGGAAAAGTCGGGCTCCAGCGACTGGAACGTGAACAGCCAGCCGCTCACCAGCATCGGCGTGAGGATCGCCACGATCGCGACGAGCAGGAACCAGGGCGAGAATCCGAGGAGTGCCCCCGCCGCGCTGTCCAGCAGGCGATCGCCCATGGCGCTGGTGTCGAAGGCCGCGTTGCGGTCGAGGGTGAGCCCGGCGCGCATGAGGCGCGAGAGCGTATCGACCAGCGCGGATCCCATGAACATGAGGCCGCTGCCGGCGGCGAGCAGGACGGCGAAGGTGGAAAGCTCGGGCGAACGAGGCACCTGCCCGCGCTCGCGGGCCTGTTGCAGCCTTCGCTCTGACGCAGGCTCGGTTCGTTCGAGGTCGCTTTCTTCGGCCATCCCCTGCCTCTCCGGCGTTCATCCCCGCGCCGGATCCGTTGCCAGCCGCTTGCCATGGCAGGCCGGCTGTCCTCCGGCGCAGAGTCTAGCATGAGCCGCACGGGTGCAACACTATATCTTTGATACGACCGTCGCCCGGGACACTATATATAGTGGTCGAGCCCCATCGATAAGGAAGATCGGCCGCCCCCTGCAGACCCCTCGCGCCGGCGCGGGCGGGCAGGCGACCGCCCGACCCCGGACGATCCGCGGCAAATCCGCCTCCAGCCTGCCCTCCAGCCCGGCCCGCCGGCGCCGTAGTTGTAAGGAAGTCGCCAGGGAGCGCCGCGCATGAACGACATGGTCACGGTGGTCAGCTACGGGGTGGGGACCCTGGTGGGGTTCCTGCTCATCGCCCTGTTCGTCTTCTGGTTCATCGAGGACATCACCCAGAAGAAGCACAGCGTCCTGCGCAACTATCCGGTCATCGGCCGGCTGCGCTACCTGCTCGAGCGCCAGGGGGAGTACTTCCGGCAGTACTTCTTCATGAACGACCGCGAGGAGATGCCGTTCAACCGCGCCACCCGCTCCTGGGTCTACCGCAGCGCCAAGGGCGAAGGGGGCATCATCGGATTCGGCTCCACCAACGACCTGCGCGAACCCGGATCGATCATCTTCGTCAATGCGCCCTTCCCCGTGCTCGATGACGAGCAGCTGCCCACCCCGCCGCTGGTGATCGGCACAGGGTGGTGCAAGCAGCCGTTCGAAGCCCGGTCGATCGTGAACGTCAGCGGGATGAGCTACGGCGCCATCTCGGCCCCTGCCGTGCGTGCGCTGTCGCGCGGCGCAGCGCTCGCCGGCTGCTGGATGGACACCGGGGAAGGCGGGCTGTCCCCCTATCACCTGGAAGGCGGCTGCGACGTCATCTTCCAGGTCGGCACCGCGAAGTATGGCATCCGCGACGCGGACGGCACCCTGTCGCGCAGCCGTGCGCTGGAGCTGGCCAGGGTGGTGAGCGCGTTCGAGATCAAGCTGTCGCAAGGCGCCAAGCCCGGCAAGGGCGGCGTGCTGCCGGGCGGCAAGGTGACCGCCGAGATCGCCGGCATCCGCGGCATCCCCGAGGGCGTCGACTCGATCAGCCCCAACCGCCATCCCGACATCGCCGACATGGCGCAGCTGCTCGAGTCGGTGGCGGCCTTGCGCGACCTGACCGGCCGGCCCGTGGGCGTAAAGACGGCAATCGGCGGCTGGCAGTTCATGCACCAGCTCTGCGAGGTCGTGCAGCGCCGCGGCCCCGAGTACGCCCCCGATTTCCTCGTCGTCGATGGCGGCGAGGGCGGCAGCGGCGCCGCCCCGCAGGCGCTGGCCGACCACATGGCGCTGCCCATTGCCGAGGCGCTGCCGCGCGTGGTCGATGCGCTGATCGAGGCCGGCCTGCGCGAGCGCGTGCGCGTGGTCGCGTCGGGCAAGCTGGTCACTTCCGCCCGCGCAGCCTGGGCGCTGTGCTGCGGCGCGGACTTCGTGAACACCGCCCGCGGCTTCATGTTCGCGCTGGGCTGCATCCAGGCCATGCGCTGCCACCAGAACACCTGCCCGACCGGGATCACCACCCACAACAAGCGCCTGCAGCGCGGGCTGGTGGTCGAGGAGAAGCACGTGCGGGTGGCCAACTACGCCCGCAGCATGAACCGGGAGATCGACATGATCGCGCACTCGTGCGGGGTCCCCCATGCGCGGGCGCTGCAGCGCGAGCACGTGCGCATCGTGGAGTCGGCCGGCCGCAGCGCTGCGCTCAGCTCTCTGTTCCCGTATCCGGAGGCATTGAAGACGTGAAAAGGTGAAAAGGTGAAGAGGTGAACGCGATGCACCGCACCACATTCACCTCAGGGCGAAGCCCGTTCACAGGCGCAGCCCTTCACCCCGTCTCCGGAGGCAACGCAGGTATCGCCTCTAGACGGCGACGACTTCCATCTCCGGATCGATCCGCCTGACCATGCTCTCGATGCCGGCCAGCGTGCCCGAGATCGAGCTGGGGCAGCTGCCGCACGCGCCCTGGTAGTGCACCGTCAGCACGTTGCCCTCGAGCCCGACGATGTGCAGGTCTCCGCCATCGCCCTGTAGGTAAGGCCGCACCTGCTCGTCGAGCATCTGCTGGATCACTTCGAGCTTCTCGCGCTCCTCGGGCGTGAGCTCGCGCTCGATGCGTGAAGCTCCATCCACCTGCCCGGCCGATTCGTTGATCAGTTGCTCCGAGCGGTCCTGGGCGGAGGGGGCATCGCGGATCGGGACGGCCAGCTGCCGCAGCAGGTCCGGCCAGTGCGCCCCGCCGTCCTGCGTCACCGTCAGCCAGTGGTCGACATAGAAGACGTTGGTGACGTGCGGGATCGCGAACAGCGCTTCGGCCAGCGCGTCCCCCTGCGCCTGCTCCGCGTTCTCGTACGAGCGGGTGAGCCCGTAGGTGAGCGGGTCGCGCAGGATGAACTTGCGTGCGTTCGGGTTGGGGGTGAATTCGATTTCGGCGATGCGAGGCATGACGAAGGCACCTAACCGCGTTCAACACAGAGGACACAGAGGCACACCGAGGAAAGGCACCAGGCAGGCACGCCCTCTCTGACCCTCTGTGTCCTCTGTGCGCAATGCGGCTTCAATTACTTCTCCTCGGGGGCGAACGGGTCCTGCGCGCCCTCGGTCGACGCGGTTGCGCTGTTCTGGAATGCCGCGTGCAGCGTGTGCCACGGCAGGATCGCGCACTTCACGCGCGAAGGCAGGTCCTTCACGCCGGCGAAGACCGCCAGGCGTCCCAGGTGATGGGCCTGGTGCGCGACGTCGAGCTTGCCGGTGGCCATCTCGCGGAACTCGGTGACGAGCTGCTCGACCTCTTCCACGGTCTTGCCCTTCACGTTGGTGCTCATCATCGAGGCGGAGGCCTTGCAGATGGCGCAGCTCTGGCCCTCGAAGCCGATCTGCTCGACCTTGCCGTCGGCGACCTTCAACGTCACCCAGATATGGTCCCCGCACAACGGATTCAGCCCCTCGGCGTGATGACTGGGCTGCGCCAGCCGGCCCCAGTTGCGCGGCTTGCGGTTGTGGTCGAGGATGACTTCCTGGTAGAGCTGCTTCGAGTCCATGCGGCTCAGGCGAACATCTTCTGCACGCGCCGGATGCCGGCGACGAGCTGGTCGACCTCTTCCAGGGTGTTGTAGAAGGAGAACGAGGCCCGCGCCGTGGCGGGAAGGCCGAACCGCTGCATCACCGGCTGCGCACAGTGGTGCCCGGTGCGCACGGCCACGCCCTCCTCGTTGAGGACCGTGCCGACGTCGTGCGGGTGGACGCCCTGCACCGCGAACGACAGCACGCCCGCCTTCTCCGGCGCGGTCCCGATGATCCGCACCCCCGGGATCGCGGCGACCTGCGCGGTGGCATACGCGAGCAGCTCGTGCTCCCATGCGGCGATGTTGTGCATCCCCACCGCCTCCAGGTAATCCATGGTGGCACCCAGCCCCACGCCCGCGGCGATCGGCGGGGTCCCGGCCTCGAACTTGTAGGGCAGCGCGTTGTAGGTGGTCTTCTCGAAGGTCACCGACAGGATCATGTCGCCGCCGCCCTGGTAGGGCTGCATCTTCTCCAGCAGCGCGGCCTTGCCGTACAGGATGCCGATGCCGGTCGGACCGCACAGCTTGTGCGCGGAGAAGCAGTAGAAGTCGCAGTCCAGGTCCTGCACGTCCACGGACAGGTGCGGAGCGGCCTGCGCGCCGTCGACCAGGACCGGCACGCCGCGCGCGTGCGCGGTGGCGATCATCGCCTTGACCGGGTTGACCGTCCCCAGTGCATTCGAGACGTGCGTGACCGCGACGAATTTCGTGCGCTCGTTGAACAGGCCCTCGTAATCGTCGAGCAGCAGCACGCCGCGGTCGTCACACGGGATCACGCGCAGCTTGCAGCCCTTCTCGGCACACAGCATCTGCCACGGCACGATGTTGGAGTGGTGCTCGAGCTGGGAGACGATGATCTCGTCGCCCTCGCCCACGAACTTGCGGCCGTGGCCGTGCATGACCAGGTTGATCGCGTCCGTGGTACCGCGGGTATAGATGACCTCGCGCTCTTCGCGCGCGTTCAGGAACGCCTGCACCTTCGCCCGCGCACCCTCGTACGCCGCGGTCGCCGTCTCGGACAGGTAGTGGACGCCGCGGTGGATGTTGGAGTGTTCGCGAGTCTGGTACCGGACCAGCCGGTCGATCACCGGCTGCGGCATCTGCGAGCTTGCCGCATTGTCCAGGTAGGCGAGCGGCCTGCCGTTCACCTGCAGTCCGAGGATCGGGAAGTCGGCACGGATGCGCGCCAGATCGAATGGCGGACGCACCGCCTGGATGGTCTGCGGGACTGCGCTCATTGTGTCGTCCTCTTCCGGGTTTGGCGCACGATCGTCTGTTCGAGCCGGCGCACGACCGAGGGCACCGGGATGCGGTGCACCAGTTCGGCGGCGAAGGCGAAGGTGAGCAGCTCGCGCGCAGTCGCCTCGTCGAGCCCGCGGCTCTTGAGGTAGAACACCTGGTCGGCCTCGAGCTGGCCGACGGCGGCGCCGTGCGCGCACTTGACGTCGTCGGCATAGATCTCCAGCTGCGGCTTGGTGTCCACCTGCGCGCGCTCCGAGAGCAGCAGGTTGCGGCTCTCCTGGGTGGAGTCGGTGCGCTGTGCGCCGGGGCGCACGAAGATCTTGCCGTTGAATACACCCCTGGCGGTGCCGTCGACGATGCACTTGTGCAGCTGCCGGCTGCGGCCGTGGGGCAGCGTGTGATCGAGGAGGCTGTGGGTGTCGGCCAGCTGCCTTCCGCCAATCAGCGCCAGGCCGTCGATCTCGGCTTGCGCTCCCTCGCCCGCCTGGACGATGTCGAGGTTCAGCCGCGAGATGCGCGCACCGAGCGCGACCGAGGTGCCGAGGTACTTCGCGTCGCGCTCCAGGCGCACCGCGCAGGTGGCGATGTGGAACGCTTCCGCGCTCTCGCGCTGCAGGCGCACGTGGCGCACACGCGCGCCCCCGGCCACGGAAAACTCGGCCACGGCGTTCACCAGGTAGGCGCCCTCGTGCGCGGCGACGTAGTCCTCGATCACCGTGCAGTCGCTGCCCTGCTCCGCGATGACCAGCAGCCGCGGATAGCTGGCCACGTCGGCGCGGGTGCTGAGGCACAGCAAGTGCACCGGCGCACCGACGGCGACGTTGCGGCCCACGCGCAGCACCGCCCCTTCGTGGAGCCAGGCCGTGTTGAGCGCGATGAACGGGTTGTCGGCAAGCGGAGCGTAACGCGCCAGATGCTGCTCCAGTGCCGGGTCCTGTTCGGTCAACGCCGCCGACAGCGGCTTGATCGACAGTCCTGCCACCGCCCCGATGCTCGACAGTGCCGGGACGAAGTGCCCGTCCACGAAGGTCAGCCGATGGCCAGCCTCGGGGATCTCGAAGGCGGCCAGGTCGAGGGCAGCGACGCTCCCGGCGCTCTCCGCACGCTGGAACGTCGTGCGATACAAGGGGGAGAGATCGGTGTAGCGCCACTCCTCCTCGCGCGTGCTCGGCACGCTGAGCGCGTTGGCCCGTTCGAGCGCGTCTGCGCGCAGCGCATCCAGCCAGCTGCGGGCGCTGCTCGGGAGCCTCGACTGCCCGCGCAGCAGGCTGTCGAGATAGGTTTCTGCGGTGAGCTGCGTCACGCTGCCTTCGCCTCGGCCACCCAATCGTAGCCGCGCGTCTCGAGTTCCAGTGCCAGCTCCTTGCCGCCGGTGCGCACGATGCGGCCCTGGCTCATCACGTGCACGAAATCGGGCGTGATGTAGTTGAGCAGGCGCTGGTAATGGGTGACCAGCACGACGGCGTTGTCCGCCCGACGCAGGCTGTTCACCCCGCCGGCCACCACGCGCAGCGCATCGATGTCCAGGCCTGAGTCGACCTCGTCCAGGATCGCGAGCCGGGGCTCGAGGATGGCCATCTGCAGGATCTCGTTGCGCTTCTTCTCGCCGCCGGAGAAGCCCTCGTTGACGCTGCGCTCGAGGAATGCCGGGTCCATCTCCAGCAGCTTGAGCTTTTCCTGCACGTAGTCGTCGAACTCCAGCGGGTCGAGCTCGTCCTTGCCGCGGGCCCCCTGCACGGTGTTGTAGGCCAGGCGCAGGAAGGCGCTGTTGGTCACCCCCGGCACCTCGATCGGATACTGGAAGCCCAGGAACAGCCCGGCGCGGGCGCGCTCCTCGGGAGACAGCTCCAGCAGCGGCTTGCCGTCGAACAGGACGTCACCACCGGTAATGGTGTATGCCGGGTGGCCGGCCAGCGCCTTGGCCAGCGTGCTCTTGCCCGACCCGTTCGGGCCCATGATCGCGTGCACTTCGCCCGCGCGCACGGCGAGGTCGAGCCCCTTGAGGATGGGCACCTCGTTGATGGTGGCCTTCAGGCCGCGGACTTCGAGAATGGTGTTGCTCAATCTTGTGTACCCCTCACCCCTGCCCTCTCCCGCGAGGGGAGAGGGGGAACTGCACGCCTGTCGTGCCTCAACCTGCCTTACCCCTCACCCCGGCCCTCTCCCGCAAGGGGGGAGGGGGAACTACCCGTAGCCTCTCGCCTCTCGCCTCTAGCCTCTAGCCCACACTGCCCTCGAGCTTCAGCCCGAGCAGCTTGGTCGCCTCCACCGCGAACTCCATCGGCAGCTGCGTGAACACGTCGCGGCAGAAGCCGTTGATGATCATCGACACCGCTTCCTCGCTGCCGACGCCGCGCTGGGCGAAGTAGAACAGCTGGTCCTCGCCGATCTTGGAGGTCGTGGCTTCGTGCTCGACCTTGGCGGTGCTGTTCTGCACGTCGATGTACGGGAAGGTGTTGGCCCCGCACTTGTCGCCGATCAGCATGGAGTCGCACTGCGAGAAGTTGCGCGCGCCGTTCGCCTTGCCGGTGATCTTCACCAGGCCGCGGTAGCTGTTGTTCGACTGCCCGGCCGAGATGCCCTTGCTGATGATCGTGCTGCGGGTGTTCTTCCCGATGTGGATCATCTTGGTGCCGGTGTCGGCCTGCTGGTGGTGGTTGGTCAGCGCCACCGAGTAGAACTCGCCCACCGAGTTGTCGCCGAGCAGGACACAGGATGGATACTTCCAGGTGATCGCGGAGCCGGTCTCCACCTGGGTCCACGAGATCTTGGAATTCACGCCCCTGCACATACCGCGCTTGGTGACGAAGTTGTAGATGCCGCCCACGCCGTTCTCGTCGCCGGCGTACCAGTTCTGCACCGTCGAGTACTTGATCTCGGCGTTGTCCATTGCGACCAGCTCGACCACGGCCGCGTGCAGCTGGTTGGTGTCGAACTTGGGCGCCGTGCAGCCTTCCAGGTAGGACACGTAGCTGCTGTCCTCGGCCACGATCAGGGTGCGCTCGAACTGCCCGGAATCCTGGGTGTTGATGCGGAAGTAGGTGGACAGCTCCATCGGACACTTCACCCCCTTGGGGATGTAGCAGAAGCTGCCGTCGGTGAACACCGCGGAGTTGAGCGCGGCGTAGTAGTTGTCGGTGTACGGCACGACCGAGCCGAGGTATTTGCGCACCAGCTCGGGATGGTCGCGCAGGGCCTCAGAGATCGAACAGAAGATGATTCCCACCTCGGCCAGGCGCTGCTTGTAGGTGGTGGTCACCGACACGCTGTCGAAGATCACGTCCACCGCGACCCCGGCCAGCGCCTTCTGCTCGTGCACCGGCACGCCGAGCTTCTCGAACGTGCGCAGCAGCTCGGGATCGACCTCGTCCATCGAGGCCAGCTTCTTCTTCGGCTTGGGCGCCGAGTAGTAGATGATGTCCTGGAAGTCGATCTGCGGGTACTTGACGTTCGGCCAGGTCGGCTCCGTCATCGTCTGCCAATGGCGGAACGCCTTGAGGCGGAACTCCAGGAGCCAGTCGGGCTCGTTCTTCTTGTGCGAGATGAGCCGGATGATGTCCTCGTTCAGCCCGCGCGGCGCGGTTTCCGCCTCGATGTCCGTCACGAAGCCGTGGCGGTAGGGCTGATTGACCAGGTTCTGCAGTACGGTGCTCATGAAACCCGTGACTCGTGACTCGTGATTCGTGACTGGTGGCGGTCAGGCGGGGCCGGCCCCATCAGACGCTGAAGCTCTCTCCGCAGCCGCACTGGTTCTTCACGTTCGGATTGTCGAACTTGAAGGTCTCCTTCAGGCCCTCGCGCACGAAGTCGAGCGTGGACCCGTCCAGGAACGCCAGTGCCTCGCGGTCCACCACGACCTTCGCGTCGTGCGACTCGAACAGCGCGTCGTTGGCGCCGACCTGGTCGGCGTAGTCGAAGGTGTAGGCGAAGCCCGAGCAGCCGACCTTCTTCACGCCCAGGCGCAGCCCCAGGCCCTTGCCGCGCTTGGCCAGCGACTTGTGGATCTGGTTCGCCGCCCGTTCCGTGAGTTGAATCGCCACCGTTGTCCCTCTCTGGTCAGGCCGATACGGGCTCGGTCTCCGAAGCCCGGTGCGGCCGCATTTCCATCACCTTCACGCCCCGCTCCTTGGCCTGCTGGCGCATCACCAGTTGCTCCAGGGTCACCGAGCGCAGGTAATCGAAGATGTGATCGTTCAGGCTCTTCCACAGGTCGTGGGTGATGCACTTGCCGTCGTCGCGGCAATTCTCCTTCCCGCCGCACTGGGTCGCATCGATCGGCTCGTCCACCGCAAGGATGATGTCGGCGACCGACACCGTGTCCAGCGCCTTGGCCAGGTTGTAGCCGCCGCCGGGTCCGCGCACGCTCGATACCAGCGACTGCCGGCGCAGCTTGCCGAACAGCTGCTCCAGGTAGGAGAGCGAGATCTTCTGGCGCTCGGAGATCTCGGCCAACGTCACCGGGCCCTCGGCGTTGTGCAGGGCGAGGTCGATCATCGCGGTCACCGCAAAGCGGCCTTTGGTCGTCAGTCGCATGGGAAAATCCTGTTTGGATGGGCAGCGCGCTCATACCCGAGCGCTGGAGTCAAGTATACCAATCTCCGATAGTTTCAGTCAACTATTCGGTTGAGGTACTTGGGGTCGAACCCATCCTTTTCCAGTTCGGGACACTGGATCCCGGCCTGCTCGAGGCGCGCGAGGATCTCTTCCATCCGTCCGTCGATGTTGACGACGTGGTCGAGCAGGCCGTGGATCGCCTTGACCACCGGGTCGTTCATGTCCGAGCTGATGCCGTAGGCGGAGAAGCCGAGCTTCTCGGCCGTGCGCTGGCGCAGCTCGTCGCGGCCCGGCTCGACGATCCGGGCCGGGATGCCGATCGCGGTCGCGCGCATCGGGACGTCGCGAACGACCACGGCGTTGGAGCCCACCTTGGCCTCCTCACCGATGTGGATCGGGCCGAGGATCTTCGCACCCGCCCCCACCACCACCCCGCGGGCCAGGGTCGGATGGCGCTTGCCCTTGTTCCAGGTGGTGCCGCCAAGCGTGACGCCGTGATAGAGGGTCACGTCGTCGCCGATCTCGGCGGTTTCCCCGATCACCACGCCCATGCCGTGGTCGATGAAGAAGCGGCGTCCGATGCGAGCGCCCGGGTGGATCTCGATGCCGGTCAGGAACCGGCCCACGTGCGAGACGAAGCGGGCCGGCCACTTGAGCCCCCAGCCCCACAGCCGGTGCGCCAGGCGGTGGATCAGCCGCGCATGGAACCCCGGATAACAGGTCACCACCTCCCAGGTGGATCGGGCGGCGGGGTCGCGGTCGAATACGCAGCGGATGTCTTCCCGGATGCCGTCCAGCATGGCGGCGTCTGCCTCGGTCTGGGCCAAATATGTAAGTTTATTCGCCTTTGGCCGCCTTGCGCGCCATTTCCTGGGCCGCGGCCAGGACCCCGCGCAGGATGTTCAGCTCCTCGCGCTCGACCCGCGCGCGCTCGAACAGGCGGCGCATGCGCTGCATGAGGCGCTTGGGCTGGGCCGGGTTGAGGAAGGCGATGTCGACCATGGTCTGCTCCAGATGGGCGTAGAACAGCTCCATGTCCTCGCGCGTGGCGGGCGGGAAGACCTTCTGCGCGGCGGGCCCGGCCTGCAGCGCCGCCCGGCGCAGCTCGTAGGCGAAGATCTGCAGCGCCGAGGCGAGGTTCAGAGACGCGTAGTCCGGGTTGGCCGGGACGGTGACGATGGCATTGCAGCGGTTGACCTGCTCAGTGGTCATGCCGAACTTCTCCGAGCCCAGCACCAGGGCCACGGGGCCGTGGGCAGCCTCCTCGACCAGCCGTGCAGCCGCCTCACGCGGGGAGAGCACGGTGTGCGACAGATCGCGATCGCGAGAGGTGCTGCCCACCGCGAACACGGTGCCGACCAGCGCCTCGTCCAACGCCGCACATACCCGCGCCCGCTCCAGGACGTCGGTCGCGCGCGAGGCCATGGCATCGGCTTCGGCGTGCGGAAAGTGCTTCGGCGCAACCAGAAACAGGTCCTGCAGGCCCATGGTCTTCATGGCGCGCGCACAGGCGCCGATGTTGCCCGGGTGACTGGTCTGGCACAGGACCACGCGGACGTGCGCGAGCGCGGAGGGATTGGCGGACTGCGGGGGCGTCGGCTGCATTAGAATGCCGGCTTCGTTCTTTGACCATGACTGGCCGGACTAGAGATGGCGCTCAACCACCCCATCATCAACATCGCGGTGAAAGCCGCGCGGCGCGCGGGCCGCATCATCAACCAGGCGGCGGACAATCTCGACGCGCTGACGGTGCGCCACAAGAGCCTCAACGACCTCGTGTCCGAAGTGGACCGGGCGGCCGAGGCGGCGATCATCCAGACCATCCACACCGCCTATCCGGACCACGCGATCTTAGCAGAAGAGAGCGGCGCCTCCGGCGAGTCGGACCATGTCTGGATCATCGACCCGCTCGACGGCACCACCAACTACCTGCACGGCTTTCCGCAGTACTGCGTGTCGATCGGCGTCAGGCACCGCGGCGTGCTCGCGCACGGCGTGGTCTTCGATCCCGCCCGCAACGACCTCTACACCGCCTCGCGCGGCCGCGGCGCCTTCCTCAACGAGCGGCGCATGCGGGTGTCCAAGCGCGACAAGCTGATCGACGGCCTGATCGGCACCGGCTTCCCGTTCCGCATGTTCGACCACATCGACCCGTACATGGCCATCCTGCGCGAGCTGATGGGCAAGACCGCCGGGGTCCGGCGTCCGGGCGCAGCCGCGCTGGACCTGGCCGCAGTCGCCGCCGGGCGCTACGACGGTTTCTGGGAGATCGGGCTGTCGCAGTGGGACATGGCGGCGGGCGCGCTGATGGTGCTGGAAGCCGGCGGCCTGGTGGGCGACCTGCAGGGCAACGAAGGCTTCCTCGAGCGCGGCAACATCGTCGCGGGCAATCCGAAGATCTTCGCCCAGCTGCTGCAGGTGATCGAGCCGCACCTCACGCCGGCGTTGCGGACGCAAGGCTAGAAGCGAGGGGCTAGAGGCGAGAGGCGAGAGGGAACCCCACCCCCATCCTGTCCTTCCCCCTGAAGGGGAAGGAACCTGCTGCACGGTTCTGCACCTGACCGACCATTCCCTCCCCTTCAAGCCGAGGGCGAGGGTAGAGATGGGTTTCCGCCAGCACTCCGCGGCGAGAGGGAACCCCACCACCCGAGCGACCATTCCCTCCCCTTCAAGGGGGGCGAGGGTGGGGATGGGTTTCCTCTCGCCTCTAGCCTCTCGCCTCTCGCCTCTTGCCTCTAGCCTCTAGCCTCACCTTGAACCCCCCTCCCCAGCCCCGATCTAAACTGACTGCGGACTCGGGAGGTTTGGCCCATGGAGCGCAAGACCCAGCTGACGATCTGGTACTGGATCCTGGCCCTGCTCGCCCTGCTGTGGGCGCAGAGCCTGTGGGTGGAGATGCGCGGGGTCGAGTCGATCCCCTACAGCCGGTTCCAGCAGTTGCTCAAGGACGGGCAGGTGCAGGACATCACCATCGGCACCAACGCCATCCGCGGCACGCTCAAGAGCGCCCTGCCGGACGGCAGCACCAAGTTCGTCACCACGCGCGTGGAGCCCGACCTCGCCAGCCAGCTCGACCAGTACAACGTCACCTACACGCAGCGCGTGGAGAGCACCTTCCTGCGCGACCTGATGTCGTGGATCATCCCCGCGGTCGTGTTCTTCGCCATCTGGATGTTCCTGATCCGCCGCTTCGCCGAGCGCACCGGCGGCCTGGGCGGCGGCTTCATGTCGATCGGCAAGAGCAAGGCCAAGGTCTACGTCGAGACCGATACGCGGGTCACGTTCGACGATGTCGCCGGCGTCGACGAAGCCAAGGAGGAGCTGCGCGAGATCGTCACCTTCCTCAAGGCGCCGAAGGAGTACGGCCGGCTCGGCGCCCGCGTCCCCAAGGGCGTGCTGCTGGTCGGCCCGCCCGGCACCGGCAAGACGCTGCTGGCGAAAGCGGTCGCCGGCGAGGCCGGCGTGCCCTTCTTCTCGATCAACGGCTCGGAGTTCGTCGAGATGTTCGTCGGCGTGGGTGCCGCCCGCGTGCGCGACCTGTTCGAACAGGCGCGCCAGAAGGCGCCCGCGATCATCTTCATCGACGAGCTCGATGCGCTCGGACGGGCCCGCGGCATCAGCGGCATCGGCGGCCATGACGAGCGCGAACAGACGCTCAACCAGCTGCTGTCCGAGATCGACGGCTTCGACGCCAGCACCGGCGTGGTGCTGCTGGCCGCCACCAACCGCCCCGAAGTGCTGGACCCGGCGCTGCTGCGCGCAGGCCGCTTCGACCGCCAGATCCTGGTCGACCGCCCGGACAAGGCCGGCCGCATCCAGATCCTGCAGGTTCACATCCGGAAGATCCAGCTCGCGCGCGACGTCGACCTGATGAAGGTCGCAGCCCTCACGCCGGGCTTCGCGGGTGCCGATCTCGCCAACCTGGTCAACGAGGCCGCACTGCTCGCCACCCGCCGCGGGGGCGAGGCGGTGACGATGGACGACTTCACCCGTGCAATCGAGCGCATCGTGGCCGGACTGGAGAAGAAGAACCGCGTGCTCAACGAGAAGGAGCGCACGGTGGTCGCCTACCACGAGATGGGTCACGCGCTGGTGGGGATGTGCCTGCCGGGAACCGACGAAGTCCACAAGGTGTCCGTCATCCCGCGCGGCATCGGCGCGCTGGGCTACACGATCCAGCGGCCCACCGAGGACCGCTTCCTGATGACCCGCGAGGAGCTCGAGATCAAGATGTCGGTGCTGCTGGGCGGGCGTGCCGCCGAGCACGTGGTGTTCGGCCACTACTCGACCGGCGCCGCGGACGACCTGGCGAAGGTGACCAGCATCGCGCGCAGCATGGTGATGCGCTATGGCATGGACGAGCGGCTCGGCCCGGTGTCCTACGACCAGGAGCGCACACCCTTCCTGGAGGGCCCGCACGCGCCGGTACCCAAGGAGTTCAGCGAGGAGACCGCACGCGAGATCGACGAGGCCGTGCGCGCACTGGTCAGCCGCGCGTTCGAGCGCTCGGTGCAGATCCTGATCGAGAAGCGGGCCGTGCTGGAGAAGACCGCGCGCGAGCTGCTGCTGAAGGAGACGCTGAACGAGGAGGACCTGCGCAAGGTGCGCGAGCAGCTCTTGGGGACGGCGGCGCCCGCGGCGGCTGCTCGAGAGTGCTGACTTTTACTTCGAACCGCATCTGACACCGAGAGCACAGAGCAGCACAGAGGAACAACCCAATCTGCAGCGGCCGCAGTCGCCACAGCGCAGCGCGGTGACGCCTTTCCTCCGTGGACCTCTGTGCGCTCTGTGTGAAAGCTGTTCGCGGTAGTCGCTGCTAAGACCGCGCCGCAGCGAACGGCAGCCTGATCGACTTCAGCCGCTCAAGGATGCTGCGCCCGAACGAGCTCTCCGCATTCTTCGACTGCTTCACGCGGTGGCGGTCGAGCAGCTCGGGCGAGTTGCGGTATTCGGAATGGCGGCCGATGGCCGAGTGCAGGTACTGCTGCATCAGGCTCAGGTTCACCGGCTTGTTCAGGAAGCGGTAGATCTGCGCCTCGTTGATGAGGTGGATCACCAGCTCGGAGTCGGACGCGCTGGTCAGCACCAGCACCAGGATCTGCGGGTACTTGGCCTTCAGCAGGTTGAAGAAGACCAGGTAGTTCTCGGCCTCGATGTCGATGTCGGCCACCAGGATGGCGACTTCCTCGGCCTCCAGCAGCATCAGCGCTTCCTGGATGTTGCGCGAGTGCAGCAGCTTCAGGCTCGCGCCCGCCATCCCGTTGAGCGCGTCGAACACTTCGCGCCGCTCGTCCAGCACCAGCACCGAGCCTTCCAGCTTGGCCGGCGGCGACAGCTGCTGGCGCTGGCGCTCGATGAGCTTGTTGCCGATGCCCACCGCCTCGGCGATGACGGCCTGCAGCTCCTGGTTGTCCCAGGGCTTGCTGATGAAGCGGTACACCTCGCCGTCATTGATGGAGCCCACGATCGAAGCGAGGTCGGAGTAGCCGGTGAGCAGGATGCGCACGCTGTCCGGGGAGAGCTCCACCGACTTGCGCAGCAGCTCCACGCCGGTCATGCCGGGCATGCGCTGGTCGCTCACGATCACCGGGATGCGGAACTTCTTGATGAACTCCAGCGCCTCCTGGCCGTTGGCCGCGGTGAGCACGTGATACTTGCTGCGGAAGATCGTCTTGAGCGCAGTCAGGATGCGCTCCTCGTCGTCGACGAAGAGGATGCGCGTCTTCTGCTGCGCCTGGGTGTCGGGCGCGAACACCGGCACCGGCACGGTTGCCGACCCGGGCCCCATGGTCTCGTTGCCTGCTCCGCGGGACAAGCCCTTCAACTTGCGCGCGTTGTTCAGGAACCCGGGCTGGGTCCGGATGGCGTCGGCGTTGCCGGCCCCGTCCTGCACGGGATCCGGAATCGCGTTGTACAACGCGCCCTGGAACTCGCGCGCGCTGGCAAAGCGGTCCTGCGCATCCTTGGCCAGCGCCTTGGTGATGAGCCAGTCGACGGCCGGCGGCACCAGCGGGTTGAGCTCCGAGGGATTGGCAGGCGTGTCGTGCAGGATCTTCTGCATGATCTGCCCGCTGCTGTCGCCGCGGAAGGGCCGCTCGCCGGTGAGCAGCTCGAACAGGATCACCCCGACGGCGAAGATGTCGCTGCGCCCGTCGGTGGCCTCGCCCATGTACTGCTCGGGGGACATGTAGCTCGGCGTGCCGAGCATGTCTCCGCGCTGGGTCAGGTTGGAAGCCTCGATGCGGGCGATGCCGAAGTCGGTGACCTTGATCTGGCCATCGGGGGTGACCAGCAGGTTGCCCGGCTTGATATCCCGGTGCACCACGCCCTGCTGGTGCGAGTACGAGAGCGCCTCCAGCAGCTGCCCGACGATGTCGCGCACCCGCAGGACCTCGGTGCGCAACCCCTCGTCCAGGTAGGCGGTGAGGGCCTTGCCCGGCACATACTCCATCGCGATCCAGGCGAAATCGGGCTCCTCGCCGTACTCGTACACCTGCACGATATTGGGATGGGTCAGCCGGGCGGCGGCCTGCGCCTCGCGCTTGAAGCGCTTCAGGGCATCCTCGACGATCGAGGGATCCAGCCGCGTGCGGTCGACGAGCTTGATCGCGAGCGTGCGGTGCAGGACCGGATCCCAGGCCTCGAGGACCACGGCCATGCCGCCGCGCCCGACCTGGCGGCGGATCTCGTAGCGTCCGATCTGCTTCGGGGTTTCCATGCTCGGGTCCCGGTCAGGCCGCCATCGGCTGCGCCGGCGCGGCGCGCACGGGGAGCAGCACGGAGAACATCGTGCCCTGCCCCACCTTCGACTTCACGTCGATGCGCCCGCCGTGCTCCTGGATGATCTTGTAGGCGATCGACAGCCCCAGCCCCGTGCCTTGCCCGACGTCCTTGGTGGTGAAGAACGGGTCGAAGATCTTCGACATGATGTTCTCCGGGATGCCGTGGCCGTTGTCGGCGATGTCCACGCGCACGAACCCGTTCGAGGTCACGCTGGTCGCAATGATGATCTTGCCGCTGGCGTCGTCTTTGGTCGCCTGGGCCGCGTTGGTGATCAGGTTCAGGAACACCTGGTTGATCTGCGAGGGCGAGCACTCGATCAGCGGAATCTCGGCGAACTTCCGGTCCACCGTCTTGTGCTTGATCATGTTCCGGGCGATGACCAGCGTGCTCTCCAGCCCCTCGTTGAGGTTGAACTTGCTCACCTTGCTGCGATCGAGGCGGCTGAAGTTCTTCAGGTTGAGGATGATCTCGGAGATCTGCTCGATGCCGTGCAGGGCATCGCCGTTGAGCGAGTGCAGCTCGGAGGCCTCGGACTCGGCCTGGAACTTCGCGGCGAGCGTCGACACCTTGGCGAACTGCTCGGAGAGCTGGTCGTCCGGCGCATCGCCGCGCTCGAGCATGACCACCAGCTTGATCGATTCGCTGACCACGCCCTCGGCCACCGGCAGACGGTCGGCCAGCGTGGCCAGGCTGCTCTTGACGTAGGCGAGCGGCGTGTTGATCTCGTGCGCGATGCCGGCCACCATCTGGCCCAGCGAGGACATCTTCTCGGTCTGCACCAGCAGCAGCTCGGATTCCTTGAGGTGCTTGAGCGCCTCGCTGAGCTCCTTGGTACGTTCGTCTACGCGGTGCTCGAGCGTCTCGTTGGACGAGCGCAGCGCGTCGTTGGCGGCGTTGAGCTTGACGTTGCTGCGCCCCAGCTGCCACATCAAGTAGCCCAGGAACACCAGCACCGCCGCGGAGTAGAACACCAGGTAGACCCGGTAGCGCTCCTTCTCGTCGGCGATCGCCTGGAAGGCGCGGTCGTAGGCGTCGATCATCGAGGTGACCCGGGGCGCAGTGGGCAGCAGGTCGATCTCGTGCGCGAGCTCGCCCAGCGCCGCTTCGGCTTTCAGGATCGCGCCCACGGGCTCGCCGAGCGCCGTGAGCGGGGTGCGGATCGCCTCCGGCAGGCCGGCGGATTGCTGCTCCAGCCCGCCCGTGGCAGCCGAGATGGTGCTGCGCAGCCCATCGTCTGGCTGGACGTACAGGCGCAGCAGCTCGGCATTGAGTGACACGAGCTGACTGTCCAGCGCGGCGGCCCGCGCGCGCATGCCGGGCTCGTTCGATGAAGTGATCGCCGACCGCAGGGCGGTGATCTGGGCCAGGGTCGCCCGCAGCTGGCTGCGCAGCGCCTCGCTCTGCTGGTCGAACTGCTGCACCAGCCCCTGCTTCTGGGTGAAGGCCTGGCGCAGCCCCTCCAGGCCGGTGGCCAGGGTCCGGTCGTTCAGGGCCGCGGTCTCCGCCGCCAGGCCGTCGAGGATGGGCAGCAGCGGCCGGCCGGGGGCCGGGGGCCGGGCCTCGGCGCTGATCGAATCGCTCCGGGCAGCCGCCAGGTCGCGGTTCCAGCGCGAGTCGATCTCGCGCAACTGCCGCAGGTAGGTCGAAACCTGCGGCTGGCGGCGCAGGTCCCCGCTCTGGCTCATGACGTAGAGGAAGGCGAGGACGCCGATCAGCAGCAGCGCGACGAGCACCCGCAGGAGCCCGCTCAGGATGGTCTTGGTGGCCGGATTCAAGCGATTTTTCGTGTAGTTATTCCAATCGGCCAGCCCGGGACGTCCCCGACGGCTGGACAATTATTAATAAAATGCAGGAGCCGTGCCAGCAGCCCGGCGGGAACGCCTGCCCGCCGGACCGAGCCTGGGCCGGGGCCGGGGACGGGCACCGGGGACCATGTCCGAGCGGTCCGGGCCCGGGTGCCCCGTCTATAATCCGCCCCTTCGCGTCACCCCTCCCCACCCCGCTGCAGATGACCGCGCCGCATACGCCCATGATGCAGCAGTACCTCCGGATCAAGGCCCAGTATCCGGACATGCTGCTCTTCTACCGCATGGGCGACTTCTACGAGCTGTTCCACGAGGACGCCGAGCGCGCGGCCCGGCTGCTGGACATCACCCTGACCACCCGCGGCGCCTCCGCCGGTGCCCCGATCAGGATGGCCGGGGTGCCCTTCCACGCCGCCGACCAGTACCTGCTCAAGCTGGTGAAGCTGGGCGAGTCAGTGGCAATCTGCGAGCAGATCGGCGACCCGGCGCTGGCCAAGGGGCCGGTCGAGCGGCAGGTGACGCGGGTCATCACCCCCGGCACCCTCACCGACGCCGCCCTGCTCGAGGAAAAGCGCGACAACCTTCTGCTCGCCCTGTGCCTGCAGTCGGGTGCAGCCGGGCTGGCCTGGCTCAGCCTCGCATCCGGCGAGTTCCGGGTGCTCGACACGCGGGTCGAACGCCTTCACGCGGTGCTCACCCGGCTGCAGCCTGCCGAGGTCCTGATACCCGATGATGCCCCCATCGAGGCGCTGGCGCCAGGCACCCCGGTGAAGGCAATGGCCGCCTGGCACTTCGATGCCGACACCGGCACCCGGGCGCTGTGCAAGCACTTCGGCACGCAGGACCTGGCCGGCTTCGGCGCCGATGCGCTCGGACCATCCCTGGGCGCCGCCGGGGCCCTGCTGGAGTACTGCCGCGTCACCCAGGGCAGCGCGCCTCGTCACATCCTGTCCCTGAAGGTCGAGCAGGAAGGCGAATACCTGCGCCTGGACCCCGCCACCCGCCGCAACCTGGAGATCAGCGAGACGCTGCGCGGGGAGCCGGCGCCAACCCTGCTGGCGCTGCTGGACACCTGCGCCACCGGCATGGGCAGCCGCTGGATGCGGCACACGCTTCACCACCCTCTGCGGGACCGGGTCCTGCTGCAGGAGCGCTTCGATGCAGTCGAGTCGCTCGCCGCGGAGGGCGCCCTCGCCCCGGCCCGGGCGGTGCGCGACGCCCTGAAGGGTTGCGCCGACGTCGAGCGCATCACCGCCCGGATATCGCTGCGCAGCGCCCGCCCGCGCGACCTCTCCGGGTTGCGCGAGACCCTGCGGCTGCTGCCGGCGCTGCTGCAGCCGCTCGCCGGCCTGCAAAGCCGCCGGTTGCTCGCGCTGGGCACGGACCTCCAGCCCCGTCCCGACCTGCTCGACCTGCTGGCACGCGCGATCCGCCCCGAGCCCTCCGCGGTGATCCGCGAAGGCGGCGTGATCGCGGACGGGTACGACGCCGAGCTGGACGAGCTGCGCGCGATCCAGAACGACTGCGGCGCGTTCCTGCTCGATCTCGAGACGCGCGAGCGCGCGCGCACCGGCATCGCCAACCTGCGTGTCGAGTACAACCGCGTGCACGGGTTCTACATCGAGGTCACCAACGCCAACGCGGACAAGGTGCCCGAGGACTACCGGCGCCGGCAGACGCTGAAGAATGCCGAGCGCTACATCACCCCCGAGCTGAAGGCGTTCGAGGACAAGGCGCTGTCCGCGCAGGAGCGCGCGCTCGCCCGCGAGAAGCTGCTCTACGACCAGCTGCTCGACGCGCTCGGCGCGCACCTGGGCGATCTGCGCGCCCTCGCGCTCGCGCTCGCAGAGCTCGACGGACTGGCGGCCTTCGCCGAGCGCGCCGTCGCTTTGAACCTGGCCCGCCCGCAGTTCCTCGACGAGGACGCGATCGAGATCGAGGCCGGCCGCCACCCGGTGGTCGAGCAGCAGGTGGACGAGTACGTGGCCAACGACGTGCGGCTCGATCCGGCGCGCCGGCTGCTGTTGATCACCGGGCCGAACATGGGCGGCAAGTCCACCTACATGCGGCAGGTCGCGCACATCGTTCTGCTCGCGCATTGCGGCTGCTTCGTACCCGCGGCGGCGGCTCGCATCGGCCCGGTCGATGCAATCTTCACCCGCATCGGGGCCGCCGACGACCTGGCCGGAGGGCGCAGCACCTTCATGGTCGAGATGACCGAGAGCGCGAACATCCTGCACAACGCCACGCGCCAGTCGGTGGTGCTGATGGACGAGGTCGGGCGCGGCACCTCCACCTTCGACGGCCTGGCGCTGGCGTGGGCCATCGCCCGGCACCTGGTGGAGAAGAACGGCAGCTACACGCTGTTCGCCACCCACTATTTCGAGCTGACCGCCCTGGCGCAGGAATTCCGCGACGTCGCCAACGTCCATCTCGATGCGGTCGAGCACAAGGACCGCATCGTGTTCCTGCACGCGGTCGAGGAAGGGCCGGCCTCGCAGAGCTACGGCATCCAGGTGGCGCAGCTCGCCGGCATCCCCGCGCCGGTCGTGCGCGCCGCCCGCCGCCGGCTGGGCGAGCTGGAGCAGCAGGCCGCCAGCCGCAGTCCTCAAGCCGACCTGTTCGCGGCACCGTCCGTCCCACCGGCGCCCGAGCCGGAGGACCATCCGGCCGTGAGCGTCCTGCGCGAGATCGACCCCGACGCGCTCGCCCCACGCGACGCTCTGGACCTGCTCTACAAGCTCAGCCGTCTCGCCCGATGATCGAGCAGGCATGCGCAGCCGACTCGAGGCTCGCTCTGCGCGACGGGTGAGCTACAGTTCGATGGTCTGACCGCGCACCGCGGGCTGCACACGCCAGCGCAGTTCGCGCTCGATCGTCTGTGCGAACAGCGCTGCGGTGTCGGGTTCGCCGTGCACCGTGTAGGTCTGGCGCGGCGGGCGCCGGAAGTGCCGGAGCCAGGCCAGCAGCGCATCCCGGTCCGCGTGTGCCGAGAGGCCGCCGAGCGTGTACACCTTGGCCCGCACCGGCAGCTCCTCGCCGAACAGTCGCACGGTGCGCGCGCCGTCGACGATGCGGCGCCCAAGCGTACCCGCGGCCTGGAATCCGGTGAACAGGATCCCGCACTCCGCCCGCCCCATGTTGCGCTCCAGGTGGTGGCGGACCCGCCCGGCCTCGCACATCCCGCTCGCGGCGATGATCACGGCGCCGCTGCGGATGAGGTTGAGCGACTTGGAGTCGTCCACGCTCTCGGTGAAGCGCACCTGCAGCGGGAGCTTGCCGTGCAGGATGCGCCGGAGCACGTCGCGGGAGCCTTCGTCCATCAGGTTGGCGTGCCGCAGGGTCGTCTCCGTGGCGGCCGTCGCCAACGGCGAGTCGACGAACACCTTCAGCCCGTGCAGGCGCCCGGCGAGCGTCTGCTCCGCGAGCATCACCAGCAGGTCCTGCGTGCGTCCGAGTGCGAATGCCGGCACGATGAGATTGCCGCCGCGATCCAGGGTCTGCGTCACAGCCTCGACCAGCTCGTCCACCGTCTCCTGCATGCCCTTGTGGTTGCGGTTGCCGTAGGTGGATTCCACCAGCAGCACGTCCGCCGCATCGACCGCGACGGGGTCGCGCACTACCGGGCGGGCGGGCTGTCCCAGATCGCCGGAGAAGACCAGCTTGGTGGCGGCACCGTCCTCGTCGGCCCAGACCTCCACGATCGCGGAGCCGAGGATGTGGCCCGCATCGCGGAAGCGCACCCGGATGTCGTCCAACGGAACGAACTCCTCCTCGTACGCGTGCCCCTCGACCAGACTCAGCACCTGCTCCACGTCGGCGAGCGTGTAGAGCGGCTCGGAGCTCGTGCCGTTGCGCCGCGCCTGCCAGGCGGCGTCCTTCTCGTGGATGTGTGCGCTGTCCTTGAGCATGATCTCGATGAGATCGGCAGTCGCCTCGGTGCAGTGGATGCGGCCGCGAAAGCCGAGCTTCGCCAGGCGCGGCAGCAGGCCGCAGTGGTCGAGGTGCGCGTGCGAGAGCAGGACGAAGCCGATGGAGCGCGGCTCGAACGCGAACGGCGCGAAGTTGCGCTCGCGCGCTTCGCGCCCGCCCTGGAACATGCCGCAGTCGAGCAGGAAGCGCGCGCCAGAGGTCTCGGCCAGATGGCACGAGCCGGTGACCTCGCCTGCGGCGCCGTGGAAGGTGAGTTTCACTCGCGTAAGTGGCTGGATCTGCCCGACTAGTGTATCCGTAAGCCACCTGTAAGGGCGCTGGTCCCACTATCTGCGTGCAGCCAAGCATGAGGATGTGCAGTTTCCACCGCCCAACGCATACAGAGGAGGTCGTCATGGAACAGGAGTTCAAGGCGCATCTGGAACGTCGCGATTTCATCGGCCTGGCGGCGGCAGCCGCTGCGCTGGGCCTGGGCGCCGCGATCCAGCCGTCCACCGCGGTCGCCGCCCCCGAGGGTACCGCAACCGACTTCACCCGCTGGCGCGACAGCATCCAGGGAAGCCAGAAGATCGTGCTCGACACGCGCGAACCCAATGGCGGAATGGCGATGGCCTGGGCGTGGGTGTTCCTGTTCACGGCACCGCAGGCGTACGGCATCCCCGAGAGCGACGTCGGCGTCGTGACCGTGTTCCGCCACAACGCGATCCCCCTCGCGCTCGGCGACAGCGCCTGGCAGAAGTACAAGCTGGGCGAGTTCTTCAATATCCAGGACCCCGACACCGGCAAGCCCGCGCTGCGCAACCCCTTCTACGCAACCATGAAGGATCCGTTCCTGCCCGACATGGCGCTGCAGAAGCTGATCGACCGCGGGGTGAAGGTCGCCGCGTGCGACATGGCCATCCACTTCTACAGCGGGCTGGTGGCCAAGCAGGCCGGCCTGCCGCACGAGACCGTGAAAGCCGACTGGAACGCCGCGGTGCTGCCCGGCATCGTGCACGCGCCCTCGGGGCTCGTGGCCTGCCAGGCCGCGGTGTCGCGCGGCTGCACTTATCTTTTCGCCGGCTGACCGGAAGCGCGGCGCGGCGCCCCCTCGCGGGGCCCCGCGGCGCACGCGGGCCAATCCCTGCGTAAAACCACGACACATGGTGATGCGACGTCGACCCGCATGCCTCCTCGGCCTCGTGCTGCTCGCGTTCTCCTCCGCCGCAGTGGCGCGGCCGACCATCGAGGAATTGCAGGCCCGCGCCGTGCTCGATGACTACGAGAGCAACGTCGTGTACGGCCACAACATCGTGATGGACACGCGCCGCTACGCGCCCCGCTACGCCGGCGGGCGGCTCAGCTGCACCAGCTGCCACCTCGACGGCGGCACCCGCGCGGACGGCTTCCCGCTCAACGTCGCCGGCGTCTATCCCAAGTGGCGCTCGAAGAACGGCGTGCGCAACGGCCTGGGCATGCGCATCCGCGACTGCTTCCTCTACAGCCTGAACGGCCTGATGCCCCCGGAGGAATCGCCGGAAGTCCTGGCCGTGTCCGCCTACATCAGTTATCTGTCGGAGGGCCAGGTCATCGGCCGCCCGCCCGAACACTGGGGCGTTCCCACGCTTCCCGACACGGGCGCCGATCCCAACCCGGCACGCGGGCAGGCGGTGTACAAGCGTGAGTGCGCCGTCTGCCACGGCGCGGACGGCGCCGGCAGCGGCCCCATCCCGCCGCTCTGGGGACTCGAGTCGTTCAATTCCGGCTCGGGCATGGCGGTCACGCCCAAGCTGGCGGGCTTCATCTGGGCCAACATGCCCCGCGGCAAGGAGCGCAGCCTCACGCACCAGGAAGCGCTGGACGTCGCCGCCTTCGTCAACCTGCAGCACCGCCCGTTCGATCCGCGTGAGGGCAAGCTCAAGAAGTTCGCCGAACAGGTGTACCGGAAGCTGTCCGAGCTGTTCGGTGCCCCCGGGGACGGACGCGCGGTCGCCGGGAGCCGATGAAGCTGCTGCGCGAAGCGCTGCCGGATCTGTCGTGGCGGCGCGGCACGAACCTCCGTGCGGAAGTCATCGCCGGCGTCGCCGGTGCGCTGCTGGTCATCCCGCAGGCGATCACCTTCGCCTACCTGGCCGGCGTGGCACCCGAGTACGGGCTCTACTGCGCCGTCTTCGTGGGCCTGCTCGCAAGCCTGTTCGGGCATTCCCCGATGGTGGGCGGGCCGAACACGGCGGTGTCGATCCTGATCGGACTTTCGGTGCTGCCCTTCGCCGGCCGCGGCAGCCCGCTCTACGTGGACTATGTGCTGGCGCTCAGCCTGCTGGTCGGGGTCCTGCAGCTCGTGATCTGGCTCCTGCGCGGCGCGGAGGTGTTCCGCTACTTCAGCCCGGCTGCGATCGTCGGCATCAAGGTCGGCGTGGGCGTGTGGCTCGTCACCTCCGCGATCGAGGGCGCCGCGGGTCTGTCGCCGATGACCACCAAGTTCTTCTACGAGAAGTTCTACATCGCGCTATCCGCGTGGTCGGATCTGGTCAACCCCTACGCCGCGCTGCTCGCCGGCACCACCGTGGCGGCCGGGCTGCTGCTGAAGCGCGCGTGGCCGCGCACCTACATCGTGCTGGCGGTGCTGATCGGGAGTCTCGCGGGCGGCCTCCTGTATGGGTGGCTGGGACCTGCGCAGTCGCAGCTGGAAGTGCTCGGGCACGTCACCCTCGCCGCCCTTCCCCTGCACCTGCCCAAGCTGGGGCCGCAGCAACTGCTCTTCCTCGAGCAGGCGTTTCCCCAGGCGCTGGCCATCGCCGTGCTCGGGCTGGCGCAATCGCTCGTCATCGCTCGCGACCTCAAGGCCACGGTCACCCGCGACCTGGACCTGCACAAGGAAGTGTTCGCGCAAGGAATCTCGAACGCTTTGGCGCCCTTCTTCACCACCTTCGCCGGCTCGGGCAGCTTCAACCGCACCAGCGTGAACGTGGAAATGGGCGCCCGCACCCCGCTGGCCGGGATCATCGCGGCGATCGCGGTGGTGGTGATTGCCTTCGTCCTGGGTCCGCTGCTCACGTGGCTGCCGATGCCGGTGATCGCCGGCGTGATGGCCCTGGTCGGGATCGGCATGATCAAGGGCAGGGAGATCCGGCCGCTGCTGAACCGCATCGACGGACCGGTGCTCGCCGTCACGGTGTTCTCGGTCGTGTTCGCCGGGCTGGAGACGGGCATCCTGGTCGCCGTCGTGCTGTCGGTCATCTTCTTCGTGGCGAACGTGTCGAAAGTGCGCTTCACGGTCACCGATGCCGGCGGCGAGGAGCGCATCGTCGTGGCTGGCGCGCTGTTCTACGCGTCGCTGGACCGGCTGGCCAGGCATCTGCACGGCAATCCGAAGGGACGCACGGTGCTGGATCTCAGCCGGGTGCCCTACTGCGATGCGACCGCGCAGGAGCTGATCCGGCGCGTGCAGCAGGACCGCGAGGCGAACGGCGGGAGGCTGGAGGTCGCGCGGGCCGGGTGAGGCCAGGCTAGCGGTCCACGGCAAACAGCCGCCACTCTCCCGGCACCCCTTTCAGGGGCTGCACGCCACGGTCGCGGAAGTCCAGCCCCGACCCGGCAACGAGATCCTTCACCGTGCTGGAGACGAGCACCTCGTTCGGACCCGCCAGCGCGGCGACCCGGGCCCCGATGTGCACGGCAATGCCTCCGACCTTGTCGTCGATCACCTCGCACTCGCCCGTGTGCAGCCCAGCGCGCAACTCGATTCCCAGTAAACGGACACCCGCGACGATGGCCGACGCGCACCGCACTGCACGAGCAGGACCATCGAAGGCAGCCAGGAATCCATCCCCCGCAGTATCGATCGCCCGCCCACGGTAGCGCACCAGTTCCCCACGCACCAGGGTGTAGTAGCTGTTCAGCAGGTCGTGCCAGCGCCGATCGCCCAGCGCCGCGGCGCGCTCGGTGCCGGCCACGATGTCGGTGAACAGCACGGTGGCGAGCACGCGGTCGGGTTCGGCCTGCTGACGCGCGCCGGTGAGGAACTCCTCGATCTCGCCCGCGATGACCTCGGCGTCCGACAGGTAAGGGACGTGGTCCGGTCCGGAGAGCTCGACCAGCTTCGCGCCCGGGATGTGCTGCGCCAGGTGCCCGGGCGGTGCGTCTCGCACTGGGCGCGCAGGAGCACGCCCGGGGGTTGACCGCGAAGTGGCGCACCCTGGGCTTCGAGCTGGGACTGGGCATCGGCATCGCCCAGGGCTACGCAACGATCGGCGCGATCGGCTTCAAGGGCCGCTGGGACCACGGCGCCGTCGGGACGGTCACCAACCTGGCCTTCCGCCTGTGCAGCGAAGCGCAGGCCGGGCAGACCGTGGTCACGCGGCGTGTGCTGGCGGCGGTCGAGAACTTCACCGCGTCGGAACCGCTGGGCGATCTCAGCCTGCACGGTTTCGGCAAACCGATCCCCGCGTACAGCCTGCGGCCCCGGTAGCCCGGCGGGCGGGCGTGGCATCATGCTGCGCGCCGCTTCCGCTTCCGCTACCGATGCGACTCCGCACCACCCTCCTCGCGCTGGCTGCTGCCTGCGTCCTGTCAGCGACGCCGGCGCATGCAGACCAGACCCGCGCTGCCTTCAGCTTCGCCGTGATCGGCGACGCGCCCTACTTCGCCTGGGAGGCGTTGCGCATGGAGCGCATGCTCGACACGCTCAATCAGGCCGACCTCGCCTTCATCCTGCACGTCGGCGACCTCAAGAGCGGGCGCGACCTGTGCGATGACCGCGTGTACGAGGAGCGCCTGCGCCTGTTCCAGCGCTCGCAGCATCCATTCGTGCTGCTCCCGGGGGACAACGACTGGACCGACTGCAGCCGCCCCAGCAACGGCGGCTATGTGCCGCTCGAGCGGCTGGCCCATTTCCGCGCGGTGTTCTATCCGGACCGGCGCAGCCTCGGACAGCGACCCATGGCGCTGGAGCGCCAGAGCGACGACCCCGCGTTCGAGCCGTTCCGGGAGAACATGCGCTGGCGCGTGGGCGGCGTGCTGTTCGCGGCGGCGCACGTGGTGGGCAGCGGCAACGATCTCGGCAACCCGGGTTACGCGGAGCGCAATCGGGCCAACCTCGCCTGGCTCACGCAGGCGTTCGATCTCGCGGCAGCCGCGCAGGTCGAGGGACTGGTGGTCGCCATCCATGGCGACCCCCTGCTGGAGTCGCGGGCAGGCAGCCCGCGCCGTGCGGGCTTCGACGACTTCGTGCAATTGCTGGAGCAGCGCGCCGCCACGCTCGGCAAGCCGGTACTGCTGATCCATGGCGACTCCCACCAGTACCGGTGGGACCGGCCACGGCCGCCGCTGCAGCGTCTGGAAAGCTTCGGCTCGCCCGATGTGGGCTGGGTGCGCGTGATCGTCCAGCCCGGCACGCCCGGGCTGTTCAGCGTGGAGCCGTACCGCTGAAGGACTGGGCCGGAAGCGGCGCCGACGTCGCGAGCGCCGCCAGGCGCTCGCGCTCGCGGGTCAGCTCGCCGGCGAGCTGGTGCACCGCCATCGCATAGTTGCGGCTGCGGTTGTACTGCAGCAGGGCCCAGAAATTGTCGAAGCCGAACCAGTACTCGGCACCGCCCAACAGGTCGAGGCGGAACAGCGCGGCGTTCAGGGTCGCGGGCAACTCGCCCATCGGCTCGACCCCTCGGCTGCGCCACTCGCCGACCGTGATCACCGGGCGCAGGCCGTTGGCGAGCAGTGGGTCGGGGTCGGTCGCCGCCAGCCGGACCGGCGCCACCACCAGTTGTCCGTCACGCCAGCCGAACTGCCGCAGGTAGCTGGCCACGCTGCCGATCGCGTCGGCGGGCGTGTTCCACAGGTCGATGACGCCGTCGCCGTTGAAGTCGATGGCGTAGCGCCGGTAGCTGCTGGGCATGAACTGCGGCAGCCCGAGCGCGCCGGCAAAGGATCCGGTGATGGTGGCCGGATCCCAGCGCTGCTCGCGCGCCAGCACCAGGAACTGCTCGAGCTCGCCGCGGAAGAACTCCGGCCGGTTGTCGCCGTCGAAGCCCAGCGTGTAGAGGGCGTCCAGGGTACGGAAGCCGCCGGTGAAGCGGCCGTACCGGGTCTCGATGCCCACGATCGAGACGATCACCGCCTCGGGCACCCCGAACTCCGCGCGGGCACGCGCGAGCACGTCGGCGTGCGCGTCCCAGAACTTCACCCCGTTGTCGATGCGCGACTGGTCCACGAACAGGGGCCGGAACTCGTGCCACGGCTTGGCGGTGGAAGGCGCCGCGATCGCCTTCTGCACCCCCTGATTCGGCTTGATCGTCGACAACAGGCGGGTGATCTCGACCGGATCGAAGCCCCAGATCGCGTCCATGCGATTGACGAACGCCTGGACCTCGGGCCGCAGCGCCGGTCCCTTGCCTTCGGCCTCATCGCTCTGCGCCCACAGGAGGATGGGCAGGATGGCCAGCGCCGCGCCCGCCATGCACAGGCCCCGCACGATCATGGCACGACCTTGTCGATGCTGAGCGCGATCGGCGCCGATCCGGGCGCCAGGGGCGCGCTCTCGCCCTGCAAGTCGCCGCTCTGCGGCATCGCGCTGCCGGCGTGCGAGATGCGGGCGGTCACGATGACGCGCGCAACGTCGGAGAGCTTGAGGGCGGGGTTCATGGCCATCGAATCGTCGAGCTGGAACGTCAGGGGCAGGTCGCGAACCTGCTTGCGCACCACCGCGAGCGGCATCCGCGGTCCCTCTGCCGCCCGGGCGAAGATGAACACAGTATCGTCCGGCGCAGCGCGATCCTTGAGAGCCGGTGCGAGCTCCACCCGGCCCCGGACAACCCGGGCGGGACCCGCGGCCGCCGGCGCAGGCGTGGCACCGGGCTTGAGGTTGCCCATCTTCTGCGCCCGCTCGATCCCGGCGGACAGCGCCTTGCCCAATTCGGACTCCGGTGGCACCGCCGCGGCGACCGTCCTCCAGTAACGCACCGCCTGGACGTACTCGCCCGCTTCGAACGCGGCACCACCCGCCAGCGTCAGGGCACGTGGATCATCCGGCGCGCGCTTGAGCGCCTGCTCCAGAAGCTTGCGCGGCTCACCAGCCAGCTTGCCGTGGACCTGCGCCAGTGCCTCCGCGTAGTCGACCAGGATCTCCGGCACGCCAGGCAGGCGCTGGTTGGCCTCGGCGAACGCCTTGGCGGCATCTGCCGGCCGGCCCAGCGCCTTGTACGCACGGCCCAGCATCACCCAGCCTTCCGGGTCGTCCGGCCTCTGCTGCAGGCGCGCCGCGAGGTCCGCAGTCATCGTCTCGAACTGCTCCTGGGTGATGTTCGAGGCGTCGGGCGCCATGCGCTTGGCAGGGTCGAGCCCATCGGGCGTGCCCAGCTTCCAGTACAGCAGCCCCGCGAGCACCGGCACCGCCAGAGCGATCACCACGGCGGCGAGCCGGCTGCTGCGCGCCGGGGCCGCGGGCGATGGAGCGGCCTCTCCGGCCTCTTCCAGCATCCGGCGCTGCAGTTCCGCGCGCGCCGCGTCGTACTGGGAGGCGTCGATGACGCCCAGGCGCAAGTCGCGCTCGAGCTCGGCGAACTGGTCGCGATAGACGCTGAGGTTGGCAGCCTGGAGCGATGCGGTCGCGCGTGGCGTGCGCAGCAGGGGCCAGAGCAGGAACAGCAGGGCCACACCCACCAGCAGGGCGGCCACCAGGGCGAAGGCGGTCATGAATTGGGCAGGTCGGATCCGGCGCGCAGGAGTTGCTCGGCGCGCGCCTGCTCCTCCGCGGTGAGCTCGGTGGCAGGCCGCTGGCGGCGACGGCGCACGGTGATCAGCAGCGCGGTCACGGCAACCAGCAGCAGCACCACGGGCCCCACCCACAGCAGCACGGTGCTGGTCTTAAGCGGGGGGCGATACAACACGAAGTCACCGTAGCGCTGCGTCAGCCAGTCGCGGATCTCGGCGTCGCTCTTGCCCGCGCGCATCTGTTCGCGCACCTGGTTGCGCAGGTCGACGGCCAGGTCGGCGTGCGAGTCGGCCAGCGACTGGTTCTGGCACACCAGGCAGCGCAGCTCCGCGGAGAGCTTCATCAGCCGCGCTTCCAGAACCGGGTCATCCGCCGCGGGCGGCGCTTCCCCGGCGAAGGCCGGCGCCGCCCCCAGCAGGGCGACGACCAGCGCCATCAGGAGCCCCAAGCGCGCGCTCATCCCTGCAGCTTCCGCACCAGCGGGATGATGGTGTCGTTCAGCACCTCGGGCGTCACCGGCCCGATCTGCTTGTAGCGGATCACCCCCTGCTTGTCGATCACGAACGTCTCCGGCACGCCATAGACGCCGTAGTCGATGCCGACGCGGCCATCGGCGTCGACGATCGACAGCGTGTACGGGTTGCCGTTCTTGCCGAGCCATGCGGTGGCGGCGTCCGGCTTGTCCTTGTAGTTGAGGCCGTAGATCGGCACCAGGCCCGAACGCGAGAAGTCGACCAGCACCGGGTGCTCCTGCAGGCAGGCCACGCACCACGAGGCCCACACGTTGAGCAGCCAGACCTTGCCGCGCAGATCCTCGAGACTGATGGTGCGCGCGGGATCGTCGAGCCGCGTCAGCTGGAAGGCCGGCGCAGGCTTGTCGATCAGCGGCGAGGGCACCTCGCGCGGATTGAGCTTGAGCCCGATGGCGAGAAAGCCGACCAGGACGATGAAGACTGCGAGCGGGATCAGGAAGCGCGCCATGGAGTGCGGTGACTCGTGATTCGTGGCTCGTGACTCGTGGGGAGCAGGCCAGGCGTGCTCATCGGCCTGCAGCAGGCGCCGGCTGGACCGGGGTGGACGGCGGCTGGAGCTTCGCACCGCGCTCCTGCTCGCGGCGGGCCAGGCGGTAGCGGCGGTCGCTGACCGCGATGACCCCGCCGATCGCCATCAGGAAGCAGCCGCCCCAGATCCAGTCCACGAACGGCTTGTAGTACACCCGCACCACCCATGCGCCGTCGCCCACGGGCTCGCCCAGCGATACGTACAGGTCGCGGGTGAAGCCGGAGTCGATGGCCGCCTCGGTCATCGGCATCTGCGATACCGCATAGAAGCGCTTCTCGGGGTGCAGCAGCGCGACCTCGCTCCCGTTGCGCGTCACCTTGATGTGGCCCCGGGTGGCATCGTAGTTGGGGCCCTTGACCTCCTCCAGCCCTTCGAGGCGGAAGGTATAGCTGCCCGCCTGCACGGTGTCGCCCGGCAGCATGCGCACGTCCTTCTCGAACTCGTAGCCGCGCACCAGGGTCACGCCGACCAGGAACACGGCCACGCCGAGGTGCGCGACCAGCATGCCCCAGTACCCGCGCGGCAGGCTGCGCAGCCGCGTGCCGAGGCCGGGGTGGGCGGACTTGAGCTGCACCAGGCGCTCACGCAGATTCACCAGGCCGGCGGCGGCGATCCATGCCGCCAGCAGAAGACCGAGCGCGATCACCGGGGACCAGCGGCCCATCGCGAGCGGCGCTGCCACGGCCGTGAGCACGGCCACGGCCATCGCCCACTTCAGCCGCGCGGCCAGATCGGGCAGCGACGCCTGCTTCCACTTGGCGATCGGGCCGATGCCCATGAGGAACAGGGCCGGCGTCATCAGCGGGGCGAACACCGCGTCGAAGTAAGGCGGGCCCACGGAGATCTTGCCCAGGCCCAGCGCATCCAGGAACAGCGGATAGAGGGTGCCGAGCAGCACGGCGCCGGCAGCGACCACCAGCAGCACGTTGTTGGTCAGCAGCATCGACTCGCGCGAGACGAGGTCGAACTGGCCGCCCAGGCCCACCCGGGGGGCGCGCCAGGCGAACAGCGTGAGCGAGGCGCCGATCACCACGGCGAGGAAGCCGAGGATGAAGATGCCGCGCGCCGGATCGGTGGCGAACGCGTGCACCGAGGTGATCACCCCCGAGCGCACCAGGAACGTTCCCAGCAGCGAGAGGGAGAAGGCGAGGATGGCAAGCAGCACGGTCCAGATCTTGAAGCCGCCGCGCTTCTCGGTCACCGCCAGCGAGTGCACCAGCGCCGTGCCCACCAACCACGGCATGAACGAGGCGTTCTCCACCGGATCCCAGAACCACCACCCGCCCCAGCCGAGCTCGTAGTAGGCCCAGGCGCTGCCCAGGCAGATGCCGACGGTCAGGAAGGCCCAGGCCATGGTCGTCCACGGCCGCGACCAGCGCGCCCACGCGGCGTCGAGCCGGCCGCTGATCAGCGCGGCGATGGCGAACGCGAACACCACCGACATGCCGACGTAGCCCATGTAGAGCATCGGCGGGTGAATCACCATGCCCGGATCCTGCAGCAGGGGGTTGAGGTCGCGCCCGTCGGGCGCCGCGGGCAGCAGGCGCTCGAAGGGGTTGGAGGTGAACAGCATGAAGGTGAGGAAGCCCACGCTGATCATCGCCATCACCGCCAGCACGCGCGCCAGCATCTCGCGGGGCAGCTGGCGGCTGAACACGGTGACCGCGAGCATCCAGACGGTCAGCATGGTCACCCACAGCAGCAGCGAGCCCTCATGGCTGCCCCAGGTGGCGGCGAAGCGGTACTGCACCGGCAGGCTGGAGTTGGAGTTGCTCGCCACGTTGAGCACGGAGAAATCGTTGTGGACGAACGAATACGCCAGGCAGCCGAAGGCGATCGCGACGAACACGAACTGGCCTTGCGCGGCCGGCCTCGCCACGGCCATCCAGGCGGCATTGCCGCGCAGGCTGCCGACGAGCGGAACGACCGCCTGCACGATGGCGATGCACAGCGCGACGATAAGGGCGAAGTGGCCGAGTTCTGGGATCATTGGCTTTAGGCGAGAGGCTAGAGGCTAGAGGCTAGAGGTGAGACGCTGGTGGCGCACACGCCGGAGTGATAGCCCGGCAGGGCCGCGGAGAGCCAGGCACGGAGGGCGCCGCCAACCAGCGGGGTTCCTCTAGCCTCTAGCCTCTCGCCTCTAGCCTTCATTTGACGAGCGTCTTCTCCGATTCCTTCATGGCCTTGTGCGCCTTCTCGACGGCGTCGGCGGCTTCCGGCGGCATGTAGTTCTCGTCGTGCTTGGCCAGGACTTCCTTGGCGTGGAACATGCCGTCGGCGTCGAGCTCGCCCTGTGCGACCACGCCCTTCCCCTCCTTGAACAGGTCCGGGAGGATGCCCTTGTAGCTCACCGGCACGTTGTGCATGGTGTCGGTCACCACGAACTGGACCGTCACGCCGTCCGGCTGGCGCTGCAGGCTGCCGGCCTGCACCAGCCCGCCGACGCGAAAAGTGCGGCCCTTCGGCGCCTCCTGGGCGAACACCTGGGTCGGGCTGTAGAAGAACACCAGGTTGCTCTGGAAGGCGTTGAGGATCAGGGCCGCCGCCCCGCCCAGGGCGGCCAGCCCCGCGGCGATGAGCGCCAGGCGTTTCTGCCGGGGTTTCATGTTCTGTCTCGCGGTGTCATGTCCGGTTGCTGCCCTTACGACCCAGGCGGCGCCGCAGAGTTCGGGTGCGGCGCGTGAGCAGCCACACCTCCGCGCCGATCACCAGCGCCGTGACCGCGTACGACCCCCAGACGTAGAACCCATAGCCGCCCATCGCGAAGAAGTCGGCCGGGCTGTTCCAGTTCAATGCGCTCTCCCCCAGTCGGTATGCCGGTTCAGCGGGGCTGCAGCTCCGGCAGCTCGCGGACCCAGTCCGCGCTCTCCTCGCGCTCGAGGATGATGGCGCGCACGCGGATGAAGCTCGCGGCGATGCTGTAGGCCCACGCCGCCAACGCCATGACCAGCATGCCCACCAGCATGGTGGTGGCCATCGACGGCGCCCGCGTCAGGCTGACGGAGGCGCCCTGGTGCAGCGTGTTCCACCACTTCACCGAGAAGTAGATGATCGGCACATTGACCACGCCGACCAGCGCGAGCAGCCCGGCGGCACGGTCCGCCCGGCGCACGTCGTCGATGGCGGCGTGCAGCGACATGAAGCCGATGTAGAGGAACAGCAGGATCAGCTCGGAGGTCAGGCGCGCGTCCCACACCCACCAGGTGCCCCAGGTGGGACGCCCCCAGAGCGATCCGGTCCACAGCGCGATGAACGTCATCAGCGCGCCGGTGGGTGCGATCGCCAGCGCCATCATGAACGAGAGACGGGTGTTCATGATCATGCCCACGGCGCACCAGAACGCCATCACCAGGTACAGAAACATCGACATCCACGCCGCCGGAACGTGGATGAAGATGATGCGGTAGGCCTCGCCCTGCTGGAAGTCGGTCGGTGCGGCGAACAGGCCCAGATACAGCCCGATCACCCCCAGCACGACGGCGATGGCCAGGAACCATGGGACCAGACGGCCCGCGAGGGGGTAGAAGACCTGGGGCGACGCGAAGCGCCAGATGTTGAGCATGGCGGCTACTCGAGTGCGATGCGGATGGCGGCCGCGGTCGCCCAGGGCGCGAGCACGAGCGACAGCAGGAAGAAGGCGCCCAGCAGCGAGAGGTGCGCTGCCGCGCCGGTGCCGGCAGCGCTGGAGGACACCGCGCCCGCGCCGAAGATCAGCACCGGAATGTACAGAGGCAGCACCAGCAGCGCCAGCAGCCCGCCCCCGCCACGCGTGCCCAGCGTGAGCGCCGCCCCGATGGCGCCGACCATCGACAGCACCGGGGTGCCGATCAGCAGTCCCGCGGTCATCACCACCACCGCATCCACCGGCAGGTCGAACTGCAGGCCCAGCAGCGGCGCGATCAATACCAGCGGGACACCGGTGACCAGCCAGTGCCCCAGGATCTTCGCCAGCACCATCAGCACCAGCGGCTGGGGTGCGAGCACGAGCTGCTCGAGCGTGCCGTCGGCATGATCGGCCGCGAGCAGGCGCGTGAGCGCGAGCATGGAGGCGAGCAGTGCTGCAACCCATACCACGCCCGGCGCGATCTCGCGCAGGGTCTGCGGTTCGGGTCCCACGCCGAGCGGAAACAGGCTCACGACGATCACGAAGAAGAAGAAGGTGGTCAGTACATCCGAGCGCCGCCGCATCGCCAGCAGCAGGTCGCGCTGCAGGACCGCGGCGAACACCTGCCACATCCCCGCACGGGCGGAGCCGGCAGTGCCCGCCATGGCATCGGTCGCGCTCATCTCGCCTGCTCGTCCAGCCGGATCCGCTGCACGCGCTGGCCGGCGAAGTCGATCTCCTGGTGACTGGTCAGCAGCACCATCCCGTCCCGGCCCAGATGCGCCGAGATCAGCGCGCGCATCAGTTCCACGGCGTGCACGTCCAGTGCAGTCAGCGGCTCGTCGAGGACCCACAACGGCTGCCGCGCGGCAAACCACAGGCGCGCGAGCGCCACCCGGCGCTTCTGGCCCTGGGACAGCGCGCGCGCCTGGATCTCCTCGCGCCCCCCCAGGCCGAATGCCTCCAACGCCTCGGCCAGCTGCCGCTCCCCCGCCGGGAGCCCGGCCTGCGCCAGCGCGTAGTGCAGGTTCTCCAGCGCGGTCAGGTCGTCCTTCACGGCGGGCGCGTGACCGAGGTACACCTGCTCGGCACGGAATGCCTCGCCGAGCTCGCGCACCGCGGTCCCGCGCCAGCGGACCTCGCCGTGCTCGGGTGGCAGCAGCGTCGCAACAATGCGCAGGAGACTGGTCTTGCCGGCCCCGTTCGGGCCCGTCAGCCACAGCAGCTCGCCGGCGTGCAGATCGAAAGACAGCCCGGTGAACAGCCGCCGCGTGCCGCGCACGCATTCCAGCTTCACGCCCTGCAGCACGCGATCCTCGGGACGACTGACATGGGCACGCGCAAGACGGTCCGCTCCGCGAACAAAATCGCGCGATTATACCGGAGCAGGCATGCGATTCAGGGGCGGCCGGCACGCGACGTCGGGAATTGACGACGGCGGCTGCCGGCCCGTGCCACCGGGCCGGCGAGAGAGGAATCAGTCGGCCTGGATCAGCCCGGCACGCAGCGCATAGCGCACCAGTCCCGGCACATCGCGGATACCCACGCGTTGCATCAGCTGCGCCCGATGGGTTTCGACCGTCTTGATGCTCAGCGTCAGGAGATGGGCGATCTCCTTGGTCGAACGCCCCTCGGCGATGAGCTGGAGGATCTCCTTCTGCCGCGGGGTGAGCAGGCTCAGCGGGGTCGGGGTCCCGGGCGCGGTGCGCAGCAGCCGATCGACCACGCTGCGCGAAACCACCGGGCTGACGTAGGTTTCCCCGCGCTGCACGGCGTCGATCGCACTTTCCAGTTCCTCGACCGCCCCATCCTTCACCACATAGCCGTTGGCGCCCGCGTGCAGCGAGCGGGCCACCTGCTCCTCGGCCGCGTGCATCGACAACATCACGATCTTGACGGCGGGGTTGCGCCGGCGCAGCTGCGCGGCGGCATCGATCCCGTTCAAGCCCTTCATCGAGATGTCCATCAGCACCACGTCGGGCTGCAGCCGCTCGGCCACCTCCACGCCGTCGCGGCCATCATCGGCTTCGCCGATCACCTCGAGCCCCTCGACCTGTTGCAGCAAAGCACGGATCCCCGCCCGCACCAGCTTGTGGTCGTCTACCAGGACGATTCGCACCTTTGTACGCATCCTTGTCGCTATCCTCCGGCCCCCTGTCGCGCCCGCGGACCAGGACCCGCGTCCTGTGCCGCGCCCACCGCAGGAACCCGCACCCTGCCTCCAGCATGGTAGCCGCTGGCGTGCCGGAGCCTGCAGAACGTGTGCGTGCAGCACGAGCGTGACCGCCGCACTGCGCTCGGGAAGCCATCCGCTTTCGCGCCGAGGAGGCAGGCTGGGCGGCAGGCCGGACGTAGTTTGTTGATTCGACGCCGCAGGCCACGCGAAGCGAGAACCCGCGGCCCCTTTGCCTGTGACGTCGTATGCAGAGTTGTCAGGATTTGCTTCTCGTCGCTGGCGTCGGCAGTCCCGTGTACCGAAATCCGCAGCGCGCTGACTTCAAGTATTACGAGCCATAGAGTACTGATATTCTCGCACTGGGCGCATCGGGGGAATCCCTAACGAAATCAAGGAAGTTTTCCGCATTCCACGAACTGCGCAGCGAATCGGGAAGATACACGCGGATGCAGGCGACGCGTTGCCACGAGTCAACCATGTGCGCGGATCGCCTGCGCACGGGAACCGTCGCGGGTCGGTACCGGTCTGCTGCATGCGCAGCGATGGGCGGGCGGTGCAGCGATCGCATCCGGTGCATGAGCGATCGCGCGCTGCGAATGCGACTGGCGGAGAGGGTGGGATTCGAACCCACGGTCCCCCGCAAGGGGGACAACAGATTTCGAGTCTGCCCCATTCGGCCACTCTGGCACCTCTCCGAGCGGCGCATTCTACAGTAACCTGACGGCCGGTCGCGCCCGGCTGCGGGCGCACAATGCAGAAGCTCTGATTTCATTGCAATAATCGCAGCCACCCAGGGGCCTTCTTCTTGCTTGATCAGGCTGATGGCATGCCGGACCAGCAGTTCGCCCGATGCGGGCGCCACGCAGTCGCCGACCCCGCATCGGCGCGTACCCTCCCGACGCCGGTCATAGAACTCCCCCGATGCGCAAGCTCCCGCTCAGCCTCGCGCTGCTGCTGCCGCTGATCTGCGACCCGGCTTTCATCCACGATCGCCCCGTGCCGCCGCTCACCCAGACCGGCGAGCTGGTCGTGCTGACGCGCAATACGCCGACCACGCGCTATGTCGACTCGGAGGGCCGCTATGCGGGACTGGAATTCGATCTCGTTGAGCAGTTCGCGCACGAGCTGGGGGTACGGGTGCGCTACCTGGACCGCCAACCGCTCTACCAGATCGCGCCCGAGCTCGAGCGCAGCCAGGCTCACTTCGCGGCAGCCGGGCTCGCGATCACCTCCGACCGGCTGGAGCACTTCCAGTTCACGCCCGCCTACCAGATGGTCCAGCCGGTGATCGCATACAACACCGCCAACCCCGCTCCGCGCAACCTCGGCGACATCGTCGGCAAGCGCATCGAGGTGGTGAAGGGATCGGCCGCGGTCGAGGATCTGCGCCAGCTGCGCAAGCGGTTCCCGCGGCTGCGCTGGAAGGAGGTCACCGAGAGCGACAGCGAGGGGCTGCTGAACCGCCTGTCCGACGGCAAGACCGACTACGTCGTCACCGAGTCGCACGTGCTGGACATCGTGCGCAAGTACTATCCCAACCTCGCGCGCGCATTCCCGCTGGGAGACCCGATGCCGCTCGCGTGGATGTTCCCGAAGGCGGCCGACCCGGACCTGGTCCACCGCGCGCAGGAGTTCTTCCTGCGCATCACCTACGACGGCACGCTCAAGCAGCTGATCGACCGCTACTACGGTCACGCTCAACGGCTGGGCCAGCTCGACGTCGCCAACTTCCTCGAGCGGCGCATCGAGGTGCTCCCGCGCTACCGCCCGATGTTCGAGGAGGCGCAGGAGGTCACCGGCATCGACTGGCGCCTGATCGCGGCACTGGGTTTCCAGGAATCACATTGGGACCCGGTCGCGATGTCGCCGACCGGCGTGCGCGGGCTGATGATGCTGACTTCGGAGACCGCCGACCGCATGGGCGTGAGCGACCGGCTCGACCCGCGCCAGAACATCCTGGCTGGGGCCCGTTACCTGGTCGAGCTGAAGGAGACCCTGCCCGATCGCATCCGCGAGCCCGATCGCACCTGGCTCGCACTGGCGGCCTACAACGTCGGCTACGGGCACCTCGAGGACGCGCGCGTGCTCGCCAAGCGGCAGGGGCTGAACCCGGATCTCTGGGTCGACGTCAAGCGCGCGCTCCCCCTGCTGTCGCGCTACGAGTACTACAGCACGGTGAAGTACGGATTCTGCCGCGGCGGCGAGGCGGTGATCCTCACCGAGAACATCCGCAGCTACTACGACATCCTGTCGCGCTTCGAGCCGCCCTACCGGCCTGGCTTCGATCTGTTCAACAAGACCGCGCGCAGCACCGAGACCAAGGCCGATTAGCGCGCGGCCTCGATCGTGCGCAGCCCGCGCATGTAGGGCTGCAGCACGGTCGGGATGTCCACGCCGCCATCGGCACGCTGGTAGTTCTCCAGGATCGCCACCAGCGTTCGCCCGACCGCGAGACCCGAGCCGTTGAGGGTGTGCACCAGCTCGGGTTTGCCCTTCTCGTTGCGGAAGCGGGCCTGCATGCGCCGCGCCTGGAACGCCTCGAAGTTGCTGCACGAGGAGATCTCGCGGTAGGCGTTCTGGCCGGGCAGCCAAACCTCCAGGTCGTAGGTCTTGGCCGACCCGAAGCCCATGTCGCCGGTGCAAAGCAGCATGGTGCGATAGGGCAGCTCCAGGCGCTCGAGGATCGTCTCCGCGTTCGCGGTCAGCTCCTCGTGGGCCTCGTAGGAGCGGTCCGGGTGCACGATCTGCACGATCTCGACCTTGTCGAACTGGTGCTGGCGGATCATGCCGCGCGTGTCCTTGCCGTACGAGCCGGCCTCGCTGCGGAAGCATGGCGAGTGGCAGACGAACTTGAGCGGCAGCTGGTCGAGCGCGAGGATCTCGTCGCGCACGATGTTGGTGACGGGCACCTCGGCGGTGGGGATCAGGTAGAGCTTGTCCGCGTCCTTGCGCGGCACCGCGAACAGGTCTTCCTCGAACTTGGGCAGGTTGCCGGTGCCGCGCATGCTGTCGGCGTTCACCAGGTATGGCGCGTACACCTCGGTGTAGCCGTGCTCGCCGCTGTGCACGTCGAGCATGAACTGCGCGATCGCGCGGTGCAGGCGCGCCAGCGGACCGGTGAGCAGGCTGAAGCGCGCACCGCTGATCTTGGTGGCACGCTCGAAGTCGAGCATGCCCAGCCCGGCGCCGACGTCGACGTGGTCCTTTACCGGGAAGTCGAACCGGCGCGGCGTGCCGACCCGGCGCACCTCCGCGTTGTCGTCGGCGGATGCACCCACGGGCACCGATTGGTTCGGCACGTTGGGGATGGTGAGCAGCAGGTGGTTGAGCTGCTGCTGGATCTGATCCAGCTCGCCCTCCAGCCGCTTCACCTCCTCCGGCAGCGCCGCCGCCTCGGCCATGATCGCCGTGGCGTCCTCGCCCTTGCGCTTGGCCTCGCCGATCTGCTTCGACAGCGCGTTGCGCCTGTTCTGCAGATCCTGGGTGCGCGTCTGGGCAGCCTTGCGCGCCGCTTCCAGGCGCTGGAACTCCTCCACCGGGAATTGCAGGCCGCGGGTGGAGAGGCGCTTCGCGACGCCGTCGAGATCGGTACGGAGCAGTTGTATGTCTAGCATCTAGAGACAACCTCATTTGACACAGAGGGCACAGAGGCACACAGAGGAAAACAAGAACCCGCGAGCGGGCTGTCAGCTTGCGTCCTTGCTCCTGGGTTTTCCTCTGTGGTCCTCTGTGTCCTCTGTGTTGAGCGCGGTTCGCCCTTGAGTCGCAGCTCGGTCGAGATCGCGCAGGTGCGCCAGCTTCTCGCCGATCCGCCCCTCGAGGCCGCGCGGGGTCGGCACGTAGAAGCTCGGCTTCGGCATGCCTTCGGGGAAATAGTCCTCGCCGGCCGCGTACGCCTCCGGCTCGTCGTGCGCGTAGCGGTACGTCCTGCCGTAGCCCAGCCCCTTCATCAGGCGCGTGGGTGCGTTGCGCAGGTGCAGGGGCACCGGCCGCGTGCCCTCGCGCTGGACGAAATCGCGCGCGGCATTATAAGCGACGTAGGCGGCGTTGCTCTTCGGCGCGCATGCCAGGTAGATCGTCGCCTGGGCCAGCGCAAGCTCACCCTCGGGCGAGCCGAGGCGCTCGTAGGTCTCGACCGCGTCGAGCGCCAGGCGCAGCGCGCGCGGGTCGGCCAGGCCGATATCCTCGATCGCCATGCGCACGATGCGGCGGCCGAGGTAGAGCGGATCGGCGCCGCCATCGAGCATGCGCGTGAGCCAGTACAGCGCCGCGTCCGGGGCGGAGCCGCGCACCGACTTGTGCAGGGCCGAGATCTGGTCGTAGAACTGCTCGCCGCCCTTGTCGAACCGGCGCACGCGCTCGGACAGCGCCTCGCGCAGGAACGCCGCATCGACTTCACCGCGGCCCTGCGTGTGTGCGGCATCGGCGATCTGCTCGAGCATGTTGAGCAGGCGGCGGCCATCGCCGTCGGCGAACCCGACGATCGTCTCGCGGGCGTCGGCGGTCAGCGCGAGCGCGGACAGGTGGCGCGCGCGGGCGCGCTCGAGCAGCTCCGCCAGGTCCGCCGCGTCGAGGGGCTCGAGCACGTACACCGCCGCGCGCGACAGCAACGCGCTGTTGACCTCGAATGAAGGGTTCTCGGTGGTGGCGCCGATGAAAGTAAGCAGGCCCTGCTCGACGAACGGCAGGAAGGCATCCTGCTGCGACTTGTTGAAGCGGTGCACCTCGTCCACGAACAGGATCGTGTGGCGGCCGGTGTCGCGCAGGGTCGTCTGGGCCTGCGCGACCGCCTCGCGGATGTCCTTCACGCCCGAGAAGACCGCGGACAGGGCGATGAACTCGGCGCTCCCCGCCTGCGCCAGCAGCCGCGCCAGGGTGGTCTTGCCGACGCCCGGCGGGCCCCACAGGATCATCGAGTGCAGCTTGCCGGCGCGGGCAGCCACTTCGAGCGGCTTGCCGGGCGCGAGCAGGTGCCGCTGCCCCACCACGTCCTCCAGCCGATGCGGCCGCATCAGCTCCGCGAGCGGCGCCTGGGCAGCGGGCGGCGGAAACAGGTCGTCGGCGGGCATGGGCTGAACCGGGGATTGCGACATCGCGCGCGTCAGCCCGTCGCTCGGAGCGCGCGTGGCCTTCCTGGCGTCTCGCGCCTAGAGCCTAGAGCCTCGCGCTTATTGGTCATCGAGCACGTCCGCGCCCTTGGGCGGCGTGAACGAGAAGCTGTCGGCGGGAAGCTTCGGGTTGCGCTCGATGCGGTTGAAGCGGATCTCGGTGACCTGGCCGAGGTGGTCGTAGAGCTCCATGACCTCGAGCGAGTTGCCCTTGAACCCCATGCGCACCTTCGAAAACATCGTGTCGTCGGTCTTGGGGAAGGCCTCCAGCCAGTCGAGCCCGCCCTTCGTACCCTTCGCGTCCAGGTTGTAGAAGGTTTCGATCTCGTTGCTGCCGGCCAGCAGCGCCGCGGGGCTGCGGCCCAGCGCGCCCTCCAGTTTCTTCACCGTGACCTGGCTCAGCTCGGAGTCGTAGACCCACAGCCGCTCGCCGTCGCCGACGATGAGTTGCTGGTAGGGCTTCTGGTACTCCCAGCGGAACTTGCCCGGCCGGTAGAACGCCAGCACGCCGCTGGAGGACTGGATCGTCTTGCCCTTGTTGTCGAACACCTTCTGCGTGAAGGTCGCGCGCGCGGACCTGGTCTGCGCGACGAAGGCCTGCAGCTTCTCGATGGAGCCGGCGTTGGCGGGCACCGCAACGATCGCGGAGAGCGCCAGGAGCGCGATGAACAGTGGTCTCATTCAGAATCCGTGACAGGAAATGCGTGACAGGAAGTGCGTGACAGAGAGGCGTGACGGAGTGCCCTCACCCCGAGGGTCGGACACCGGGTGCGTGCGCATGATTCCGGTCACGCCGTTCCTGCTGCGCCGTTCTGTCGCGCCTTGTCCGTGCACTGATGTGGCCGTTACTCGCTCTTCGCGGGCGCCAGGATCTCGCGGTTGCCGTTCGTCTGCATGCTGGACACCAGTCCCGCCTTCTCCATCGCCTCGATCAGGCGGGCGGCACGGTTGTAGCCGATGCGCAGGTGGCGTTGCACCAGCGAGATGGACGCGCGGCGCGTCTTGAGCACGACGGCGACGGCCTGGTCGTACAGGGGATCGGACTCCGCGTCGCCCCCGCCCTCCCCGTGCATGTCGCCCAGCGCTCCCTCCTCGTCGCCGCCCTCGAGGATGCCCTCGATGTACTGCGGCGCCCCGCGCGACTTCAGGTACTCCACGACCTTGTGCACTTCGGCATCCGCCACGAACGCCCCGTGGACGCGCTGCGGATACCCGGTGCCGGGCGGCAGGTAGAGCATGTCGCCCTGGCCGAGCAGCGACTCGGCGCCCATCTGGTCGAGGATGGTGCGCGAGTCGACCTTGCTGGACACCTGGAACGCGACGCGGGTGGGAATGTTGGCCTTGATCAGGCCGGTGATCACGTCCACCGACGGACGCTGCGTGGCGAGCACCAGGTGGATGCCGGCGGCGCGCGCCTTCTGCGCGAGGCGCGCGATCAGTTCCTCGACCTTCTTGCCGACCACCATCATCAGGTCGGCCAGCTCGTCGATGACCACGACCACCAGCGGCAGCTGCTGCAGCGGCGGCGGCGCCTCCTGGTTGAGCGCGAGCGGGTCCTTGATCGGCACCCCGGTCTTCTCCGCGTCGGTGACCTTCTGGTTGAAGCCCGAGAGGTTGCGCACGCCCAGGGTGGACATCAGCTTGTAGCGCCGCTCCATCTCGGCCACGCACCAGGTCAGCGCGTGCGAGGCCTGCTTCATGTCGGTAACCACCGGAGCGAGGAGATGCGGAATGCCCTCGTACACCGACAGCTCGAGCATCTTGGGATCGACCATGATGAGCCGCACTTCGTTGGCGGTCGCCTTGTACACCAGGCTCAGGATCATGGCGTTGATCGCCACCGACTTGCCGGAGCCGGTGGTGCCGGCCACCAGCAGGTGCGGCATGCGCGCCAGGTTCGCGACCACCGGCTTGCTCGCGATGTCCTTGCCCAGCGCCAGCGTCAGGCTCGACGCCATGTCGGCGTACACCTGCGAGCTCAGG
>CAZFYX010000109.1:0-104611 GCA_964523885.1 uncultured Burkholderiales bacterium | reverse complement strand
GCGCGGAGAGACGGCAGCCTCGAGCGCGTCGAAGTCCCATTCCCAGCGTGCGCCGGTCAGTTCCCCCTCTCCCCCTGCGGGAGAGGGTCGGGGTGAGGGGGACCAAAGATGAGGCATTTCGCCAAACAACTCCGCTCCAATTCCACCGATGTCGAACGCATGCTGTGGCGTCACCTGCGCAGCCGTCAGATGACTGACTTCAAATTCCGGCGCCAGCAGGTCATCGAGCCCTACATCGTGGACTTCGTGTGTCTGGAAAGAAAGCTCGTTGTCGAAATCGACGGAGGGCAGCATGCGGAACGGCAGAAGGAAGATGCACGTAGGACTGCATTCCTGGAATCAGCAGGCTTCCATGTGATCAGGTTCTGGAACAACGAGGTGCTGGCCAATCTCGACGGCGTGATGAGCGCTATTCAGGGTGCATTGAACACCCCCCCTCACCCCGGCCCTCTCCCGCAAGGGGAGAGGGAGAAAAGCTCGCAATCGTCAACAGCAGCCTGAACGCACGCAACGCGCTTCCTCCATCCCCTGCCCGCTTGCAGGAGAGGACAAGGGTGAGGGAGCAAGAGAGCAAACCGGAAACAGTCCGCAACACACGCAACACCCTCCCTCCATCCCCTGCCCGCTTGCGGGAGAGGACAAGGGTGAGGAAGCAAGAGAGCAAACCGGAAGCAGTCCGCAACACATGCAGCCCCCTCCCTCCATCCCCTGCCCGCTTGCAGGAGAGGACAAGGATGAGGAAGCAAGAGAGCAAACCGGAAGCAGTCCGCAACACACGCAACACCCTCCCTCCGTCCCCTCTCCCCTTGCGGGAGAGGGACAGGGTGAGGGGTGAACGAAACACAACGCCGCCGCACCATGCCATCCCTCGAAGCCGTCCTCCAGCACCCCGCCATCTGGCGCGGCAACCAGTACGCCAAGGTCGCAGTCGACAGCGTCCCGACCGGTTTCACGGCGTTGGACGAACAGCTGCCGGGCGCAGGCTGGCCGCGTGCAGCGCTCACCGAGCTGCTCGCCAGCCACCGGGGCATCGGCGAGCTGCACCTGCTCACCCCCGCACTGGCACGGCTGTCCCGGGAAGAGCGCTGGGTGGTGCTGGTCGCCCCGCCGCACCGTCCGTACGCACCCGCCTTCGAAGCACGCGGGGTGAACCTCGCGCGCCTGGTCGTCGTCGACACGCGCTCGGACGCCGAAACCCTGTGGACGGCCGAGCGCTGCCTGCGCTCGACCGCCTGTGCTGCCGTGCTTGCCTGGCCCGCCGCCGCGCCCGATCGCGCCCTGCGCCGCCTGCAGGTCGCCGCCGAGGAAGGCAAGGGCATGGGCGTGGTGTTCGGCCCCACACGCAACGCGGCGCAAGCCTCCCCTGCCCCGCTGCGCATCCAGCTCTCGCCCCAGCGCAACGGGATCGGGCTGCAGATCCTCAAGCGCCGCGGCGGCGGCTGGGCCCCGCCGCTGTCGCTCGGCTTCGATGTCCCGATGCGTGAGTGCCCCGAACAGACGGCGCCGCACATGGAAGTGCCGGCAGCCGGCCGGCCTCGCATCTCGCCCCGGCCGCCACGGCTGATGCGCATCCGCCACGGCCTCGCCTGACCCCTGCCGCAGCGCCCTCGGCGCCCGCCTCGAAGCCACCCGCCGCATCGTCCCCGCCATGCTCTGGACCTGCCTCCACTTCCCCCACCTCTCGCTGCAGCTGCTGCAACGCGGTGCAGCCGTGCCCGGACCGCTCGTCATCAGCAGCGGCGGCAACCAGCCCGTGGTGCTGTCGTGCAATCCCCCGGCGCGCGACCGCGGCGTCACGCCCGGCATGAAGATGTCGGCCGCCATCGCGCTCGCACCCGACCTGGCCGAGCGCACTCGCGACGCCACCGCCGAGCGTCATGCCCTGGAGCGCATCGCGGCCTGGGCCAGCCAGTTCACACCGACCGTGAGCCTGCACGCGCCCGACGCCGTGCTGCTCGAGATCGAAGCCAGCCTGCGGCTGTTCGAGGGACTGCGCGCACTGCTGCTGCGCATGAGCGAAGGCCTGTCCGAGCTCGGTTATGCCGCGGCCATTGCCGCCGCCCCCACGCCGGGCGGCGCACGGCTGCTCGCCCGCAACGGCATGAGCCGCTCGATCACAGACCCCGAAGCGCTGCAGGAGGCGCTGGCCGGCCTGCCCCTGGCGCTGCTCGACCAGCCGCCCGAGACGCTGCGCATGCTCTCGGTGATGGGGGTGCGCACGCTGGAGGCCTGCCTCGCCCTGCCCCGCGAAGGCCTCGCGCGCCGCTTCGGCCAGGGCCTGCTCGACGAGATCGACTGCGCGCTGGGACGCCTGCCCGATCCGCAGCCGGCTTACGTCGTACCCTCCCGCTACAAGGCGCGGCTGGTGCTGCCCGCACCGGTGTACGAGACCGAGCCGCTGCTGTTCGCCGCCAAGCGCATGCTGCTCGAGCTGACCGGCGCGCTGCGCATGCAGCAGGCCGGCGTCACGCGCCTGCGCCTCACCCTGCACCACGAGGAGCGCCGGCCCACCGTGGTCACGCTCGGCTTCTCCTCGCCCAGCCGCGATCCGCAACGCATCCTGCGCCTGCTGCGCGAGCGGCTGGGCCGCATCGAGCTGTCCCAGCGCGTGGAAGCGATCCAGCTCGACAGCGAGGAGGCGCGTCCGCTGCAGTCGCACAACCTGTCGCTGTTCCCGGAGGACAAGCCACCCGAGGAGGAGCGCTGGTCGCTGATCGACCACCTGCGCGCGCGGCTGGGCGTGGATGCCGTCTACAGCATCGCCTCGCACCCCGACCACCGGCCCGAGTCGGCGTGGCGCGTGTGCGAGCCGGGTGCCGCGCGCTATGGCGGCGCGCTGGCCGAGCGCCCGCTGTGGCTGCTCGACCAGCCGCGCCGGCTGCGGGTGGAGGAACAGGCCCCGGTCCTCGACGGCCCCCTCACCCTGCTCGGCGGTCCCGAGCGTATCGAGGGCGGCTGGTGGGACGGCCACGACGTGGCCCGCGACTACTTCGTGGCCGCCGATGCGCAGGGCCGGCGCGTGTGGGTGTTCCGCGAGCGCCAGGCCGAGCGCGCGTGGTTCCTGCAGGGAATCTTCGCGTGATGGGTTGTTGCAGGGAGACGCCTCGCCATTTGCGCGCTACGCGCGCGTCACCCTCACCCCAACCCTCTCCCTTCGAGGGAGAGGGGGAACAGCGCTGCTCTCTGTCATTGCGGTGAAGGCCATGGCATCGCTCCAGGGCAGGAGGGAACAGCGCCGCTCTCTGTCATTGCGGTGAAGGCCATGGCATCGCTCCAGGGCAGAAGGGAACGGCGCCGCTCTCTGTCATTGCGGTGAAGGCCATGGCATCGCTCCAAAGCAGGAAGGAACAGCGCTGCTCCCTGTCATTGCGGTGAAGGCCATGGCATCGCTCCAGGGCAGGAGGGAACAGCGCCGCTCTCTGCCGTTGCGGTAAAGGCAACGGCATCGCTCTGTTCTGTCGCGGTCGCGGAGCGCATGTCCCGTGTAATCGAGTCGTCCGATGTCTCCGTCCTACGCCGAGCTGCACTGTCTCTCCAACTTCAGCTTCCTGCGCGGTGCGTCGCACGCCGAGGAGCTGGTGGAGCGGGCAGCGAAGCTGGGTTACGCGGCGCTCGCCATCACCGACGAGTGCTCGCTCGCCGGCGTGGTGCGCGCGCACGTCGCAGCGAAGGCGCACGGGCTCAGGCTGATCGTCGGCTGCGAGGTCGAAGTTCAGGTTGGAGGCGAGAGACGAGAGGCGCGAGGCAAGAGGCTGGAGGTTGCAGATGAGGATCCGGATGCCGGAAGGTCGCAGCCTTGCGCGCGACCACTGAAGACCAGGGCACTCGGCTGTTCCCCCTCTCCCCTTGCGGGAGAGGGCCGGGGTGAGGGGTGGGCACGCAGCGCCCCGCCTCCAGCCTCCTGCCTCGCGCCTCTCACCTCCCCTCGTGCCTCGCGCCTCGAGCCTGGCTCCTCCCTCCGCCTCGTCCTGCTCGCCTGCAACCGCGACGGCTACGGCAACCTGTCGCAGCTCATCACCCTGGGCCGGCGTCGCTCGAAGAAGGGCGAGTACCGCTTGACCCTGCAGGACCTGGCCATGGGGCTGCCCGACTGCCTCGCGCTGCTGCTGCCGGGGCCGACTCCCGATCCCGCGCATGCGGCGTGGCTCGAGGCGCGCTTTCCGCAGCGCTGCTGGATCGCGGCCGAGCTGCTGTACGGTGCGGACGATGCCGAGCGGCTGGCCGTGCTGCAGGACTTCTCGCACGCAACCGGTGTACCGCTCGTGGCGGCAGGTGACGTGCACATGCACGCACGCGGACGGCGTGCGCTGCAGGACACGCTCACGGCGATCCGCGTCAAGCGGCCGCTGTCCGAATGCGGCGATGCGCTGTTCCCCAACGGCGAGCGCCACCTGCGCAGCCGCGAGCGGCTGCTGCGCATCTACCCGCCCGAGCTGCTGATCGAGACCATCCACATCGCGGACCGCTGCACCTTCTCGCTGGACGAGCTGCGCTACGAGTATCCGGAGGAGATCGTGCCGGCGGGCGAGACGCCGACCAGCTGGCTGCGCAAGCTCGTGCGGGAAGGGTTCCGGTGGCGGTTCGGGGCGGAGCTGGAAGATGAGGCTAGAGGCGAGAGGCGAGAGGCGAGAGGGCTGAGCGCCGAAGCCTCAGGATTTTTTCTCTCTCCCCTTGCGGGAGAGAGAACAGCGATGGAAGGGAGCGCGACGGCCGACGGCTGGGGCGGCCACTTCACCGCCAGCCGGAAAGCGGACATCGCCAAGGCCCGCGCCCTGGTCCGGCACGAGCTCGCCCTCATCGCCGAGCTGCGCTACGAGCCCTACTTCCTCACCGTCCACGACGTGGTCCGCTTCGCGCGCTCGCAGGGCATCCTGTGCCAGGGCCGCGGCTCGGCGGCCAACTCCGCGGTCTGCTACTGCCTCGGCATCACCGAAGTCGACCCGGCGCGCATGGAGATGCTGTTCGAGCGCTTCATCTCCAGGGAGCGCAACGAGCCGCCCGACATCGACGTCGACTTCGAGCACGAACGGCGCGAGGAGGTCATCCAGTACATCTACCGCAAGTACGGACGCGAGCGCGCCGCCATCGCCGCCACCGTCATCAGCTACCGCAGCAAGAGCGCGGTGCGCGACATCGGCAAGGCGCTGGGCCTGGACCTCGCGCAGGTCGACCGCCTGGCCAAGAACCTCGCGTACGGCGACGTCACCCGCATCCGTCCCGAGCGCATCCGCGAGTGCGGCTTCGATCCCGACAGCCCGGTGATCCAGCGCCTGCTCGCCCTCGTGCACATCGCCATCGGCTTTCCGCGCCACCTGTCCCAGCACGTGGGCGGCTTCGTCATCTCGCGCGGGCCGGTGTCGCGCCTGGTGCCGGTCGAGAACGCCGCCATGCCGGACCGCACCATCATCCAGTGGGACAAGGACGACCTCGATGCGCTCGGCCTGCTCAAGGTGGACGTGCTGGCGCTGGGCATGCTCACCGCCATCCGGCGCGCGCTGCGCATGGTGGGCGAATGCCGCGGACGCCCGTTCTCGATGTCCGACGTGCCGCCGGAGGATCCCGGCGTGTACGAGATGGTGGGCCGGGCCGACACCATCGGTGTATTCCAGATCGAGTCGCGTGCACAGCAGTCCATGCTCCCGCGCATGCGGCCGAAGTGCTTCTACGACCTGGTGATCGAGGTCGCCATCGTGCGGCCCGGCCCGATCCAGGGCGGCATGATCCATCCCTACCTGCGCCGGCGCCAGGGCATCGAGCCGGTGCGCTATCCCTCCGAAGCCGTGCGCGGCGTGCTCGAACGCACGCTCGGCGTGCCGATCTTCCAGGAGCAGGTGATGCAGCTCGCGATCGTCGCGGCGGGGTTCACGCCGGGCGAGGCCGACCGGCTGCGGCGCGCGATGGCGGCGTGGAAGCGCCGCGGCGGTCTCGAGCCGTTCGAGAAGCGGCTCAAGGAAGGCATGCGCCAGCGCGGCTACAGCGACGCGTTCGCGCAGCAGATCTTCCAGCAGATCCTCGGCTTCGGCGAGTACGGCTTCCCCGAGTCGCACTCGGCCAGCTTCGCGTTGCTGGTGTACGTGTCGTGCTGGCTCAAGTGCCACGAGCCGGCCGCGTTCACGTGCGCGCTGCTGAACAGCCAGCCGATGGGGTTCTACGCCCCGGCGCAGCTGGTGCAGGACGTGCAGCGGCACGGCGTGGAAGTGCGTCCGCCGGATGTGCTGGTGAGCGGGTGGGATTGTGCGCTGGAGGCGAGAGGTGAGAGGCAGGAGGCGAGCGGATCGCCGTCTGGCTGTTCGCCTTCTCCCTCGAGGGGAGAGGGTGAGCCTTGCCGCACCTCCCGCGCACAGCCGGCCATCCGCCTCGGCCTGCGCATGGTGAAAGGGTTGTCGAAGGAGGCGGCAGAACGGCTGGTGGCAGCGCGAGAGAGGTTGCTCACCCCTCACCCCGGCCCTCTCCCGCAAGGGGAGAGGGAGAAAATCGCCCCTGCTGCGGATGCATCAGCTCGACGGCCGAGCCTCGCCTCTTCCGCCTCGCACTCCGCCCCTACCTCGGACCTCGACCCGCTACCCTCGCCCTCCACCCCCCGCACACCGCTAGGTTCCCCCTCTCCCCTCGCGGGAGAGGGTCGGGGTGAGGGGGAGAAAATCGCCCCTGCTGCGGATGCATCGGCTCGACGGCCGAGCCTCGCCTCTTCCGCCTCGCACTCCGCCCCTACCTCGGACCTCGACCCGCTACCCTCGCCCTCCACCCCCCGCACACCGTTGGGTTCCCCCTCTCCCCTCGCGGGAGAGGGTCGGGGTGAGGGGGAGAAAATCGCCCCTGCTGCGGATGCATCAGCTCGACGGCCGAGCCTCGCCTCTTCCGCCTCGCACTCCGCCCCCACCTCGGACCTCGACCCGCTACCCTCGCCCTCCACCCCCCGCACACCGCTGGGTTCCCCCTCTCCCCTCGCGGGAGTGGGTTGGGGTGAGGGGGGGCTTCCAGCCATCACCTTCGAACAACTCGCCCTCGCCGCCAGGCTCAACCGCCACGACGTCAACGCACTCGCCGCAGCGGGCGCCTTGGCCACCATCACCGGCCATCGCCGCCAGGCCGCCTGGGATGTCACCGGCATCCACGAGCGCCCGCCCGTGCTCGACGGCGCCACCATCGACGAGCGCGTGCCCCAACTCATGCCACCCAGCGAGGGCGACGACATCGTGGCCGACTACACCACGCTGGGCCTCTCGCTCGGACGCCATCCCCTCGCGCTGCTGCGCCCACGGCTTGCCCGCCTGCGCATGGCCACCGCGGCGCAGGTGCGCGACATGCCGCACGGCCGCCTCACCCGCGCAGCCGGGCTGGTCATCGGACGCCAGCGCCCCGACACGGCGAGCGGCGTGATCTTCGTCACCCTCGAGGACGAGACTGGCATGGTCAACGTAGTGGTCTGGCGCACGGTGTCAGAGGTGCAGCGACGCGAGTTGCTCGGCGCACATCTGCTCGCCGTGCACGGCGTGGTCGAGCGCCAGGGCGACGTCGTGCACCTCGTCGCCGGCCGCTTGGTCGATCACAGCCACCTGCTGGGCCGGCTGTTCACGCGCTCGCGCGATTTCCACTAGCCTAGCTCCTCATGAAGACATCCTTCGACTTCGACACCCCCATCGATCGCACCGCCACGTCGAGCACCAAGTGGAACCGCTACGCGGGCCGCGACGTGATCCCGCTCTGGGTCGCGGACATGGACTTCCGCTGCGCGCCGCCAATCGTGGAGGCGCTGCGTCAACGCGTGGAGCACGGCATCTTCGGCTACACCGATCCGCCCGCGGAACTCGCGTCCACGATCGCGGCGGCCCTGGAACGCGACCATGGCTGGCGCATCGAGCCCGACTGGCTGGTGTGGCTGCCCAGCCTGGTGGTGGGGCTCAATGTCGTCAGCCGCGCCTTCGCTGGCGAAGGGGATGAGCTGCTCACGTCGGTGCCGATCTATCCGCCGTTCCTGTCGGCGCCGCAGAACGCGGGGAGGAATGCGGTGCGGGTGGGGATGAGGGAGACTCACCCCTCACCCCGACCCTCTCCCGCAAGGGGAGAGGGGGAACTGCGGGGCGCACATCCGAGTGGAGAGGTACATCCCCCCTCACCCCAGCCCTCTCCCGCAGGGGGAGAGGGGGAACTGCGGGGCGCACATCCGAATGGAGAGGTACATCCTCCCTCACCCCAGCATCCCCCCTCACCCCAGCCCTCTCTCGCAGGGGGAGAGGGGGAACTGACCGGCGCACGCTGGGAATGGGACTTCGACGCGCTCGAGGCTGCCGTCTCTCCGCGCACCCGCGCACTGCTCCTCTGCAGCCCGCACAACCCCACGGGTCGCGTGTGGACCCGCGACGAACTGCAGCACCTCGCCGCCTTCGCGCAGCGCCACGACCTCGTCGTCGTATCCGACGAGATCCACTGCGGACTCGTGCTCGATGCGGACAAGCGCCACGTCCCGTTCGCGACGCTTGGCGAGGACGCCGCCGCGCGCACGGTCACCCTCATGTCCGCCAGCAAGACCTTCAACACGCCGACGCTGGGGTGCGCATTCGCCATCGCATCAAACCCCGATCTGCGGGCCCGCCTGCGCCGCACGATGGCCGGCATCGTGCACCACGTCGGCGGGCTGGGTTTCGTCGCCACCCACGCAGCCTTACGCGACGGGCGCAACTGGCACCTCGCGCTGCTCGACTACCTGCGCGGCAACCGCGACCTGGTGGAGCGCGAGCTCGCCACCATGCCGGGCCTGCGCAGCTGGCACGTCGAGGCGACCTACCTGGCATGGATCGACGCCCGCGGCCTCGATATGCCGAATCCGCTCCGGCACTTCGAGGACGCCGGCGTCGGTCTGTATGACGGCGCACTGTTCGGCACGCCCGGGTTCCTCCGCCTGAACTTCGCGTGCCCGCGGCCCCAGCTCCAGGAAGCGCTCCGGCGGATGCGCAAGGGGCTTTAGGCTTCGCTTCAGCTTCACCTTCACCCTCACCCCGACCCTCTCCCGTCAAGGGAGAGGGGGAACTGCCCAGCCATCTTCCATCAGGCAACAGCGGGAACGGCCGAACCATCTTCCATCAGGCAACAGGGGGAACGGCCGAACCATCTTCCATCAGGCAACAGGGGAAACGGCCGAACCATCTTCCATCAGGCAACAGGGGGAACTGCCCAGCCATCTTCCATCAGGCAACAGGGGGCACTGCCCAACCATTTTCAATCAAACAACAGGGGACCTTCCCGGCCATCCTCCATCAAGTAACAGGGGGAACCGTCCACCCAACTTCCCTCGGGCAAGAGGGGAGCTGCGAAGGCCCGGTGCACTCGGCGGAGCGTCCTCTCACAGCTGGCGAAAGGATGGCCAGCAACGGCCCCCCGCCGGTTTGCGCTACCATCTGCCGACTCCAAGAAGAGGCGCGCAATGGAACGCTTCACCATCTCGCTCACCGAATCCCTGGCCAGGGAGTTCGACGACCTGATCCACAAGAAGGGTTACCAGAACCGCTCGGAAGCCGTACGCGACATGCTGCGCGACCTGCTCAAGAGCGACCGCCTGGAGCGCCACGAGGCGCTGCACTGCGTGGGCGTCCTCAGCTACGTGTACGACCACCATGCCCGCGACCTCGCCGAGCGCCTCACCGAGCTGCAGCACCGCCACCACGACATCGTGCTCTCGTCGATGCACGTGCACCTGGACCACGACAGCTGCCTGGAGACGGTGATGTTGCGCGGACGGACCGAGGCCGTCACCGCATTCGCCAACGCACTGATGGCCGAACCACATGTGCGGCACGGCCGTCTCAACCTGGTGCCGGTGGAGATGCGCGAGAGCGACAGCGACCATCACCACGGGCACCATCACCACCACGTACACAGCAGCCCGAAGCTCTGACCTTCGCGCCGCCCCACCCCAACACCGAAAGGGACCGCATGCACCCGCTTCTCTTTACGCCCCTCGCGCTGCGCGGGATCACCCTGCGCAACCGCGTGGTCATCTCGCCCATGTGCCAGTACTCCGCGCAGGAGGGCATGGCCAACGACTGGCACTTCGCCCACCTGGCCAAGTTCGCCACCGGCGGCGCCGGCCTCGTCTTCACCGAGGCGGCCGCGATCGAGCGCAACGGCCGCATCACGCATGGCGACATCGGCATCTGGTCCGACCTGCACATCGCCCCGCTGGAACGCATCACCGCGTTCCTCAAGTCGCAGGGCGCGGTGCCCGCGATCCAGCTCGCGCACGCCGGCCGCAAGGCCAGCATGCAGCGCCCCTGGCACGGCAACGGCCCCTTGGACGACAGCGACCGGGCACGCGGAGAACATGTCTGGCAAGTCGTGGCGCCGAGCGCCGTGCCGGTGGATACGGGCTGGCTGGTGCCGCACCAGCTCTCGCTCGACGAGATCGCCCAGCACAAGCAGCACTGGAAGGCTGCCGCGACCCGCTCGCTGACCGCCGGCTTCGAGGTCGTGGAGGTGCACGGCGCGCACGGCTACCTGCTGCACGAGTTCCTCTCCCCGCTCAGCAACAAGCGCACGGACCAGTACGGCGGCGACCTCGCCGGGCGCATGCGCCTGCCGCTGGAAGTTGCACGCATCGTTCGCGACGCCTGGCCGGCGGACAAGCCGGTGTTCTTCCGCGTGTCCTCCACCGACGGCATCGAAGGCGGGTGGGCCATCGAGGACACGCTCGCGCTCGCCCGTGAGCTGAAGGCGATCGGTATCGACGTGATCGACTGTTCTTCGGGCGGCATCGCCGGTTCCGCCACCGCAGCGCGGGTGAAGCGCACCCTCGGCTTCCAGGTGCCCTTCGCTGCCCGGGTGAAAGCCGAGGCGAATGTCGCCACCATGGCGGTCGGGCTGATCCTCGAGCCGCGCCAGGCTGAGGCGATCCTGCAGGCCGGCCAGGCCGATCTCATCGCAATCGGCCGCCAGGCGCTGTTCAACCCCAACTGGGCCCTGCACGCGCAGGTGGCGCTGGATGACGATCCCGAGTTCGCCAGCTGGCCGGTACAGTACGGCTGGTGGCTGGACAAGCGGCAACGCTCGCTCACCGAGCAGGACGCTGCCGCGGCGGTCAAGCACGTGGCGGGCATGTCCTGAGCCCTCGATCCAACTGAGCTGACAAGGAGCGACCATGGCGATCGCCGGCATGAACCACTTCACCGTACTGAGCCACGACCTCGACCGCACCAAGGCCTTCTACATGGGCCTGCTGGGCCTGACCGAGGGGTTCCGGCCCAACTTCAAGTTCCCCGGCGCCTGGCTCTACTGCGGCAACCAGGCCATCCTGCACGTCATCGCCGGCCGGCAACTGCCCGAGGACCCCAAGGGAGTCCTGGACCATATGGCCTTTTCTGCCAAGGACTTGCCTGGAACCGCCCGACGCCTGAAGGAGGCCGGGATCGACTACGAGCTGCGCAAGATCGATCAACCGGGGCAGATCAACGTCTGGCAACTCTTCTGCTTCGACCCCAGCGGCGCCAAGGTGGAGCTGGACTTCGACGGCAACGAACCGGCGCCCTGAGGGATTTCCTGTAACAGTCCTTGAAAGCTGCTTGCGCTCAATTCCTTATCCCGGCAGAATCGCTCTGTAGCTGCCGGGTGACGCCTATAAGCGACAGATTCGCGACCCGGGTTGCAAATTCTTCCCCACCCGCGAGGCGAATGTGCAGTGCGTTCGGATACTGGCAGCAATCCTCGCATACCTGGCGACGGGCAGCGCCGGCGCGACCGTCGTCTCACTGGTGACGACGGGCTCAGCGGCTGGCGTCGAGGTCACCGAGAAGAGCTTTCAGCTGGACACGGGCACGCTGCGCGTGCGTCCCTACCTGCTCCCCGCGACGACGCCCGGGGACAAGTTCGTCTCGGCCTTGTTGTCCCCCACTGCCAACGGGGTGGGCGTGTGCGAGTCCAGAACCTGCGGGTCCTACTTCGAACCGGTGGACAACGAGGGCAGCCTGGAATGGCTGCTCTTCACCTTCACGCCCTTCCCCGCCGCCCGGTTCAACTCGTTTTCGCTGGTCCCTGCGACCCCGGGCGATTACGACACCACCTACTACTACGGCGAGATGAGCCAGGCGGAACTCGATGCCGGCCTGGCAGGCCAGCCGCTGGCGCGGCTCAGCCAGTACACCACCGGCACGAGCAGCAACCTGATGACGGTGAGCGTGAACGGCACCGGGAACTTTCTCCTGGTCGGCGCACGCTACCCCGATCTGGACGGACAACGCGATTTCTTCTTCGTCCAGACCATCAACCTGAACACCATCCCCGCGATACCCGAGACCAGCACGCTGATCCTGTTCGCCGCCGGGCTGGCCCTGCTCGCGCGGCTGCGCATCCGCCAGCTTTCGTAAGCGCGCCCTAGCGCGCGTTCAGCACCGCGACCTTGCCGAATTCCTCCTGCAGGAAGTCGATCAGCGCGCGCACCTTCGCCGTCAGCATCCGGTTGGACGGGTACACCGCGCTGATGTCGAACGGCGGCGGCTCGAAGGCCTGCAGCACCGCCACCACCTTTCCGCTGCGCAGCCCCTCGTAGGCCAGCCAGTCCGGCGCCATGGCGATGCCGAGGCTGGCATCCACCGCCGCCCGCAGCGCGTGGCCGTTGTTCGACTCGAAGTTGCCAGACACCCGCACGCGGATCTCGCCTTCCTCCCCTGCGAACACCCACTCGTTGCCGGTGGACAGGTAGCTGTACAGCAGGCAGTTGTGGTGCACCAGGTCCTCGGGACGCTGCGGAAAGCCGTGCTTCTCCAGGTACGCGGGCGTGGCCACGAGCACGCGGCGGCTCACCGCCAGCTTGCGTGCCACGAGGTTGGGATCGGCCAGGCGCCCCAGCCGCACGGCCACGTCGACGCCCTCGGCCACCAGGTCGATGAAGCGGTCCTCCAGGCTCAGGTGCAAGGTCAACGCCGGATGGCGTCGCTGGAACTCCAGCATCAGCGGGGTGAGAAACTGCTGCCCGAACGCGATCGAGGTGTTCACGTGCAGGCGCCCGGTCAGCGAGTTCTGCAGGCGCGACAGCCGGGCCTCGGTGGCGCGCATCTCGTCGATCACGCGCTTGCAGGTCTCGTAATACAACGCCCCCGCTTCCGTGATGCTGAGCTTGCGCGTGGTCCGCTGCAGCAGGCGCGCGTTGAGATGCTGCTCCAGGGCAGTCAGCTGCTTGCTGATGGTGGGCTGCGTGGTGCCCAGCTCGCGCGCGACCGCCGAGAGGCTGCCGGTCTCGACGATGCGCACGAACATCTGCATCGCATCGAGGCGATCCATGCGCGCAGGACCTACTTCGCCGGTGCGGCCGGATCAGCGCTGCCCGCGGGTGCTGCCGGCTTCTCCGGCGGGTTCTGTGCTTCCGGGCGGGACTTGGCCCACTCCGCCCCGCGCTCGCGCTGGTAATGCTCGAGCCACTGCGTGACGCTGCCTTCCTGCACCGCCTCGGCGGCATCGCGCGGCCTTGCGGGCGTGGTCGAGGCCGGCTGCTGCGCATCCGCGGCACCTCCCGCCATCGGCGCGAAGCCGCACAGCAGCAGCGCCAGCCGCACTGCGCGGGCCGTCCTCACGACTCGCTGCCCGACATGCAGGCTTCGTAGATCTGGTCGCCGAACTGCGTCTCCGACGCCTTGATCCGGCCCTCTGCGCCGCGCAGCGCCTCCAGCCGCGCATAGGCCTCATCCAGCGTGCGGTTGATGAAGTCGGTCTCGTACTCGGTCTCGTCGCCATGCCAGGCGACCGGCACGTCCGCGCGCGGCTTGCCCTGGATGAAGTAGTAGTAGCCCGCGATCGAGAGCCGCGCCTTGTAGACGCAACGCTCGGTGCGCGGCATTTCGGTGATGCGGTCTGCCAGCGCCATGGCGGGCAGCGCGATCAGCGCCAGTGCGAGAGTGGAACGCAGCACGAGGAGTCCCTGCGGGTGATGATCGGGTTTGCTGCAGTGTAGCAGGTGAGCCGGTTCGCGGAGCTTGCGGCCCGGCACGCCGGATGCAACGGGCCGCTTGCCAGGCCGGTGCGGCCGCGGCGCGGCACGCGCCGCCCCTTGCGTCCCGCCAGGCGCACCCCACATGCCAGCCTGAGCCGCATCGCTCGCGGCAGGCCCGCCGATGCTGCGGCGCGCGGAGGGTATACTGCGCGCCCGACGGGATCCCGGTTGGACCGTACGCAGGAGACCTCATCATGCGAGTCATTGCAGTCACCCTGGCGCTGGCCATCGTCGCCATGCTGGATGGGTGCCAGAGCGCACCGGTAACCGGGCGCAAGCAGTTCATGATGGTGTCGGAAGGCCAGGCGATCGAGGCCTCCGGCCAAGCCTACCAGGAGGTGCTGCAGAAGGAAGGCAGCAAGGTCAACACCGATCCGGCGCTCGAGCGCCGGGTGCAGGCCATCACCGGACGTCTGGTGGCGCAGGCGGTGAAGTACCGCCCGGAGACCAAGGACTGGAAGTGGCAGGTGGTCGTGATCGACGAACCGCAGACCCTCAACGCGTGGGCGATGGCGGGCGGCAAGATGGCCATCTACACCGGCATCATCAACAAGCTGCAGCTGAGCGACGACGAGATCGCGCAGATCATGGGGCACGAGATCGGGCACGCGCTCGCCAAGCACACTGCCGAGCGCATGTCGGTGGCCGCCGCGCAGCAGACCGCGCTGCAGGTCGCAGCGGCGATCCTGGGGACCGGCAGCCCGACCAACGAGATGGCGCTGCAGGCCGCCGCAGTGGCCACGACAGTAGGGGTGCAGTTGCCCAACAGCCGCACGCAGGAAGCCGAAGCCGACCGCATCGGCATCGAGCTCGCAGCCAAGGCGGGTTACAACCCCAATGCCGCAGTCACACTGTGGCAGAAGATGATCGCGGCCACGGGCCAGAAGGGGAAGTCCGACTTTCTCAGCACCCACCCCGCCGGCGAGAAGCGCATCGAAGCGCTGTCGGCGATGGTGCCGAAGATGATGCCGTACTACCAGGACAAGACCCCGCGGCCCACGTTCCCGGTGGCGGCGAGAACGATACCGTTTGCACTGGCCTGGTTGGCGCCCGCTGAGCACGCCAGGCAGCACTGATCGCCCTCTGCGAGGGCATCCACAGAAGCTGTGGATAGAACTGTGGGCAACCCTCGCCCGCGCGCTCGCAGCGCCCGTCGTTTCGGGCCGCGGGCAGTGCTGCTCAAACTTTGCGCACCCGTCAACTCCCTCGACGATTCATGCACTTACGTCGAGCACACGGATTTCGCCCCAAGCTCGTGCACGAGTTGAGAAATTACTTTAACTGCTGTGTATAAGCGAAGCGGATCGGCGCGCGGCAAGGCCCGCGGAACGGGGCTCTCGGGTGATTGCGGCCGCGAAAAAGTGGGCCGCTGGAAAGGCCTCAGCTCAGGTGCGCAGTCGCCCGGCTGATGCGCGCCCAATCGGGCGGTTGTGTCGTCGCGTCGAGCACGCTGGCGGCCCGTGTTGCCCACCCTCGCTCGTAGCGATAACTGTCGAGACGCCACTCGCGCATCAACTCGAGCGCGAGGCCGAAGTCGTTGTAACCGAGCGAGTAGAGACGGGAGATGTCGAACTGCAGGCCCTGATCCAGCGATTCGACAAGGGACTTGAATGCCGCCGATGCAGGATGCACCGGATCAGCGTGGATCTTGCGGATGACCTTCTGCAAGGCGTCCATGGGTCTCAGTTTGTCGTTGTAGTCGAACGCATCGTAGCGACGCGTCGGGTTAGCGGTCAACCGCGTGGAAACCCGCATGCAGCGTGCGTCCGCGAAAGCGTCGCCGTCACGCGTCAGCGTGTGTTGCAGTTGCGTTACTTGATGCCCGCCTGCAGCTTCTGCAGCTCGGGCTGGTTGATGTTCACCGCCGATTTGCTCAGCAGATCCTCGATGTAGCGCCGCTCGACCTCCTGTGCGCGACGCAGGCGCATGGTGTTGGCGATCTGGTCGCGCACATCGGCAAGCGGTTTCGCCGAACTGGCCTTGCGATCGACGAGGCGCACGATGTGCCAGCCGCCCGCGGTGCGGATCGGCGCGCTCACTTCGCCCTTGGTCATGCGCACCACCACTGCGCGCACTTCGGGCACCAGCTGTGGCTCCGGCACCCATCCGAGGTCACCGCCCTTGCCCGCACTGTCCTTGTGCTCGGAGGCTTCGCGCGCGATCTTCGCGAAGTCGTTGGGCGCCTTCTGCACGCGCGCCGCGATGTCGGCCGCCTTCTTCTGCGCCGCAGCCGCTGCAGCCTTGTCCAGGGTGTCCGGCGAGGCGATGAAGATCTGCGCGAGCTGGTACTCGGCCGGCACCGTGAAGCTCGCCTTGCTGGCGTCGTAGAAGCCCTTGATCTCGTCCTCGCTGGGATAGGCGCTGGCGGGCCGTGCGAAACTGCTGACGTAGGACTGCAGAAGGGCCTGCTCACGGGCACGCTCCATCAGCAGCTGCACCTCGGGCTTCTTGTCCCAGCCCTGCTGCCGCGCCTCGGCGAGGATGGTCTGGCGCACCAGTTCCTCGCGCACCAGGCGATCGAGCGCACCGAGATCGGTGGAGAGCTGCCTGCGTGCATCGGGAGAGAGCGCGTCGATCAGCCGCTTGAGGTCGGCGGCGCGCAGCTGCTGCGTCCCCATGGTCGCGATGACGTCGGGCTGCTGCGCGTGCACCGGCGACAGGGCCAGCGATGCGGCCGCAACGGCGCACAGGAGGGTGACACGGCACTGCGGGAGGAGTCGCATGGTGAGGACCTGGCGGGGCTGAAGCAGCGAGGGAGCGCGATTCTACCTGAACAGGGTGACGAGGTTGTCACGGCCGCGTTACTGTTTTCGAGGCGAGAGGCTCGTGATGATGGTGCGTACCCCTCACCCCCGGCCCCTCTCCCGCAAGGGGCGAGGGGAGAAAGGCGGCATGCCGCTCAGCTGTCAGCCATGCAACGCTAGTGCGCAAGACGAGAGAACGCGGTGCACTGTTGTGTTCCCCCTCTCCCTCGACGGGAGAGGGTTGCGGTGAGGGTGGAGAAACCCGCGGAACGCCAGCTTGAATGCGCATGCGCGAGAGGAGGGTGTGCGCGTATACCCCTCACCCCCGCCCCTCTCCCGCAAGGGGCGAGGGGAGAAAGGCGGCATGCCGCTCAGCTGTCAGCCATGCAACGCTAGCGCGCAAGACGAGAGAACGCGATGCACTGTTGTGTTCCCCCTCTCCCTCGACGGGAGAGGGTTGGGGTGAGGGTGCAACACAGAAAACACCTACAACCGCCGAAACGCCCGCTCAAACGCCCACGCGTGCGCGACGATCGTCTCCAGATCATCGAACTGCGGCGCCCAGCCGAGCGTGCTGCGGACCAGGCGCGAATCGGCCACCAGCCGGGCCGGGTCCCCTGCCCTGCGCTGCGCATCCTGGATCGCTACCGGCCGCTGCGTGATCCGGCGCACCGATTCCACCACCTCCAGCACCGAGAACCCGTTTCCGTTGCCCAGGTTGAACGCCGAGCTCGCGCCGCCGTCCGCCAGCCACGCGAGCGCCAGCAGGTGCGCCTGGCACAGATCCATCACGTGGATGTAGTCGCGGATGCACGTGCCGTCCGGCGTGTCGTAATCCCGCCCGAACACCGACACGTGCTCCCGCCGGCCGCCCGCCACCTGCAGCAGCAGCGGGATCAAGTGCGTCTCCGGCTCGTGCCGCTCGCCGATGTGGCCCCAGGGATGCGCGCCGGCGGCGTTGAAGTAGCGCAGGCACACCGACCGCAGCCCGTGCGCGTGGTCGTAGTCGCGCAGCGCGCGCTCCACCATCAGCTTGCTGGCGCCATACGGATTGATCGGACGCTGCGGATGAGCCTCGTCGATGGGAACGTATTCCGGCTCGCCGAAGATCGCCGCCGTGGAGGAGAAGATGAACCGGCCGACGCCCGCGCGCACCATCGCATCCAGCAGCGCCAGGGTGTTGGAGAAGTTGTTGTGATAGTACTTTCCCGGCTCCCGCACCGATTCGCCCACCTGGATGTAGGAGGCGAAGTGCATCACCGCCTCGATGGCGTGATGCCGCAGCACGTAATCCAGCGCAGCCCGGTCGCCCAGGTCCGCCTGCACGAAGTCGCCACCGGGGACTGCGTCGCGATAGCCGGTGACCAGACTGTCGTACGTGACCGGGCGATGCCCCGCATCCAGCAGCAGCTGCACCATGTGTGAGCCGATGTAGCCGGCTCCGCCAACAACCAGGACGTTCATCTGTCGTCTCTTCCCTCACCTTTCGGGGGAGGATTCACATGAAGGTGATGTCTTCTGCCTTGCGAGAGCGCAACGTAGTGAGTGTCTTCCCCTCTCCCCTTGCGGGAGAGAGCCGGGGTGAGGGGTACGCTTCCTCGCCTCGAATCCTGCAAAAGCGCACCGCACTGAGGGCGCGAAGTGTTTTCCGTCTCTCCCCTTGCGGGAGAGAGCCGGGGTGAGGGGTACGCTTCCTCGCCACGAAACCAGCAGAAGCGCACCGCAGTGAGCGCGCGAAGTGTCTTCCCCCTCTCCCCTTGCGGGAGAGGGCCGGGGTGAGGGGTACACTTCCGCCTCCTCGAATCCTGCAAAAGCGCACCGCATTGAGCGCGCGAAATGTTTTCCCCCTCTCCCCTTGCGGGAGAGGGCCGGGGTGAGGGGTACGCAACCTCAAGCCGCCTTCTTCGCCACGTTCTCCACGTACCACCGATACGCGTCCCGAAACCCGTCCTCGAGCCGCGTGCCCGCGCGCCAGCCCATGCCCGCGAGGCGGCTCACGTCCATCACCTTGCGTGGCGTACCGTCGGGCTTGCTGGCGTCGTACACGAAGCTGCCCTTGTACCCCACCACGCCGGCAATCAGGTCCGCCAGATCGCGGATGGTGATCTCCTCCCCGGTGCCCACGTTCAAGTGCTGCGCATCCGAGTAGTGCTTCATCATGAACACCAGGCCATCGGCGAGGTCGTCCACATACAGGAACTCGCGCATCGGCCTGCCGGTGCCCCAGATCTCCACGGTGGGCGCGCCGGAAAGGCTGGCGCGATGGATCTTCACCTGCAGTGCCGCCGCGACGTGCCCCTGCTGCAGGTCGTAGTTGTCGCCGGGACCGTAGAGATTGGTCGGCATCGCCGAGATGAAGTCGCAGCCGTACTGCTTGCGGTAGGCCTGGCACAGCTTGATGCCGGCGATCTTGGCGATGGCATACCACTCGTTGGTGGCCTCCAGCGGCCCGGTGAGGAGCTGCTCCTCGGACATCGGCTGCGGCGCCATGCGCGGATAGATGCACGACGATCCCAGGAACAGCAGCTTCTCCACGCCGGTGCGCCAGGCGGCGTGGATCACATTGGCTTCGATGGCCAGGTTGTCGTAGAGGAACTCGGCCGGCCGGGTGGCATTGGCCATGATGCCGCCGACCTTCGCGGCCGCCAGGAACACCGCCTGCGGCCGCTTCGCCTGCATCCACGCCTCGACCTCGGCCTGCCGGGCGAGATCGAGCTCGCTGTGCGTCGCCGTCAGGATCTCGCACTGCTCGCGCTGCAGCCGGCGCACGATGGCCGAGCCGGCCATGCCCCGATGGCCCGCCACCCAGACGCGCTTTCCTTGCAGGTTGTAATGCTTCGATTCGGTCATTCGCTGGACCTGGTGCATTGCGTACAAGGCGAGATGATCTCATTTCCCGATGGACCCCGGCTGGCAGGGGAATCCCCCGCGCTCAGCACCATCCGGAAAGCTTCCCGGGAAAGCCTCCTCAGGCGCGCAATGCCAGGCACTCGTCCAGTTGCGCCTCCCAGCTCACCTGCTCCACCCCGAACGCCCTGCGGGCCTTGGAATTGTCCAGCACGGAGTTCACGGGACGCCGCGCAGGCAGCGGGTATTCAGCCGTGGAGATCGGCAGCACGGGAATCGACGGCACGGCGCCGCGTTGCGCAAGCGTCGCCACGATCCGCGATGCGAATCCATGCCACGTCGTCTCGCCGCCCGCAGTAAGGTGGTAGATGCCGGACAGGTCCGACCGGCCTGTCGCGGCAGGCGACGCCACGGGACGGCAGACGCCGATGATCCGAGCCGTCTCACGGGCGATCCAGGTTGCCCATGTCGGCGCACCGAACTGATCCGCGACGATGCGGAGCTCCGGCTTCTGCCCCGCGAGCCGGCAGACCGTGTTGAGGAAGTTGCGTCCCCGCAGGCCGTAGACCCAGCTGGTGCGCAGGATCACATGGTCCACCCCGGTCCTGGCGATGGCGGCCTCGCCGGCCAGCTTGGACGCGCCATACTCGTTGAGCGGGGCGACGGGGTCGCTCTCGACGTAAGGGCCCGTCTTCTGCCCGTCATACACGTAGTCGGTCGAGTAATGCACCAGCAACCCGCCGACCTTGGCCATGCATTCGGCCATGATCCCGGGGGCGGTGCCATTGATGGCATAGGCCAGCTCCCGCTCCGACTCGGCCTGGTCGACCGCCGTATACGCAGCCGCATTGACCAGGACATCCGGACGAAAGTCGCGGACCAGGGTGGCGATCGCCCGGTGATCGGACAGGTCCAGGCCGGTGCGGTCCACCGCGAGCACTCGCCCCAGGGGCTTCAACGCCGCAGCCAGCTCGAACCCGACCTGACCGCCAGCACCGGTAACCAGGAGTTTCATCAAGGCCATCTCACCAGCTTGCACCAGGACTAACGGCGCGGCTGGGAATGTCGAGAGGGTGTCAACGCAACCGTTGGCGCGCGGCCGGAAGCCGAAGGGGTGGATGGTATCCGACCGGCCGGCGGAGGGTAAAAACAAAAGAGGCGGCCAGGGCCGCCTCTTCGTTACAGGACTGCAGGATCCGGAACGACCGCCCGGGGGGCGGCGTCAGGCCAACGGCTGGCGGGTCCGGCGCATGCGCTGCCAGGTGACCAGCGCCAGGCCGATGCCCAGCATCACCCAGACCTGCGGCTCCGGAATCATGCTGACGTTGATGCCGAAGATGCTGGCGTACGGAGCGCTTTCGGGCTGGCCGAATACCACCGCGCTGTAGGAGCCAGGGTTCAGATAGCCGAGGTTGAACGTACCGGGCTGGGTAATCGACCCGATCAGGGGGCCGCCCGTGCGGGTAATGCCGGCGGCCAGCAGGCCGAACGGCACCAGGAACTCGTTGTCGGTCAGGGTGGCCGAGTAGAGTCCGGCCAGGGCGACGTCGAACTCGTAGGTCACGCTGGAGATGCCCGGGCCGGCGATCGTGCCGGTCTTCGCCAGGACCACGACTTCAGCACGGCTGGCGGTGGCAACAAACAGCAGGAACATCCCAAACAGCAGTTTCTTCATCTTCATTTCACCACCTCGTCATACCCGTCATGAATATAGGCCGAACTGCCTAGGGTATTTCCTTAGCATGGAGCCCTACGTGGCGCCCTTCTCATACGGGGCCTAGCTTAAGCGCGGAGGGCGAAAGATGTCAAACGCTTTATCGCCACAACATATTGATTTTACATTCCGATTCCCCACCGCTCCGCAGAAGGGAAATTTCCCAGCTAGCCACATTGCCCAGGCCATCGCCCCGGAGCGGCTTTCCCCCCCGATGGTCAGCGCACATCGCTCTATCGGGCCGCCGCGAAGCGGGTAAGCAACTCCTCGTACTGCTTGAGCACGTCCGGCCATGTGAAGGCCTCATGGAAACGCCGCCTGCTACCCGCACGCATCGACGCTCGCAGATCTTCAGAGTTCAGGATCTCATCGAGCTGGTCTGCACACTCCGCCTCGTCAGCGAAATAGCGGGCAGAGTCGCCTGCGACCCATCGATTGAACCGATTGTCGTGCGCAAGCACCGGGCAAGAAGCACCGAGCGCCTCAACCAGCGATGGGTTAGTACCGCCCACTTGATGTCCATGCACATAGAGGGCGCTGTGGAATCGAAGTGCTTGGACAACATCCTTTTGGTAGATCGCCCCCAAGAACTTCACTTCCTTGCTGGCGCAGGACATCACCTCACGCTGGTAGCGGTACGCCCTTGGATCATACCGCCCCAACACGACTAAATCGTAGCCACGCACCTTACGCGAGAATGCGCGCACAATTGGCAGTATGGAATTCTCTGGCTCCGGCCTAGCAATCACAGTCACATAGCGACCTGGCGTGAGTCGATGAGCGACTACGCTCTGCTCAGCAGCAGCCCCAACCGCGTCAGCGCCGTATGGGATCATGGTGAGTTTGCGCCGGGGGACTCTGATCGCAAGATGCGACTCAATGTTCGGGTTGTCCGCGATCAAGTGATCTCCGAGCAAGCAAGCAAGTCTCTCGTTGACTCGCAACCATGCCTTTACTGGCCAAGGCCATTTGTCCCGTTGCCACTCGATTCCATCCATGTTGATAAGATTCGTGACTCTCCCATAGCGAAGCCAAAGCGCGAAAAGGGCAGTGTTGTATCCAAGGGTAAGCGTTAGTCTCCCTTCTCGGACCGCATGGCGGACGGAAATCCAATCAAATACCGCAGTTCCCAAGGCACCACGATTGCGCACGGGCACGGTGATTCTTCTGATACCGCGCCAACTATCTTCGCTAATCCCCGCACCTCCATCAGCCTGGCAGTACACCAGCACGTCCCACCCCTGCGATTGAAGGTGTAGCGAGAGCCGCTCGGCAAACGTCTCGAACCCTCCATGCGAGGCAGGGATGCCACGAATACCCAAGATAGATAGTGACGGCTTCATACCAGGCGGTCGCTCCCAGCCCATCCATCGCAAAGCGACTTACCGGTAGGCAGATGCGAGTTGTCGTTAAGAGGAGATGTGGCGCGCCGTAGGTCAACCGCCCACGCACGACTCGTCGTCGAAAGCATGGGCAGTCAACCAATCACCGGCGTCGATATATCTCGCTGCCGGCACACCCCTAAGCCGTGATACAGGGACATCATTCGGTCTCGATAAACATCCTCATTAAAGTGGCGCTCCACGAACTCCCTGGCCCTTTTTCCCAGCGCTCGGACGGAATCCGCGGACATCCCGCTTACCGCTTTCATCGCAGCAGTTAGTGCGTCCACATCAGCACTAGTGAACAGCATGCCCGTCTCGCCCTCTATGACGAGTTCTGGGATGCCGCCAATATTTGCGCCGAGAACAGGCTTTCCAAGTGCGTACGCCTCCAGGATGCTCATCGGGGCATTCTCGTACCATTCGGAGGGCAGGACCACCGCACGCGACTCCTGAACCAATCGCGTCAATCTGTCGCCGGTCTGATATCCAACAAAGCTGACATTCTTGACTCCCCGAGCTTGCGCCAGGAGTTCTCTTTCCAGAGGCCCATCACCGGCAATCACGACGTCTACACCAGAGCGTCTAGCTGCTTCGACCAGCGTTATTAATCCCTTCTCTGGTGCCAACCGCCCAGCGTATAGGAGATACGAGCCGCACTCGTAGGAAGGCAAGTACTGCTTCACGTTGATGAAGTTAGGAATATACGCCAGGAGCTCCGGGCGCCACCCCCACTCCTCCAACTTGCGCTGAAAGAATCGACTCGGCACGATGACGCGATCAAGGTTGTCCCGCCATAAACCGAAAGCGGAATGAACGAACGACTCGAAAGCGACAAGCGCACTCGCCAGGCGCGAGTCTCGGACGCATCGATGCCTGACTACATTCAGGTACTGCCCGTCCTTGCATCTCTCGCACACGCCCTTCGCATTAAGCATCTTGTATGCGGGACAAGCGAGCTTGAGGTCATGCGCCGTCAACACTCTTGGAATCTCTCGACGCTTGAGTTCAACCAAGACGGACGGAGAGATATGGTGATAGATGCAATGGACATGCGCCACATCGGCCCGGAAGACGTCTAGTAGTCGCCGAAGCCGTTGCCGTGCCTCCAGGGAGTAGACAACCTTCCCGGCCATAGCCACCTTTTGTGCTATGCCGTAAGGCCTTCCATATTCCAGCTCTTGAACGAAGTACTGGGACCACGGCGTCGGCAAGTTGCGGGGATGATGCATACAGAAGACAGCAGTGTCCCACCCGGCTCTGCGAAACAGTGCGTCGTGCTCAAGGAACATCACGTCCGAGCCGCCACGCCTGTAGTAATAGTTATTTAAGGAGACTAACCGGGGCATCGCTCTGCGATCTCCCTCCGAGACAAATGGAACAGCGATACAGGCATCCTTCCGCCCTGACTACCCTACCAGTCCGTGCACTGCCCAGACGCCCCCCAATGGGCGCGCATCCATGCGAACGCACCCAGCACCTCGAGTCAACCATGCGCTAGGGGCGAGTGGTGCATCCATGCCGGTTTCGTAGGAAGTAACTCTTAAGCAACAAGATCCCGGGTGCTTGGTCATCACGCAGAGCGGCAGCATCGGACTGACGTATGCCATGAGGCGCGTCTGCAGGGATCTCATAGTCCCACCCGTGATACTCACGGAACGCATGCACTGTCCACGTCCACCTTTCCGCCTCGAACAGGCTGATCATGTCGTCGACCCATTGCCCACAACCACTCCCAAATCCCCAACGCACACATCCAAACTCCCCCACATAAACGGGCGCCTTATGCAAGCTCACAAACTTGCGCACCGGGTCAAGTCGACTAGAGAGCCAAGACCGAGTCCACTTTGCGGAAGGATAAGTCGCCGCTTCCTTGTAATCGTAAAGACCCTGATGCGTCACTTCGCCAGGTGCATAAGTGTGAAGGCTGTAAACGACGCCTAGGATCGGTGGTCGGTCGAGAATCGCTTGAAATCCATAGACCGATCCGCCAAGTGGCGGCTCCACAAAAATCAGATGATCAGGGTCAGCCTCACGAACCGCCTCGACTATGCTTCTCATGAAAACGTCCCAGTCTGCCACCTGCGTCGCACGGTCTAGCGGCTTCGGCTCATTCAAAAGATCGTATCCCGCGATAACAGGGTCGCCCACATACTTCCTTGCCAACTTCCTCCATATGCCGACAATGCTTTCCTTCAGCGAAGCATCTCCCCAGAAATCCTGAGGCGCGATATCCGACGGCATTCCCAGTACCACGATGATCCTGATCCCCAGAGGCCCTGCTTGGGCCCGAAGCCGCTCGATCGCAGCGACGTCCTCACCATTTGGAGTGTAGCCGTCGCACGTTTGGCAACGCTGCAGCGTAATCCAGACTCTAACGAGGTTCGCGTTAGTAGCGACCAAGGCTTGGATATCCGCGGAGGTCAGGCCGAACCGTCCGCGCGGACCAAGATCGAACCCTCTAAGTGGCGTACGCTTGAGATCCTGAAGCGACAAGACTCGCCCGTTGATCCCACTCTGCACAGCGCTTGCTGCGCCGCCGTCACAGACCGGCGCCTGCGCCCGGCCGACAGGCGAGTCGACCAACGACGTAACGGACAGAAGCACAGCGACAGCCCAATAGCGCCGGCTGCCGACACCAAGGATTCGCACCACAGTCCTCCTAGGGTGTGCAGCAATCTTCTTTGCACGCCGCTTGGCGTGAGGACTGCGCGGTCAACTAGCGACTCAGCTTGAACACCGACCGCCCATCGCTTGCTGTGAAAATGGGGGCAGCAGAGCTAAACCCAGATCGCTCCCTAACGAATGTCACAAACTCTTCGGAGCTGAACTTCGCGAACGCACCAGCCATCTGAGGTTCACCAGTTTTGTGGGGCTGAAAGAACATGGTTCGCATCTTGACACCGCCGAGCAGGCGCTCTAATCCTCGAAAGCCGCTCTCCGTCTTGATGAAGTGATGGAAGATGTTGATCGCTAGGACAACCTCAAAGGGTCGCTCGGCGAGTTGCTGCTGCAGCGTCTGATCAAGAATATCCCCTTGGATAATGTTGACACCACGTCTTTCCGCCGAAGCAATCTTCCCAGCAGCGAAAGCGATATCCGGCAAATACTCGACCCCCGTAACCGAGTATCCGAGTGACGCGAGCCTATTGCAAAAGTATCCAAGGTTGCAGCCAATGTCCAACGCGCGCCCCGCTCCCGCATCGAGCGCAGCAGCGATCGCTGCCCATCGATCGTCGCAACCGTGCTCGTAGGGAATGTCGTTCAGGTCGAAGTGCGTGGGGTTCTGGTAAAGGTACCCCCTTTTTGATGCCCCCCTATCGGCACTTGCCATCCGCACCATGAACTCTCGAAACGACTGCCACGCCGCATGACGCACCAAAACCTGCACAGGAATCTCTGCGATTCCCAAGGCTCGCGCGATGGCGAGCCGATGGCGCCCGTCCTGAAACAGCGGGAGCCCGTCTCGGCTGAGGTTGACCAGCACTTCCGAGTGCCCGTAGAGTGAGTCCGTTCCCACCCCGACGGAGCGTTCCTCAGCCGATTTGTAACCCTGCCTCTCAATGCCTTCGATTAATCGGTCAAGCATCACACAGCGGCGGTCAAACTCCTCGCGGCTACGACAACCCCAGAGCACACGGCCTGCCTCGATTTGCGCGACAGCGTCCTTGTAGTAATCGGTCGCACTCCATTGAATGCCGCGCTCGATCCTCTCATGCACTGCTCGGCACACTCTCATGTCTACAACACGGTTATCGATAGAGTCCCATTCGCCACCAGCTATCCGAGGCACCCTACCCCTTTGATCGAAAACCCAGTCCTCCCAATCTTGGCTCTCACTCCGCAGACATGTGTGAAACTCAATCTTCTTGGGATCGATCCAATACACACGCTGTGGTGGGGGGATGTTTGCACCATCGATGAACCGCGCCGCCTTGCTGACCGCGACTTCCTTGGCAACCAGCACACGGCGGAAGAAAGTCTTCGCTGCACGGCCTTGCCCTGGCAATGCGCTTAGCGCCACTCGAGACATTCGCTTCAATGCGCTCAATCGCCCACCTCTCCCGGCACGGATCGCTTTCCGCTCAGATACCAGACTCACAAGCCCGATAAGTTACCCAACCGCGAGCAACGCCCTATAGCGGCGGGCCACGGCCTCGCTCAAGACACTGTAGTCGCGGAACCGAGCTACGTACTGTCGCGCCGCCACGCACATCTTTGATCTCGACTCTGAATCCATTTCCAGAATAGTACAGACCCCCTCAGCAAAACCTGCTGCGGAGTGCGGCATACACAACCCCCCGCCACTGTCTTGAAGTACCTCGGCTTGCTCAGGGCTATCGTTACCCACCACCGGAACTCCTAACGCGAGGTACTCGATAACCTTCGTTGGAGAACTCACATCAAGCAAGTCGCTTCTTGGCATAGGTGCCAAAGCCACCTCTGCTGAGCGCACATACCTCCACGCCTGATCCATTGCTAACCACCCTGTCCAAACCACAGCGTCATCGACGCCTGCATCGATCGCTTTACGTCTGAGCCACCTATCGTGCAACACGTCATCGGTTCCACCGACCAGGACCAATATCGCGTTCGGTATGCGCGCACGCACCAACGCAAGCACCTCAAACAGCAACTCTATTCCCCTAACGCGATCCAAGGTGCCAAGATAAACGAGCGGGCGACGCCCCTCTAGCCGCGGATCCGCGGCACCCGAAGTGCCAGAGGCATGTATCGCCTCCAAGTCCACCCCCATCGGGACCACCGTCATCTTCTCATCCTGAACCCGCCGACCGCAGAGCATGCGACGCATGCTTTGCGACTGGACAAAGACATGGTCAGCCCGGCCTAACACGGCTCGATACAGAAGAAAATGCCCGAGTTCCCCGCGAAGATAGGGAACCAGAAACTTCAAAACCCCTGCCTTTAGACCGCGCGCGCGTGCAAGTTCTTTGTGCCCGTCACTCACGAGATATGACATCCAATAGAAGAAGGGTACACCGCGCAGCCGCGCTACGAGCAACGCTATAACGGCGAGCAACGGCCTGTCCCGCACCTGCACCGCTTGATATCGCCCTTTCCGATAAGAAAGCAGCGCGACGATGCTGAGTGGGATCGTTAGCAGGTGTTGCATAGCTTCCCCCCCCCAAACCTTCGCCAAGAAAGCCTCTCCTCCCATCCATGAGATCGGGCCGACATGACCTACCGCCCTCCCCGCAACAATATCGCTGAGTACACCGTGTCGCGGGAGCCACTTCCCAAACAGTACGGCCACATCTGCGCGGAATGTAGGGCAGGTCTCGGACGTGAAATACAGGAGCCTTATCACAGAACCTCACCAAACGAAGACGCGTCGACCCAGAAACAAGTTGATCTTATCGTTCTCGGCCGGCGTAAAGGGCTTGATCCACCAAGAGAACAGCACGTAAAGGCCACCGACAAGCAACGCGCCTCTTAAGACGTTCGAGTCACCCGGGAGCAATGCGTCAATCATGCCCGCAGCAGCGGCGGAGGAGAGTGCCAGCGCGCACAGCTTTCCCATCCCCGCCCAATCCGTTCTATACCCTGCAAGGCGGCTTAGTCCGATGATAACTATGCCCGTAAAGAGGAACTGCCCAGCGCCAAGGGAAAAAACTGCGCTCCAGACGCCCATCCCCACATCCATCATCGCAAACGCAAGAGGGAGGGATAGTAGACCTGCCGATGCCGCGTGGATGCAGAGCTTCTCATGGCCGGTAGTTACTGCAACCGTCTCCAAGAGTTGCCGTTGACTGAAAGGGACTAGCGTCAGCATGAACGCCAGCAGCAGGTAACCAGTGTCGCCAAACTTATCGCCTGAGGCGAGCGCAACCAACGAGCTACCCCATGCCGCCCCGAGCGCCACGAATGGCATCAGAACGAAGAGACTGATCTTTCCGCAAAGGTTAGCGCTCTCAGCCAGTCTCCGTATGCTGCCGCTGACCAAGTAGGCAGCTACCAACTTCGGCCTCACCAACGAGAACAGCAGGCTGGCAGGGAGATATCGAGCGAGCTGATCGAAGAGCGTTCGCAGGAACCCGAAGGTAGCCGTAGCCTCGGCGCCAACGAACCTCTGCAGGAGCAATGTCAAGACTTGGGCTCCATACACGAAAGACACAAGGTGAGCCAAGTACATCCGAAGCGCCATTGGCCACATCTCTCGGACTAGCGGGCGACGCCAATCCGCCCTTCCGGGAACGCGAGCCAGGTCAGTTAGAGCTCTCAAGAGGAAGTACAACGCCACCGATAGGCCAACACACGTCGCGACAAGTTCAATGTAAACGACATCGCGTAGGTTCACATCAGCAGCGCTCTGGACGAGAAGCAGAACGATGAGCATTGACAAGCTGCGGACGAGGACGCTGATCTGGATTGACCCTTGAAGGAGGAGTGGCCCCAGAAGTGCTTCGCGCACAAACCGGGACATCCCCTCAAGAACACAGACCGCGATGTAGACCAGGGCCGCACTGCGGTGCCGCTCAAGGTTGACCCATTCTAGGAGCGGTCCCAGAACAACCAAGAGGATCGCCCCTACCACTGCAAGAGCCGCCAGTTGCCAGAGAAGGATGTGCCGGACAAACCGACCGAGCTGCTCGCCGGAAGCGTTCAGCCTTACTTCTGGCAGATAACGCGCTGCAAGCCAATGCAACCCAAGCGCAGAGATGACGATGACGGTATCGGCCGCGGCAAGGAGAGTAATGTAAGCGGCGTACTCCTCGAGGGACAGCAGGCGAACCAGCCAAAGCGTGAGTACTACTGTGGCGATGGCGGAGACCGCCTTCCCCGCCAAGAACTCGACGGTGTTCCTTCGTAAGCTAGAGGTTGAATAGGGAGAGTCGGTCATCGAGCCCGCTGCTGCGGTTTTTCTCTTGTCGGCTCTTGCCGCACCAACCATGCGAGGTACCCGAGAAGAGCGGCCAGCACGACTTGGATTGGCAATGCCTCAATCATGGAAACTCGGTAAAGCAGAAAAACTGCGAACAGCGGCATGGCCGCCTGTATCGCAGCAGCATCTGCCCGCACCAGAGCGTCACTTGTAGCCGCCCTGAGTCTCCCCGCTTCTCGCCACGCCAGCATAAGGACTGACACAAAGAGCATTGAGCCGATTACCCCCTGTTCCCACAGCAGCGCTGCCGCCGTCGTCATCCCGACCCCATAGCCAGGATACCTACGTGCGATGTGCCCTCCCGTGCGCTCGTGCGTCGCACCTACGCCCTCCCCGAACACGAATGAGATCGGATCGCGCAGACCCTGTTGTTCCGCCCAGAACCACAGCGCCTTCCGTCTGTTCAGGAAGTAGCTGCCGTGCCCGCGCTCATACACGTTGTATCCAAGTGTTTCGTCGACGAGTCGCTGGAAACTGCCAGCCTTACTAGATTGCACGTAGGCATATCCTGCCGCTGCCGTAAAGACACCGAATACGAGGACGCCGGCAACTGCAACGGCCGGTCTACGCAGCACCTCCTTGCCGTAGACCGCCAGCGCCATCATAGGAAGCAAAACCAACACAATCTTCGTCTCCCCCATTAACAAGGGAGCCACCAGTACCGGCGCGAGACACAGCGCTACCACGGGGCGAACGACCCCAAGGCGAAATCGAGCAGCGAGAAACGCGAGCACAATGATGAGGAAGAGTGCCATTTCTCCGTTTGCGCCACCAGTCGAAAGGCTAGCGCCAAAGGTTCCAGCCACGACATCGATCGGGACCAGCATGGGGTAAAACGCTTTCATGCCCTCTCTAATTGGCACCAGCGCAACCAGCTCATAGAGCGCCCAAGGCAGTTGGATCAGCGCAACCAACAGGAAGAACTTTCGGTACATGGCAATCGATCTCTTGCCAATCGCAAGCCACGCCAAGCCGAACAGAAGTCCGTATGCCTGAAAGTATCTCTTGAAGCCACTTAGAAACTCGAAAGCGTCGTCAGAGCGAAACACTCCAACTACGCCGACATAGATCATGAACACAAGGGCCAACCAGACGAAACTAGGCGTCGCCCTTTGTACTGACAGGTTCGTAGCGACACGAAACAAAGCACCACCGAGCAGCACGAACGCAGCCAAGGAAATGCCCCAACCTGCTTTTCCAGCCAGAGGTTCCGCCCAGATGGGCACCAGGCCAACGAAGATCAAACCACCAGCGACGATGAACCAGATCGCTAGGGATGGGGAGGAAACGAAGACAATACTGACGAGCGACCCTATCGCGAGTCCGATGAGGACTGGGTGCGCGGTGGCCGCCACGAGACCGGACAAGGTGGCCGCAACCACACAAAGTGATACGACAAGTACTCGCGATCCGACAAGAGGCATTGCGCCCGGAACCTCACGCTCGATAGCAAGCAGGAAGCACGGCTTCTGCGACTTCCTACAGCAGCACCCAACTACACGCCAGCATGCGCGAGATCTCCAACTAGCCGTTCGCGCGTGTCCTTCGTCACCGCTCCGAGCAAACCCTGGACGAACTCTTCCTGGAGGGCGAATGCGGCAACACTGTCGCGATCTATGGACGAGACGCGGAAGAGAAGTCCATCTGGAATCTTTCCCTCGACACCATATCGGAGTTGAGCCAACTTCTGAGACATGCCTCGCAGCGCGATTCGGTCGCCGACAACAATCCAGTAGCTGATCGGTTCGTTACGCGCCCCCAGGCGAGCAACCAACCGGGTTACCGGAATCTCGCCGAATGCAGTGGTGATGGTCGAATACTTGCTCGGGGCGACCTCGAATCCTTGAGACGGATAACAGATCTCCGGCTTATGCACTTGCATAGAATCGCTCTGGTCTCCGCCATACGCGATCGATAACATCACGCGCATGCCACGATCATTGACGTATGTGCGACTGAGCGTCTGGCTATAAATCTGCGTCAACCGAGCTTGAACGTCGGGACTAACGGTCAAGGGAGCAATGGTCTTATCGACCCGCCACCCAGAGAACTCCTCCGGAACGATCCTTTCGAGATCGACTGGCGAGCTCAAATTGGAAACGCGCCGCGTCGGCTTCGCCTCAATGGCTAGCACGCTTGCGACCAGCATCGCAACACAGACAGCCCCAACCCTGACCCATGCCGCCTTGGGAAGTGCAACGGATGGAATCATGACTTCCCGCCCTCCTTCTTGAATGCAACCCCCAACAGCCAGTCGGAACCGATCAAGAGCATAAGGGCAGCCACAAATAGGACGATGCCGGTAAAGTCGTGAAGAAACCCCTGCCCAGCCGCGTCGCCGAAGTGGAACGTAATTAGCACAAGCAGCATTACCCTCACAACATTTGCCACGTATGCGATCGGCAAGATGGCTGCCCCCAGTATCAGATTCTCCGCGACGCTACGGTGTCTTCCGAGATACAAGAACAGGACGCCAAGGGCAGACAGGGAATAGAGGGAATGGAGCCCGGAGCATGCGTCAGCAACGAGGAGTTGATACTGACCAATCGTAAGAGTGACGCCGCTTCTAGCGATTGGATACCCAGCAAAATAGAGCCCGTATTCCGCCAAAGCTGAGATGCTACGCTTTAGTGCGCCGGTTATTGCGTCCACCAAAATCCCGGGCAAGGGAATCATGAACACGAAGAACAGCAACGGGAACCAAAGCGCGCGTAGCGGCCCGCGCCCCCATACGATGAGAATCGTTCCAGCCAGAACGGGAATGTGAGATCCAATCTCAAACAGCAGGATGTCCTGCGAGCGGCCGATTACATACAGGACCAGCCCCGTAAGGAGCACTATCCATCCAGATACCTGGCGCGGCTTTGCCTCCGCCTGCGCCAACGCGTTCCGTTTACTCCAGATGAGATAAAGGATCACTAGCAGGATTAGTGGGCCATGTCCCTGATCCTCCGTGGCCCATATACCATTCCAAAGGCTTAGGTACGTCGGCACATATAACGCGCCTAGCGCTGCCGCTAGTAGAAGCAAGATCACTTTGCTGCAATCCCCATGACAGCTTCAAAGACATCGGTCCCAGTCGAGCCAATCTCTCTACTCTCGCCGTACCAACCGACTTCTCGCGTCAGTAGTCGTTGAAAACCGTGCCAACGAGGGTCCCACCACCCTCCTTGACACTGCGACCTAGCGCAACGCAATCATCTATGCGTGTAAGGTTGGCGCGGGCAAGCATAAGGGCGCCGTGAGACTTCGACGCTATGATTTCTCCGTCGCTACCGCGGACTGCGGACGGGGTGTCGATGATGATCACGTCGAACTGCCGCGCATACTCTTGCATAGCCCGGTCAAATCCTTCTCTTGCAAGCAGTTCCAGAGGATTTGGCGGCACCGCTCCTGACGTGAGAACCGACAAGTCCATGAAGCCGGGAACGCGCTGAACGACTTCTGAGGTCGCCCGCCCTGCGAGTACGGTAGAGAGCCCAGTCGCGTTATCGAGCCCAAACAGCTCATGCTGCCTTGGTTCCCGCAGGTCTCCATCAACAAGTAGCGTTCGCTCCCCCAACTGGGAGAACACCACGGCAAGGTTTGCGGCAAGATAAGTCCTCCCATCCTTCCTTCCCGGACTGAGCACCGCTATGGACTTCTGGTCGTCAGAAAACCATCGCAAGAGCAACTGGCTGCGCAGCGCTCGTAGCGCTTCGACTTGCTTCTTGAACGGCGCCCAGGCTGCAATTACCTCCTCAGAGACGCCGCTCTCGCCGCGAGAAAGATATGGATAGTCGAACTGCCTAGCGAGGGCTTGCTGAATCTCCTCAGCCCCAACAAGCTTGAGCGCGATCGCGGCATCTCCGAAACGCACGCCCCGTTCTCGTGAATATCGAAGAATGCGCTCTGCATCCTGTGCCGTGATCTTCCCCGCGTCTATCAGCAAGGCACCCACGGAACGCTCCAAGGGAGGCTGCGATTTCGAGCCAAAGATGACTTTCGCGAACTCGCTCTGACTGTTCATTACCTACCCCGGAGTCGATGACGTCTTCAAGCTCGCACGAGCCGCGATTGTCTTGCGAGACAAATGCAGCCGCTTTCTCCCAGTTCTCCTGTCGGGCTGCAGTACTCCGAGAACCGGCACGTCGAGTGCGTCAGCAACGTCACTGGCCGATCGGACTCGGCGATCGAGAATTTCTAACATGAGGGCCATAGCGACTCCGAGAATGGCCCCCAGCAAGACTGCCAGGACCAAATTTAGCCCCACCCTTGGGAACGAGACGTCAACCGGCGGTATAGCCCTTGTTAACACCGATATATTTGTCTGGCTGGTCTGGCTCTCGAGGTTGGTTTGGGCGAACCGGGCCGCAGCGGTGTCGTAGGCCCGTTGCGCCGACTCCACTTCCTTCATCAACACAGCCATCTCATCCCGCCCCTGGTTCAAGCGCATCAGCCTCGCCTTCTGATCCGCCAGAGCCTGCCGCAGTTCTGCTTCGCGCCGCTCCGCGATGCGCGCACTGTTACTTATGGCAGTGCTCGCCGTTGCAATCTCGGCCTTCAGCTTGGCGCGTTGCTGCTGTATATCCGCCTTGAGCCGCTGCACTTCAGGGTGGTTCGCACCAAGTTGTGAGGAGATCTGCTCAAGACGCGCTTCACTGCTTGCAAGTTGTGACTTAAGGTTCTGGACAAGCGCATTCGCTAGTACATCCGGCAGACTGGCCGGGTCCGTGCCTCGGGCGAGGAAATCGGCTAGCTGCCGCGCGCGGGATGTCGCATCAGCAGCTTGCGCCTGCGCCGCGGTGTATTGTGACGACAATTCGGCAAGCCTCGCGCTCTCAACGTCCAACCGTTCATCGGCGGACGAATAGCCCTTCTCACGCTGAGTCGAGTTAAGCTTGGCCTGCACCTGCTCGAGATTGCTCCGTAGGATCTTGATCTGCTCGTCGAAGAATGTAGCCGTTTGGCGCGCGGGGTCGACTCGCAGCTCCAAGTTCGTCCGGACGTAAGCCGTTGCAAAAGCGTTTGCAATGGCAGCCGCAAACTCTGGATCTGTCCCGGTGTAGCTGATCTCAACGACATTGCTCTCACGCGACGGCTTGACGTCGAGCTTCTTGAGCAGCACATCGGCCAGCCAGTCCTGCGGCGTGCCCTTGCCATCGGTTGCTTCCTGCCACTGCTCACGCGCAGTAGCGTTGTCCGCGAGCTTGAGTGTCCGCACCACATCCGCCGCGACCTTGTGGCTCTGGATAATGTCGACCTGCGTTGCCATGTAGCCAGGCATCAGCTGCGCTGGGAGCATTACACCCAGCACCGGATCCATCCCCTTGAAGTCGATGACGAGACTCGTCGTAGCCGTGTATTGCTTGGGCAACAGCAGACTAACCGTTAGGGTGACAAGCACAGTCCCTAGCAGCGTAAAGATCATCGCCTTCCAACGTGCCAGCAAGACCCTCAGGAATTGAGAAAGGTTCATGGCTCCATGTCCATCAGAACAGGCTCTCCCGCACGAAGATCACGTCGTTGGGTTGCACTGCGTCGGTCAGCGCGCCCTTGTAGGTCACGTACTGGCCCGTCGCATCGCGGCGCCGCAGCTCGACGTTCTTCTCCGTCCCGCGCTGTGAAATCCCACCGCCCATCGAAAGGGCCTGCATCACGGTCATGCCCTTCTCGATGCGGAACGCGCCGGGGCGGTTGACCTCGCCGTAGATGTAGAAGAGCGGTGCCCGGGCCACGTAGATCGAATCACCGGCGATGATCTCGGGGTTGTTGGTGAAGTCGCCGGACTTGAACAGCGAAGGCAGGTCCACGCTGTACTTCTGGCTCTTGCCATCGATCACACGCACCAGCGTGACTTCATCCGCGCCATCCGGCAACGCCCCGCCTGCAAGGGCCAGCACGTCGCTCAGCCGGTACACGCCCTCCTCCAGGCTGTAGCGTCCGGGGCGGCTGACCAGTCCCAGCACCGACACCTGCCGGCTCTTGAACTGCAGCACGGTGACGACCACCTGCGGATCGCGAACGAAGCCGCGCGACTTCAGCAACGCCACGATCCGCTCTTCGGCGCGCTTGGCAGTTGCGCCGGCGACGGCGACGGGGCCGAGCAGTGGCACGGTGATGGTGCCCGCCTCGGACACCCGGGTCTCGGTGGTCATGTCGGGTTGCTGGAAAACGGAGATCCGGACGACGTCGCCCACCCCCAGGACGTACCCGAGGGAGAGCTCCTGGCCGGATGAGAACTCGATTTTCGCCGTGTCCGGTCTGGGCGACGACGCAGGCGCCACGGCGCCCTCGCCGTTCACGCTGGTCAATGGCGCTGCGGCATTTGGTCGCACCTCCGTGGTGACCGGCGCAACCGGCGCCTCATCCGGCGCCGGAGCCGTCGGTTTGGGCTTGGTCGCGGCAGGCTTGGGCTTCTGCTGCTGAGCGGCCGCGTCCTGTGCCGTCAGCCCGACGACCACGCAGGTCGCGACGACGGCGAAGATCGAATGGACCAACTTGCTATGCATCGGGTCTTGCTCTCCTGCTGTTGCCAGCCCAACAGAGTGGTATCGGCAGGGGCCGAGTGCGGCTGAAGGCGCCTGCCGACGATCTACTTCAGGCCCTTCAGCCCCTTGGACATGGCATCCTGGTCCGCGCCCTGGCCAGCCGGTGCGGGCGGCTGTGCGGGGGCGGCGGGCTGGGCCGGTGCGGCAGCCGGCGCCGGCTCGCTCTTCATCTTCGCGAAATCGCCCACGTACTCGATCTTGGCGGCGGCGCGCAGCCGCTTCATCTCTTCCTCCGAGAGCCGCAGCTTCTCGCGGTTCTGCAGGAACTGCTCGATGAAGGGGGTGGCCTGCTCCTTGGTCAGGGGCTGCGACTGGCTGGCCACGAGCTGGGCGACGAACGCGGTATCCGGCCCGCCCGAGAAGCTCAGGTCCCCGATGTTCATCTTGTGATAGCGCGCCACCATCTCCATCGGCAGCTGCTCGGCGGCCTGGGTGGTCTGCGTGGTGCGGAACTGCAGGCCCTGGCCCTTCAGCCAGTCGGCGAGCTGGTTGAGGATCTTCGACTTGTCCGGCTGCGCGTCGAGCTCCTGCAGCTTTACGCGGATCGCATCCTGCTTCTCCGGCGGGGCAGCGATGGCCACCTGGACGAAGCGGTAGACGCGGCGCTCCTGGAACAGCTCGGGATGCTTCTCGTAGAACTCGTTGACCTGCTCCGCAGTGGGCTTGGCCACGCTGCTGCTGGTGCGCTCCAGGTAGGCTTGCGCGAGGATCTGCCGGCGCGCGGCCTCGATGGCCTGCACCACCCGGGGTTCGCGGTCGAGCTTGCTTTCGACGGCCTGCTGCACCAGCAGTTGCTGGTCGACCAACCGGTCGAGGATCTGTTTCTGCGCTTTCTCCGCCTGCCCCTCGGGGACAGCACCCAGCCGCTGCATCGCCTGGTTGATCTGGTGGACGGTGACCTCGTCGCCGTTCACCTTGGCTGCCACCTGGGTGGCCTTGGGCTTGTCATCCCCGCCGCAACCGGAGAGCGAAAGCGTCGTCAGCAGCATTACCAGGGCGCCGCCGAATTTGTGATGGCTCAACTGCACGTAACCTCCGTTATATCGCACTCGAGATGACGGTCGGACGCACCATCCACCGCTCCCGCCCGGCCGTTTCCGGCAGCCTGGGATGATACCGGCAATGGTACCGGCAAATATGGGATAACTTCCTGAAAGCTAAAAATATTACCTGGATTGTGAAGTGGCCAGACCGGCCCGGTCGGATTCGCCCTAGAACTCGATGCTCGCCCCCAGGTAGAGCGTGTAGTCGTCATAGTCCCCGAAGGGCACGTTGGAGCTGCGCTTGGTGTAGGTGGCGCCCCCGGACAGGCTCACCGTGCGCATCAGTTCGTAAGCAGCGCCCAGCGTGAACATGGTGTACTTGTCCTGGCGCTGCTCGGACACGGCCACCAGCGTCTGCCCCTCGAAATCGACCTTCTGGAAGCTCGCCTTCGCCTCCAGCTGGGTCTTCTCGGTTGCCTGGTACACCATCGACAGGTCCAGGCCGGTGGTCTTGGTATAAGTAGCGGTAGCCTCCTGCACCGCACCGCGTGTCTCGTACACGCTGGCGCGACCGGTGGTCTTGCCGGTGAAGTAGTAGTCGAAGTTCAGGCGCCCCGACGGCCCGTCGAAGTCGCGCCCGCCGACGTCGTTGTTCTCCCGCCACGTGTAGCCGGCATCTCCGTACAGGCGCGACTTGCCGGTGAGGTACCAGTCCACGACGGCAGAGAGCGTGTATTGCTTGTACTCGTTGGCGTACAGGGCGGGGGGAGAGGGTGGACGATCGGGCCAGTCGCCCTTCTCGTACTTCACCCGGAAGCCGGTGGAATTGCCCAGCGGCGACTTGTAGGCCGCGCCGAGGGAGTACGTGTTGCTGTCGAAGTTGTCGGCCTCGAAGACGTCGTTGTCCAGCCGCATCTTGTACGCGCTCAGGCCGCCCTGCAGTTCCCAGCGGGTGGTGAGCGCATAACGCGCATCCACCCCGCCGTCGTACACCTTCATCAGCCGCGGGATCTGGACCGCCAGGTCGGTTATGTAGCCCTGCCGCTCCTTGCGGAACCCGCCGTACGCCACACCGTGCCAAAGCTCGCCGGCCCGCCAATCCCAGCTGCCGCGCGCCTTGTAGCCGGTGAAATCCAGCTGGTCGAAGTGCTGGTAGTCGTACTTGGTCGCGGAAGCGTCGAGCTTGATGCGCTGCCGGCTGATCGGCGCGTCGAGGCGGATGCCGGCACCGTACCCCCAGATGGTGTCGCTCTTGCGGTCCGTGCCCAGGAAGGGCTCGGGATTCAGGCCATCGGCGATCCGGAACACGTTGTTGTCGTACGTGGCATTGGTGAAACCCCGGAGGAACACGGTGTCGTTGCCCAGGGCATCGGCACGGCCGGGGGCCAGTGTCAGCCCCGCCGACATGAGGGCAGGCACCAGGGCGGCGCGGGCGAGGCTTGCTGCAGACTTGCGAAGTATCAACGTCGTATATGACAGGCTCAAGTCGTCGCGAACCTTACCAGAAGCTCCACTGCCCGGTATAGAGGACCCAGGCTGCCAGCACCCCGTTCGTCACCGCGTGCGCCACGACGGCAACCCACAGATTTCCGGTACGGATGTACAGCCAGCCATAGGCCAGCCCGGCCAGCAACCCGGCAAACCACAGGTGATGCTCCAGCGCAAACAGGACCGAGCTGACCAGCAGCGCCTTCGTGCCGACCTGGCGGGGCGCCACCTTCAGGAAGTCGTGCCCCTGGATCCAGCGCATCACGAACGAGCGCCAGAACAGTTCCTCCATCACCGGCACCACCAGGGCCGCCCCTGCCACGCGGAAGGCCGCCATCCCCCAGTCGATCCGCCCATCCGTTCGAGGGTCGAAGCCGTCCCCGCCGGACATGGCCAGCAGCGGGACGTCGAGGTTGATCCAAAGCACGAATACGGCCAGCCCGACGCCCACGGCCAGCGCCCAATCCGCCATCCGCACGCCTGCGACGCCGTGCAGCTCGCCATAGTCGCGCCAAAACCACGCCAGCAGGCCGGCCACCGCCGTCGCCCGCACCGCGTACCACCAGCGCGGGTCCATGCCGATGGCCATGGCGGCATCGGCCAGTACCCCGTCCAGTGCGATGAAGCCGATGAAGAGCGCGAACGGCAGGGCGCGCGAAAGCAGGCTACGGTCCGGGATCATGACGCGGCGGTGGACTTGCGCGATCCGGGCGCAAGCTTCTTCTGTTGAGGGAATGGGTGCGGACTTCGGTCCCCGCCGCGTGTGCGGCGGATGCGGCCGCCTAGGATGCCAGAAGCGGACTCGGGTGGCGATGCTCACGCAGGCATCAGCATATGGCCGCCGCATCGAGCGACCATCCCGGGTGACAAATTCTTGACCCGGTCGGGAGGTATTCCCGGCCCTTCCCCGCCCTACTGCTGGCCGGTCAGCACGGTGCGTTCGGCTTTCAGGCTCTCGGCCCGGTCCTGGTACTCCTGCGCCACCGCCTGGATGCGCACATCCTTGATCTGGGTCATCGGCTCGCGCTGGAGGATCGAATCCCAGACGCCCTTGTCCTTGTACTTCGCAATGAGCTCGCCGCTCAGCTGGTACAGGCTCTGGTTCTTCTCGTCCAGCGCCTGGATCGCCTGCGACTGGCGCCCGACGATCGCGCGCTGCTCCTGCAGCTGGGCCTGTGCCTGCTTCAGCTCGCTGCCCAGGCGCCGGCCCTCCTGCTGCGACTCCGCCAGTTGCTGCTGCAGTGCCCTGATCCGGTCGTCCTGCTGCGCGATGCGCGCTTCCGCCTTCGCGACCGTCTGCTTCAGCGCGGCCAGCTCCGCAGCTGCGGCATCCTCGCGCTTCTTCGCTGCCGCGAGTTGCTTGCGCAGGCCATCACCCACCTTGACCTTGCCCTCGAGCTCGGACTTCTGCTTCTGCAGCTGGTCGGCCTGCTGCTGGAGCTGGCTCTTCTCGGACTCCAGCTTCTGGTTGGCGCTCTGCAGCCGGCGCATGGCTTCCTTCGCCCGCCTGTCATCCTGCTGCTGCCCCCATGCCGGCAGGCACAGCGCCGCCAGTGCCGCGACAGCGGCGCAACGCAGCAGCCTGCCGCGCCGCGTACCTGCAGAGGTTCCCGATCGCATGCTGGCCTCCGGGGCTAGAACCGCGCGTTGAGGTCGATCTGGAGCAGGTCGACCGAATACGGTGCGCCGTTGATCTCGTTCGCGCTGATGTAGCGCGCACGCACCCAGGCGTTCTTCGCGACGCCGAGGTTGCCGCCGATGATGTACCCCTTCGCATCGGTGCCGCCCAGGTGGAAATCGGAATCGGTGTAGCCGTCCACCACTGCATCGGCCTCCAGGTACTTGTAGGCGACGAAAGCATCCCAGTCGCCCCACTTGGCAATGGTGGCCGAACCCACGTTCAGGCCCAGCTGGTAGCCGGTGGTCTGGCCGGGCTCGTCCACCAGGCCCTGCGTGCGCTTGGCGGTCTTCGAGCGGCTGTAGCCGACGTTCTCCACGTAGTCGCCGAAGAGCTGCACCCGGAACGGGTTGAACTGGGCGATGTCGTAGGTGGCCGTCAGGTTCAGCAGGTCGTAGTCGGCCGCGAGCCCCACCAGGGGATTGCCGCCGCTGGTGACGACGTTGAACACCGTGTTGCCCTTCTGCATCCACTTGGGGATGTAGGCGCGGCTGTTGGGATCGACGACCGGATCGTTGAACTGCCCCGAGATGCCGTCGTAGGCGTAGTACGCAAGACCCACCTTGAGCTTGCCCTCTGCGGGCATCGCCTGCTCCACCCCCACCTGTGCACCGTACAGCCACTTGTCCTGGCCGCACGCGAGGATCTGGTTGGAGTTGGTGCACCCCTGCAACTCGATCGGGAACGCGCCGATCGTTCCGAATGCGGTGGTGGCGGGCTGGAGTGCACGCGAGTACGAGACGGCCGCGCCGTCCAGGTGCAGCTCGTCATCCCAGACCAGGTTGGTGTAGAAGAACGGATTGGCGAAGCGCCCGCCCCAGATCGTCATGCCCTCGAGCGGAGTCATCTTCAGGTAGGCCGCCTCGAGAACGATGCTGCTGCCGGCGAAGCTGTTGCCGCCGAGGTTCTGGTCGAACGTGACCGGATTCTCGGTGTTGCCCGTGACCACCTTGAACCCTGCGGTCATCCAGTCGTTCACGATCGCGTCCAGGCCGATGCGCGCACGGTAACGCCACGTGTCGTAGCTGTCCGTGGTGTTGTAGAGCACGACGCCGTTGCCGGCATTGGTCGCCTGGGGATTGAGGTAGACCCCGTTGCTTCCCGACAGGCCGTTGCTCTGGTAGCGCAGCCGCAGGTCGCCGCTGATCTTGATCCGCTCCGTCCACTCCGGGATCGATCCGGCGCCCCACTGCTCGCTCTTGGCCTGGGCGATCACTTCGTCACGCAGTTCGTCCTTGATCTGGTCCTTGACCGTCTGCGGGACATAGGGCACCCGGATGACCTTCTGCTCGGCGGTCGCCTGGGCCGCTACCTCGGTGGCCGCCTGGCGCTTGGACTGCGCGACCAGTTCCTCTGCGCGCTCCCTGGTCAGGATGCCGCTGTCCACGAGCAGCTTGATCAGGTTCATCTGGGTCTGGCGCAGCGCCTCCATTTCCACCTTCTGCTTCTCCAGCTGCTCGGCAGGAGAGCCGGCTTCGACCACCCTGGTGGGGGGCGGGGCGGCGGGCGCCGGCTCGGGCGCACGATCCGCAACGGCCTGCATCGGCGCTGGCGCTGGCGCAGGCTCGGGTTGCGGCGCAGCCGTCGTCGCGGCATCCGCCGGTTGCGTTTCAGCGACCGGGGCAGCCACATCGGGCTCTGGCCCAGCCCGTGGCGCCGCAACCGGTGCGACGGCCGTCGGGACAGCGGGCGGAGCCGCAGCGGAAGCCACTGCGGGCGCTGTGAGCCGCAGGCGCTGTCCCACCCGCACGCGGGAGGGGTCGGTGATCTGGTTCCAGGCCGCCAGCTCGCGATAGTCGATGCCGTATCTCTGCGCGATCTTCGACAGCGTCTCGCCGCGCTGCACGACGTGGTAGTCGGCCGCGCTCTGCTGCGCCTGCGTGGGAGGAGATACGAGCAGCACGAAGGTCGCTGCCAGGACGAGACGCTCGAGCTTCATCGTTGTACTTCTGCTGCGGTGGGAGTGGCGAGGAGACGGTCGCTGCGGGCGCATCAGCCGGCGCCGCGCGAGGTGATGCGAAGCCGTACCGGCTGGGGCAGATCCGGCGGCGGCACGTGCCGGAACTTGCCGACGCCATCGAGGGCCAGCTTCAAGTTGCGGTCGATCTCCGGGTTGCCGCTGGAATCCGTGAACTCGTAGCGGGCGATCGTCCCGTCGGGGTTGACCCAGACCTTCACCACCAGGCGGTAGTCGGCAGTGCGCAGCTTCTCGTTGCGCTGGAACAGCTCCTGCAGGAAGCCCTGCACCTGCGCGGCGAACCACTGCTGCTGTGCCCGGTTGCCCTGCCCGCCACCGCCGAGCGTGGTGATGTCCTGCCCGCCCTTGCGCGCCGCGAGGCCGAACCCATCGCCGGTGCCGCTGCCCTCGGCATCCAGTCCGAGCTGCTCGCCCGGAGGCGGTGCCTCCTCGGCCTGCTGCGGCTCCGGTTCGGGCTGCTTGATCTCCTCCTTGACCTCGGGCTCGGGCAGCTTCTCCTGCGGAGGCGGCGGAGGGGGCGGTGGTGGTGGCGGCGGCAACTTCAGCACCGAGATCTGCACCACCTGCCTCTTCGTGCCCTTCTTCTCGGCGAACAGCGACAGAGCGCCCCAGGCGACCAGTCCGACGAAGCACACCAGGACCACGCCCAGGACCGAGCGCATTACCCAGACGCGCACGGTGCGCTTGCGGCTGCGCTGCTCGAGGTCGTCCTCCCAGAAGTCGGACATGGGCTACTTCACGACCCGCTGCGTGACCAGGCCCAGCTGGGTGATGTCGACCTTGCCCAGCAGATCCAGCACGTCCACCACGGTGCCGTACTGCACGGCCGCATCGCCCTTGATGATCACGGGAAGATCGGGATCGGCCGCCTTGAGCGCGCGCAGGCGCTGCTCGAGCTCGGCGAGCGACACGGGGTAGGCATCGAGAAAGATCTGCCCGTCGTCGCGGATGGTGATGGCCTTGGTGCGCGGCTTGGCGAGGCTCGGCACATCGCTCGCCTTGGGCAGGTTGACCTTGATGCCCTGCACCGAAGCGGTGGTCATGATGATGAAGATGACCAGCAGCACGTACGCCAGGTCCAGCATCGGCGTGACGTTGATGTCGTCGTACGGCTTGTTCTCGGTCTGGACTTGCATACGTCAGGCTCTAGGCGCCAGGCGCCAGACGCCAGGGTGATGACCCCCTACTGCCTCTGGGAGGACCCGTTCGATGCGCAGGCTCGGTCTCCTCTCCCCTTGGGGGAGAGGACCGGGGTGATGGGTACGCTTCGTACAGGCATCGCCGCCAACCCCTGGCGTCTGGCGCCTAGGGCCTGGTGCCTGGTCCATGATCGCTCTCGCGATCATGGCGCATACCTCTCCGCCATCTTCGTCACCAGCTCATCGGCAAACACCGTCATGTCGTTGCTGATGGTCTTGATGCGCGAGGCGAGGTAGTTGTAGCCGAACAGTGCGGGGATCGCGACGCCGAGGCCTGCGACAGTCGCTACCAGCGCAGCCGCGATACCCGGCGCGATGGAGTTCACGTTCACGTCGCCCACCGCTGCGATCGCCGCGAAGGTGATCATCACGCCCACCACGGTGCCGAGCAGCCCGAGGAACGGTCCGCCGGAGATGGCGATGGTCAGCAGCACCATCTGGCTGTTCAGCCGGGTGGTCTCGCGCACCATGCCGGCGTCCATGCTCGCCTTGATCGCACCCAGGGCCTGCGGGCTGAGCTGCTTGGCCTGCCCGCTCTGGTCGTAGTGATCGAAGCGCTGCTTGAGCTCGCGCAACCCGATGCGATAGATGCGGTACAGCGACGAGCGCTGCAACGGCCCGGGGTTCTTGTCCACCATGGCCGGATCGAGCATCTGGACCGGGTTCTTCTGGAACTGCTCGATGAACGCCTGGTTGGCCCGGTCGGTGCGGGCCACGAACATGCCCTTGCCGACCATGACCGCGGCACTGATGACGAACATGACGGCCAGGATCCCGATGACCACCCAGCCGTCGAGGGTCACCGCGCTGATGAGGATGGTGAAGTACGAGTGCCCGCCCCCGCCGCTCGACTGCTCGTCCTCGCCATAAGTGACCAGCTTGCTGTCGCCCTGCGCTGCCCAGGACGCGCGGATCCAGTCGGCACTGCGAGCGGCGCTGGACAGCTGCACCTCGTCCATGCTCCCGGCAAAGCGCTCGCCGATCACCAGGTCGCCTGCCACGGGCGCCGCGACCGCCGCGCCCTCTCCCACCGGAGCGCCGTCGACGTAGAGCGTGAGCTTGCTGCCGTCCGACACGGCTGCGACGTGGTGCCATTGACCCGGCGTGAGGTCCGCGCCCGCGCTGACCTTCGCCCCCCCGGCCTGGCCGACGACCTTGAGGCCGTCGAGTCCCAGCTGGAACGCTCCCATCGAGGCGAGCTGCGCCTGCGCCTGCGGTCCGGCGAGCTTCAGCCAGGCGGAGAAGGTCAGCCCGCCCTGCGCACCGGACTTGAGCGTCGGCGCCGCGGCGATGCGGATGCGTGCGCTGCCATCGAACGTCGCGGCCTGGCCGATCATGCCTTTCGGGTCGAGCGCAACGGTCGACTCCGCGACCTGATGGGCGTAGGGCGAGGAATCGAGCGGCGTCCCCTGATCCGCGAAGTGCAGGACCAATGCCGTGGCCGTGTCGAAGGCGTCCTTGCCGTCCTCGCGCCTGGCGTCCTTGTTGCCCGAGTAGAGCCACACGTGATTGGTGGCCGACTCGGCGGTGACGGACGGGACATGGACCCATACGAGTGCCAGCTCGTTGGTCGGATCCCACTGCTCGATCTGCAGCTTCAGCGGCGTCTTCTCGTCGGGTCCGACGACGCGCAGGTCACCGCCGTCCTCGTTGGCATCGAGGAAGCTGAAGTTGCCCGTATGCAGGCGGATCAGGACGGGGACATCGGCCACGCCCTGCTTGATCTCGACCCCGGTCGCGGAAGTGTTGAGCGTGACCTTCTTGCGGAAGGACCACGCGTCGTTCCACCAGGCGTGCGCGAGGTTCGGAGCGAGGACCGCCAGCAGCGGCAGGAGCGTGAGGAGCGAACGGTAGCGAAGCAGCATGGGATCCCGAATGCATGGGAGGAACGAATGCTAGGTTTCACGTGTTACATGAGCGTTACCTGGCAGGGTCCTTTTCGCTCCTTTCGCTGCGTTCGGCGTCCTCGCCCAGGCCGAGCACCTCGACGGTGATGAAGGACGGGATGAAGGGCTTCTGCGCGGGCGCCGGCGGCTCGGACTGGAGTGACTGGTCGGAAGCGCGCGTGGTGCTGGCAGCAGAGCTCGACGCGGCAGCGACGGAAGCCGACACGCCGGTGGACACAACCGGCACGCCGGCCGTCGATCCCTGCGCGGAGATGTTGCTGGTATTGAGGATCTGCAGCGCCGCGACGACGACGTTGCCGGCGGAGGCGATGCCCGCTTCGCCCGCATCGATGTATCCGCGCGGTGCGAACAGATACACGTCACCGGGCTTGGGTGCCTGCAGCGGACCGGGACCATCCGGGTCCGAAGTCAATGTCCTGATCCCGCTGCCCGCGGCGTCGACCGGCGGAATGAAGGTGCGCAGCCCGGTGTCGTTGCCCTGCGCATCGAGGATCGCTACCCGACGTGGCGGCTGTGTGGACCTGGAATCGCGCGCGCCGCGGCCCGCGTCGATGTTGCCCTCCAGGCTGTACATCAGGATGTCGCCGCCCTGCATGGTGAGCACCTTCGACTGGTTGACGTTGAAGTCGCCCCTCGTGTAGGTGCGGATCTCTCCGCCCAGCGTCGTGTAGATGCCGATGCTCGTGCTCGCGCCCGAGCCGGCCACCGGCAGGCCGGCGTTGGCGTTGCCGCCCGGCAGCAGGATGTCGATGCCGCTGTCGCCCTGGGTGCGAATGGCGGAGAAGTACATGGTGAGATCGCCGGTGGACACGCCGGACGGATCGAAGGTCCGCGCCACCGCCTGCTCGCCCAGTGCGGCGTCCTGCTCGAGCCCGGCGCTCTCGAGGTCGGCGAACAACGCATCGACCTTCGGGAACTGCACGTCCCCGCTGTAGCCCGCAACCAGCGTGACGTGCGCACTCTTCGGTGAAGGCAGGCTGAAGTTGTAGCTGTCGCCTCCCGCGGTAATGCCTTCGCTGGTGCCCAGGTCGACGTTGCGGCCGGCCTGCACGAGCAGCCGCCCGGGGCCGCCCTGCCTGATGTAGCCGCCGGCGTAGTTGACGTCCTGAGCACCCGAGAGGAACTGGGGCACGTACTTGATGTCGCGTCCTGCGCGCACCTGCGTCACGTCGGTGGCGGAGAGGTTCTGGAGATCGAGCCGCACGTCGCGCAGATCCTGCCCCGCCGCGACGATCGCCTGCCGCGGGAAGCTGAACACCGAGTCAGAGATGCTCCCGTCCGCCGCGACGACCTGGAAGTCATAGGTGCCGGACGGACCGGGCGAGACGTGGCGGTTCAGGACCAGGGAGCCCCTCGGAAAGCTGGACGTTCCCAGCGTCGACTGGCTGATCACCTCGAACGGCTTGCTCCAGTCCCAGGCGGACTGGAATGCCGGATCCGCATCCGTCGCGATGATCGAGAGGTTGCCGATGTCGTGCGCCGCGAGGATCCTCAGAGCGTTGCGCGGACTGGAAGCGATCAGCAGCGGATTCGCGGTCGGCGTCGTCTGCTGGCCGGTCACGCTTCCCTGCAATGCGACCAGCTCGACCTGTGGCGGCAGGATCTCCGAACCGGTGGTGCCGATGGCCGGGAGGTTGCGCTGCCGTGACAGCACGCCCGGGATGAAGCCGTTCATCGCCACGTCCCCGGCGACCGACAGCACCGACGCCGAAGACTTGTCGTCATAGGTCAGGAACAGCGAGCGGAAGGACTGGAAGCCCGCGCCGCTGCCGGTCGTGTTCGAGAGCGCGAGCAGGGTCGGGTTGCTGATGTTGGTGACGAAGAGGTCGCCCCCGGCCACCACATTCAGATCGGCGCCCGCGAGACCGGCGTCCGGGTTGTCACCGAGCGTGGCTGCCACGTCGGCTCCGGCGTGAGAGCTGGCCCCCATCAGGTACAGGCCCACGCCGTCGGCCGCCGTGCCGATGTCGCGTGCCGCGCTGATGGTTCCCGTGCCTCGTCCGAGCAGGTACTGTCCTCCTGCGATGTCGCGCCCTGCGGCGATGGTGAGGTCGCCGCCGCCGGTCACGGTGACGGCTGCCTTCCCATCGGTGTCGACGAAACCCCTGCCACTGGTCGGCAGCATGACGGACAGGTTGGTGATGCTGCCGCCTGCGGTGATCTCGACGTCACCGCCGCCGAGGGTGCCGATGTTGTGGCGGAATGCGGAGGGCTCCACCCACCAGCTGGCCGGGATTCCGGCGATCTGGCCGCGCCGCGCCTGCGTCGTCCGGCGCAGCCAGTCGTTGATCCACTGCGCCTGCCGGGCCGCGCCGACGACGTCGCCCTGCACCTCGACGCGGATGTCGCCGCCGCCATCGGCGAACGGCGCCTGGCTGGTGGACGGCGACGACGTGACGCCCGTGGTGTAGACCGATGCTGCCGATGCAGTGAGGATCGCGTCACCGGCTGCCGTGGGTGCGGCACCGGGCGGGTCCTGGATAACCAGGTTGCGGCCCGCGGCGATGTCGATGGATCCGGTGGTGGTCCGGACCTTCCCGACTCCACCCGCCGAGTTCGCGATGACCACGTCGCCGGTGCCTTGCAAGGCGGCGAGCGGGGCCACGACCAGGGGCGAGGCGGCGCCGAGATCGGCGCCCCCGATCAGTCGGATGTCCCAGCCGGCCACGTTGCTCGGTGCGTCGCCCGGCAGCCCGAGCGTGCTCTGGATCGTCAAGGTCCCCGCGCTGCGCAGCGTGAGCCGCCCCGGCATGCCGCCGAGCATCCACGCGCCGTCGGTGAGGTCCAAAGGCGTGGCCAGCTGCATGTCACCAGCGTTGCGCAGCTCGATGCCGGCCCGCACCTGCAGGTCCTGCGCGGTGACGCCCTGCATCGAGATCCCGGTCTGGATGCCCGGCGCGGCTGCCATGAACTGCGCGTACTCCGAGTAGATCAGCCCCGACGGGTCCATCGCTGCGCCCACGTCCGGAACGTTGTCGTAGGCCCTGGCGCCCTCGACGATCACCATGCCCCGCCTGCCCGAGCGGACCACTGCACCGGATTCGTCTCGCTGGGCGTAGCCGTCCAGCTTCACCTCGCCCTGCAGATCGGCGAGCACGCCGGTCTGCGTACGCGGCGCGCTGAACCAGACCTGTCCGCCGGCGGATTTGCCATCCGCTTCCGAAGACGCGTCGATGAGCGCACCGGACGCGAAGGTGATGGTGCCGCTGCTCGCGGCGACGAAGACCTCTCCGGCATCGGAGAACCGGTCGGCTGCCTGCGAGCGATGCGAGGTCCCGCGCACCGAGACCGTGCTGCCGGCCAGGAGCCGCACGTCCTGCATCGCATCGATCTGGACGCGACCGCCTCCGGCATCGGACGAGGCATCGATGGAGCCCGCGAGGATCACCGAGCCGGCGTCGGCTGCGAGCCGGACGTTGTGCGCACGAAGGACGCCGCCGGGGCCGAGGTCGATGTTCCCGCCCCGCGCCCTGATCGAGACACTCTCGTTGAAGCCGCCTGCATCGAGGACAGCGCCGAGCGCCGAGAGCTCGCCCACCTGCGCAGCATCGAGACTGAACCGGCCGCTGCGATAGCCGGATGTAGCGTCGGCCCGCAGGGTGCCATCGAGCATCACCGCGCCCGAGGTGACGAGGTGCAGGGCACCGGCATCGCCGCCCGCGGCAGCGCCGCTCAGGTCCACCTGCGCGCCGGCCTGCATGGAAACGCCGCCGTCGCCGCTCGAGATGGACAGCTTGCCGCCCGGGCCGGCTGCGCTGCCCTTCGCGAAGCTGGACGAGTAGCCGCTCATCCGGACCTGGGCACCGGACAGCAGGCTGACCGCTCCATCGGCTCCCAGCGCATTCAGCTGCAGGCTTCCCGACGGCAGGTCGATCAGGGTCGAGAGCGTGATCTGGTTCGCGGCGAGCACCAGCGCTCCGCCACCGGCGCTCGCGGCAGGTTGCGACGGCGTGCCCGCGAGCGCGAGGGCCCGATAGCGTCCGTCGGCGAATGCACTGACCTGCTGGCTCGCGCCACGTTGCGCAGTCACGGCGCCGGTCTGCACATCGATGTCCCCGGCCACGTTCAGGCTGCCCGCCCCTGCCAGGACGACGTTGCCCGCCTCCACTCGCAGCGCGTCGAAGCCGTCGATCCGCTTGTCGCCAGCGTCGAGGACGAGGGTGTCGGCGTGCAGCACAAGCGCGCCGGTGCCGGCCGGGGCGGTATCCACGGCGGTCCCCGTGTTGCGCAAGGTGATCGACCGGGCAGTCAGCGCTGCCGTGTCTCCGGCGGCGAGCTGGACGCCCTGGATGACCGGCGTGTCGAGCGTGAGGGCCCGCAGCGCATTGCTGCCCAGGCTCAACGCCCCCTCGACGTCGATCGAGGTGTAGCTCTTTAGTGAGAGCGAGCCCAGCGCCGCGAACTGCTCGAGATCCCCGGACCCGAGAGTCAGTGCGCCGGGCGAGGTGGAGGAGCCGAACACGACGCGCGGGGCGCCGAGTGCGAGGTCCGCGCCATCGGCGAGGCGGATCTCGCCCGCGAACGAGGTCCCTGCGGTGGCATCCAGGATCATCGAGCGGGCGGCGTTGATCTGCGCGCCCTCCTCGACCACCAGCTGGCCGCTGGTGCGCGCCGTGGCGCCGTCACGGACCAGCCGTGCGGATCCGGTTGCCGACGCACGCACGAACGCGCCATCGCCGTTCGCGCCGAGGATGTGGATGACCTCGCTGGAGGTCGCCCCCGTCGCGCCGCTGCCACTCAACGTGCTGCCCGACTCGATCCGGAGGTCTCCGGTGGCGGCCAGCATCAGATCCGACGCGGATAACTGCGTGCCGCTGCGCACCCGGATCTCGCTGGTCCCCGGCGTGATGCCGGTGCCGTCGCCGAGGTCGGTGCGGGTGCCGCCGATCAGTACACTGGCCTGGATTCCCGCGAACTGCGTGGCGGGAATCTCGACGAAGTCGGCCGGCACGCCGCTGTCGCCGCGTTGCATGACGATCGCGATCTTCGGCGCGGACAGGTCCAGTTCTGCGCCGGCGCCCCCGGCGCCGGCCTTGCCGCGCACGGTGCCGAGGAAGTCGAGGAAGTTGCCGGCGAGAATGGAGATGCGGCCGGAGTCTGCAGGCATGCGCGCAGCGCCCCCGCTGGCGAGCGCCTGCGCGGCCAGGAACGAGGCGTTCACCAGCTTGTACTCGGCCTGCCGCTGGACGACCGAGCCGGGTTCGAGCGCGAAGCCGGTCCAGGATGCGGATCGAATGCCGGTGCCCGCCACGGCGAACTGCCCGGCGACCACCGTCGCCCCGTCGGCCGCGACGCTGGTCTGCCCGGGGACAGCCGCAGTGGTCGGCTGCACCCGGACCTTGTAGGCCCCGGGCAGCAGGGCGTAGTAGCTCGGCAGCAGTGCGTAGTATCCCGCGGCCAGCCCGCCACCTCCGGCGAGGTAGACCGCGTCGTAGACCGGATGGCCGCCGCCCGTGCTGGCGCGCTGCGCGATGTCGAAGTCGAACGGCGCGAACTGCAGTCCGGCCTGGGGCAGGATCGCATGGACGTTGGCGTCGGCCAGGACATCGCGTGACCCGCCGATGCCGGGAATCCATTCCGCGCCCTGGATGGCCCCGCCGCCGGATACATCGACCACGGAGCCCGCCTGCAGCGTCACCGACGGGGCCTCGATGGCCACCGAGGAGCGCTGCAGCCCATTGAGCGGAATGTCCGCGTAGTACCAGGTCTGCAGGTCCACGGTGCCGCCGAAGGGGACCACCGTGCTGGGTGCTGCTGTGCTCGTGAGGCTGCCGGGCGCGAGCACCACGCTGGTCGTGCCCTGCAGCTCGATGCGGCCGAGCGGCGCGAACAGGTTTCCACTCTGGGAGACGACGTCTGCGTCCAGCGTGACGGCACCGCCGGCGGAGAGGGGCGCCCTGGTGTTGCCGGGCTTGCCGGTGACACGGATGGTGCCGCCGGGGAGTCGCGACATCGCACCGCCGCCGTCCACGCTCGCGACGTTGAAGGTGAACTGGCTCAGCGTGGTGGGATACACGCGCTGCGCCGACAGCGTGACGTTGCCCGGCGTGGTGAGGTACCCCACGAGGCTGTCGGGAACCGCCTTCTGATCTTCGGTGGCGGCGGGCGAGAGGCGTGCGAGCAGTCCCGTGAGCCGGATGTCTCCCGCGCTGTCGAGCGTGACCTCGCTGGCACCGTTGATCGTCACCGTGCCGGCCAGATCGATCAGGTTCGCGGAGACGGCCAGCCGGCCATCGCCGCTGCGGGTTGCCACCGGCAACGGCTGCAGCGCGTTGGCCGGATCGACCGAATTGCCGGAGATCCGCACGGTGCCCGCGGCGAGCTCGACCCCGCCGGACACGCGCAGATCCGGCGTGCTCAGTTCGATTGCCCGCGTGAGGTCCAGGTCCAGGTCGCCCGCCAGCTCGACGACGTCGATGGTGGCGACGCGAAGGGCATCGAAGCCGCCCGCGGACAGCCGGGCGGCGGAGAGCTGCGTGTCGAGGAAGCCATCGGAAGCCTGTGCAGCGCCATCGTTGCTCAGGAGCAGGCGGCGCGGCCGATCGGCAGCGGTAACACCGCGGTTCAGGGTGAGGGCGAAAGTGCCGCCCGCGGCCCCGGTTCGGCCCGGCGCCCCCGACAGCGCGCCCGCCACGGTGGCCGAGCCGCCGACGCTCATGGCGATCGATCCGGCGTCTCCACCCACGAGCTGGCGGGAATATGTCGTGACGAGCCCGTTTGCGGTGACCGGTACATCGATCGCAGTGGCCACGCCGTGGACATCGAGAGTGCTGCCTGGATCCAGCACGATGTCCCCGCTGCTCGTCAGCGCGATCGTTCCCGCGTCGATCACCTTTCCGAGCTTCAGGTTGAGGTTGTTCGGCTGCTCGACGAACCCGCCCGGCACGGAGATCACCCCGGTGCCTGCGACATGAATCGCCCCGTCGAGCTCACCCGCCAGGGTCGCGCTCACCGTGCCGCCGGGCACGACGATCCGGCCCGCGATCTCGATCGCCGTGCTGGAGGACAGCGCCACGCTGGCGCCCGGATCGCCGCGAATCACCGCTCCCGGAGCAATGAAGACCCCGGCATCGCCCGCGACCGTGGGCTGCGCCGTCTTCGAGCTCAGGACCAGGCTGGCCGGGGCCCGCAGATGGTCGGGCAGCAGCTGGACCGTGGCCGCCTGGCGCGGGTCGGCCCCGGTGGCCAGGGTCTGCGCGCGGATGGCGTCGAAGACATAGGACGAGGTCTGCGGCGAGAGGCTGCTCTCGACGCTCACCCCGAGGTATCCGGTGAGCGCATGGCGCGCGAACCCGCCCTCCTGGAACAGTTCCGGAGCAAGCCGTGTCACGTTGCCGGCCGCGTTCGGGTCCCCGCCGATCCGGATGTAGGGCGCGGTCAGGTCGAGCGTTCCGCCCTTGCTGCCGGAGAAGCCGCGCAGCTCGCCGTCGAGGGCGAGCTGGCCGTCGAACAGTGCGCCGGTCCCGGATCCCGCCTGGATCGTGATGCTGCCGGCGTTGCCCGCCGAGATCTTGCGGTTGGTCCCCACGACCGCGCCACCGGACGCATCCAGCAGCGAACCCTCGGCCAGGGTCACGCCATAGTCGCTCTTGAGCAGGATGGCTCCGCCGGTCGCCACGTGCGGGGCGATGCTGTAGGCGCTGGCGCCTGCCAGCGCGTCGTTCACCCAGCCGCCCGCGACACTGATCACCGCGCCGCGCCGGACATCGATGGTCGACCGGCCGGTGATCGCGCTCAGGGAGATCGATCCCGACGGCGCATGGAGCGAGCCCGCCACGTCGAAGCTGTTGGCGACGAAGGACAGGCTGCCGCCGGTGGGCGTCCGGACCTCCACGCCAGCAGGGACTGAGAGTGCTCCATTCACACCGACGGACAGGGCGGAGAACCCGGACGTGACCAGCGTATCGCCCTGGACCGCGCCGGGCGCGACCAGCCTGGCGTCCAGCTCCACGGTGCCGAGGAACGCAGCATCCAGCGTGCTGTCCGCCTCGAAGTCCGCATCGAGCATGCGGACCTGGTCCACGATCCGGGCACTGTCGAGCAGGTAGGGGAAGGCGCGCGTGTTGTCCGCGACCCCGACGGTGAGATGACCGCCCGCGGGCAGCTTGCCGGCCACCAGCTGCTGCACGCCGGCGGTGGTGCCGCCCTTCAGCGTCCCGTTGAGAACGACCGAAGTGCCGTCGATGGTCACGCCGCCGGCCGCCTTGCCGACGGTGCGCGCCGGCGCTCCGGCGAGCAGCGTCCCGAGCACGCTGGAGAAGGTCTGCGTGACGCCCCACTTGGGGTCGGTGACGGTGTAGTCGGTCCCGGTCAGGACCGCGCTGTAGGTCAGGTTCGCGGGCGCCGTGGTGATGTCATAGAGCTTGCCGTTCGCCAGCAGCTGGGTCGTGCGCAGCGGGCCCTGGTCGTACCGATAGCCTCCACCGGACACGTCGATCAGTGACCCCTTGCTGACGATCACGTCGCCGGTGGACAGCAGCGACACGTCGCCCCCCACGGTGGACTTCTCCGCTACCGTCCTGGGGATCGAGTCGACGTAGCCGCTGACGTCGAACAGCGAGCTGCCCTGCTCGATGTCGACAGTGACCGTCTTCCCGAGCAGGATTCCGCCCTTCTGGAGCGGGGTGTCCTTCAGGTCGTTGGTGGTGACCTTGAACGAGACCGTCGCCTTGGACTGCGGGAGCTGCGCCCAGACACCCGAGGCATCGATCACCGCATCGGCGCCCAGGAAGATGCGGGCGGGTCCGCCGGATTCGCCGCCGGTCGCGACCACGGCGGAGTTGTGGACGGGGTCCGCGCTGGCCGCAGAGAAGGTGGAGAGCGAGATGTTCCCGGCGGGCGAGCGGATCGTGCCGTTGTCGACGATGGTGTTGCCTTCGACGATGACCGACGGGCGATAGGTCGAGTAGGCCTGGTCGTTGGCCAGCGTGGTCCTGTCCGTGGTATCCAGCGGGGTCTCGATGACACTGTTGGCGGACAGCGTCGTCTTGTCCCGGCCGATGAGCCAGACCGAGCCATTGCGGTTGACCGCCTGCTTGGCGGAGATGTGCCCGGACTGGTTGATCGCGAGCGCGGCCAGGGTGACGTTGCCGCGATCGGCCGAGATCTCGCCGAGATTGGAGACCAGGCTGCTGACGTTGACGGGCTGCCTGTCCGCCGTCACTTCGACGAAGAAGCCGCGCATCTGCGCGCTGTTCTGGTCCGCCGGCTGGAACAGCAGGGCCTTGCTTCCAGCGGCGAGGATCACCTGCCCGTCGGGCGCTTTCAGGATGCCGTTGTTGGTGACGTTCGGCGCCAGCATGACGATGGCACCGCCGGAGGCCGTCTGGATCACCGGCGCCGGCGCGCCGTCCGGGCCGTAGAGGCCGATGTCGATCCGGCTGTCTCCGCTCACCCCCTCGAAGAGCTTCGCCGCCGCATCGGTGTTGAACTTGACGCCATTGAGGAAGGCGTCCTGCGACATGTTCAGGGTCGAGGCCACGAGCGTGTGCAGGTTGATCTGCGCGCCCCGGTCGAACAGCACTCCGTTCTGGTTGATGAGGTAGACCTGGCCGTCCGCGATCAAGGCGCCCTGGATGATGCTCGGGTCGGCGTCGCGGATGTAGTTCAACGCGACCGAGCCCTGGTTCTGCTGCTTGAAGTAGACCGTGCTGCCGGACCCGATGTTGAAGCTGTTCCACTCCAGGATCGCTTTCTGGTTGGCCTGCTGGTCGATCAGCAGGCCATTGGTGCGACCGGGGGACACACCGCGGCTCTTGAGGAACTCCGGCGTGAAGGTCTTCGGTGTGACGGTGATGTCCGCGCCCCGCGCCGCGCCGCTGCCGTAGGTGATGCCCTTCAACGAAGGCAGCACCCCGGGTGGAAGCACCACGCCCGGCTGCGCCGCGAGAGCGAACTCGGCGAAGGCCAGGGCGGTCGCCACGGCGAGGATGGTGGGCTTGGGCTTTGCCGCCCGTAGGCTGTTCGGACTACGATTCATGACCGTCCAGTGGCATGGCGAGCGCATGATGCGCACGGGGCAGCGTCTCGCACCCAGCGTCCGCGATGGCGTCCATGATGCATAGGTATTGTTTCGGTCCGAAGTACGAACCGGGGCCACGGCATAGCCCAAAAGAATCGGCGAAGACTCGCGTCCCCGCCGATCGAGTGCCTTGCGCGCAGGCCACGGCCATGCGGCCGCGCCTGCGATGGTCGTGGACTACTGCTGGTTGACCGGGATGTTGAGGCCGAAGATCGTCAGCGGCTGGCAGCTGTTGGGCACCAGGTACGAGCGCGTGACGGTGGCCACCGGGTTGGCGGTCGTGCCCGCGACGGTGATCGGATAGGTCGGGAAGCAGTCGATGTTGCTCGCCGTGCAGAGTGCACCCATCTGGAACGGTACGGCGGAGTAGTTCTGGTTCGCCGCGCCGCTGTTCACCGCACCCAGCACGTTCGGATCCGACATCTGCGCCGACGCCATCTGCAGGAACTGCAGCGAGCTGCCGGAGGGCACGGCCCCGCCGCCCCAGGACAACGTGCCCTCGGTCTGGAAGTCGTACTTGCCGATCGCCGCGTTGTAGATGGTGGCAGCGCGTCCGTCGACCTTGATCCAGCGCCAGCCGGCATCGGTCGCGTTGGTCGCGCCGAAGTTCTCCACCGGACGGTTGGCCGTGCTCGCGAAGCCGATGCCCCACTTGCCGGTGTTGTTCAGCGTGCCCAGGCAGGACAGCAGGCCGCCGGTGCCCTGCTGCACGTTCACGTGCGGCGAGGTGTGGGCGGTGCCGCAGGCGTCCGCGAAGCCGGTGACCATGTTCGAGCCGGTGGAGCACGGGTTATTCAGGAACGTCGCCTTTATGGAGGTCTGCGTACCCGAGCTGTCCGGACGGCGGACGAGCCACACGTCGCTGTTCGCCGGTGCGGGCAGCGTGCCCAGGACCGCGGCCGAGCTGAGCGCATTGTTGGCGCCGTCGGTCAGGAGATCCCAGGTGGTGAGCTGGCCGAGGAAGATCCCGGTGATGACGTTCTTCGGCAGGGACGGCATGCCCGCCTCCGTGTCATCGCCGACGGTGAGGCCCTGCACCTTCTGCAGCGCGTTGCGCAGGTTCCTGCTCACGGCAATGCCCCACGTCTGCGCCGCGATGGCATTCTTCGTCATGGCACCGATGGTGGCGGACGAGGCACTCGGGGTCAGGATGGCGTTGAGCAGGCCCGGCTCGACGTCGGCGAAGCCGGCCACACCGGCGGTGCCGACGTTGTTGGTGGTCGGCGTGGTGCTGCAGTTGAACTGGTTGATCGCCCGCAGGTTGCCCGACGCGGCGGTGGTCGCATTCAGGGTCGTGCAGCTGTAGTTCGTGCCGACGTTGGTGCCGTTGATGCTGGGGCTCGCCATCCAGTTGATGACCAGCGCGCCGCTGGACACCGCCACGCCCTCGCCCGAGTCACCCGAGGACTTGCGCAGCAGCACTTTCCTGCCCGACAGGGCGCCGAACGCGGCGGGGAGCCGGGTGCCGTCCAGGGTACAGAAGTACATCGTCTGGTTGACGTTGGAGGGGCTGCCGTTGTAGATGTTGCCGCCGGCGGGCTGGGTCTGCGAGACGCTCGGGCCGCGGTACTCGTCCAGCGTGCCCGCCGCGCACACATAGCGCATGTAGGCGCGGATGGTGTTGTCCTGCGCGGTCGCGCCGGCGGTGAACACGTTGATGGTGTTGCTGTCGTAGCTGCTCAGCGGCAGCGCGAGCGCCTGGCCGGCGCCGACCACCGAGAACGCGGCCGAGACCGCGAGGGAAATCTGCTTCAGCTTCATTCAGGACTCCTGTGTTTTCGTTGGATGCCGGGTCCGGCTGCCCGTCAGCTCACGCGGCGACGCACGATCGCCCCGATCATGAGCAGGCCCGCTGCGAGCAGGGCGTAGGTGGAGGGCTCGGGCACCGGAGCGGCATTCCAGCTCAGCTGCCCCTCGCTGCTCAGCGACCAGACATAGGGCGCGCCGTTGCCGAGGATCGTCACCCCCGCGGGGTTGCGACCGCTGCCGGGGACCGCGAGGAAGAAGTTCTGCGTGCCGGCACCGGTGATGTAGCTGTTGGTGACCGGGAGGTTGCTGCCCCAGAACAGACCCGCGCCACCGGGGTTGGTGTTGTTGATGTTGTAGAGGTCGGTGGTGGCCGCGCTGCCGCACGAGCCGGTGGCTGCGCCCAGGCTGGGCCCGCAGGCGTTGTTGATCAGTGCCACGAAGCTGTTCAGGTTGGAGGCCACCACCGAAGGCGCCGACCCGGCCACGGTGTTGGGGGAGTTGCGGTTCGGAAGAGGACTGGTGAACTCGATCGTGTTGGTGTTGCTGTTCGCCGCGATGACGTTCCAGGACAGGTTCGCCGGCACGGAGGCGCCGAACAGGCTGGCAAACGTGCTGTCGAGGGACAGGTCGATGGTCTGGCCCTGGGCCCCGGCGATGCTGCTGAAGTCACTGAAGAACGAGCCCAACCCGAGGGTGTAGGACTTGCTGCCGTCCCAGGCGCTGAACAGCAGCAGGGAGCCGTCGGCACCGCTGGCGTTCTGGTAGGCCGCATGGACGGGCGCCGCCATGGTCAGCGCCACGAAGGCGCCTGCTACGGCTGACTTGAAGTTCATTCGCAATCTCCTAAGGAGCTGATGTCGGAAGGGGCTGGATTTCTGACCCGGCAGAGGTCGCCGCCGGGGCCCGGAGAGAAATCTATGCTGCCGGCGTTACAGGAGATCAAGCGAATGCGTGCTGGCGCATAGTCTTAGTGCGCTAGGCCGGTGACATGCCGGCTCGACGCGTCAGTTGTAGCGCAGGGACAGCCAGGGCAGCGGCAGGCCCGACGCACAGGCGTTGGCGCGGGCGCGCGCCGAGTCGAGGCACTCCTCGGCGTTGCCCCATTTGAGCTGCTGGCCGCGGCAGGTCTCCGCGTCGAGCGCGGCGATCTTGCTGCAGTCCATGCGGCGCGGGTCGCCCGGCGGCTGGGCCGGGGACGCGCCGGGTGCGGACGGCTGCGCCAGCCCGGGCGCAGTCGGAGAGACGGCGGAATCGCCGGGGGCCGGCTGACCTGTGACACCTGCCTGGGCCACACCCCCGGCCTGTTCGAGGTACACGAACTTCCAGTCCGCATAGCTCTGCGTGTCGGCAAACTGGCTGTAGTCCGGCGGGAAGTTGGCAGCCTTGACCGGCACGCCGGCCGCCAGGCTGTATACCCCCATGATGCGGCCGTCCGGGGTCTGGACCAGTCCCCAGTCCGCCTTCCCGGTGAACGGGTCGGGATAGATGCGCCTCAGGTAGCGCGTGAGGACGGGCTGGTTGGGGTCGGCCAGCAGATCCTCGAGCGCCCTGGGATAGCGCTCGTTCGGCTTGGTGTTGCGCGCGTAGTACTGGGCGATCGCGCGCCGGAACTCGTTGCCCGCGAAGAGCAGCTGCTCTTCCTTCGAGCGCACGGCAGTGGTCCGCCAGATCTCCGCAACCGCGGCCAGGGCCAGCCCGATCAGGAAGACCGCCAGCAGCATCAGCAGCAGCGCGTAACCCTCCGGCCGCCGCCGGATGGGAGCGCCGCGTGCGATCGGGTCATGGGACCCGCGCTTCCATCGCACGCAGGCAATCCTCGAAGTCGCGGGCGAAGCGGCCCTCGTCCATCAGCGGCGAGGCGCGCATGGCCTCGCGGGCGGTCCTTCGGAAGCGCATCAGACCGTCCGCGTCCGCTGCCAGACGTGCGCAGAGGGCAGCGAACTCGTCCTCGTCCGCGGCCACCAGTCCGGGCTGGCCGGCAGCGCGCAGGATGCTCGCACCCATCCGGCCGGCATGTGTGCTCCCGTGCAACGTCACGACGGGAACCCCCATCCAGAGCGCCTCGCAGGTCGTGGTGGCGCCGTTGTACGGGATGCTGTCCAGTGCGATCGACACCTCGTCGTACTGCGACAGGTGGTCCTTGATGTCCGGGCTCCATGCACGGAAGTCGAGACGCCCGGGCTCCACGCCCGCTGCCACGAACCGCGCCACCGCCCCGGCCCGCAGCCCCGGATCGGTGAACGCCTTGTTCTTGAGCAGCAGGCGCGACCCGGGCACGTGGTGCAGCGCGCGGCACCACAGCGCGACGGTTGCGTCGGAGATCTTGGTGAAGTTGTTGAACGAGCCGAACGTGACCGCGCCCGCCGGCGGCCGGGCGACAGGCGGGGCGTCATGCGGCGGGCGGTAGCAGAAATAGCTGTGCGGCAGGCGGATCGGCGCTTCGCCGTCGAGCACTTCGGCAACCGGATCGACCACGGCGTCGGTGATCCGGAACGCGATGCCGGGCAGGCCGGTGAGGGTCGGATAGCCGAGATAGGTCGCCTGCACCGCCGCCGCCGGCCGCGCGAAGAGGCCCAGGCGCGCGCCGGAGGTATGCCCGGCCAGGTCGATCAGCACGTCGATGCCGTCGGCCTGGACCATCTGCGCCGCTGCGCGATCGTCGAGCATGACGATCTGGCGCCACTCGGACGGATATTGCGCCAGGCGCGCCGTCATGGAATCGGTGCGCCGGCTGTTCGCGTAGCAGAACACCTCGAACTGCTGGCGGTCGAGATGCGCCAGCAGCGGCTCCACGAAGTGCGCGACGGAGTGCAGGTTGAAGTCCGGCGACACGAAGCCGACCCGGCACCGGCCCTCCCCCCGTGTCCGCCGGGCCGGACTGCCGCCGGCGGCAGGGTGCCGTTGCCTGCCCCATTCACAGTGCGCAGCCACCAACTGGGGCAGGCTGAACTGCTCCGCGTAGTTCATGCTGAACAGCAGGTTGCTGTGCGCGTCGGCGTTGGTCTCGTCCGCTTCGATGGCCTTGCGATACCAGTCCGACGCCGACGCGGCCTTGCCGCCCTGGATGGCGAGGTTTCCCTTCAGGTTCAGCACGAGGCTGTTGCCGGGCTCCAGCGCGAGCGCACGATCGGCCCAGCGCGAGGACTCGGCGTTGTCGCCACGCAGCCAGAGCGTGGACGCCATCAGACCCAGCCCGGGCGTGTACCCGGGATGTGCCTCGACCACTTTCCTGAACGCGTCGACCGCCTCGTCGAACCGACCGCCTTCCCGCAGCACCAGGCCGCGCCACAGGTGCACGTCCGCGCGGTCGACGTTGCGGGACACGAGCAGATCCAGCCGCTCCAGGGCGGGAGACAGCGCACCCACCTCGAACAGGACTTGCGCCAGGGCGACGCAGGCGTCGGCCTGGCCGGGGTCGGCCGCATAGGCCGCCGAGAACAGGTCGGCTGCCTGTTCCACCCGGCCGCGGCTGAACATGACGTTGCCGAGGTTGAACATCGCCTCGGCGAACGCAGGGCGCAGGCGCAGCGCCTGCGCGAAGCTGGCCTCGCCGTCCTCGACGGCCCCGCTGGCGACAAAGGCCTTGCCCAGATTGTTGTGCGCCTCCGCGAGTCCGGGCTGCAGCGCAATCGCCTCGCGCAGGGTTCGCACCGCTGCGTCCGGCTGCGACTGCTGCACCTCAACCGCGCCCAGGTTGGTCAGCGCCATCGCGCGATATTGCGGGACCTCGGACGCCTGACGCAGCAAGGCGGCAGCCTCGTCCAGATGGCCGGCATGGCGCAACGCGATGCCGAGGCTGACCGCGAGATCGGGCGTGCTCAGGCCCAGTGCACCGGCCTGGCGATACTGCTCGATGGCCTCCTCGAAGCGGCCCTGCTCCTTCAGCGCGCGGCCCAGCGCCAGGCGGATCCGTGCCTCCCGCGGGTCGATGGCGAGCGCGCGGCGCAATGCGGACTCGGCGGGCGCATGCTCGCCGACCTGGAGCAGGCAGATTCCCAGCGCGAGGTGGACGTCTGCATCGTCGACCAGCGCGGCCGCCAGTTCCTTGAACAGCGCCAGCGCCGGTGCGACCTGCCCGGCATTGAGAAAGCGGTAGGCGCTCTCCCTGGCCTGGACGATCTGAGCGAACACGCTATCCATGCCATCCGCTCCGGGAGGAAGCCGCGCTCACCGCTCGTACGCCGCGACGAACTGCAGCCGCACCGAGCCCTCGTCGGTGTACAGGGTGGACCGGAACGCGTAGCCGAGGTCGGAGCGCAACGTGAGCCCGTCAAAGATCCTCGCACGCAGCCCGATGCCGGCACTGAGCAGGGTGGTGCGAGTGGTCTCGCCGGGCAGGGCGTCGTGGATGGTGAGCGTCGCACCATCCACGAACAGGTAGGGCGTCAGGTCCTGCAGCTGTGACGAGATCGCCGGACCGAGCGACGGTGCGCGCAGTTCCAGCTTGCCGTGCAGCGCGTCGTCCCCCAGGGCCTCCGCCTGCAGGTAGCCGCGCACGCTGTCACCGCCGCCGGCGGCGTACTCTTCGGTACTGACGAGCGGCTGATCGGCGATCTGCCCGTCGAGTTCTCCATGGAAGCTCCAGCCCGCGGGCAGCGAGCTGGTGTGCTGCACGTCCCACTTGAAGATGAAGAAGTTGGAGTTGGCGTTGAAGCGCTTCTGCGCGAAATCCTCATCCGCCCCGGAGATGCCGCGCACCGAGAATGTCACCCCGGTCGTGAACAGCGTCGAGGAGGACTCCCTCCCGATCGAACCGGTATAGTTGATCACGAATGGAGCGTACTGGATGGGTGTCTGCACGGCGGGCAACCCGGGCTGGACCACCAGGTCCTGGAAGGACTTGTAGTCGACGCCGAGCGTGATCAGCTGCCCGTAGCTGCCCACCGGGGGCAACGGCTTGTTCCAGCGCGCACCGTAGATGTCGCCGTTGCCCAGCACGTCGATGTCCCCGACCGCCGCGACGCTGCTGCGCGAGCGGATGTAGTAGAGCCCGGCCGAGGAGTCGTCCGGCAGCGGTGCGACATAGGACGCGCCGAACACCTTCACCTGGCTGGTGTCCTGCGGGCTGGTCTGGTACTGCAGGCCGATGGAATGGCCCAGCTGCCAGAGGTTGTCGTACCGCGCGCTGCCCACCAGGCGCAGCTCGGTGGTGTTGGGGCTGTAGTAGTTGTTCAGCTCGACGCTGCCGTGCAGGGGCAGCCGGTCATCCACCTTGAGGTCGACATCCGTGGTACCGAAGCTCGGACCGGGGCGCAGCACGGGCACCACGCGCCGGTCCGCGCTCTGGTTCATCTGCCCCAGATCCTTCTGCACGTCGGGCAGGTTGAGGACTTCGCCCTCCTGCAGCGCGCGCGCGTTGGCGATGAGTTGCCCTTGCGAGTAGTAGCGCGCGCCCTGCACGCGCGTCCTGCCGATGGTCGACTCGACGACCGTCAGGCGGACCACGCCATCGCTCACCTGCTGCTCGGGAATGGACACGAGCACCGCCGCGTGGCCGGCCTTCCGGTAGGCCTGCTCGAGCGCGGTGCGGGCGCGCTCGACATCTTCGATCCCCTTGTCCGGGCCGAGGAAGGGGTACACGGCGGACTCGACCGCAGCAGGCTGCAGCAGCGTGTTGCCTTCGATCTGGAACTCGAGCACGTCGAAGCCGGAGCCGTTGGGCGGTTGCTCTGCCGATGCACCGAGCGCAGACCAGGCGAGTGCCAGCAGGACCGGGGCGCGGTACAGCAGCCCCGTCGCAACCCTTTTGACCGCAGACCGGGCCCGCCCGAAGGAGGATGAGCACATTCGATGCATCGGCAGCCTGCTAACGCCCGCTCGTCAGGTTGAGATTGATGCCCTTGGCCACCGCCTGCGCGCGGTTCTGCACGTCGAGCTTGCGCAGGATCTTCTGGACATGGTTCTTCACGGTCAGGTGGCTGATCTGCAGGATCTGGGCGATCTCATTGTTGCTCTTCCCCTGCTCCACCCATTGCAGGATCTCGATCTCGCGGCCGGTGAGGATCTCGCGGGGAGACGGCGAAGTTGCGGCCCGGCCGTACCGCTCCGCACAGCACACCCGTACCCAGGCTGCATGCACCTGCGCAACCATGATGTCGAGCCCGACCAGCTCGCGCTCGGTCACGGGCTGCCGCAGCTTGGAAAAGGAGTAGAACCCCGCTGCATGGCCGTTGACATCCGGCACACCGTGCGCCAGCAAGTTGTCCAGGCCCAGCCGCTCGAGCTCGGCGAGCACGCCGACCTCGCCCGGCGCATTGCGGCCATGCGGCGGCAGGAGCAGAGGCCGGCGGCCCATCTGCTCCCACATCCCCATCAGCCGGTGCGCCAGACCTCCGCGGCGATCACACAGCTGGGCTAGGCGATCCTCCGCAACCGGCGCGCTCGACATCCACGCTGCACGGTAGTCCTGCGCGTTCGACTCCACGACCAGGCAGAGCAGGATCTCGTGGCCGATGATGCCCTGGAAGACCCCCTGCACCCACGAGAAGAAGTCCGAGCGCTTGCCGACCTTGACTGCCGCTTCCAGGTTGAGCAACAGCAGGTCGAGGTCTGCCCGGCTCCTGATGAGGAGTCCATCTTCTGTCATCGCATGGCGCTGTGCTGCCCGCCCCTTCCCTTGCGGCGTTTGCCTGGTCTGGATCCGATGGCGGCCGCATACGGCGGACCTCACCGGGAAAGGCGCATGATGACCAACTAATGTGTCGGTTCGATTTACGCTGCATGTCGGCGCCCCGCGCAGATTGCGCTGGCGTGATGGGACGCGTCGGCGCGATGGTCCGTTCGGACTACTTCATCGTGCCGACCGGCTCGGTCTGGCGAAGAACAGCGATGGGGCCGACGGCCGGACGACAGCCCGGTGACGGAGCGAAGCCGCGCTCTTCGTCAGGACTGCAGCCAGCTCAGGGGTGCCGTTGCAGCACCCGTCCCGCACCGGACCGGAAACAGCGAGTGGCCGCCTGAGCGAGCGGCCGGCAGCGCGCGATCAACCACCGCACGCGCGGTCGGGCCGCGCGCAGCGGTGGCGCCGCCATCACCGCTTGGCCTTGGCGTTGAGCATCTCTTCGATGTCCTTCGCGCCAATCGCGCCCGGCACCAGCTTCCCGCTCTCGAAGATCAGCGCGGGCGTGCCGTTGATGCCGTAGTCCTCGGCCAGCTTCGCGATCTCCGCGATCGGGTCCTTGCAGTCACCCGGCGCCGGCGGCGGCTCGTCGCCTCCGGTCATCAGCGCGTCCCATGCCTTCGCCGGCTCCGGTGCGCACCACACTGCCCGCGCCTTGCGCGGTGCGTCGGGGTGCAGCTGCTGCAGCGGGAGGAGGAAGATGTAGAGGGTGACGTCGTTCACCTTCGCCAGATCCCCCTCCAGCCGCTTGCAGTAAGGGCAGTCGGGATCGGTGAAGATGGCAAGCTTGCGCGCACCACTGCCCTTCACCTTCGTGATCGCCTTGTCCAGAGGGAGGCTGGAGAAGTCCACCACGTTCAGCTCGAGCTGGCGCTGCTCGGTGAGGTTGACCTTGGTCTTCAGGTCGAACAGGCTGCCGAACATCGCCCACTCGCCGCTGGCGTCGGTGTAGAAGATGCGGCGGCCGTTGTGGACCACTTCGTACAGGCTGGTGCCGGGCAGCAGGCGCAGCGACTCGATCTCGAGGCCGGGCACCTGCTCCACGAGGATCTTGGTGAGCCGGTCTTCGGCTTCGCCCGCGACGGCTGTCGAGGCGACCACCGCCAGCAGGGCGGCGAGGGTCAGGCGGATCCGGGATATCAACTCGTTCTCCTTGTTGGACTCATCAGGTGGCGCGGCGGTCGCGCGGAGCCTACCAGTCGCCGTACGGGGCACCGTCCGCGCCCGCGCCTTCGGCACCGCTCTTGACGTCATACACCTCGCCCTTGGCGTTGGCCTCCGCAGGCGGGGGCACCACTCGCCAGGAGCTGGCGCTCTCCGTTATCGGATCCACCGGGATATTCCGGATGTATTTCGCCGTCACGAGCTCTTCCAGCGAGTCGGGATAGCGGCCCTTGTCGCCGTAGAACTTGTCGATGGCATCGCGCATGCCGTTGAGATCCTGCCTGAGGGTGGCTTCCTTGGCCCGCTCGATGTGCGCGAAGTAGCGCGGCGCGGCCAGCGAGACGAGCAGCGCGAGGATCGCGAGGACGACGAGCAGCTCGATCAGCGTGAAACCACCGGAAGGTGGCTTCACGCAGGCCCTAGGCGCTAGGCGCCAGACGCCAGGACTTCCAACCCCCCACCTTCGGATATGCATGTGTCGTTCGCTTCCAACCCTGGCGTCTAGAGCCTGGAGCCTAGAGCCTGCCTACCTACCAGTCCTTGTAAGGCACCCCGTTCAAGCCCACCTGCCTGGAGCGCGAGTAGACGTCGAAGACGTCCTCGCCTTCCTTGGGCTCGTCCGGAGGGCTCTCGTAGCTGCGCAGTCCCCAGGTCTTCGCAGCCGGTGCGTCGGGATCCTCGGAGAACGGATCGCGCGGGATGCGCCGCAGGAAGTAGATCTTGGCCCCATCTGGCGACTTGATGTTCTTGACGCCCTCGACCAGCACGTCGAGGCTGGGGGGGTATCCGCTCTTCTGGTCCGCCTTGCGCTCGACGCAGCGGTCGTTGCACTTGTCCTTGTCGGACGCGATGTTGTACTCGTCCAGCGCAGTCCGGATGTCGCGCAGCGCGGCGCGCAGCTCCTGCTCCTTCGCGCGCTGTGCCGCAAGTTGGGTCAGGGGCAGCAGCCCGAGGGCGAGGATGCCGAGGATGGCGACGGTGATCACCAGTTCGATCAGCGTGAAGCCGCCTGTCGGCGGCTTCACGCAGGCTCTGGGCTCTAGGCGCCAGACGCCACAGGAAACAGAGGCTCCAGGCCCTGGGCGCCGGACGCCAGAACGAATGCGGGTCACTGTTCCCTCGCCTTGATCAACCCGCCGAGCATGCGCGCCACCTCTTCTGCTGCATCACCAACCAATGCTGCCTCCTGACGGGTCACAAGGCCGACTGCTTCTGATATCTCCAGCTGGGTGATCAACTCTGCGGCCGAGCCCTTGGCAATGTAGAGAAACCTGAGGTTGTCCCGATCCGAGTTGCGTTCGTTGCCCTCAGCGATGTTGCTGCAGATGCTGATGGCCGAGCGTCGCATCTGGTCACGCATGACGAAATCCTTGGACAGCCGGCCCTGCTCACTCAACTCGTACACCTTCACGGCCAAAGCCTTGGCCCTTTGCCAGACGAGAAGATCGCGGAATCTGGTCCCACTCATCCAACTCCTCCGCCGTAGAGAAGTACCAGCGGTAAGCCTGGCGTCTGGCGCCTAGGGCCTAGTGCCTGGCGTGCTATTGCACGCTGATCTCGACAGGCCCCGGCGCCGACACCGGAACCGTCGCCCCGCTGCGATCCTGCCCGGCCACGTTTTCCACTCGCACCTGTGCCCTGCCGCCGGCGAGCAGCACGCGGAAGCGGACTGCGGCGGAGCCGTCGATGCGGATGGGCACCCGCCCGGGCGTGGAGACCGGCGATCCCACCGCCTCCAGCTGCAGCGGGTCGTACGCCAGTTCCGCCGTGGCCTTCGCCGCACCGCCGCCGGGCGCGAGCGACAGCGACACCACGATGTCGCTGCCCGAGCGCGCACTCAACGGCGCGGCCATCAGCAGGTTGCTGGGACCGCCGGCCGCGGGCTCCTGGCCCGGCGCGGCTTCCGACTCGGCGACCTCTCCGGGGGCCGGCACTTCGCGCTGCGGCTGGCTGTTCTGCCCCGGCACACCCGGGACGCCCGGGACACCCGGCGGCACGCCGGCATTCGGGCCTCCCGCACCCGGGACACCGGGCGCTCCGCGCGCCGCCGCCCCGCCTCCGGCGCCCGACGGCGCGATCGAGAGCTGTCCCGGCGTGGTGGCGGAGATGCGCACTGGCGGACTGCCGATGGCGGCATCCGTGCCGACCGGCAGGTCCATCACCGCGGACTGCGGATAGATGACGGGGCGCACGATGCGCGGCGTAATCAGCAGCACGATCTCGGTCTTGCGCCGGTCCTCGGTGTTGCTGCGGAAGAGCTGCCCGAGAATCGGGAAGTCGCCCAGCCCCGGCACCTTCTGGGCGCTGCGGCGATCCTCGTCGCTGATCAGGCCGGCGAGGATCTGCGTCTCGCCGTCGTGCACCTGCAGCAGCGTGGCGGTGTTGCGGGTGCCCAGCTCGTACGCCCGCGTGCCCTGGATGTCGACGGTGCGCCGGATGTTGCTCACCTCGAGCGAGACTTTCATTGCGACGTCGTCGCGCAGGTAGACGTTGGGCTCGACGTCGAGCTTGAGGCCCACGTCGAGGTAGCTCACCGACGAGGACACGCCCACGTTCGCGGTGGAGGTGGTGGTGATGACGGGCACCTTGTCACCGATGTGGACCTTGGCTTTCTCGCGGTTCTTCACCCGGATGCGCGGATTGGCCAGCACGCGCACCGCGCTGTCCTGGGACAGCAGGTCGATGACGATCGCGGGGTTGGCGACGAAGGCCTTCATGCTGCTGTCGCCGATGACGAAGGTGTCGGTGAGCGCGCCGGCAGCGCCGGTGGTCGGCGTCCCGAGACGGATGGAATCCGGATAGCGCACGCCCAGCGTGTCGAGCGTGCTGCTGGCGAGCTCCAGCACCTCGACCTCGAGCATCACCTCGGGCTCGGCCAGGTCCATCGCCCGCACCAGGTTGCCGATCAGGCGCACCGCGTCCGGCGTGTCCTTGACCACCATCAGGTTGAGCTTCTCGTCGATGAAGACGTCAGGGGTCTTCACCATGCCCTTGACGAGGTTGAGCGCCTGCTTCACGTCGGCGTTGGCGAGATAGAAGCTGCGCACCACCAGCTCCTTGTACTCCTTCTGCTTGGCCGGCGTGTTCGGATAGATGAGCACCGTGTTGTCGTTGAGCATCTTGCGCTCGAGCTGGTTGGTCAGCAGGATCAGCCTGACCACGTCGTCGAGCGAGGTGTTGCGCACGAAGATGTTGACCTTGGTGTCCGAGCGCACGTCGCGGTCGAAGACGAAGTTGATGCCCGAGGAGCGCGAGATCACCTCGAACACCGACTTCAGCGCGGCGTCGCGGAACTCGAGCGTGATGGGTTGGCTGAACTGCCCCTTCAGCGTGGGACCGGGCGCCGGCTGCTGTTCGGAGCGGACGTCCTCGATCCGCTGCAGCAGGTCGCGCGCCTCGCGGTTGCTCGGGGTCTGCGCCAGCACCTTGCGCAGCAGCTGGCTCGCTTCCTCCAGCCGCCCTGCCTTGACGTCCTCGCGCGCGTTCGCGAGCAACTTGGCGTCACCCTTCGCCGCCTCGATGGCGGCCAGCGCCGCCTTCGCCCGCTTGTTCTCCGGATCCCACTTCAGCGCCTTCTCGTAGCGCGCGGCGGCGGCATCGAACGCCAGGGAGGCGCGCAACACATCGGCCTCGGCGATGTAGCGACTGACCAGCGCGGCGCGCTGCTGCTCGAAGGTCTCGCGGTACTGCTTGTTGTCCGGATTGGCCTTCAGGGCGTCCTGGAGCTTGAGCAGCGACTCCTCGGAGTTGCCGGTCATGAGCTCCTGCTGCGACTGCTGGTACGCGCGCTCTCCGGCGCATGACGCCAGCAATGCGCTGAGCACCACCATCAGGACGACGAGCCAAGCTCGGGAGGCCGGCGCAAGCGCGTGCGGGGCGCAGGTCGGGGCGGGATTCATTGAGAGGCTCCGATCGGCATTGACTGCCTGACATTCTGGGGGAGATAGGTCAGCACCAGGGCCGATGCGCCGATCTCCTCGACCCGATAGGTGTTGTCGATGATGTCACCCGCCTTGACCACCAGGTTGCGGTCGCCCATGGCGAGGAACACGAGATTCTTGCCGCCTTCGGCCAGCCTGCCCATGTAGGAGAACGGCACGGGCGGCGGGGGCGGAGGCGGCGGGGGCGCCGCGGTCACGGCCGCCCCGGGCTGCGCGATCGGCTTGGCAGGACGCGGCGGGGGCGCCGGCGCAAAGCTCTTGCGATTGAACACGTCGGTGCTCGCCTCCGATCCGGGCGTGCGCTTGAGCCGGTTCAGGTCGAGATCGCCGGGCGGCCCCACCTCGGCGCTGCTGCCGGCCGCGGCGGTGAGCGGCCGCGCGGGCCGCGGACGCTCGACCGCGGGCGCCGGGGCGCCGGCAGCGGCGTCCCCCTGCGGCAGCTGGCTGGCCCAATACACCGCCCCGGCCGTCCCCAGCAGGGCGACCGCGAGCACGACGAAGCGCAGCTTCGGGTTGGCGGCCATCACTGGGAAGCGAGAAAGACCGTGAAGCGCACCCGTGCCTCCACCTGCGGATCACCTGCCGTCTCGCGCTTGAGCGTCAGCTCCTCCAGCGCTGCGGCCGGCACACCCGCGAGCACGTCGTTCACGAACGCGCGCACCTGCGGATACGTTCCCTTCACCGGCAGGGTGATCTGGTAGCGGCTGAGCGGAAAGTCGCGCTCGTGACTGAGCTTGTACTCGCCCTTCTCGAGCTCCAGGCCATTGTCCTTGGCGGCGCGCTGGACCTTGCCGAGCAGCGCCGGGAGCGACTCGACCACCGGGAAGAAGCCGAAGAAGCTGGAGAGCTGGTTGCGCGGCGTGGGCCGGGCAGCGGTCCCGCCGCGCGCGTTCAATTGCGACGACAGCCGGCCCGCCTCGCGCTCGAGCGCGACGGCACGGCCGTACTGCGGGCTCACCGCGGCCAAGTAGGCCGCCGCCGACAGCACGAGCAGCGCCAGCCCCAGCAGGCCCGGCCAGCGCATCCCGAGCAGCGTGCGCTGCAGGGTCCAGGTGAGTCTGCGCGACGCGCCGGCGGTACTCATCGGTCGGCCACCCAGTGCGCGGTGAGGGCGAACTCCACCGGCTGGCCCGGCTCCTTCACCTTCACCTCGTGGCTGGCGAGCACCACGTCGACCAGCCGGGGCGTGGCCTCCAGCCGCGTCATGTAGGCCAGCACCGCATCGAGGTTGCGCGCCATGCCGCCCAGGGCGATGACCTGGGCGCGCGGGTCCGGCTGCACCGACAGCACGGCCACGCTGTCACTCTGGGCCGACTCGACCGCGGCGAACAGCTCGCCCCACGGCACGTTCATCTGCGCCAGCACTGCGTTGGCGCGCTTGACCTGCTCGCGCACGACCGGGCTGTCGGATTCCTTCCCCGCGATCTGGGGCATCGAGCGCCGCAGCATGCGCTGCAGCTCGTCCAGGCGCTCCTGCCGCGTGGCCACTTCCGCGGCCGCCTCGCGATGCATCTCGGCGATCACGACGGCGACGACCAGCCCGAGCACGAGCAGGATGCTGCCCAGCCGCGCGCCGCGGACGTTGGGACGAACGAAATCGAGGGTGATGGGAGAGACGTGAGCCATGCCGCTAGTTCGACTGCACCGGGACGAGCGCGTTCTCCCGGATGCGGGAGACGACGCCCTCCTCCAGGCGCTCGATGTTCCATTCCGGCAGGGTGAACGCCGGGAGCGCGCCGACGCCTTCGCCCACCAGGTAGAGCGTACCGCCGCCTGTCACCCCGCCAGCCGCCGCCTCCTGCCTGAGCGCGGCCGCCAGGCCCTCGACCGCCTGCCCGTCCACGCGGCGGCTGCGCACCGCCAGCCATGCACCGCCCTGGCGGAAGGCGAGGGTCAGCCGGTCTGGTTCCACGCTGGCCACGCACAACGTGGGTGCGCTCAGCGCGCGGCGATGCCGGTTGATCCGGGTCACCAGCGCCGGGGTCACGGATGCCAGGCGCATCCGCAGGGCGCTGCCCAGGTCCTTCAGCGCCTGGAACATGGCCCGGTCGATGCCGCACGCGAGGCAGGGGCTGCCTGCAGGCGGTTCGTCCAGGGCGACGACCCAGCCGTCCGCGGCGGCCCCGAACACTTCCGACAGGCTGATCCGGGCCAGCGCCGCGCGCTCGGAATCCGTCACCACATCCGGGCTCCAGGGCACGATGGCATAGCGTGCGAAGTGGTCCGAGACCACCACGTGCAGCGAGCCGGACCCGCCCCCCTGTTCCGCGAGCACCTCGGCCAGGCGCTGCACGACGGCCCGCCAGGGCTCGCCCCCGTCGCCTCGCCCGCGGGGCACCGCAAACGCGCGCACCTCCCCGCCCCGCCCCCGCAGGAGGCCGGATCGACGCACCTGCACTTCGGCAGGCCGCAGGACAACGTGGAGTTGCTGGAACACGGATTATTGGATCCTGGGCTGGTCATGCACCGGGCGACGCGGTCCGGTCGCCGCCCGCCTGGAAGCGCACCGGCGGGCTCATGCTGTTTCGACCCGCCCGCCCCGCGGGCAGGCAGGTCGCGAGGGCTATCCCACTAACGTCACCCGGTTGATTTCCTGCAGGCTGGTATCGCCGCGCATGACCACCTCGAGCGCGGATTCGCGCAGGAACCGGGTCCCGGTGCGGCGGGCGGCCTCCTTCACCTTGCGGATCGGCTCGCGGGTGACGATCAGCTCGCGGATCTCGTCGTTGAGCACCAGGATCTCGGCGATCGCCCGGCGCCCGCGGAAGCCGGTGCCCCGGCAATGCCCGCAGCCCCGGCCGGCGCGCAGCCGCCAGCCGCGCACCTGATCGCTCGTCAGGCCCGATTCGGCGAGCAACGCTTCATCGGCATCCACGTCGTGGGCGCAATGCGAGCAGTTGATGCGCACCAGCCGCTGCGCGGCGATGCCGTTGAGCGCCGACACGAAGCTGTACGGGTCGACGCCCATGTGCATGAAGCGGCCGATCACGTCGAACACGTTGTTGGCGTGGACGGTGGTGAACACGAGGTGGCCGGTGAGCGCCGCCTGCACCGCGATCTGGGCGGTCTCCGGATCGCGGATCTCGCCCACCATGATCTTGTCCGGATCGTGCCGCAGGATCGAGCGCAGGCCGCGCGCGAAGGTCAGGCCCTTCTTCTCGTTGACCGGGATCTGCAGCACCCCGGGCAGCTGGTACTCGACCGGGTCCTCGATGGTGATCAGCTTGTCGAAGCCGTGGTTGATCTCGGTGATCGACGCGTACAGCGTGGTGGTCTTGCCGCTGCCGGTGGGCCCGGTGACCAGCAGCATCCCGTAGGGCTCTGCCGCGAGGCGGCGCAGGGTCAGGGCGGAGGCGTCGTCGAAGCCCAGCGCGTCGAGGGACAGCCCCTTCACGTGGTCGGCCAGGCTCTGCTTGTCGAGGATCCGCAGCACCGCGTCCTCGCCGAAGATGCTGGGCATGATGGAGACGCGGAAGTCGATCTCCCGGCCCTGCGCCAGCACCTTGCAGCGGCCGTCCTGGGGCACGCGTCGCTCGGCGATGTCGAGCTCGGCCATCACCTTGATGCGCGAGATGACCTGCTCGGCCATCTCCAGCCCGTTGGCCGTGCCCACCATGCTCAGCACGCCGTCCAGCCGGTACTTGATCACCAGCTGCGAGGCGGTGGTCTCGAGGTGGATGTCGCTCGCCCCGGCCTTCAGGGCATCGTAGAGGGTGGAGTGCACCAGCCGCACCACCGGGCTGTCGTGTTCGCTGATCGCCTTGAGCGACAGCTCCTCGAGCTTGCCGCGGCCGACCTCGTCGCGCGCGGCTTCGTCGAGGATGGAGTCCATCGCCCGCATGCTCTCGCCATGCCGGGCGAGGTACGCCGATACCTCGCTGGCATGCGCCAGCCGCCAATGGAACAGCTGCGGGATCCGCTCTTCCGCCCACGGGCGCACGTTCGGGTTGAAGGGATCGCCGAACACCAGCAGGAGGCCGTCGCTCTCGCTGCGCAGCAGTACGCACGCGTGGGACAGTGCCTCGGGATAGGAGAGCAGGTCGAAGGCCGGCATCAGCTGGTCGAGCTCGCCCATGCTGATCACGTCGTAGCCCAGCGTCGCCCCCAGCGCGTGCACGAACTGCTCGGCGGGCAGGCCCAGCTGGTCCTCCAGCACATCCACCACGGACTTGCCGCTCGAGCGCGCGATCGCGCGGGCGCGCTCGATGTCCTCGGGCAGCAGCAGGGAGGCCGAATTGAGGTCGCGCGGATTCAATGGATGCTCCCGGCGAGTTCGAAGATCGGAAAGTACATCAGCAGGACGATGCCGCCGATCACGACGCCGATCACTGCCATCAGGATCGGCTCGAAGGTGCGGGTGAAGCGCTCCACCCAGCGGCTCAGCTCCTCTTCGTGGAAGGCCGCGGTGCGCTCCATCATGTCGCCCATCATTCCGGTGCGCTCTCCCACGCGCAGCATGCGCAAAGCCACCGGCGTGGTCAACCCGTGCGCGTCGAGCGACACCGACATCGGCTGGCCCTCGCGGATGCGGCGCAGCGCCGCGTCCAGGCGCCCGCGCAGCTCTTCATCGAGCAGGCCCGACACCATCGCCAGGGCGTGCGCGGCGGGCGTGCCACCCATCAGCAGCATTCCCATGGTCCGGTAGAAGCGCGTGAGCTGGTAGATGCGCACCCGCTCTCCGAGCGCGGGAATGCGCATCAGCTGCCGGGCGATTAGCCGGCGGGCGCTCGGACGACGCAGCCACAGCACCAGCGACACGATCGCCGCGATCAGCGCCACCAGCAGCACGCCGCCGTGGGCCTCGACGACCTTGCCCCACGCCATCAGCAGCTGCGTGAGCCAGGGCATGTCGGTGCCGCCCATGTCCTCGTAGATGTGCGAGAAGCGCGGCACGACGTAGCCGAGGAGGAACAGGCTCACCAGGCCGCCCACCGACATCAGGATCACCGGGTAGATCGAGGCGCTGATCAGGTGCTTCTTCACCGCATCGAGCTGGGTCTGGTAGGCGACGAAGCGCTGGAGCGCCTCGGAGAGGTTGCCGGTGCGCTCGCTGGCGCGCACGGTGGCGACATAGAGGTCGGGGAACGCATCGGGAAACACCTGCAGCGCATTGGACAGCGACTGTCCCTCGCGCAGGCGCTCCACCAGGCCGGCGAGGACGCGGGCCGTGCTGGGGCGCGACTCCTTCTCCGCGAGCGTTTCGAGCGCTTCGACCAGGCTGATCCCGGAGTTGAGCAGCGCAAGCAGTTCCTGGGTGAACAGGACGAGCGGAAAGCGCCCGCCGCCGCTGGGCAGGCCGATGCTGCCGGTGCGCCGCACCCCGAGGACGATGTAGCCCTGCGCCTGCGCCTGCTCGTTCGCATCACGGTCATCGCGTGCGTCGAGGGACAGCGAGATGACTGCTCCCCCGGTCTTGACGGCTTTGACTGAATACCTCATCGCGCGGGCGCTAGAAGGCGCTGATGTCTCCGTCCTCGCCCGAGCCGCCCGGCTGGCCGTCCTTGCCCATCGAGATGAGGTCGTACTCCCCCTTCTCGCCCGGCTGCCGGTAGATGTAGGGCCGGTCCCACGGATCGTTGGGGACGGCCTTGCGCAGGTAGGGCCCGCCCCACTTCGCCTCGTCGTTCGGGCGGGTGTTCAGTGCGGCGAGCCCCTGCTCGGTGGTGGGGTAGTGGCCGGTGTCGAGGCGATACTGGTCCAGCGCCTTCTCGAACGAATCGATCTGCGCGCGGGCCACCTGGATTTTCGACTTGCCCTCCTGGGCGAAGTAGCGGGGCGCGACGTACCCGGCCAGCAGCCCGATGATCACGATCACCACCAGCAGTTCGAGCAGCGTGAAGCCCTTGTTGTCGGCAGCAGACATGTGCGCAGCGATGGAGGCGGGAGCGTTCGGTCTCATTAGCGATCCAACAAGCGTGTCGGAACAGGGCAATCGGTGATTGTACAACCCGGGTTTGAACGGGCTGTTACGCACCGTATTCTCACATTGTGTGACAATTCCGCAATGCCGGGGAGCGGGGGGTGTGGCCGCGGATGATCCGAAACCAGCCGCGGCACCGCGTCGAGTCGCCGGCGGCAGGCAGGCATCGCCTGCGAGGCAAAGCACACATTGCGCCGGGGAGGGACCGCGACGGCGGCCCCGCCGCGCTCGTCAGACCCACACCTCGACGATGTGCGGCTGGTCGTGCGGGTTGCGCTCGAGCCGGACGAGTCCGGACGGGAGCAGCCGGTGGAGCTGGTCGAGCGTGGGCGCGGTAAGGACGTCTTCCGTGGGCTTGTTGAACTCGAAGCGGCGCGCAACGAAGGATCCGGGAAAATCGGATGGGCTGTCGTATACGATCCAGACGTCAAGCATGGTCAGGCGCTCGGTAGATTGAATGCGCAAATGCCACGGGTATCCAGAATACCGGGGATTGCCCTACATCAATACGCGGAGGCCGCGCTGCAATCATTCTAGAACGATTCTTGCGTTAATCTCTCTCACCAGCTTCATGCAGGGGCGCGTACATGGCCTGTACTCTGAGTAATCGCGAAACATTCCTCATCATGTCTTGGCTGGACAGCGATCCGGACCGGCTCGCACGGCTGCAGGAGGAAGCACGCCGGCTGCTCCGGAGGGGCTTCGAAGAGGCGCTTCCGCGCATGTCCGACTTCATCTACGACGAATTGCGGGAGAACCTGCCCCAGGTAGATGGCGTGTTCGCCGCCCTGCTGGCGAGCGGACTCAGCCGCGTGAACTTCATGGAGCTTGCCCATGCCATGCTGAGCATGGCGCAGACCACCGCGCAGAAACGCCCCAGCGCATCCGTCTCCTGACGGCGACGTTGCGCGCGGCGGCGACCGCACCGCGCGCTGCGAACCTCGCACTACGCGAACTTGTTGTTCCATCGGCATATTCCTGCCTGCGGCGATGCCTGATCGGCATCGGCATTGCTGCGCATCCTGGCGCAAAGCCAGGGAGCCGCAGCAATGCAAAGCCAGTCCTACCTGCCCGACGATCTGCAGCTCTATCTGGCACTGGTCAGTCTGCTGCGTGAGCAGGGGCTGGTGTGTGCATCCATGCAGATCGACTGCAAGCAGGAGGGGCACAGCCCCCAGCATTGGCTGTCGGTGACCGGTACGGGCCAGGCGAAGCGCCTGCTCCGCGCGAAGCTCGAAGGGCACCTCGGCCGGGGCTTCGACCCCGACCAGCCCGCCTGGCGATTCACTCTGGATGAGGCCTGGAAGCTGATCGACTGCTGCACGGTGCGCTGAGCCTGGTTCTCCCCTCGTCCAGCCATACGCCCGCCTGCGGTGCCTGGCTGGCGCGAGGCTGCGAGGGGTCGACTCGGATCGGGAAATCTTCCCGCGCGCAGTCCTGCCTGCTTCTTGCTTAACAAATCTGCATAGAACATCCGGGAATGCGGTAACGTCATCTGCCGGGTGGCGCTGATAGAATCTCGCGCCGCAGCCCCTGGACCCGAACGATTCGACCTGCCGCACGCCGTATTCGTGCAAGCCACTGACACCGCCTCGCTGCCGATCCGGCGGACGTTGAGTCCGCCGTCGATCCTGCGCATGTCGCTCGACGCTGTCATCGCCGTGGGCGTGCTGCTGGGCTGCGCGGTCTATTTCGGCGAGCGGTTCGACGGCCCCTACCTCATCCTGGCGCTGATCGTCTTCTCGCTGACCTTCCCCGGTGCGACCTATGCGGCCAGCAACCTCACGGGACTGGCGCGCGAGGTGCTGCTGAACTGGCTGGTGGTGGTGGTCATCCTGCTGTTCTTCGGCTACGCCAGCGGCTACCTGGCCACGTTCCCGCGGCCGGTCCTCCTCGCCTGGGGGATCATCGTGCCGACCACGGTGTTCTTCGCCCACGCGCTCATGCCCTATCTGCTGCCCCGCATGCTGGCGCTGGAAGGCATGCAGCGCAGCGCGGTGATCGTCGGCGCGAACGAGCTGGGCGCCAAGCTCGCGCAGCGGATCAAGGACGCACCGCTCCTGGGCATCCGGGTGACGGGCGTGTTCGACGACCGCCGGGCGGAACGCCGGGTGCCGATGGCCGAGGTGCCATCGCTGGGCAAGATCGAGACCCTCGCGCACCACGTCAAGGCCAACCGCGTCGACCTCATTTACATCACGCTGCCGATGGCGTCGCAGCCCCGCATCCTCCAGCTGTTGAACGACCTCCGCGACACCACGGCCTCGATCTACTTCGTGCCCGACATCTTCATGTTCGACCTGATCCAGGCCCGCGTGGACGCGATCAGCGGCATTCCAGTGGTCGCAGTCTGCGAGACCCCGTTCTCCGGCTTCAACGGCCTGCTCAAAACGGCCAGCGACTTCGTCATCGCGGGCGCATCGCTGGTCGTCCTGTCTCCGCTCATGCTGCTCATCGCGGCCGCGATCAAGCTGACCTCGCCCGGGCCGGTGCTGTTCAAGCAGCGTCGCTACGGCCTGGACGGCAAGGAGATCGTGGTCTACAAGTTCCGCACCATGACCGTGCTCGAGGACGGTTCGGATCTGCGCCAGGCCACGCGCCACGATCCCCGCATCACGCGCGTCGGCAGGCTGCTGCGCCGTACTTCCCTGGACGAGCTGCCCCAGCTCGTGAACGTATTGCAGGGGCGCATGAGCGTGGTCGGACCGCGCCCGCACGCGGTCGCTCACAACGAGCAGTACCGCAAGCTGATCGACGGCTACATGGTGCGGCACAAGGTCAAGCCCGGGCTCACCGGCTGGGCGCAGGTGAACGGCTTCCGTGGCGAGACCGACACGGTCGAGAAGATGGAGAAGCGCGTCGAGCACGACCTGGCCTACCTGCGCCACTGGTCGCTGCGCCTCGACCTGGTCATCATCCTGAAGACGGTGCTGGTCGTCTTCAACGACAAGCAAGCCTACTAGCGCCGCCGCGGCCGGCGGCCGCATGCCCGGCCGCCCGCTTCACCGCGCCGCCTCGCGAGCGATCAGATCACACGCCCGGTGCGCAACCGGCGGATTCCCTCGGCATCCATTCCCAGCACTTCCTGCAGGACCGCGTCGGTGTGCTCGCCCAGCAGCGGCGGCGCGCGCTCGTAGGTGACCGGCGAGGCCGAGAGCCGGATCGGGCTGGCCAGCAGCGGCAATGCGCCTGCCGCAGGGTGCTCGACCTCGATCTTCAGGCCGCGCGCCTGCACCTGCGCATCCTCGAACACCTGGTCGATGCGGTTGACCGGGCCGCAGGGCAGCCCAGCCTCCACCATCACCGCCGTCCAGTGCGCCACCGGCCGCGACAGGAAGATGGGCCTGAGCAAGGCGTTGAGCGCATCCCGGTTGCGCACGCGCCCGCCATTGGTGCGGAAGCGCTCTTCGCGCGCCACTTCGGCGCAGCCGAGCACGTCGCACAGCCGCGCGAACTGCGTGTCGTTGGCGGCAGCGAGCATGATCGTCCCGTCGGCGCATGCGAACGACTGCGACGGCACCACGCTGGGATGCTCGTTGCCGTTACGGCGTCCGACCAGGCCGGCCGACAGGTAGGCCTGCGCCACGTTGATCATGCTGGCGACGCCGACGTCGAGCAGCGCGAGGTCGACGTGCTGCCCTTCGCCGGTGTTGTCGCGGTGGCGCAGGGCGGCCAGGATCGAGATCACCGCATAGGTCGCGGTGAGCACGTCGATCAGCGCCACCCCCACGCGCTGCGGCTGCCCCTCGCGCTCGCCGGTCACGCTCATCAGCCCGCCCAGCGCCTGCGCGATCGGATCATAGCCGGGACGGGCCGAGTACGGCCCGCTCTGGCCGTAGCCGGTGATGGAGCAGTACACCAGGCGCGGGTTGAGCGCGCGCAGCGTGGAAAAGTCCAGGCCGTAGCGCGCCAGGTCGCCCACCTTGTAGTTCTCCACCAGCACGTCGCACCGCGCGGCGAGGTCGCGCACCACCTGCTGTCCCTCGGGACGCGACAGGTCCAGCGTCACCGACTTCTTGCCGCGGTTGCAGCAGGCGAAGTAGGTGCTGTCGGTGGTGTCGCGTCCGTCGGCGTCCCTGAGGAAGGGCGGGCCCCAGCTGCGGGTGTCGTCGCCGCGCTCCGGGCGCTCGATCTTGATGATCTCGGCACCCAGGTCGGCGAGCGTCTGGGTGGCGAGCGGCCCGGCCAGGATGCGGCTCAGGTCGAGCACGCGAATGCCGCTGAGGGGCGTGGTTGCAGTGGTCATCGTGGTTGGTCGTTGTCGGCAGCGGGGCGGTCGCCCGCCCTACTCCAGGGTCATCCTGGCGGCTTTCACCACCCTGCCCCAGGCGGCCCGATCGGCCCGGATGCGCTCCTCAAGCTGGCCCGGGGTGCTGGACTGGGGTTCGAAGCCGCGCTCGAGCAAGGCCTGCCGCACGCGCGGCTCTGCGAGCAGGGCGGCCAGCGCGCGATTGAGGCGCTCGATCGCGACCGGGGGCGTCTTCGCAGGCACCATGATGCCGAGCCACGATTCGGCCCGGTAGCCCGGCAGCCCGGACTCGGCGATGGTGGGGATCTCGGGGAGCAGCGTCGCGCGATGATCGGCGGCGACCGCGATCGCCACCAGCTTGCCGGCCCTGATCTGCGGCAGCGCCGAGGCGATGCTGTCGAACATGATCGGGACCCGCCCGGCGACGACATCGACCAGCGCCGGCGCACTCCCCTTGTAGGGCACGTGCACCAGGGCGATGCCGGCCATGTCCTGCAGGATCTCCGCCTCCAGGTGCGAGACGGTGCCCGTGCCCTGCGAGGCGATCGCCAGCGTGCCCGGACTCGCCTTCGCCAGCGCGATCAGCTCGCGGAGGTTGCGTGCGGGCAGCGCCGGATTGACGACCAGCACGTGGGGCACGTTGGCGACGAGTGAGACCGGCGCGAGGTCGCGCTCGACGTCGAAGCCCGGCTCGCGGTAGAGCGTCATCGCGATCGCGTAGATCGAGACCGGCGCCATCAGCAGGGTGTAGCCGTCGGGCGGCGACCTGGCCGCCAGCTGCGCGCCGATGTTGCCGCCCGCGCCCGGGCGGTTCTCGATGACGATCGGCTGGCCTAGGCGGCGGCCGAGGTCCTCGCCGACCAGGCGTGCGAGCACGTCCGTGGCGCCGGCCGGGGTGAACGGGACCACCATGCGCAGCGCACGGTCGGGATAGGTTTGAGCAAAGGCCAGGGACGCGGACAGGGCGAACGCGAGCGAAGCGACACCCAGGCGCACCAGGCGGGACGCGTATCGACGCAAGGAATTGCGCTGTATCGTGCTACCCCTCACCCCAACCCTCTCCCGCAAGGGGAGAGGGAGCAAAGCGCGCTCGCAACCGCCTCCCCCCTCGCCTCTAGCCTCTAGCCTCTAGCCTCCAGCCTTTAGCCTTTAGCCTTTAGCCTTTAGCCTTTAGCCTTTAGCCTTTAGCCTCTCGCCTCCAGCCTCAACCCCTGGCGTCTGGCGCCTAGAGCCTAGAGCCTGACACCTGGCGCCTATCGTTCACTTCAACATCGGCTTCAGCTTCGACATCACCTCCGAGCTGTCCGGCTCGACGCGCGTGGAGAAGCTGTACACCTGCTTGCCGCCCGGCGCGATCAGGTACTTGTGGAAGTTCCAGCCCGGCTCGGTGCCGGTGCTCTGCGCCAGGTCCTTGAACAGCGGGTTGGCCGCCGCGCCCTTCACCGAGGACATCTCGATCATCGGGAACTTGACGCCGTAGTTCATCACGCAGAATTCGCCGACCTCCTTGTTGGTGGCCAGCTCCTGCTTGAAGTCGTTGGACGGGAATCCGATGATGACCAGTCCCTTGCCCTTGTACTCGTCGTAGAGCGCTTCGAGCTTGGTGAATAGCGGCGTGTAGCCGCACTTGCTGGCGGTGTTGACGACCAGCACCGGCTGGTCGGCGTACTGGCACAGGTCGATCTCCTTGCCCAGCAAGGTCCTGAACTTGTGATTGAGCACGTCGGGACAGGACGCGGCTAGGGCGGACGACGACCAGACGGCAGCTGCGGCGAAAACGGCGATGGCTTTCATGTGGACTCCAAACGGTGATCGGTCCTCCTCCCAGAGGGTGCACCACCCGGGGCAGGAGCTTACCTAAACTTCGGCCCGCCCACCGGCCCTCCACCGTCATGGACCCACTCCGGCCGCAGCGGTTCGCCGTTGCCGGAGCGGGCCGGGGCGAGGGGTGCAGACGGGTCAATGCGCTTCTCGGTTCGCGCTGCGCGCGCCCGCCCTGCCTCTCCCGTCAAGGAAGGGGGGAAGAGCGTGACCTCTCCCATCATGGGAGACGGAAGAGCGCGAGCTCTTCCCGCAACGCGGAGGCCGAAGTGCGTGAACTCGCCCGTCAACGCAGAGAGTGAAGTGCGAGATGCCGCGAGCGTGCCGTTCCCCCTCTCCCCTTGCGGGAGAGGGCCGGGGTGAGGGGTAGCGCTCCCGCCTACAACCGGATCGGCAACTCCCGCACCCGTTTGCCGGTCAAGGCGAACAGGGCATTGCACACCGCCGGCGCGACCGGCGGCGTCCCCGGTTCACCAACCCCGCCGAGATGCTCGACCCCGGAGCTGACCAGGTGCACCTCGATCTGCGGCGTGTCGGCCAGCAGCACCATGGGATAGTCGGTGAAGTTGCGCTGCTGCACGCGACCGTCCTTGACCGTGATCTCGCCGTGCAGTGCCGCGCTCAGGCCGAACAGGATCGCACCCTCCATCTGCGCGATGACGTTATCCGGCTGCAGCGCGAAGCCGCAGTCGACCGCGCACACGATGCGGCGCACGACCGGCTTTCCGTCCTGCACCTCCACTTCCGCCACCTGCGCGACGATGGCGTGGAAGCTCTCCGCAAAGGCAATCCCGCGCGCCACGCCTTTGGGCAGCGGCCGGTCCCAGCCGGCATGGCTCGCCGCCGCCTCGAGCACCTTCACATGTCGCGGTGCATCGGCCAGCAGGCGGCGCCGGAAGGCGAACGGATCCTGCTTCGCCGCGTGCGCGCACTCGTCGATGAACGACTCGGCGAAGAAGGCGTTGTAGCTGTGCCCGACACTGCGCCAGTAGCCGACCGGCACCGGCTCGTGCGCCAGCACGTGCTCGGTACGCCGGTGCGGCAACGCATATGGCAGGTCGAACAGCCCCTCGACCGTGGTCTTGTCCTTCATCAGGTCCGACGCGGCAGCGGGCAGGAGCCGCTCGGTCAACGAGCCGGTGGGCGACTGCCCCACCACCCGTGCCGACCACGCGGTGATATTCCCGGAGGAGTCCATCGCCGCCCGCAGCCGCGCAGCGGCCATCGGGCGGTAGACGTCGTGCTGCAGGTCCTCCTCGCGCGACCAGATCAGCTGCACCGGCACGCCTGGAACGTGGGCCGCAGTCATCACCGCCTGCACCACGACGTCGACCTCGAAGCGGCGGCCGAACCCGCCGCCAAGGTAGGGCGTGTGGACGTTGACCCTGGCACTGTCCAGCGCGGCGGCCTGGGCTGCGAACCACCGGACCAGCGTGGGGGACTGGTTGCCCACCCACACGTCGCACGCCTCCCCGGGCTTCACCCTGGCCGTGCAGTTGATCGGCTCCATCGGCGCATGCGCCAGGTACGGCACGTGGTAGTCGGCCGTCACGATCAGCGGCGGCGCTGCAAAGCCGTGTTCGGGATCGCCCTCGGCGTCGTACTCGCGGGACTCGCCGTGGTCCAGCAGCGCCGCGTAGCGCTGGCGCTGCGCCGCGCTGTCATGTCCGGCGCGCGAACCCTCGTCCCAGGTGATGGTCACGTCCGCGAGCGCGGCGCGCGCCTGCCAGTAATGCTCGGCGATGACCACGACCGCCGCGGCGGAAGTGCTGGTCGCCGGCAGTTCCACCACCAGCTTCACCCCCGGCCTGGTGCGCGCCTTGTCGGCATCCAGCCCCTTGACCGCACCGCCGAACACCGGGCACTGCACGATCGCAGCATAGAGCTGTCCGGGCTCGCGCACGTCCATGCCGAACTGCGCGCTGCCGTCCACCTTCGCCGGGATGTCCAGCCGCGGCCGCGACTTGCCGAGCAACTTGAAGCCTGCGCGATCCTTGAGCGCGACCTCGTGCGGAACCGGGAACCTCGCCGCCTCGGCAGCGAGCTCGCCGAACGTCGCGCGCTTGCCGGTCCGCGCATGCGTGACCACACCGTTCTCCGCCGTGCACTCGCCGGCCGGCACGCTGAAGCGCATCGCCGCGGCCTCGATCAGCATCGCCCGTGCGGCCGCGCCGGCCCGGCGCATCGGCACCCAGGCATCCCGCACGCTGGTCGAGCCGCCGGTCGCCTGCACGCCCAGCATCTCGCCGAACTTCTGTTGCGAGAGCCGCATGACATCGGCGATCCAGCCTGTGTCGTCGGGACGGACCGGCGGCGCATCACCGATCATCGTCGCGTTCGCATAGACCGCATCGATCGGTGCCTGCTCGAAGCCGACCTTGGCAGGATCGGCGTCCATCTCCTCGGCGACCAGCAATGGCAGTACCGTGGTCACGCCCTGCCCCATCTCCTGCCGGGGCACCTGCACCAGCACGGTACCGTCCGTGGAGAGGCGGATCCAAGCGGTGAGCACCGTCATGCCCGATCCTGCCTGCAATGCCGGCGGCGCAGTCAGGCGGTCGCGATCGCGATAGAAGCTCCAGACGCCCAGCGCCATCCCGCCGCCGACCACGCCGGCCGTGATGAGGAAGCGGCGCCGCCACTTGCGCTTGGGCGCAGGGACATCCGCTGGCTGCTTCATTTCACCGACCGATCCGGTTGCGCCAGCGCACGGATCGCACGCTTGATGCGCGGGTAGGTGCCGCAGCGGCAGATGTTGGTGATCGCCGCCGCGACGTCCGCATCCGTGGCGTGCGGCTTGCGTTGCAGCAGCGCAGCGGCCGCCATGATCATGCCGGATTGGCAGAACCCGCATTGCGGCACCTGGTGATCGATCCACGCCTGCTGCACCGGATGCAGGCGGCCATCCTGCCTGAGGCCCTCGATGGTGGTGACGCGCCGGCCGTCACACGCGGAGAGCGGCACGACGCACGCGCGTACCGGCTGCCCGTCGAGGTGCACCGTGCATGCGCCGCACGCCCCGACGCCACAGCCGAACTTGGTGCCGGTCAGGTTGAGCGTGTCGCGCAACACCCAGAGCAGCGGCGTGGCGGGGTCGGCATCGAGGATCGTGATGGTGCCGTTGATGGTGAGCTTGTTCATGCGGCAGGGCTGTTGTATATCCGCGGAATGATACAGCGACGGACGGGCTCCTCGCGGCGGTGTCGCGGTGCAAGTCGTGGCTGAGGTACCGTGATCGGAACTGTCCGTCGCACGATGAAGAACGTCCCCTCTCCCCTTGCGGGAGAGGGACAGGGTGAGGGGTGAACATTCCGACAACTCACCGGGCTCACGACACGCACAATAGAAAACGGGCCGCCTCACGGCAGCCCGCTTCCCGTCGAGCACCCGCTCAGTCCGCCAGCGCCGGCTCCGGTTCCGCGTTCGCGCCTTCGACGATCAGCGCATTCGCGACGGCATCGTCCACGCTCTCGAGCCAGACGAACGTCAGCCGCTCGCGCGCCTCCTGCGGCACGTCCACGAGGTCCTTCTGGTTCCGCCGCGGCAGCATCACCGTGGTGATGCCCGCCCGCATCGCCGCCAGCACCTTCTCCTTGATGCCGCCCACCGGCAGCACCAGCCCGCGCAGGCTGATCTCCCCCGTCATGGCCATGTCGTGCCGCACCGTACGGTTGGCGAGCAGCGAGCTCAGCGCCATGAACATCGCCACGCCCGCACTCGGGCCGTCCTTCGGGATCGCCCCCGCCGGCACGTGCACGTGCACGTCGGACTTGTCCAGGCTGGCCGGGTCGATGCCCAGCTCCGCTGCACGCGACTTCACCAGGGTGAGCGCCGCCTGCGCGCTCTCCTTCATGACGTCGCCCAGCTGACCGGTCAGGATCAGCCGTCCGCTGCCCGGCGTGCGGCTCGCCTCGATGAAGAGGATATCGCCGCCCACCGGCGTCCAGGCCAGCCCCGTGGCCACGCCCGGGACGCTGGTGCGCTGCGCGACCTCGTTCTCGTACCGGCCCGGCCCCAGGATCTCCTCGAGTTCCCCGGCATCGACGCGCACCCGCGGCGCATCGCCGGCAGCGATCTTCACGGCCGCGTTGCGGGCCACGGCGCCGATCTCGCGCTCCAGGTTGCGCACGCCGGCCTCGCGCGTGTAGTCCGCGATGACGGCCCGGATCGCCTGGTCGGTGATCTCGAACTTCTCCGCCGACAGCCCGTTCTGCTCGAGCTGGCGCTTCACCAGGTACTTCTTCGCGATCTGCAGCTTCTCTTCCTGCGTGTAGCCCGGCAGGCTGATGATCTCCATGCGGTCGCGCAGCGGCCCGGAAATGGTGTCGAGCATGTTCGCGGTGGCGATGAAGGTCACGCGCGACAGGTCGAACGGCACCCCCAGGTAGTTGTCGCGGAAGGTGTGGTTCTGCTCGGGGTCCAGCACCTCCAGCAGCGCCGAGTTGGGGTCGCCGTGGAAGCCGCCCACGCCGATCTTGTCGATCTCGTCGAGCATCATCACGCACTCGCGGCTGCCGGCCTTCTTGAGCGCCTGCACGATGTTGCCTGGCAGCGCGCCCACGTAGGTGCGCCGGTGCCCGCGGATCTCCGACTCGTCGTGCACGCCGCCCAGCGCGACGCGGGTGAACTTGCGCCCCAGGGCCTTGGCGATGCTCTGGCCGAGCGAGGTCTTGCCCACGCCGGGCGGACCGACGAAGCACAGGATGGGCGACTTGCCCGAGGGATTGAGCTTGCGCACGGCCAGGAACTCGAGGATGCGCTTCTTGATCTTCTCCAGCCCGAAGTGATCCTCGTCGAGGATCCGGCGGGCCTCGCCGAGGTCGATCTCGTCCTGCTGCGTGGCCTTCCACGGCAGCTCGATCAGCCAGTCGACGTAGGTGCGCGCCATCGAATACTCGGCAGAGGCCTCCGGAATGCGCGACAGGCGCTTGAGCTCCTTGCGTGCATGGGCCTCGACTTCTTCCGGCATGCCTGCCTCGTCGATCGCCTTCTCCAGCTCCTCGATGTCGGCGCCGCCCTCCTCGTCCTCGCCCAGCTCCTTCTGGATGGTCTTGAGCTGCTCGCGCAGGAGGTATTCGCGCTGGCGCTTGTCGACCGACTCCTTGGTGCGCTCATCGATCTCCTTCGAGAGCTTGAGCACCTCCAGCCGGCGGCCGAGGATCTCGAGCACCTTGTCCAGGCGCGCCTGCACGTTGAGCGTCTCGAGCAGGCCCTGCTTCTCTTCCGGCTTGATGTCCATGAAGCCGGAGACCATGTCGGCCAGTCCACCGGGCGAGGTGAAGTTCTGCACTGCAGAGACCAGCTCCTGCGGCGTCTGGGGCAGCAGCTCGAGCACTTCGGCCGCGCGCCGCTTGAGCTGCAGGAAGCGCGCCTCGACATCCTGGCTCGCGCCAGTGCCGTCGGCGAAGCGCTCGACGCGCGCGGCGAGGAACGGATAGCCGGTCAGGAATTCCTTGATGCGGAACCGCTCCTGCCCCTGGCAGATCACATGATGACCGCCGTCCTGCGTGGTGACATAGCGCAGGATCTGGGCGACCGTGCCCCAGCCATGCAGATCGTCCGGCCCGGGGTTGTCGGTGGACGGGTCCTTCTGCAGCAGCAGGCCGACCGGGCGCTCTGCGCGCACGGCCTGTTGCGCGGCGGCGATCGAACCTTCGCGGCCGACCGTGAGCGGCAGGATCATGCCGGGGAACAGGACGAGGTTGCGCACCGGGACGATGGCGATGGCGTCGTCGGGGAGCACCAGCACGGGTGACTGCTCCTGGCCGGAACCCTGCCCCGGCTTCGCCGCGCCCTGGGTGTTGCTGCTTTCCATGTTGAGCTCGTTCATCTTGTCGTGCACCTCACGCGATCTGCCGCAGTCCGATCACCACGCAGCCGTTCTCGACGCGCTGCTCGTGCAGCTCGTAGTGGCCCGAGGGGATCGGGATGCGCCGCTCGAAGCGGCCGTAGGGAATCTCCAGGCGGCGGATGGCGCCTGCGTGGCAGCGGGCCGGCAGCGGCCGCTCGCCGGTGACCACCAGCGCTGCACCGTCGAAGTAGACCTTGATGCGGTCCGGGTGGACGCCGGGCAGCGCCACCTGCAGCCAGTACTCGTTGCCGGTCTCGACGATGTCGACCGGAGGCTCCCAGCCAGGCCCCTGGCCTTGCGCGCCGGGCCGGAAGAACTGCCGTTGCAGGCGGTCGGCCTGGTCGAGCATCTCCAGGGCCTGCGCCCACATCGAGGGCATGGGGAATCGATTCTTCATGTACGCCTTGTACTCCCTGGAGACCGCGGATGCGGCCCGTCACCCGCCGCAGTTGGGGGTGTCGCAGGGGTTTTCAATGGAGGTGCCGGGGCCGCGGTGGGGACGGGGCGGCAAGGGGGGTGCCTGCATGTGGCGCAGTGCGCCACATGCAGGCGCCAGGCACTAGGCTCCAGACGCCAGGGGTTCGATGCGGCGCATGGCGCCGCGTCTTGATTCTGGCGCCTGGCACCTAGGGCCTAGCGCCTGGGTTTAGCCGGCAACTGCCGGCTAAACCCAGACCTGCAACACATACTCGAACGCCGCCTGCGCGTTCGTCATGTCCACGCGCTGCAGGCTGATGCGATACCCGTTGGGGGTCCGCTTCAGGTGGTGCACGTACGACCCGGCGAAGTGGCGCACGGCGTCGCGGCGCAGTTCCATCATCTGGAAGCGCGAGCGCACCACCACGTCGCCCGTCGGCGAGACCCGCTCGATGATGACGTTGCCGACGACGTGGTTGGTACCCCACAACGGCCGCTGAGACCACGCGTCCGGGTGCAGCACGCGTTTCATGCGCACCGTCATCAGGTTCCGGTCCTCGGCGAAGATGGACGGCACGCCGTCCCAGTGCTCGTGCGCGGGATCGGCCGGCATCCAGTAGACGCCGTCGTCGGTGAACAGGTCGATGTAGTCCTGCCAGCGCTTGCGATCCAGCAGCTCGGCCTGGCGGTAGAGGAACTGCTCGACTTCGTAGTGGAGCGCAAGGCCGTTGGCCTTCGCGCCGGCGGCGGGTGCCTTGCCCATCGCACTGCTCCGGGCGGGCTTCGCCGCAGGAATCCGTCGGGCCGCCCGCTTCGCGGCGACCGGCCTTGCGCCCGCCTTCCCCGGGGCTGCAGCCTTGCGGGCCGTCTTCTTCGCCGCCACCTCAGCCCTCCCGGCCCATGAACTGCGCCCAGGCCTTCATCTGGTTGCGCATGGGCGCCTCGGAGGTGCCCATGCCGGGCGCCGATTCGACCGAGCCGTTGTTCTCGACGTCGCTGCCGTGGTGGCGATGGAAGCTCACCCAGTCGCCGCCATCGCTGGTGAGACCCTGCTGGCACTTCCAGAAGTTCTCCAGGTCGTCCGCGTTGATCATCGTCGACGGGGAGTTCACCAGGTTGTAGTAGGCCAGCGCGCGCCGGTAGATCGGCTCGGGTGCGCCCTTGAGGCGGAAGTGCCAGATCTCGGTCAGGGTGCTGTCCACGCCCAGCGGGCGCACGGCGCGCAGCTGCTGCAGCGGCGACTGCACCGAAAGTCCCGGGTACAGCAGCACGTGATGGATGTTGGTGCCGAGGATCTCTTCCTTGCGCTGCTCGCCGTACGCCCTGGCCAGCACCCGCTCGTACTCCAGTGTGTCGGGATCCTGCGGCCGCAGGCCCATGTAGCCGGTCAGGATGCAGTGGCCGTAGGGATAGTTGATGGTCTGGAAGTTGTCCCACTTGTCGATGGTCACGGTCGCGAAGGCCGAGAGCATGTGGTAGGACAGCGGCGCCTTGCCGGTGCGCTTCTCGATCTCCATCTCGACTTCGCGCGCGGCCCGGCCGGTGGACTGGTGCGTCACGGACGGGTGCAGCGCGTCGAGCTGGTTCTCCAGGAAGATCTTCCAGTTCGAGTTCTGGATCACCCGGAAGCAGTTGGGCACCACCTCCACTTCGCCCTCGGGCGCGCGGTCGCACATGTCGTCGAAGGCGATGCGCGCCGGGCCGAGGAACTCCGCGAGTGTCGGTCCGTCCTGCGCGAGGCTGGCGAAGACGAATCCGCGATAGCGCTCCACGCGCGCGGCGCGCTTCATGTTGCAGTCGGGATTGTCGCGGCCCCAGCGCGTGCCCTGGTAGCCCGACTCCATCATCGGGATGTTGCGCAGCGTGCCGTCGTGGTGGAAGGTCCACGCGTGGTAGGAGCAGCGGAAGAACTCGCCGGCGCTGCCGTGGCGGTCGCCGCAGATCATCGCGCCGCGGTGCGGGCAGCGGTTGTACAGCACGCCGACGGCGCCGTCCTTGCCGCGCACCATGACCATGGGCTGGCGACCGATCTGCACCGTGTGGTAATCGCCCGGCTTCGGGACCTGCGACTCGTGTCCGCAGTAGATCCACACGCGCTCGTGGATGCGCTCCATCTCGAGCTCGAACACGGCAGGGTCGGTGTAGACCTCCTTGCGGACGCGGTCGGGCTCGACGAAGCCGGTCAGATCGGGGATCTTTTCGCGGAGCACATCGTCCTCCTCATGCCTGGCACACCAGTGTGGTGTGGAGAAACTGAACCGATGAACGCGCTGACCGCAGAGGACGCAGAGGTACGCAGAGGAAAGCCTGCACGCCCTGCAGCTGGATGGCGGCCAAGGGATCCGGTTGGAGCCGTAGGCCGTCCTCTGCGGTCCTCTGCGTCCCCTGCGGTAAATGATGCTGCCGTTGGACCGGCATCATACGCCCAGGTACCGATGCCACAGCCCGTGGTCCCGGGCCAGCGCATCGGAGGTGCCCTGCCACACGACCTTGCCGCGCTCCAGGATGGTGTGCCGCGAGGCGAGGCCGATCAGGCGCTCGACATACTTGTCGATCACCAGGATGCTCTGCCCGGCACGGCCGAGCTCGTGCAGGCAGCGCCAGATCTCTTCGCGCACCAGCGGGGCGAGTCCCTCGGTGGCCTCGTCCAGGATCAGCAGGTGCGGATTGGTCATCAGCGCGCGGCCGATCGCGAGCATCTGCTGCTCGCCCCCGGACAGCTGGTTGCCGAGGTTGCGCCGGCGCTCCTGCAGGCGCGGGAACATGGCGTACACGCGCTCCAGCGTCCACGGCTCCCGCGCGCGGGACCGGTTGCCGGCGAATGCGACCAGGTTCTCCTCGACGCCCAGGTTCGGGAAGATCTGGCGGCCCTCCGGCACCACCGCCACGCCGGCGCGCGCGATGCGGTCCGGCGTCCAGCGCTCGATCCGCTCGCCGCGGAAGCGCACCTCGCCGCCAGTGCTGCGCAGCAGTCCCAGGATCGACTTGACGGTGGTGGTCTTGCCCATGCCGTTGCGTCCCAGCAGCGTGGCGACCTCGCCCGCTCCGACGGAGAACCCGACCCCGAACAGGACCTTGCTCGGACCGTAACCGGCTTCCAGGTTCGAGACCTCCAGCAACCCGCTCATACCGGCAACTCATCGCCGAGATAAGCGCGCTTCACTTCGGGATTCAGGCGGATCTCCGCCGGCGTCCCGGTCGCGATCACGCGGCCCGACACCAGCACGGAGATCCGGTCCGCCAGCCGGAACACGGCATCCATGTCGTGCTCGATCAGCAGCAGCGTGACCTGCGCCTTCAGCCCCGCGATCAGTTCCACCATCCGCGCAGACTCCTCCGGCCCCATCCCGGCCATCGGTTCGTCCAGCAGGAGCAGGCGCGGCTTGGTGGCGAGTGACAGTCCGACCTCGAGCTGCCGCTGCTCGCCATGCGCCAGGCGGCCCGCCACCACCTCGGCCCGATCCACCAGTCCGACCTGCGCCAGCACTGCGCGCGCCGCATCGGTCAACGCCCGCTCGCTGCGCACGGGGCGCCAGAACCGCAGGCTCGAGCCCGCCGCACCCTGCACCGCCAGCACGGCATTCTCCAGCGCGGTGAGCCGGCGGAAGATGCTCGTCACCTGATACGACCGCGCGAGGCCTCGCCCTACGCGCTGGTGCATGCTCAGGCGCGTGACATCCTCGCCGGAGAAACCGATCTGACCTGCATCCGGGGCGAGCGCGCCGGAGATCTGGTGCACCAGCGTGGTCTTGCCGGCGCCGTTGGGTCCGATCAGCGCGTGGATCTCGCCGGCGGCCACGGTCAGGTCCACGCCGTCGGTGGCGGCCAGGCCGCCGAAGCGCTTCACCAGTCCGGAGAGGACGAGCAACGTCTCAGCCACGGGCCTGCCCCGCCCGCAGGATGGCCGCAAGGCCGTTCGGGGCGAACAGCACCACCGCCAGCAGCACCAGGCCGACGCCCAGCTGCCAGTGCATCGTGTAAGCGGAGAGCATCTCCTCGATCAGCAGCAGCACGGCGGCGCCGATCACGCCGCCATAGAGGAACCCCACCCCGCCCAGGATCACCATGATCAGCAGCATCCCCGACTGCGACCAGTGCAGCATGTTGGGGCTGGCCATCCCGTTCTGGTTGGCCAGCAGCGCGCCGCCGAGCCCGGCGATGGCGCCGGCGATGACGAAGGCGATGAGCTTGTACCGGTAGACCGCGTAGCCCAGCGCCTCCATGCGCGTCTCGTTCTCGCGGATGCCCTGCAGCACGCGGCCGAAGCGAGCGTTGACCAGCCGCCACACGGCGTAGAAGGCGAGGCTCGCGATGCCCAGCACCACGTAGTAGAAGGTGATGTCCGGCTTGAGGTCGATCCCGAATCCGACCTGCGAGCGGCCGGGGAGCGAAAGCCCGTCGTCCCCACCGTAGGTCCGCAGCGAGACGAACACGAAATAGAGCATCTGCGCGAACGCGAGCGTGATCATGATGAAGTACACGCCCCGGGTGCGCAGGCTGATGGCACCGACCACCAGTGCTGCGAGTGCCGCAACGGCCGCCGCCGCGGCCCAGCCGATCCAGGCGGACTCCACGCCGTGGAACATGAGGATGCCGACCACGTATGCACCGGTCCCGAAGAAGGCCGCGTGGCCGAAGCTCACCATGCCGCCGAAGCCCACCAGCAGGTTGAGGCTGGTGGCTACCAGTGCGAAGATGAGGATGCGGCTGGCCAGCACCGTGTAGAAGGGCTGGTCGAGCGCCTGCATGATCCAGGGCAGCGCGACCAGCAGTGCGAGGACCGGCAGCGCGGCCTTCGCGTGGAGCGGATGCTCGAGCAGGCTGCGGCCCATCTATGCGCGCGCGGGGAACAGGCCCTGCGGCCGCCAGAACAGCACCGCGGCCATCATCAGGTAGATGAGGATCGAGGCGAGCGAGGGCCCCAGCGTGCCGGCAACCTGTGGCGGCAGCACCATCCGCAGCGACATGGGCAGCAGGGTGCGCCCCAGGGTATCGACGACGCCGACCAGGATCGCCCCGGCCAGCGCGCCGCGGATCGAGCCGATGCCGCCGATGACGATCACCACGAAGGCCAGGATCAGGATGCTCTCGCCCATGCCGACCTCGACAGCCAGCAGCGGCCCCAGCATCGCGCCGGCAAGCGCGGAGAGCGCGGCGCCGACGCCGAACACGAGGGTGAACAGGCGCTTGACGTTCACGCCCATCGCCTGCGCCATCTCGCGGTTGGACGCGCCGGCGCGCACGAGCATCCCGACCCGCGTCTTCGACACCAGCACATAGAGCAGCACCGCGACCGCCAGCCCGACGCCGATGATCAGCAGGCGGTAGGACGGGTAGGTGAAGCCGGGCAGGAGCTCGACCGGCCCCGCCAGCGCCTCGGGGGGGTTGAGCGTCAGCGCCTGCGGGCCCCACACGATACGCACCACTTCGTTGGCGATGAGCAGCAGCGCAAAGGTCGCCAGCACCTGCGAGAGGTGATCGCGCTGGTAGAGCTGGCGCAGCAGCGCGGTTTCCAGCAGCATCCCCACGATCGCGGCGCCCGCCATCGCGGCCAGCACGGCGGTCACGAACGAGCCGGTCGCAGCCGCGACGGTCGCAGCCAGATAGGCGCCGACCATGTAGAGCGACCCGTGCGCCAGGTTGATCATGTCCATGATCCCGAACACGAGCGTGAGCCCGGCCGCGAGCAGGAACAGCATCAGGCCGAATTGCAATCCATTCAAGGATTGCTCGAGGATGAGGATGAAATCCATTGCTTGAGGCTCTAGGCCCTAGGCGCCAGACACCAGGGGTTGAGAGCGGCGCAACGGCGCCGCGCGGCAGTTCTGGAATCTGGCGTCTGGAGGCTGGCGCCTAGGACCTCACTTCATCCGGCAGGATGACGCATACGCGTCCCCGTGCGCCTTGAGCACCGTGCCCACGGTCTTGTTGGTGATGCGCCCGCCCGGCTCCTTCACCACCTCGCGCAGGTAGTAGCTCTGGATCGGCACCTGGTTGGTGTTGAACCTGAAGTCGCCGCGCACGGACTTGAAGTTGGCGGCCCGCAGCGCCTTGCGCAGGGCGTCCTTGTCGTCGATCCTGCCCTTGACGTCGCGCACCCCGGAATCGATCAGCTGCGCTGCGTCGTAGCCCTGCGAGGCGTACACGGTGGGCAGGCGCCCGTACTGCTTCTGGAAGTCGGCGACGAAGCGCTTGTTCTGCGGATTGTCCAGGTCGTGCGCCCACTGCGCGGTGTTGAACATGCCCACCATCGGCTCGCCCACGGCCTTGATCACGTCCTCGTCGGCGATGAAGCCCGGACCGACCAGCGCGATCTGCCGGTTCAGCCCAGCCGCGTTGTACTGCTTGACGAAGTTCACCCCCATGCCGCCCGGCAGGAAGACGTAGATCGCCTGCGGCCGGGCCGCGCGGATCTGCGCCAGCTCGGCGGAATAGTCGAGCTGCCCCAGCTTGGTGTAGATCTCGTCGGCGATGGCGCCCTTGTAGAAGCGCTTGAACCCGGTCAGCGCGTCCTTGCCGGCCGGATAGTTCGGCGCGATCAGCACGATGTTGTTGTAGCCCTTGTCGCTGACGTACTTGCCGGCGGCCTCGTGCACCCCGTCGTTCTGCCAGGAGGTGCTGAAGAAGTAGGGGTTGCAGCCTTCGCCCGAATACAGCTGCGGGGTGGCGTTCGCGCTGATCAGGAACGTCTGCGACTCCAGGATCGCGGGGGCCACGGCGAGCATGACGTTGGTGAAGACGATGCCGGTGACGAAGTCGACCCGGTCCTTCTTGAGCATCCGCTCGGCGATCTGTTTGCCGGTATCCGGGTTCTGCTGGTCGTCTCCGAGGATGAGCTCGGCCGGCAGCCCGCCCAGCTTGCCGCCGTTCTGCTGCACCAGCAGGTTGAAGCCGTCGCGGATGTCGATGCCGATCGCGGCCGACGGCCCGGACAGCGTGCTCAGGAACCCGACCTTGACCTTGTCCGCGGCGTGCACACTGCCCGCCGCCAGCACGAGCGCCGCCAACGGCGCCACCAGACTGCGCATCCTCACCCTCCCCTGTTCTTCGCCACCGGCCGCGCCGGCATTGTGCGGGTGAGATGATAGCCGACTGGCGGCCTGGGGTAGCCCCGACCGGCGGCGCAGGGCCGGGTCGGGGGCGGGATGCGGCGCCGGCTCAGCCGCCGGCTTCCAGTCGCTCCGCCTCGATCTGGCTGGCCAGCCGCGCGATCAGCTGGAGCAGCGCCAGCGGCTCCACCGGCTTGACCAGGTGATGCTGGAACCCGGCCTCGAGCGCGAGGTCGCGATCCTCCGCCTGCCCGTACCCGGTGATGGCGACCAAGACCGCATCGGCGCTCTCGGGTGACTGCCGCAGGCGGCGGGCGACATCGTACCCGTTCATGCCGGGCAGCCCGATGTCGAGCAGCACCACCTGCGGGCGAAACGCCACCGCTTCGCCCAGCGCCTCGATCCCGTCGTGGGCAGCGCGCACCTCGTGGCCTTCCATGCGCATCAGCAGCGAGACGCTCTGCTCGGCGTCGACGTTGTCGTCCACCACCAGCACCCGCAGCGGGGCCGAGGCGCTCCCGCCGACCTGCACGGTGCGCGGCGGCAGCGGCTGCGGCGCCCGCGCCGGTGCGAGCGCCGGGATGCGCACGGTGAACCGGCTGCCGCGGCCCTGCCCCGCGCTGAAGACATCCACCCGACCCTGGTGCATCTCCACCAGCCGCTTGACCAGCGACAGGCCGATGCCCAGGCCGCCCTGGGCGCGATCGAGCGTTCGCTCCGACTGCGTGAACGGGTCGAACAGGTGCGGCAGCAGCTCGGCGGTGATGCCGATCCCCGAGTCCGACACGGTGATCACCACGTCGTCGCCCTCGCGCCCGGCGCTCAGCTGGATGCGGCCGCCGGCGTCGGTGTACTTGGTGGCGTTGCTCAACAGGTTGCTGATGACCTGGGTCACCCGGGTGGCGTCGGCCTCCAGATAGAGCGGCTCGGCGGCCGGCTCGATGCGCAGCTCCTGTCCGCGCGCATCGATGAACGGCCGCACCGACTCCACCGCGTTGTAGAGCAGCGGCATGAGCTCCTGCGGCTCGCGCCGCAGCGTGATCTTGCCCTGGGTGATGCGCGCCACGTCGAGCAGGTCGTCGATCAGGCGGGCCATGTGGTTCACCTGGCGCCCGATCATCTCGGTGGTGGTCTTCAGCCGCGGTTCGCCCACCGCCAGCATCTGCAGGATGTGCGCGGAGTTGCGGATCGGCGCGAGCGGGTTGCGCAACTCGTGCGCAAGCATGGCCAGGAACTCGTTCTTGCGCCGGTTGGCGTCCTGCAGCGCCGCCTCGGCGATCTTCTGGTCGTCGATGTCCAGCGCGACGCCCAGCCACTTGCTGGCCCCGCGCCGGTCGTCGCGCAGCTGCGCGGCGTAGCCCTTGAACCAGCGATACGCGCCGTCCGCGCGCCGCAGCCGGCACTCGACGTTGAAGTCCTGCCCGGTGCGCACCGCCTCGCCCCAGGTGGCCAGCACGCGCGCGAGGTCGTCGTGATGCACGATGCGCTGCCACGCCGGCGCGGGCGGCGTGTCGCGCGAGAGCCCGCTGTACTCGAAGAAGGTGTCGTTCACGTACTCCACGCGGCCTTCGGCGGTGGTGCTGAACAGGATCGCGGGCACCGCGGCGGTCAGCGTGGCGAGCCGCGCCTCGCTGTCGCGCAGCGCCTCCTCCGCGCGGCGGCGCTCGGTGAGGTCCACGATCACGCCCACCACGCCGTGCACCACACCGTGCTCGTCGCGCTCGGGGATGTACTCGATGCGCACGTAGCGGCTGCCCATCGCGTAGAACGGCACCAGCCCCTCGAACAGCACGCGCTCGCCCGCGAGCGCCCGCGCCAGCTCGGGCGCCAGCACCCGGTAAGCGCGCTCGCCCACGACCTCGCGCACGCTGCGGCCGATCACGCTGCGCCGCCGCATGCCGGCACGCTCGGTGAAGGCACGGTTGGCGAACAGGTAGCGCTGGTGCACGTCGATGCGTGCGAGCCACGCCTCGGTGCTGTCGGTGATGATGCGCAGGTGCGCCTCGCTCTCGCGCAGCGCGTTCTCCACGGCCTTGTTGGCGGTCAGGTCCTGGGCGATGCCGAGGTACCCGATCAGCGTGCCGGCCTGGTCGCGCAGCGCGGTGACGGTGAGGTGGACCGGGAAGGTCCCGCCGTCCTTGCGCACGTAGGTCCACTCGCCGGCCTCGGCACCGTCCTTCAGCACCCGGGTCATGAAGACCTCGCGCGGGTCGACCGGGCGGCCCAGCTCCTGGCCCAGCGCCTCGGCCCGGGCCGCAAGCTCGGCGGGCAGGTGCAACGCCAGCGGCGAGAGCCGCCCCACGACCTCCTCCGCCCGGTAGCCCAGCAGACGCTCCGCGGTGCGGTTGAAGCTGAGGATGCGGCCCTGCGTGTCGACCGCGATCAGGCACACGCTGGCACTCGACAGGATGGCGTTCTGGAACGCCTCCTTCTCGCGCAGGGCCCGCTCCAGCTGCTCGCGGGCGAGCTCGGCCTCGCGGCGCCCGGTGATGTCGACGTTGATGCCGGAGAGCGAGACCGGGGTGCCGTCGGCCGAGCGCTGCAGGCGGCCGATGCCGAGCAGCCAGCGCACCTTGCCGTCGGGGTGCACGACGCGGTACTCCGCCCGCACCTCCTCGTCGCGGCCCTCGAGCGCCGCGCAGATGGCGGCCTGCACGCGCGCGAAGTCCTCCGGATGCACCAGCTGTTCCCAGCGCTGCGGTGTGGGCTGCGGGTCGTGCGGATCGACGCCGTGCAGCTCGCAGTTCTCGCGCGACCAGCGCAGCACGTTGGTCGCGATCTCCCACTGCCAGGCGCCCGCGTGCGAGGCGCTCAGTGCCAGCCGCAGCCCTTCCTCGCTCGCCCGCAGCGCCTGCTCCGCGTGCTTGCGCTCGGTGACGTCGAACGAGACCCCGACGAAGCGCTGCACGCGGCCCTGCGCGTCGCGGCGGGGCTCGCCCGCGCCCTGCAGCCAGCGCATCTCGCCGTCGCGACGGATCACCCGGTACTCGACCGTGCGCACCCGTGCCGACATGGAGGCGCCGAACGCCGATTGCATGATCGGGACGTCGTCCGGATGGAGGTGGGTGCACAGCGTCCCCGCGGGCCACTCGCGCCGCTCGGGGTCGATCTGCAGCACCTCGCAACCGCGCCGGTCGAAGTACTCCAGGCCGCCGCGCGCCAGGTCGATCTCCCAGACCGCCGCGCCGGTGGCCTGGATCGCCACGCGCAGGCGCGCCTCGCTGTCCCGCAGCGCTTCCTCGCGCCGCTCCTGCTCGACGAAGTCGCGCTGCACCTCGATCTCGGAGACCGCCACTGCGGCCAGGTCGGCCAGGATGTCGAGGTCGTCGTCGCTCCATTCGTGCGGGCTGGCGTCCAGCACGCACAGGCTGCCCAGCCTGCATCCCGCGCTCAGCAGCGGCACGCAGACGCACGCGGCGATCCCCAGTTCGCTGAGTGCGGCAGTGGCCTCCGGTGCATGGGCGTCGCGGCTCGCGTCACGCACGACCAGCGCATCGTCCGAGCCGTGCAGGTGCTGCAGGAAGGCGGTCGAGAGCAGCGCATCGAAGCGCGAGGCGGCGGGCTCGGGCACGCCGATCCAGGTCTTGAGGGAGCGGCGCTGAGCATGCAGCAGATGGAAGGCAGCGAGCGGAGCCCGCAGCGCACGGGCGGCGAGACGGGTGAGCCGGTCCAGATTGCCGCCCGGGAGCGCGCCAACCGCGGGTGCGCCACCTGCGTTGCGGCTCCGGGGCGCGTCGGGCCTGGCCATCACGTACCTCCTGTCCGCCGCCACGCAACGGACTCGATCCACGGCAGCGCCGCGCGGACTCCACGGGACGCGCGTGGACTGGAAGAAAATTCAGTATCCGTGTTGCCTCGCGCAGACGGCGGCGACTGCGGCCGCGCGGCGATGGCAGCAGTGTACTACGGTGCCGCGAGCAGACGATGCAAATCGGGATTGGTGAGCGCGGCGGCAAACAGCTCGCGCGCCAGCGTCGCCTGGAACAGATCGGACTTGTCGAGGAAGGCGCGGGCCTCGGTGGCCGACAGCATGCGCGCCAGGTAGTCGAGCTCGCGCACGGTGTAGATCTCCGCGCTGGTGCGCACGATCACCTCGCGCAGGGCGCCGACGACCGCGGGGTCGGAGAGCCCCGCACGCGCGCGTTCGCGCTGTCCCTCGGGCAGCGTCCCGATGGCCTGGTACAGCTGGCGCGTGGCGAGCTGGCGATAGACGGGCACGTTGAACAGCGCCTCGGCCGCGGCCCGCCGGTTGGCCGGCGTGTCCGCACGCTGGCCCTGCGCGGACACGGTGAACGCGCTGCACAGGAGCAGCGCGGCGATCAGGCTGCGCACCTCAGCCGAGCAGCTGGGCGCGCAGCCGCACCACCTCGGCCTCGAGGTCATCGACGCGGTCGAGCAGCGCGGCGACCAGCGCCAGGGCGGGCAGGTCGAGGTCGAAGTCGCTGCGCAGGCGGCACGCCCGCCGGCCCAGCGTGATGCTGCGCGCGGAGAAGCGCCACTGCGCCGGCGCGCCGCCGGCAGAGGGCTCGAACACGCCGTACTCGACCAGCTCGACGATCTCCTCGACGTGCAGGCCGGTGGCGCGCACCAGCTCCTGCATCTCGACCTCGAGCGGCTCGCCGAGCAGCACGGGCAACGGAACCGAAGTCACGCTCCTCTTCCTCCTAGTCGAAGTGCGCGCGTGGATTGAACGACGAGGCCGCGGCGAGCTGCCGGTAGAGCTCCTTTTCGCGCTCGTCGAGCACGGACGGGGTGACGACCTGCAGCACGGCGTAGAGGTCGCCCGGCTCGCCGCCCTTCGGCCGCGGCAGTCCCCGCCCGCGCACGCGCAGCTTCTGGCCGGCCCTGGATCCCGCCGGCACCTTGAGGCTCACCCGGCCTTCCGGCGTGGGCACGTCGATGCTGCCGCCGAGCGCTGCTTCCCAGGGCGTCACGGGCACCTCCAGGTACAGGTCGTGGCCGCTGGCGCGGTACAGGCTGTGCGGGCGCAGGCTGATGTTCAGGTACAGGTCGCCCGCCGGCGCACCGCCGCTGCCCGGCGCCCCCTTGCCTGCCACCCGGAGGCGCTGGCCGTCGGTCGCACCTTTCGGGACCCGCACCTTGGTCGTGCGCGTGGTCCGCTGCAGCCTGCCGCGGGCGTCGACCTCGGTATAGGTGAGCGGGATCTCGACCTCGACGCCGCGCAGCAGGTCCTCCAGCGTCACGTAGACGGTGACCTCGGCGTCCTGCCCGGGCATCTGCATGCCGTGCATCCCCGCGCCGGCACCGCGCCGGCCGAAGGTGGAGGCGCGGCCGCCCAGGCCGGCGAGCAGGTCGGCCAAGTCGATGTCGCCGAGATCCTCGAAGCCGGCGAAGCCGCCCGCGCCGCCGCCACCGGCGCCGAAGCGCTCACCCCAGTCCGGCGGCGGGCGAAACTCCTGGCCGGGCTGGTAGAAGCCCATCTGGTCGTAGGCCGCGCGCTTCTCGGGGTCCTTGAGCACCTCGTAGGCTTCGGCGACTGCCTTGAACTTCTCCTCGGCGTCCTTCTCCTTGGAGACGTCCGGATGGTACTTGCGCACGAGCCGGCGGTAGGCCTTCTTGATGTCCGCCTCCGAGGCCTCGCGCGCAACGCCAAGGATCTGGTAGTAATCCTTGTACTTCATCGGACCTCAGCGCATCCGGTCGGCCGCCTTGAAGTACTTGCGGGCGTACGCGAGCAACTGGCCGTCGCTGGGATGGTCCACGGTCTCGACCGCAACGAGGCTGGAAACGAGATCGGGATCGTGGTGGTGGATGTGCTTCACCAGGTCGAGCTTGGCCGCACCCGGCCCGGTGACCAGGATCTCGTGCGCGCCCTTCAGCGCCTCGGCGATCTGGTGGTAGTAGCCCTTGTCGTCATGGTGCTTCTCGTGCGTGGTGTGTTTGGCGTGCAGGTGCTTGTGCGCCTCCTTGGCGTGGATCTGCGCCTTCTCGACCTCTTCGGGCGTGAAGTGCAGGACGCGGGCTTCGCTGTGGTCGAGCCAGACGACGGCGTGGTAACGGGACACGGGTTCTCCTTGTTGTCGCTATGGACTGAATGAGGGCGGGCCGCCCGGGTTCAAGGGCGGCGTCTGCCGTGGGGCGAAGACTACGTGGCCGGGGCCGTCGGAGACTTGACCGGGGTCAAGGCAGCCGCCGGCCCGGCGCGGACAGCAGGTCAGCTCTGGTGCAGGCGGCTGTGGCGCGGGACTCGCGCCATCAGGTACTCCATCTGGTCCTGCAGGATGCGGCGGTTCTGCAGGACCAGGTGCTCGTGCCGGTTGGGTACGTACGGCGCGAACAGCAGCGGCATGTGCGCCGCCTCGGGGGTGCGCCCGCCCTTGAGCGTGTTGCAGCGCCGGCAGGCGGTGACCACGTTCATCCAGCGGTCCTTGCCGCCCTTGTGCAGCGGCACGATGTGATCGCGGGAGAGATCGTATTCCTTGAAGCGCCCGCCGCAGTACCCGCACACGTGACGGTCGCGCCGGTACAGGGCGTGGTTGGTGAGGTGCGGCTCGGCGTGGTGATCCCGGACGAGCTCCGAGGCGCCCTTGATCGCGATGATGCTCTTGGTGGACAGCTCCGAGCGGGCACCGGTGAGGCGCGACAACCCGCCGTGGAAGGTGCACACGGTGCGGCCGAGCGACCACGCGACCATCTCCCGCGCGTGATAGGTGATGGCCTGCTCCACCACCAGCCAGCGGCTGGGCATCCCTGCCAGGTCCAGCGCCAGAATCAGGGCCACCTTGCGCTCCTTTTGCCCGTCTGCACGCGCGCCGGCCGGCCGTCCCTGAAGAGGCCGCCCGGGCGCCTTCCCCGCCCGCGCACCTGCCGGGCAGTACGGCTTGATTCTAGGGAAAAATTGCGCGGCGTGGAATCCCGGGCGCCGGCGGCTGCTCAGGCACGGCGGGCGGCGCGCGGCGTCCCGGCCGCCGCAGCCTGGGGCCGGATCTGTGCGAACAGGCTGGATTCGCGCTTGTAGAACCCCTGCGTGTGAAAGGTCTCCGGCAGCCCGTAGAGCTCGTAGTCGAGGTGGTGACACAGCTCATGCACGACGGTGCGCAGAAAGCTGCGAAAGGCGACCACCTGCCTGCGTGCCACGGTGCGCATCCAGACCGTGATGAGCGGCGGCGTGCCGTCCTCGAACGGCTCGTAGAGGCCGTGCAGCTCGCCCCAGTCGCCGCTCGGGCGCACGCTCAGCACGCGCAGGCGCACGCGCGGCACCTCCAGGCGCCCGGTCAGGTCGCCGAGCAGGGCCTGGCCGAGCCGCTCGACCTCGCCGCGGTTCTCGGCCGCCAGCGCCCGCTCCATGCCGGCCACCAGGTGCTCGAGGGCCGGGCCGGGCGGCAGCTCCACCCGGTCGATGGCGTCGCTGCGCAGATAGATGCGCTGCCGGGCCGGGGACAGGCGGTCGAAGTAGGCGAAGGGCATGCGCCGCTATGATAGCCGCCCGGGCGGCCGCGTTCGACGCCCGGCGGGCGTCCGGGGTATGCTGCGCGCACCTCCCTGCACGAGGCGCCCCTGTCATGATCCTCCCGTCCCTCCGAGTGTTCGCCGTCGCACTGGGCCTGCTCGCTGCGCTCCCCGCACCCGCATCGGATTCCGACAACACCTATGGCCTGGACACCTGCCTGGCGGCGGCACTCACGGCGCATCCCGGGCTGGTCACCCGCTGGGAAGTCGAGGACGGCACCGGGCGAGGCTTCGCCATCGAAGTGGTGACCCAGGTTGGCGTCGTGTGGCAGGTCAACTGCGTCCCCGGCTCCAGCGAGCTCCGCGGGGCGACGCGCTCGACCGGCGTGCGCGACTATCCGACCCTGAGCAGCCGCGCGCAGATCCCGGAACCCACGGCGCGCGAGACCGTGCGCACCTATTATCCCGGCCGCTTCATCCGCATGGAGTACCAGATCACCTGGCGCGGCGGCGCGGTCTACAACTACCGCCTGATCACCGCGGACGACCGCCAGGCCGACGTGGAAGTCGACGCTTCCTCGGGCCGGATCCAGCGCACCCGTTCCGAAGCGCGCTAACCCGGCGCCGTGCCGGGCTCCACCAGGGCGTGGGCCCAATCCAGCACCGGCAGCAGGCGCTCGGGCAGCAGCCGCCGCGCCTCGGCGTAGCGCAGCCAGCGGAATTCGTGGTGCTCCGGATGCCCGAGCGCTTCGTTCACCGGCAGCGACACCGGCTGCGCCGGGCTCTGCGCGACGTAGTAGCGCGCCACCTTGCCGCCGCTGTAGGGCACGGTCTCGCACCAGGGCTCGCCCCAGAAGAACTCCAGGTCGCTGAGCATCGTTTCCTCCACCACTTCGCGCACTGCCGCCTGCAGCGGCGTCTCCCCCAGCTCCACGCCGCCCTTGGGGAAATCCCAGGTGCGGTACACCCGCAGCAGCAGATAGCGCCATCCCTCCGGGGCGCGTCGGACCACGACGACACCGGCGGAGAAGCGCTTGCGCGGACGCGGATCGAAGTTCAGCTTGCGGCTCCGGGCTGCGCCCGGCGCAGATCGGCCGGGCGGGGGTTGGGCGAACCCCCAACCTACCAGAAAGCGCGCAGCGAACGAACTGTGCGCGCGTCGCTCAGCCGGTGCCGGCGGGCCCGGCGTCCTCCTCGAGCTGGTCGAAGCTGACCGGCATGGAGTCGCGCGTGGTGACGCCTGCCGGGTGGCTGCGCGCCACCTGCAGCAGCCGCTGCTGTCCGGGGAGGCCCGCCGGGAGGACCAGGCGGCCGTCCGGCTTCAGCTGCTCCAGCAGCGCCGGCGGGATGAGATCGGAGCCGGCCCCCACCACGATGCGGTCATAGGGCGCGTGCTCGGGCCAGCCCAGGCGGCCGTTGCCCATCCGCACCCCGATGTTGCCGTAGGCGAGACGCGCCAGCCGGCTGGCCGACTGGGCCGCCAGCTCGGGGACGATCTCGACCGTGTAGACCTCGCGCGCCAGCTCGGCGAGGATCGCGGTGTGATAGCCGCAACCGGTGCCCACTTCCAGCACCCGGTGCTCGGGACGCAGCTCAAGCAGATGGGTCATCAGGGCCACCATGAACGGCTCGGAGATCGCCTGGCCGAAGCCGATCGGCAGGGCCTGGTCGATGTAGGCGAAGGGCCGGATCTCCTCTGCCACGAATTCATGCCGCGGCACACGTGCGACAGCGGCCATGACCCGGTCGCTCAGCCCGCAGACACCGAGCTGTGCGCCGAGGCGCTCGGCGCGCGCCTCGATGTCCCCCAGCATGCGCTCGCGCAGGAGGTCGAACAGGTCCTCGGTCCTCATGCGGGCGTTGCATTCGTTTCTGGCACTGCCAGGCATCTCCATCTCCCCCGCTGCTGCCGCGGCCGTGTCCTGGTGACGGGTGTGCATTAGGATGTGGCGATGGACACTGCTGCCTCCCGCCCGTTCACACCCACGCTGCCGGACTACGCCGGCGCTAGCATCGCCAACCTGATGGGTTCGATCGCTCGCGCGTTCGAGGTGCCGCACGCCGCGTGCCCACCCCTGCGCGGCGAACCCGCGCAGGTGCTCGCTGGCCATCGTCATGTCGTCCTGGCGCTGGTCGACGGACTCGGGCTGCGCCTGCTGCACAGGCACCGGCCCGACGGTGCGCTGGCCGCGCACATCAGGGCGACTCTCACCTCGGTGTTCCCCTCGACCACGGCGAGCGCGATCACCACGCTGCTCACCGGCGTGCCGCCGGCCGCGCACGCGATCACCGGCTGGCACGTGTGGCTGGAGGAGATCGATGCGGTCGCTGCAGTGCTGCCGGGACACGTGCGCGGCGGCGACGAGCCGATCGCACGCAGGCCGGGCGGGGCGGCACTCTTCGACCAGACCGCCTTCGTCGACCGGCTGCCGGTCGCATCCCACGTCGTCACGCCCCGCCGCATCATCGACTCGGCCTTCAACCTGGCGCACACCGGCCGCGCGCAGCGCCACGGCTACACCACGCTGGCGCAGTTCTTCGAGGCGATCGAGCGCTGCGTGCGCGCGCCTGCGCAGCGCAGCTACGTGTACGCATACTGGCCCGAGCTCGACAGCATCGCGCACGAGTACGGCGTCGACAGCCCGCAGGCGCGCGACTCGTTGCGGCGCTTCGACCAGGGCTTCGCCCGGCTGCTGGCGGCGTTGCGCGGGCGCGACGCCGCGCTGGTGGTGACCGGCGATCACGGCCTGCTGGACGCGGCGGAGGCGGAGACCATCGAGCTGGCGCAGCACCCGCGTCTGGCAGGCACGCTCGCGCGGCCGCTGTGCGGGGAGCGGCGGGCCGCCTACTGCTACGTGCACGAGGCGCAACGCGCGCTGTTCGAGGACTACGTCCGCAACGAGCTGTCAGGACGGGTCGATCTGCATGAGAGCCAGACCCTGATCCGCGACGGCTGGTTCGGGCCGGGACCGGTGCACCCCCGCCTCGCCGCCCGCACCGGCGATTACGTGCTGGTGCCGCGCGGGCGCGCCACGATCAAGGACTGGCTGCCGGGCGAGAAGCGCTACCGGCAG
>CAZFYX010000108.1:0-87794 GCA_964523885.1 uncultured Burkholderiales bacterium | reverse complement strand
GGTGTCGATGAAGTTCAGGCCGATCGCGGTGTGACGCACGCGCGCCTGGCCGGGACCGGGGTCACCGACGGCGACGTCCTCGAAGGTCAGGACCTCGGGACCGCCGGTCTTGTGGATACGGATTGCTTTCGCCATTGCTTCCTCCTCTTGAAGACAGGCTAGAGGCGAGAGGCTAGAGGACAAGGCGGCACATTGCGCCACGAGCACCCTCTAGCCTCTCGCCTCTAGCCGCTTTACTACCTGATGAACTGATCCACGTACCCCGCGCCCAGCCCCACCTTCTCGTAGTGCGCGCGGCAGATGTCGATCTTGGTGTGCACGTCCTCGTAGGCGACGGTCTTGCCCTGCTCGTCCACGTAGATCATCGCACCGTTCACGTTGAAGAACGTGATCATCTCCTTCACGGGCTCCTCGACCACCAGCGTATGCACCTCGCCCGGCGGCTCGTAGACGAAACCGCCCTCCTCGGCGACCCAGGGATGCTCGAGGTAGCGCCAGCGCCCGCGCAGCACCAGGCCGCACACCATGGAGGGATGGCGGTGACGCGACACCACGCCGGTCTTCGTCACGCGCAGCAGGTTCCACCACTGCCCGGTCACGGTGTTCAGCATCAGCGGCCGGAAGAACACGCCGGGCGCCTGCGGCACCCACACGCGCTCGTCGGTTGGAATGGCCATCTCCACGATCTCCGGCACCATGCCGGGCGCGGAGAGATGGTTCACCTGGGTCGGTGCATTCATGCTTGCTCCTCCTTGCTAGGTAATCAGGTAGCCGCCGTCGACCGGGATCACAGTCCCGGTGACGAACGCGGCAGCGCGCGTGCACAGGAAGACGACCATGCCGGCGATGTCCTCGGGCTGGCCCCAGCGGCGCAACGGCGTGCGCGACAGGATGGCCCGGCTGCGCTCGGCATCTTCCTGCAGGCTGTGGGTGAGCGGCGTGGCGATCCAGCCGGGCGCGACGGCATTCACGCGAATGTTATCCGCGGCGTAGGCGATCGCGAGCGACTTGGTAAGCTGTGCGACCCCACCCTTGCTCGCGCTGTATCCCGGCACCAGGCCGCCACCGAAGAAGCTCAGCATGCTGGCGATGTTGACGATGCTGCCGCCCTGCTTCGCCAGCAGCGGACGGGCCGCCGCGCAGCAGCGCATCGTGCCGTTGAGGTTGACGTCGATGACCGTCTCGAACACGTCCACCTCATGCTCGGCGCCGCGGCGGATGATGCCCGCGCAATTGACCAGGATGTCCAGTCTCTGGAAGCCGCCGACCAGTCCCTTGACGGCGGTGTCGTCGGTGACATCGAGCCGCACCGCGCGCTTGTCCTTGCCATCGGTCGCAGCCAGTGCCTGGGTCACCTCTGCATCGGTCGCGCCCGTCACCGTGACCTGCGCCCCCGCCGCCTTCAGCCCCCGCCCGATCGCCGCCCCGATGCCGCTGGTGCCGCCCACGACGAGCGCGTGCTGGCCCGCCAGGGCCTGGGTGAAGACCTGTTCGATCGATTCCATCGGGGAGGACACGGGTATGGCTGGCGACAGGGGCCGATAGCTTAACCCACGCCGCCCTCCCCCGCAGGCGGATCATCCGTCGCCGCGCCCCTGCGTACGGAAGAGCACCAGCTTGACGGCAGTCAGGACGAGCGCGAACAGCGCCGTGGCAAGTGCGAGTGCCAGCACCACGCCCGTCGGCAGCGGTGACATGAGCGTTCCAGTGACCGCGAGCAGGGCAGCAACCCCGACGTCGACCAGCGTTGCCAGCAGCAGCCAAGGGCTGGGGCTGCTCTCCCAGAGCCAACCCGGCACGCGCACCGCGTAGAGCACCGCCTGGCTGACGAAGGCGACGGTGACGTACGTCAGCGTCTGCAGCGTCCCGGTCGGGTAGCCGAGGACTTCCTTGCCGACCGCGATCGATGCGGCAGTGAAGGCCAGCGTTACCACCCCCAGCACGATGGCAGTCCGGGTCAGGCGGTCGAGATGCCATGCCGCCGGCCGGGGTGAAGGCTGGGCTCGGTCGGTGGTGAGCGCCATGGTGAGGAAATCGCCGGCCACCAGCAGCAGGATCATCAGCAGCGGGGTGAGGATCGGCTGGCCGGTCACGATGAGTCCGAGCGCCAGGAGCGGCACGAGCTCGATCTTCTTGGTGATCGCGTTCAGCGCGTAGGTCACCACGCGCTGATGCACCCGCCGCCCCTCGCCGATCACTTCGACGATGCCGCGCAGGCCGGGCTCGGTCAGAACCACGGACGCGGCCGACTTGGCGATATCAGTCGCCGTGGACACCGCCACCCCGAACTGCGCCTGGCGCAGGGCAGGCGCATCGTTGGCGCCGTCGCCGCACATCCCGACGACGTGGCCCTGGCGCTGGAAGGCCTGGACGAGCCTGTACTTGTGCTCGGGCAGGACACCGGCGACGACCGCGACGCTCGCAGGGGTCAGACCATCGCGCACGCCCTCTCCGGTGAGCAGGGGACCGGAAAGTCCGACCTGCCCGGCGATGGCGCGGGCCGTCGCGGGGGCGTCGCCCGTGACCATGATGGTGCGAACCCCAAGGCCCGCGAGCTCGCGGATCAGCGGCGCGGAGTCCTCGCGCGGCGGATCTGCGAGCCCGACCAGCCCGACCACGGCGGCCGGCTGCCCTGCAGGAGCGCGCACGACGGCGAGCACGCGTTGACCGTCCCGCTCCAGCTTCTCCGCCTCCTCACGCAGCGACTGAGGCGTAGCCGACGCTGACGCCAGGCTGTCGAATGCCCCTTTCATGACGGTCATCGCCGTGCGCCCGGGCACCACGACCTTCGCACTGGAGCGCTTCAGGGCTGGATCGAACGGGGTGAAGCTGGTCCGCTCGTAGCGGCGGTCGACCGCGCCCTCGCGCACGGCGGCCGCACGCACCGCATCGTCCACCGGGTCGCCGCCGCCCTCGCTGCTCGCCACCGCCGCGAGCCGCAACACTTCCGCCCGGTCGGTCTGCGAGGTGCCCAGCACCGAGACCACGGCCAGCTCGTTGCGCGTCAGCGTCCCGGTCTTGTCTGCACACAGGGTATCGACCGAGGCCGCTTCGTGCACGCCCTCCAGGTGCGTGAGCAGGACGCCGCGCCGCGCCAGCACCTGCGCGGCCAGCGCCGCGGCGAGCGAGAAGGTCGCCGGCAGCGCGACGGGGATCGACGCAAGCACGGCCGTGACGATCAGTTGCAGCAGGCTGCCGGTGGGCAGCCCCAGCAGGTGCGCATACCCTGCGATGGCCGCCAGGATGACGCCATTGATGGCGGTGATGTTGCGCACCACGCGCAGCACCGCCTTCTGCTCGCTGCTCTGCGCGTGCGCGATGCGCACCAGTTCGGCGGTCTTGCCGAAGTAGGTGCGCGCCCCGGTGGCGGTGACGCGGGCCAGCGCCTCGCCCCGGCGCACCAGCGCGCCCGCATACCCCTTGTCCCCGGCATGGGCGTCCACCGCGACCGATTCGCCCGTCAGTACCGACTGATCGAGCAGGACCGCGCCATCGATGAGCACGACGTCCGCGGGTACGATGCCGCCGAGGGAGACCCTGACGATGTCGCCCGGCACGAGGGCGGCGGCCGGCACCTGGGTCCACCGCGCGTCGCGACGGACCGAGGCGCTGGGTGCCAGCCGCTGCTTGAGCAGGTCGAGGGCCTTGCCGGAGCGGTGCTCCTGCACCACGGTCAGGATGGAATTGAACGCCAGCAGCAGCGCGATGATCAGCGCCTCGAGGTACTGGCCCATGACGAACTCGAGCACGATGGTCGCTTCGAGCAGCCAAGGCACGGGCTGCCACAGGCTGGCGACGACGCGGCGCAGCAGCGTCTCCCGCTGTTCCGCGACCGTGTTGGCGCCCCACCGCTGCAGCAGCGCAGCAGCCTCCGCCGACGACAGCCCGGGGTAGGAGTCGCCGCGCGTTACGGCACGGAGGTCAGGGACTTCGTCATCGGCCATGGACGCGCAGAAGCGGGACGCGCACGACGCTCCGCCTGCCGCTGCACGGGTAGACCCCGGTGCCGGCTGGCGAGTTCGCCGTCCTCACTGCCGGACCACCGGCAGTGAGGACGACGACGCAACCGGCATCGGAGGCGGCCCGGCCGGCAGCTCAGTTCAGCATCCCCGTATACCGGGGCAGCCAGAGCGCGAGCTGAGGGAAGACCATCACCAGCACCAGTGCAATCAGTTGCAGCGCGACAAACGGAATGATGCCCCGGTAGATGTCACTCATCTTGATGCTGGGAGGAACAGCACCTTTCATGTAGAACAGCGTGAAGCCGAACGGCGGCGTGAGGAACGAGGTCTGCAGGTTCACCGACATCATGATCACGAACCAGGTCAGGAACAGCACCGGACCGCCCTCTCCGATGTGCGGACCGAACTGGACCTGGGTCAGCACCGGCGCGAACACCGGCAGGACGATCAGACAGATCTCGATCCAGTCGAAGAAGAAGCCCAGCACGAACGTGAGCCCCATCAGGAACAGCAGGATCTCCCAGCCCGTGTCCAGGCCCATGTTGCCGAGCAGTTCCACCACCAAGTCATCCCCACCCAGCGAGCGGAACACGAACGAGAACAGGGTCGCACCGAAGAAGATGAAGAACACCATCGCATTGGTCAGCCCGGTGCTCTCGATCACCTCGCGTATCGTCTGCCGGTTCAGGCGCCCCTTGAACCACGCCAGCAAGAGAGCGCCAAAGGCTCCGACACCGGCAGCCTCGGTGGGCGTCGCCCATCCCCCGAAGATCGAGCCCAGCACCATGACGATCAGGAACGCAGGTGGCAGGAAGCTCTTCACCAGCAGGGCGGCGAGCTCGGTGCCGCTGCGTGGTCCGACGTCGGCCGGCAGCCGCGGCGCGAGATGCGGCTTCCAGGCACTGAGCACGCCGATGTAGAGCACGTACAGGCCCGACAGGATCAGCCCAGGCACGACTGCCGCAGCGAACAGGGAGCCGACCGATACCGACAGCAGGTCGCCCATGATCACCAGCATGATCGAAGGCGGAATCAGGATGCCCAGCGTCCCGGCCGAGGCAATGGTTCCCACCGCGATCCGGTTGTCGTAGCCGCGCTCCAGCAGTGCCGGCAAGGCGATCAGCGTCAGCATCACGACCGAAGCGCCCACGATGCCGGTGGTCGCCGCCATGATCGTGCCCATGAGCGTCACCGACATGGCGAGGCCACCGGGGATGCGCCGCGTGAGCACCTGCAGGCAGTAGAGCAGGTCGTTGGCCACCCCGCTGCGCTCGAGCACGGTGCCCATGAAGATGAACATCGGGACCGCGACCAGGATCGGGTTGGAGGCGGCCGAGCCCCAGATGCGCGGCAGCAGATTGAAGAACTGCACGGGCAGGAACACGTCGGCCAGGATGCCGATGCCGCCGAACAGGATGGCGATGCCGCCGAGCACGAATGCGACCGGAAAGCCGCAGAACAGGGCCAGCGCCAGCACGAAGAACAGGACGAGGGCGAGGTGATGGATGAGCCAGTCCACGGCTGTTCCTCAGTGCGCCGCGTAGGAGGGGTAGGTCGCGGCCTCGCGCAGCCGGGTGGGCCCGAACAGGTAGACGATCACCCGCATCAGCACCGACAACACCGCGAGCAGCAGCAGGATCAGCCCGAACAGGATGAAGCTCTTCGGGATCCAGCGCCACGGCAGGCCATTGGCCGACGCGGAGCCTTCGTTGTCGACGAACGAGATCCAGGCGAAGTCGAAGCTGAAGTAGATCGCGATGAGGCAGTAGGGGATGGCAAAGAGGATGCATCCGAGCAGCTCGAGGATCGCACGCGTGCGGGGCGCCCGGTTGCCCACGGCGACGTCGATGCGCACGTGCGTATTGCGCACGTATCCGAGCCCGAGCCAGAAGGAGAACAGCGCGGTGTGCAGATGCCACTCCAGCTCCTGCAGGCGGGTCGAGCCCAGGCCCGGCAACTGGAAGCCGAACTTGCGCGAGAGCACGTCGAACACGATGACCGCAGTGGCCACGAAGAACAGGTAGCCAGAAGTCGTGGCGATCCATGCCAGCACGGCATTGATCGCCGAGCTCGCGGCGAGCATTCGCTCCATCAGGAATCTCCTCCCCGGCGTCCGGTGCAGCGGTCAGGCGACCGGCTGTCGCCTGACCCCAGGTCTACTGCAGATAACCGTAATCCCGCCAGATCTTGTAGTTGTCCCGGAACTTCGAATACGAGTCGTAGACTTTCTTGAAGTTCGGGTTGCCGGCCGACTCTTCCGCCACGACCTCGTTCCAGGCCTTCTCATAGGCCTTCAGGATGGCCGGCGGCCAGCGCATGATCTTGACCTCGTGCTGGTCACGCATGGCCTGCATCGCCTTCCACTGGGTCGCCTCGCCCTCGGCCATGATCTGGCGCACCATGTCGCCACAGGCCAGTTCGATGACCGCCTTCTGCGAGTCGGCCATCGCATCCCAGCGCGCCTTGTTGATGAACAGGTCGATCAGCGAGGCCTGCTGGTGCCATCCCGGGAAGTAGTAATACTTGGCGACCTGGTAGAAGGCCAGCTTCTCGTCCAGCGAAGGGTTGGAGAACTCGGTCGCGTCGATGGTGCCCAGTTGCAGCGCCTGGAAGATGTCGCCCGGGGCAAGCAACTGGGTGGACACGCCCAGCTTCTCCATCACCTTGGCGCCCAGGCCGAAGAAGCGCATCTTCAGGCCCTTCAGATCGTCGACCGACTTGATCTCCTTGCGAAACCAGCCGGAGGCCTCGGGCGGCTGAATGCCGCACGGGATGGCGTGGATGTTGTGTGGCGCGAACATCTCGTTCTGCAGCTCCAGGCCGCCACCGTAGTACATCCAGGCGAGGAATTCCGGCATGCCGGGCCCGAACGGCACCGTGGAGAACATGTTGAAGGCCGAATCGGTGCCGGCGAAGAAGCCCGGGCTGGACCAGGCCGCATCCACCGATCCCTTCGATACCGCCTGGATGGACTCCAGACCCGGGACCAGCGCCCCGGGCTCGTAGATCTTCAGCTCCACCGTACCGCCCGAAGCGCGGGCGATCTTCTCGGACAGCTTGGGCGCGGCTTCTCCAACGAGTGTGAGACTGGTTGGATATACACTGGCGGTGTTGAGCTTCACATGCTTTGCCGCAGCGGGGCTGCCGGCACTACCACCCGCAGCCGCGTCTGCAGGCGCGTCACGCTTGCCACAGGCAGCTACCGCAAAAATTACAAACAGCAGGGCGACCACACGTCTGTTTGTCATAGGTCTCTTCCCCCTTGTTCCGATGTTGTTGGCGGGTCCCGGGTGGCCCGGTCGGAACGGTAGCACGAGGTTGTCGCCGGTGTCACCCTTGAGCGTCGTCGGTCCTGGATCGGAGTGCTCGATCAGGTGTTCCACCTCCCTGCCGCTTTTTCGCCGATTCAAACCCAGCGCAGCCAGGGTGAGGCGCAACGATCGGATGACCGGCAGCGGCCGGGATAGCGACGCGCGGTGCCAGGGCTTGCACCCCACACACGGCGTCTGTTCGGGATCATCCCCCAGTGCCTGCGGCGCGCGAGGTTCCAGCCAATGGATGGTCAGCCGGTGACTTCGATGTGGGCGCTCTGGGTCACAACGTCGCCCTGGTCGTCGGTCCAGGTGAACGTCAGCTCACCGCTGCGGGTGGCAACCACGTAGAACAGGAAGTAAGGATTGGTCGACACGGCAGGATGCAGGCGCACCCGGAACACCTCGCGGCCGTCGTAGCGGCAGGTGAAGCTGTCGACGATGTTGCGCGGAATCGGCTTGCCGACGTTGTTCAGTCGGAAGCCCGACTCCATCGGATGCTCGACCATCGCGCGGATCTCGATCACCTCGCCAGGCTTCGCGCGCGCCGGCACCCGCACACGGGCGTTGCCCAACTGGTTCACAGCCCGCACCCCGTGACGGTGACCTCGACGTGCACGGCTGCCGACCACAGGGAGCCGTCGCTCATCCTGGCCACGGCAGTGATCTGCTGCGAGTCGGCGATGCGGATCCGCGAGGCTACGCGGGCCCGGCCGTTGTGCGGTCCGAGCTCGAACTCCACCATCCGGGGCAGCGGATTCTTCTCCGCGAAGAGGTAGATCCGCTGGACGTGGTCCTGCTGGGTCATCGGGCTGTCCACCACCACCGTGACCGGTACGATGGCGCCGTTCTCGGCGAGCCTGGGCAGCTCGAGGGTGACCCTGCCCTCGTTGATGGGCGAATCGCCGAAGGTCTCCTTCATCGCGACGGCGAGCTCCACCAGCGTCGCGGATGCAGGACGCACGACCAGCAGGCATGCGGCGCCCGCGAGCAGGGTCAGGGAACGGCGGCGGGATCGCTGCATCGAGCGGTGGCTTCCGGACGCCGGGAGGCGCGAGGCACGGCGGGTGTGCCGTGCCTCCTCCAGCCCGGGTTTCCTCCAGCCTCTAGCCTCTAGCCTCTAGCCTCTTGGCTCTTGCCTCTCAGGCGAAACGGAACTTCTGGTGCCGCAGCGGGAACGTGCGCACCCGCTGCCCCGTGGCCGCCGACAGCGCGTTGACCATCGCCGGCAGCACGCTCCCGATCGGGGGCTCGCCCACCCCGCCCCAGAAGCCGCCGGTGGGCACCAGCACGGCCTGGATCTGCGGCGGCGTCTCGGCCAACCGCAGCAGCGGATAGTTGCTGAAGTTGCCCTGCACGACGCGGCCGTCCTTGATCGTGATCTCCTCGTGCATCAGCGCGGAGAGTCCCCAGATCACGCCGCCCTCGATCTGCGCGATCACGGCATCGCGGTGCGTGACGTAACCGCAGTCGACCGCGAGGAACACGCGCTGGATGTCGATGGTCTTCGCGTCCTTCATGCTGAGATCGACGACCGCCGCAGTGAAGCTGCCGTAGGAATCCACCACCGCGATGCCGCGGTACACGCCCTTGGGCACCGGCTTGCCCCACTCCGCCGCCTTCGCGACCGCGTCGAGCACGCCCAGGTCCTTCTTGCCCTGCAGGAGCGGACGGCGGAACTCGTAGGAATCTCTGCCCGCGGCCTGCGCCAGCTCGTCGATGAAGCACTCGCGGGCGATCGGGTTGTTGGTGTGCGCCACCGCGCGCCAGAACCCCGGCGGCACGTGCGTGTTGCGCATCGCGTACTGGTTGGTGAAGTTGAGCACCTGGTACGGGTTGTCGGAGAAGCCGCGCGTGTTGATCGGATCCAGGCCGTTCTTGATCTCGATGCCGGGCAGGCGCACGGTAGCCAGGATCGACTGGTCGGCCTGCTGCACGTGCCAGCCGATCCAGTTTCCCTGTGCATCCAGTGCGCCGCGCACCTTCACCAGGCTCACGGGGCGGTAGCGACCCTGCCGCATGTCCTCCTCGCGCGACCACTGCAGCCGCACCGGCGTGCCGGGCATCGTCTGCGCGATCAGCACGGCCTGCTTGGTGTACTCCTGGTGCGGCCCGCGACGCCCGAAGCCGCCGCCGGCGTGCATCTTGTGCACGTAGACCTGCTCGAGCGGAACGCCGGACGCCTCGGATGCCGCTGCAATGCTGGCCTCGCCGTTCTGCGTGCCCACCCACACCTCGACCTTGTCGTCGGTGACGATGGCGGTCGCCGTCTGCGGCTCCATCGTGGCGTGGTTCATGTAGGGGTTGTAGTACTCGGCCTCGATCACCTTCGCGGCGCCCGCAGCGGCTTTCTCGAAGTCGCCGTCCTTGCGCGCCGCCGGCGCGTCCTTGTCGGCGATGCCGGTGCGCAGGAACGCCATGATCGATTCACTCGACACCGCGCCGTTCTCGCCGACGTCCCACTCCACCGGCAGCTGCTTCAGCGCCTGGTTCGCGCGCCACCAGTTGTCGGCGACCACGGCCACCCAGTCGGGCCCGGCGACGACCTTCTTCACGCCGCGCATGCCCTTGATCCTGGATTCGTCGTAGCTCTTGAGCTTGCCGCCGAACACGGGCACCTGGACGATGGACGCGTGCAGCATTCCGGGCAGGCGCACGTCGGCCGCGTAGATCTGCTTGCCGGTGGTCTTCTCCGGGATGTCGAAGCGTGCGGGGGAGGTGCCGATGACGGTCCAGTCCTTCGGATCCTTGAGCTTCGGCTCCTTCGGTGCTTCCAGCTTCGACGCGGCAGCGGCGACCTTGCCGAAAGTCGTGCTGCGGCCCGATCCCTGGTGCGTGATCACGCCCTTCGACACCTTGCACTCGGCAGCGGGCACGCCCCACTCCTGGGCCGCGGCCGCCACCAGCATCTCGCGGGCGGCAGCACCGGCCTTGCGCATGTACAGCTGCGAGTCGCGGATGCCGCGGCTGCCGCCAGTGGTCATTGCGCCCCAGATGCGGTTGCGCCGCACGTGCTCGTTCACGTCGGCATACTCCGGACGCACCCTGCTCCAGTCGCACTCGAGCTCCTCGACCACGAGCTGGGTGAGGCCGGTGAACGTGCCCTGCCCCAGTTCGGAGCGTGCGATGCGCACGATCACGGTGTCGTCAGGCTGGATGACGACCCAGTGGGTCACCTCGGGCCCGCCGGTCATGGCAGCTTCGGCCTGCGGCAGGCGCACCCCGAGCATCAGGCCGCCGGTCAGGGCAGCGGAGCGGACCAGGAAGTCGCGGCGGCTGGTATTCATGGCTGGTTGCATCTGGTGCCTCCCCTTACGCCGGCTTGGCGGCCGCATGGATGGCGGCGCGCACGCGATGGTAGGTGCCGCAGCGGCACAGGTTGGTCATCGCGTTGTCGATGTCCCCATCGCTGGGATTGGCATTCGACTTCAGCAGCGCTGCGGCGGCCATGATCATGCCGCTCTGGCAGTAGCCGCACTGTGGCACCTGCAACTGGACCCAGGCCTTCTGCACCGGGTGGCCGCCGTCCGGGGACAGTCCCTCGATGGTGACGATCTCGCTGCCTTCCACGGCCGAGACGGGCATCACACAGGAGCGCACCGGCTGGCCGTTGATGTGCACGGTGCAGGCCCCGCAGGCCGCGATGCCGCAGCCGTACTTGGTGCCGGTCAGTCCCAGTTCGTCGCGCAGCACCCACAACAGCGGCATCTCCGCCTCGACGTCGACGTTGACCTCCTTTCCATTCACCTTCAGCGTTGCCATGCGTGCGGCTCCCTCGAGAGAAATGCGCCCGGGGCGGGCGCTTGTGGTTCGGTGGCGCGGTCCGGAGCGATTGGACCATGACGACGGCGCAACGGTTCCGCCGCAGTCGTGCTGCAAGAGACGGCAAATCTTACCCGGTCGCGCCGGTCGTGCCGGCCGCGCAGCGCCGCCGCCTCATCAGGACCAGGGGCGCGAGCCAGACCAGCAGCGTGAGCACCCCGAGCGTACCGGCGATCGGACGCTCGAAGAATGCCAGCCAGTTGCCCTCCGCCTTCATCAGCGAGTTGGCCAGGTTCTCCTCGAACATCCCGCCCAGGACCACGCCCAGGATGGCGGGGGCGATCGGGAAGCCGTTGCGCTCCATGAAGAAGGCGATCACCCCGGCGACCAGCATGACCCCCACGTCGAACGCCGTGTTGTTGATGGCGAACGCGCCGACCAGGCAGAAGCTCAGGATCAGGGGCATCAGCACTGCGCGCGGCACCCGCAGGATCTGCTTGTACAGCTTGATCGCCAGCAGGCCGAGCGGGATCATCAGCAGGTTCGCGAGGAAGAACACGATGAACACTGCGTAGATGTTCTCCGGATGGTTCAGGAAGATGGTCGGACCGGGGTTCATGCCCTTCATGTAGAGCACGCCGATCGCGATCGCGGTGATCGAATCGCCCGGTATGCCGAATACCAGCGCGGGGATCCACGCACCGGAGAGCGCGCCATTGTTGGCGGCGCCGCTCTCGACCACGCCCTCGACGTGGCCGGTGCCGAACTTCTGCGGCTCCCGGGAGAACTTCTTCGAGATCGCATAGGAGATCCACGCCGCGATGTCCGCACCGGCGCCCGGCAGCGCGCCGATGGCCGTGCCGACCGCGCTGCCGCGCAGGATCGCCATCGGGTACTTCCGGATCAGCGCCCACTGCCCGCGGAATACGTTGCCGAACTTCTCCTGGGCCAGCTGCAGGTGCGCACCGCCCTGGGTGGCCACGTAGCGCAGCACCTCCGACACCGCGAACATGCCGATCATCAGCGGGATGAAGCTCACGCCGCCCAGCAGACTGTCGGAGCCGAAGGTGAAGCGCGGGTGCGCGGCCGGGTTGTTCATGCCGATCCCGGAGACCAGCAGGCCGAGCATCAGCGAGAGGAACCCCTTCAGCGGCCGGTCGGACGCGATGAACACCGCGCAGGTGAGCCCGAGCAGCACCAGCCAGAAATACTCGAACGAGCTGAAGTTGAGCGCCACCTCCGCCAGGGCCGGCGCCGCGGTCACCAGCACCATCGTGCCCAGGATCCCGCCGATGGCGGAGAACACCAGCCCCGCGCCGAGCACCAGCTCCGCCTGGCCCTTGCGCGTCATGGCGTACGCCTCGTCCGTGTAGGCCGCGGACGCCGGCGTGCCGGGCATGCGCAGCAGCGCGCCGGGGATGTCTCCGGAGAAAATCGCCATGGCCGTGCAGCTCACGATGGCGGCGACCGCGGGCACCGGCGGCATGAAGAAGGTCACCGGCACCAGCAGTGCGGTGGCCATCGTCGCGGTCAGGCCCGGGATCGCGCCCACGAACAGGCCGAACAGCGAAGCCCCCAGGATGACCGCCAGGACATGGGGGTCGAACACCAGCGAGAACGCGAGCGCGACGCTGTCCATGCGCTACCAGGCGTATTCGGTCAGCACGCCCCAGGGCAGGGGCACGCGCAGGCCGGTGTAGAAGATGTAATGGATGAGCAATGGCACCAGCAGCGCGACCGGCACCGAGATCGCCATGCGCACGCGGGTGGCGGCCAGGAACATGAGCAGTGACACCGGCGCGGCGATGAAGTACCCCAGCGTTTCGGAGAAGCGCACGTAGAACGTCAGTCCGCCGATCACCAGCAGCACATCCAGCAGCCGGCGCGGGGAGCGTACCCAGTCGTCGAGCTCGATCAGCGGCACGGCTGCACGCCGCCGGAGTGTCGTGGCGAGGAGCACCAGCGCGGCGAGCGCCATGGCTGCGGCGACCAGGGCCGGGAAGAACCCCGGCCCGAGGGCCTGGCCCGGCATGTCGGGAAAGCCCGTCGCGTGAACGCCGACCGCGAGCGCAAAAGCGAGCAGCAGTACGGCGAGGATGGCGTCGTGGAGGCGCATGGACGGGAGGCTAGAGGCTGGAGGCGAGAGGCTGGAGGGTGGGGTTGGAGACGAGAGGCTGGAGGGTGGGGCTGGAGGCGAGAGGCAAGCAGCAAGAGGCTGGAGCGGCTCAGTCACGGCGCCGTCACGCAGCACCGGGGAGCACAGCAACCGCTCCCCCTGGCGGACCGCATGGCGCAGGTCCTCTCGCCTCCCGCCTCTTGCCTCCAGCCATCACTTCGCCAGCCCCACCTGCTTCATCAGCGCGCCGAGCTCCGCGTCCTGCTTGGCCATGTAGGCCGCGAACTGGCCCGGATCCATCCAGGCCATGCCGAAGCCGCGCTCCTGCATGAAGTCGCGGAACTCCTTGCTCTCGTAGGCCTTCTTCACCGCCGCGAGCAGGCGTGCCTCGATGTCCTTGGGCAGGTTCTTCGGCGCCGCGATGCCGCGCCACACGCCCGACTCCCAGTTGCTGCCCACCGCCTGCTTCACCGTGGGCACCTTCGGGAACAAGGTCGACGGCTTCTCGTCCATGATGGCCAGGCTGCGCACCTTGCCTGCCTCGATCAGCGCGCGCGCCTCCGGCAGCGAGCCGGGCACGATCGCCACGCCGCCGGCAACGAGGTCCAGCAGACCGGCGGCGTTGCTCTGGCTCGGCACCCACGGCACGGTGAGCGGGTCGATCTTCTGCTCGGCCAGCAGCCCGTACAGCGAGAGGTGCCAGCTGCCGCCCTGCCCGGTCCCCGACGCGCGCAGCTTGCCGGGATTTGCGCGGATCGCGTCGAGCAGGTCCTTGAGGTTCTTGTAGGGCGCATCGGCGCGCACCTGGACTGCGGCCGGGTCCAGATTGACCAGTCCGAGCGGCGTGAACGATGCCCCGTCGAGCTGGGTGAGGCCCTGGTGATGCAGCATCACGATCTCGGTGGTGATGAGCCCGATGGTGTAGCCGTCCGGGCGGGCGCTCGCGATGGCCGCATGACCCACTACGCCGCTGCCCCCGGTGCGATTGACCACCGTGACGGGCTGGCCCAGGTCGCGTTCCAGCAGCGTCGCCATCATCCGGCCGACGGCATCGGTACCGCCTCCGGCTCCCCAGGGAACGATGAAGGTGATCGGGCGGGCGGGATAAGCCGCGTGCGCGGGCATGGCGAACACGAGACAGGCGGCCGCGAGCAACGCGAGCCGGCCAATGCGGTGGAACGGCATCTCTCCTCCGGAAGGGTGCGGCGGGACGGGCCGGATCGGTGTGCTTGTACCGGCCGCGAGCGGGCGATTGTACGGGCATCCTGCCGGTTTCATCCAGCCGGCGGACGCGCCCGCTTCACCTCTTCACTTGTTCATGCGTATCCGACCGGGCACGCCCTCATACGGCCGTCAGGCCGCCCAGCGCCGGATGAAATCGCGGATCTGCGGATAGATGAGCTCGCGGTACTTGCGCCCGCTGAAGATGCCGTAGTGCCCCACGCCCTTGGCGAGCAGGTGCTTGCGTCGCTCCGAGGGGATCTTCGAGCACAGGATGTGCGCGGCCTCGGTCTGGCCATTGCCGGAGATGTCGTCCAGCTCGCCCTCGATGCTGAACAGCGCGGTCTTGCGGATCGCGGACGGCTCGACCAGCGTGCCGCGCACTCGCCACGTGCCCTTGGGCAGGGCAAAGTCCTGGAACACCGTCTTGATGGTGTCCAGGTAGTACTCGGCCGCCATGTCGAGCACCGCGTTGTACTCGTCGTAGAACGCGCGATGCGACGCTGCGCTGTCGCCGTCACCCACGACGAGATGGTTGAAGAACTGCCGGTGCGCTTCCAGATGCCGGTCATGGTTCATGGCGATGAACGACAGGTGCTGCAGGAAGCCGGGATACACGCGGCGCATGAAGCCCGGGTAGTTGAACGGCACCCGGTAGATCACCTTGTCCTCGAACCACGAGTGCGGGCGACCCATGGCGAGCTCGTTCACCACGGTGGGATTGCGGCGCGGATCGATCGGCCCGCCCATCATCACCATGGCCCGCGGCGTACAGGGATCGCCCTCCTGCGCCATCAGCGAGATTGCCGCGAGCACCGGCACCGTGGGCTGGCACACCGACATGGTGGCGATCCCGGGACCGAGGAAGCGGATGAAGGACTTCACGTACTCGACGTAGTCGTCGAGGTGGAAGGGCCCGTCCACCAGCGGGACCATCCGCGCGTCGACCCAGTCCGTCACGAAGACGTTGAAGTCGCGCAGCAGCGTGCGCACGGTGTCGCGCAGCAGCGTGGCGTGGTGTCCCGAAAGCGGTGCCACCACCAGCAGCGTCGGCCCCGGCTCCTCCATCTCCTTGCGGAAGTGGAGCAGGTGGCAGAACGGCTTGGTCACCACCGGCTCGATCGAGACCGGCACTGCGCGGCCGTCGATCTCCACGCGCTGGATGTGCCACTCCGGCTTGTGGTAGGAGCGCATCAGCCGCGTGAGCAACTCGCTGCTGGCGGCGACGTGGCGGCTGACCGGGGTGTAGGCGAGCGGACTGTAGGGACTGCTGAAGAGGCGGTGGTTGGCATCGATCCAGGCCACCAGGGGCGCGGAGATGCTCTTCTGGAACTCGTGCAGCGCGTACAGCATGCTCAGGGATCTCCCAGGGGATCAGGGGTCAGCCGCGGCTTCCCGGCTGGCTGCTCCTCCCGCCCGGATGTTGTTGTGTCGGGTATCGACCCGCTGGCGCAAGACTGTAATTATGGGGTCTGCACAGGTCAAGCAGCAGCGCCCGTACCCGGTATTTGACCTTGCCTCGCCGCCTGGGCTTGTCCCTCAGGTCTTGGCGAACAGGCCACGCCGGGCCACCAGGCGCAGGAAGTTGTCCTGGGACAGCAGGTGGGCGTAGACGCAGTCCATGTCGCCCTTGTTGATGAGGTCGGCCAGGGCCTGGTGGTTCAGCGCAGCGAGGCGCGGGCGCTCGACCCGGTACATCCCTTCCAGCGACAGGGAGAAACCCCCGGAGAGGTCGGCACGCATGGCGAACGGCGCGAGCAGGCCCAGGCGCTGGAGCAGCGCGCCCAGTTCGCGGGCCCGGATGAGCTCGTCCTCGTACTCGTGCAGCAGGCGCTCGAACATCGTCCAGTGCTGCAGCGGCGCACCCTTGTCGTCGAACAGCGGCTCCCCGTTCTCCACCACGGCGGCAGGGTCCACGCAGATGGTGCGGGCGTCCCCGGCACCCGAGATGGAGAACGGATAGCGGCGGATGAATGCCGGGATGTAGGTCCGGCGGTCCCAGCGGCCATCGGGCATGACGAACAGGTTCTGCCCGGCCTGCATGCCGAGGATGGCGACGGCCTCGAGCGGCGTGTCGGCGCGGCGCTGGAGGAACACGATCGGGTAGTCGCGGATCGCCAGCGCGAACTCGGAGGCGCCCAGCGGCACGGCGTGCAGTCCCCGGCTGAACAGCGGCGCCATGCCGGGCTGCACCAGCTGCACCTTGTGCGACTTCTGCAGCCGCACTACCTGCTCGACCCCGTAGGGCACGCTCGATACAGCATTCATTGCCGTCCTCCTGGTCGCATGCCAGGTGGATCGTGCAAGTTGCGGGCCAGTGGCCTTGGAGGATGAAGGGGGTGCAGCAGTGAAGGTGAGAGGGCCCTTCACGCCTTCACTGCTGCACCCCCTTCACCCCCCGCTCAGCCCCGCCAGGGGCGGCTCGTCTAGGGCGGCAGCCTGCTCGCGCAGCGCGAGGATGTGGTCCTGCCAGTAGCGCTGGCTGTTGAACCAGGGGAACGCGGCCGGGAAGGCGGGGTCGTCCCAGCGCAGCGCCAGCCAGCCGGCATAGTGGATCATCCGAAGGGTGCGCAGCGGTTCGATCAGCTGCACCTCGCGGAGCTCGAAATCGTTAAATTCCCAGTACCCGTCGAGCACCCAGCGCAGCTGCCGCGCCATGGTCTCGCGCTCGCCCGAGAGGAGCATCCACAGGTCCTGCACGGCGGGCCCGGTGCGGGCGTCGTCCAGATCGACGAAGTGCGGCCCGTCGTCGGCCCACAGGACGTTGCCCGGATGGCAGTCGCCGTGCAACCGCAGTGTCGCGATCTCGCCCGCCTGTCCGATGCGCAGGCGGATGCGCTCCAGCAGCTGGGTGACCAGCGACTCGTAGGCCGGGCGCAGGTCCGCGGGGACGAAGTCGTGCTCGAGCACGTAGCGGGACGGCTCGTCGCCGAAGCTCTCCACGCTGATCGCCGGCCGATGCTGGAACGGGCGCAGCGCACCGATGGCGTGGATGCGGCCGATGAAGCGGCCCATCCAGGTCAACGTGTCCTGCGACTCGAGCTCGGGCGCGCGGCCGCGCTGCCGCGGATAGAGTGCGAAGCGAAAGCCGGCGAACTCCCGCAGCGTGACGCCGTCTTCGCCCGCAAGCGGGGCCACCACCGGCAGCTCGGCCTCGGCCAGCTCGCCCGCGAACGCGTGCTCCTCCGCGATCATCTCGCTCGACCACCGGCCCGGCCGGTAGAACTTCACCACCAGCGGCTGCGCGTCCTCGATACCCACCTGGTAGACGCGGTTCTCGAAGCTGTTCAGTGCGAGCAGGCGGCCGTCGCAGCGCACGCCCGTGCTTTCGACGGCGTCGAGGATGAGGTCGGGCGTGAGCTGCGCGTAGGGGTGCGATGGTACGGCGGACATGCCGCATTATGCGGCACGCGGCGTGTCCTGCGGAGGCGGGTGCAGCCGCCAACCGGGTCGAGGATGCGTGCAGCCAATGACCGAAAACCGCTAGGATGGATGGTGCCATCTCACGTTCCGGCCCTTGCGAGTAGTGTCATGCGATCTGTGCTCCGAATGCTGTGCCCCACGATGCTCGCCGCGCTGAGCAGCGCGACACCCGTCATGGCCGAAGATGCCTGCCTCCTGTCCGGCGCCGCCGCCGGTCCGGTGAAGACGAACGAAGTACGCATTCCGTCGGACACGCGCGGCATCGAGCTGTACCTGCGCAACAAGCATCCCGCCGACATGCACAAGTTCCAGCCCGAGCGGGTGCTGCTGTACGTGCATGGCGCCACCTACCCCTCCGAGACCGCGTTCGATCTGCCGCTCGGTGGCTTCTCGTGGATGGACTACCTGGCCTGCCGCGGCTGGGACGTATGGCTGGTGGACCTGCGCGGGTACGGCCGCTCCACGCGCCCGCCGGAGATGTTCGCCCCCCCGGAGGAGAACAAGCCGATCGTCACCACCAACGTCGCGGTGCGCGACGTGGGCACCGCCGTCGCGCACATCCTGCAGCGCCGGCAGGTGAAGTCGCTCAACCTGCTCGGCTGGTCCTGGGGCACCTCGATCATGGCCACCTACGCGGCCGCCAACGCCGAGCAGGTGAACCGCCTGGTGTTGTACGCGCCCCTCTGGCTGCGCAAGTCGCCATCCCTGGTGGGCAACGACGGGCCGCTCGGCGCATACCGCACGGTCACCATGGAGCAGGCTCGCAAGCGCTGGCTGACCGGTGTGCCTGCCGACAAGGCGCCGGAACTCATCCCGGCGGGCTGGTTCGAGGCCTGGGCCGACGCCACCTGGGCCACCGATCCGGACAGCGGCAAGTGGAATCCGCCCCTGCTGCGCGCCCCGAACGGCGTGATCCAGGACGTCCGCGAATACTGGTCCGCCGGGCGGCCGTACTACGATCCCCGCGCGATCCGGGCGCCGACGCTGCTCGTGCACGGCGAGTGGGACCAGGACACCCCCGGCTACATGGCCGACGAGATCCATGCGCTGCTGGAGAATGCAGCGTGGAAGCGCCTGGTGAAGATCGAGGAAGGCACCCACACGCTAATCATGGAGAAGAACCGGCTGCGCCTGTTCGAGGCGGTGCAGCAGTTCCTCGAGGGACCGGCGGAGGCGAAGCCGCAGCCCTGAGCACCAGCGGGCAGCTAGTGCGTGGGCGCGTCGGGATGCCGCGCGAACATCTCGTCGGGCAGGATCCCGGGCAGCACCTGCACTTCCCCCACGCCGCACTCCCGCAACAGCGCAAGGATCGCGCGCAGCGCCTCGTCCAGGTCTTCGGTCACGTGCAGGGCACGCCGGTGCACGCTGATGCGGTTCTCCACGAACGGCGAGCTCAGCCGCAGGCCCAGCCCCCCGGAGGCCAGCGCCGCGAGCGCCGCCTGCGGTTCGCCCACTTCGCTGCGGAAGCGGCGCAGCACGCGGCTGACGAACGCCTGCAACGCGAGTTCCTCGCAGGCAATCACCGCCGAGGCCTGGGCCGTCAGCAGCGAGGCGGGCGGGCGCGGGATCGGCAGGACGCTGAGGCCGTCGACCCGCATCTGATCGGCGAGCTCATGGGTCAGGCGCAGCCCCCATTGCCCGATGGCTGCACCGGTCTCGACGAAAGACGGCGCGCCGGCGACCACGATGCCGGCGCCCACGAGGAAGCGCAGATGCACGGCCTCGTCACTGCCTGGCGTGTGCATGGGCGCGGGCGGCAGGTCGGGCAGCGACGCGGCACCGGAACCGGTATCGGCCTGCATAGCATGCACCCGGCAGAGCGCCAGGGACTGCAACGCCTCCAGCGAGCACAGCGCGTTGCCCAGGCCGAAGCTCTGCGAGGGCCCGAGTGCACCGGCATCCGCGAGAACCTGCTGCACGCGCGAGACGTCCGGCACCAGGCCGGGCACCACGACGCCCTCGCGCCCTCCGGTCACCACCAGCACCGGCAGGGCGAACAGGCGCAGCTCCGGCGCGTCGGGCGCCCGGGCCGGCAGCTGGAGCGCGCGATCGAGCGCGGCCCAGAGGCGCCGCGCGACCTGCGCCGACGTGGCGTGCCGGAGCGACGCACGGATGCCCTCCTCGTCGTTTCGGGTCAGCGCGTCTCGATACGCAGCCACCAGTCCGGCCGGCGGCCCGCCTCGCTGCATCGCGTCAGATACGCTTTCCAGAGCGAGCGCCACGAAGGGATCGGAGCCCGGTGGTGCGAAGCAACGCGGATCGGGAAGAAGTGCAGCCATCGTTGCGATTATAGGAGAGCCGTTCCGGAACACGGCAGGCATGCACTTTCCCTTGACACACGCATTCGAGACGCGAAAGATGCTCCCGCGGGCAGCAGTGCATCGCGAATTGTCAGGGGTGCGCAGCATGCCCGACCCAAACAATCAGATGGGGGAGATGGCAATGAGTGAAAGACCCGCAGGTTGGTTGTCCGACAAGGAGCTGACCGAGGTGGACCCGGCCGACAAGGCCGCGTTCTTCTCGCCGGTGCCGACACAGATCGTGTCCAACGGCGAGTACAACCCGGCGCCCCAGACCGAGCAGCAGAAGCAGGTTGAAGGGCTCATCACGGAATACGCCGACAAGTACAGCAAGTACCATGGCGTGGACCGCCGCACGTTCCTCAAGTCCGCCTCCGGCTTCGCCGCGGCGTTCCTGGCGATGAACAAGGTGTTCGGCCCGGTGTTCACCGTGTCCGAGGCCGAGGCCAAGGACCGCGACATGGCCGACGAGCGTGCGCGCCGGCTGTCGAAGCAGTTCATCTTCGACGACCAGACGCACTTCGTGCGCGACGACTTCGACAAGGAAGGCCTGCTGGGGCTGGGCAAGTACGCCGCCGAGCACTGGAACCCGGCCATGACGAAGACGCCGATGACGCTGGCGCGCTACAAGTTCGAGAACTACCTGAAAGAGATCTACATGGACAGCGACACCAAGGTCGCCCTGCTGTCCAGCGCGCCGTTCGACGACCCCAGCTGGTACCTGCTGTTCAACGACCAGCTGCGCGATGCGCGCACTCTCGTCAACAACATCACCGGCAGCCGCCGCATGCTCTCGCACGCGGTGTTCACGCCGGGCCAGGCCGGGTGGATGGAGGAGGTCGACAAGTCCATCACCGAATACAAGCCCGACTCGTGGAAGGGCTACACCATCGGCGACCCGCTCTCGCCATCCTCCAAGGGCACCGCCTGGCGCCTGGACGACGAGAAGCTCGTCTATCCGTTCTACGAGAAGGCGCGCAAGTCCAGCATCAACCGGATCATCTGTATCCACAAGGGACTGCTGCCGCGCGACTACGAGAAGTCGTGGCCGAACGTGTGGCAGCACGCCACGGTGGAGGACGTGCCAAAGGCGGCGAAGGACAATCCGGACTTCAAGTTCATCATGTACCACGGCGCGCTGCGGCCGTTCCTGGAGGATCCGTCCTTCGAACTCGATCTGTTCGAGAAGACCGGGGAGATCCGCTGGGTCACAAACCTGGCGCGCATGCCCCAGGAGCACGGCGTCAAGAACGTGTACGGCGAACTGGGCACCACCTTCGCGACCTGTGCGGTGTCCAACCCGCGCTTCGCCGCAGCCGTGGTGGGTTCGCTGGTCAACGGCCTGGGCGTCGAGAACGTCGTGTGGGGCACCGACTCGGTGTGGTACGGCTCGCCGCAGTGGCAGATCGAAGCCATGCGCCGGCTCGAGATCCCCGACGACATGATGAAGAAGAACAACTGGAAGATTAAGCTCGGCGGCGACGACAGCGACGTCAAGCGCAAGATCTTCGGCCTGAACTCCGCCAAGCTGTACAACTACAAGATCACCGCGGAAGTCGAGCAGCAGCTCAGCCAGGACAAGCTGGCCGAGATGAAGGACGAGTACCGCCGCGAGGGCGTGGAGCGCAACAACCGCTTCTACGGCTACATCGGCAAGCGCGCGAACGGCTGAGCAGCGGCGGCAACGCGAACGACGGGGGCCTGCGGGCCCCCGTTTTTTTGCCCGCGCCGCGGGGTCCGGCGTAGTAGCATTCCCCGGTCCTCATGCAGACAGGAGCCGCGCGACGATGATCGTGACCACCACCCCGACGATCGAGGGCCGCCGCATCCGCCAGTACCTCGGACTGGTGACCGGCGAGGCCATTCTCGGCGCCAACATCTTCAAGGACTTCTTCGCCGGCATCCGCGACATCGTCGGCGGACGCTCCGCAGCCTACGAGGGGGAGTTGCGCAAGGCGCGCGAGATCGCGCAGGCGGAGATGGAGCAGGCGGCCGCCGCGCTGGGTGCCAACGCCGTGGTCGGGATCGACCTCGACTACGAGACCGTCGGCGGCCACGGCGGCATGCTGATGGTGAGCATCAGCGGGACGGCAGTGGTGATCGAATAGCGTGGACGAGTCCGCACTGCGCTTCGCGCTCACGGCCCTGGTCACGCTGCTGGTGGTCGTCGACCCGGTCGGCGTCGCGCCCATGTTCATGGCGGTTACGCGCGAGCAGTCCAGCGGCGCCCGCCGTGCCACCCTGCTGCGCGCGATCGTGGTGGCCGCACTGGTCGCGCTGTTCTTCCTGCTCGCCGGCCACGTGCTGCTTTCCTACCTGGGTGTGAGCGTCCATGCGTTCGCCATCAGCGGGGGCATCCTGCTGTTCGCGACCGCGCTGCCCATGCTGTTCGGGCACCGACCCGTCCTGCAGGGACCGGAGCGCGACGACGTCCAGCGCGCGGAGGATCCCGCGGTGTTCCCGCTCGCCATCCCCCTGTTGTCCGGCCCCGGGACGATCGCCACGCTGCTGCTGCTCGCGAGCGAAGCGCGTGGCGATGCGTTGCGCATGACCACACTCGTGGCAGTCACCGGCATCGTGTTCCTGCTCGCGTGGGCGATCCTGAATACCGCGGAACGCCTCCTCGAGCGTCTGGGCCCGGGCGGCATCAACATTCTCACGCGCGTGCTGGGTCTGGTGCTCTCGGCACTCGCGGTGCAGTATGTGCTGAACGGGTTGGGAGGGTATTACGAGGCGCTGATCCGGCGCTGACCTGCGGCGCTGCGCCTCAGCGCCCCTGCACCGAGGCCGGCTGCACCCGCTCCCGCAGCCACTCCTCCATCCGCTCCGCGGAAAGCGGCCGGCTGAAGAAGTAGCCCTGCGCCGCCGCGCATCCGCGCGCGCGCAGGAAGTCGAGCTGCTCCTGCGTCTCCACGCCCTCGGCCACCACGTCGAGCTTGAGGCTCTGCGCCATCGTGATGATCGCGGTCACGATGGCCGCGTCGTCGGGATCGCTCGCGATGTCGCGCACGAAGGTGCGGTCGATCTTCAGGCAGTCGATCGGGAAGCGCTTGAGATACGACAGCGAGGAGTAGCCCGTCCCGAAGTCGTCGATCGCGATGGTAAGCCCCATGTCCTTGAGCATGCCCAGCGTGACGGCAGCCTTCTCGGGATCGTCGATCAGCGCGCTCTCGGTGAGCTCGATGCAGATGAGCTCGGTGCCGATGCCGACCTCGTTCACCGAACGGCGGATCGCCTCCACCAGCTCGGGCTGGCGGAACTGCCGCGCCGACACGTTGACCGAGATGCGCCCGCCGGCCCGCGCGCCCCAGTCCTTGAGCTGGCGGCAGACCTTGTGCAGGACCCATTCGCCGATGGGCACGATCAGGCCGGTCTCCTCGGCGACGGGGATGAACGACCCGGGTGACACCTCACCGAGATCGGGATGGTTCCAGCGCAGCAGGCACTCGGCCCCGCGCGGCCGCCCGCTGGCCAGATCCACCTGCGGCTGGTAGGTGACGCGGAACTCGCTGCGCTCCAGCGCGCGGCGCAGGCCGGACACGAACACCAGGCGCTCGAAGGCACGCGCGTTCATGTCCTCCTTGAAGAACTGGAAGCCGTTGCGGCCCTGCTCCTTCACCTTGTACATCGCGGTGTCCGCGTTCTTCACCAGCTCGGAGATGGTGGTGCCGTCGTTGGGGTAGACGCTGATCCCCACGCTTGCCGTGACGAAGATGTCGTGGCCGGAGATCTGGTAAGGCTCGGCCGTGGCCTGCACCAGGCGCTGCGCGGTGCTGGTGAGCGACTGCGGGTCCTCGAAGTCCTGCACGTAGACGGTGAACTCGTCGCCGCCCAGCCGGCACACGATGTCCTCCTGCCGCACCGCGCCCTTCAGGCGGCGCGCGACCTCGGACAGCAGCACGTCGCCGACGTCGTGGCCCAGGGTGTCGTTGATGACCTTGAAGTTGTCGAGGTCGATGAAGATCAGCGCCAGCTTGCGCTCGTGGCGGGCGGCGCGTTCGATCCCGGCCTTGAGGTGGGTGAGGAACAGGTTGCGGTTGCCCAGCCCGGTGAGCGGATCGTAGTTGGCCAGCAGCTCGAGCTGCTCCTGCGACTGCTTGATGTTGGAGATGTCGCGCATCACCCCGATGTAGTTGAGCACCATCCCCTGCTCGTCCTTGAGCGCGCTGATGGTGAGCAGGTAGGGCCGCACCTCGCCGGACTTGGAGCGGTTCCACATCTCGCCCTGCCAGCGGCCACTGCGGTGCAGGGCCTCCCACATCTGGGCGAAGAAGCGATCATCGTGACGGTCTGCCCCCAGCACGGTGGGACGCTGACCGCGGACCTCGGCCTCGGCGTAGCCGGTCATCTCGGTGAACGCCCGGTTCACCGCGACGATGCGCTCGGCCGGATCGGTGATGAGGATGCCCTCCGCCGTGCTCTCGAACACCCGGGCGGCCAGACGCAGGCTTTCCTGCTGGGCCTTCTCGGCGGTGATGTCGCGCGCGATCAGCACCAGGTGCGGCGCGCCCTGCAGCATGAACCGGCTCGCCGACAGGCGCGTCATCGCGATCTCCCCGTCGGCGCGCCGCACGCGGCACTCGAAGCCCTCCACCCTGCCGTCTGCGCGCAGGCGCCGGATCATCTCTCGGCGGTCGTTCGCGTCGACCCAGATGCCGATGTCCAGGCCCGACCGGCCGATCACGTCCTCCCGGCGGTACCCGGAGATGCGCTCGTAGGCCTCGTTGACCTCCACGTAGACGCCGTCTGCCTCGGTGGAGATGACGATCGCCTCCGGGCAGGTGCGGAACACCGTCGAGTACTTGGCCTCGGAGATCCGCAAGGCCGCTTCCATGCGCTTGCGCTCCCCGATGTCGAGGATGCTTCCGCGCACCAGTTCCCGACCCGCGTCCGGGATGCGCACCAGGCGCACCTCGCAATGGACGTCGTGCCCCTCGGCGTGCCGATGCAGCCATTCGAAGGCTGGGGCGTCGCCGCGCAGCGCCTGGGCGATGCGGCGCAGCCCGGACTCGGCGGCGTCCTGGCCGTCGGGCTGCACCGGGGCGGACAGCTGGATCGGACCGAACCTGAGCAACTCCTCCCGCGGGCGTCCGAACAGGCGCACCGCGTTGTCGTTGCAGTCGATGAAGCGCCCCGCTCCCACGTCCAGCACCACGATGGCCTCCGGAGCGTGCTCCACCAGGATGCGGTAGCGCGACTCCGAGAACAGGTCGGCGGCAGGGTCGGTCAAGACGGTCTCTCCGTGGTTGTCATTCGCCTCGCCAGCCCCGGCTGCTGCGCAGACGGAGCGCGGCTGATCCCTTGCAGCATCGGCGCGAGCGCAGATTTCTTGACGGCATCCCGGCGCTGGCGCGCGTCGCCGCCGGACGATATTGGAGGTGTGCCAAGCTCACCACGTGCGCCCGGCCGCCCCGCCAGCCTCCCGCTGCCCGGTCCCCGCGCCAGGACCGCGCCGACCGCAGCCGGGTTTCGGCCACCTGTCTGGCCCCACCAGAAACCCCGGGACTCTGGCGACCTCGCGCCGGAGCACCGGGCCGAGACCGCCGGCAAATAACCGCGAAGTCTTAGGAACGAACATCTAATTCGTTCTCGCACCGCAGCGGCTTCGGTATCGTTCGTCGCTCCCGGGACACGCAAGTGCCTGGACCAGAACGGTGTTCGATCGGAGCTCCCATGCGGTTGCAAGCATTCCTGCTCTCCCTGGCGGTGCTGGGTGGCGGCCTCGCCGCTGCGCCCGGGCATGCAGACGTCTCGCTGCTCAACGTCTCCTACGACCCGACCCGGGAGCTGTACAAGGACTTCAACGAGGCCTTCGCCAGGCACTGGAAGCAGACCACCGGCGAGACCGTGACGATCAAGCAGTCGCACGGCGGCTCGGGCAAGCAGGCGCGCTCGGTGATCGACGGCCTCGACGCCGACGTCGTCACCCTCGCACTGGCCTATGACGTCGACGCCCTCGCTCAGCGCGGCCGGCTGCTGCCGAAGGACTGGCAGAAGCGCCTGCCGAACAACAGTGCGCCGTACACGTCCACGATCGTGTTCCTGGTGCGCAAGGGCAACCCCAAGGGGATCAAGGACTGGAACGACTTGGTCCGGCCTGGCGTAGCGGTCGTCACCCCCAATCCGAAGACTTCGGGTGGGGCGCGCTGGAACTACCTCGCCGCCTGGGGCTACGCGCTCAAGTCCTCCGGCAACAACGAAGCCAGGGCACGGGAGTTCGTGCAGAAGCTCTACCGGAACGTGCCCGTCCTCGACACCGGCGCGCGCGGCTCGCTCACGACGTTCACCGAACGCGGCATCGGCGACGTGATCGTGTCCTGGGAGAACGAGGCCTACCTCGCCGTGAAGGAGCTCGGTCCGGACAAGTTCCAGCTCGTGGTGCCCTCGGTCTCTATCCTGGCCGAACCGCCGGTCGCAGTGGTTGACCGCGTGGTCGACCGCCGCGGCACGCGCAAGGTGGCCCAGGCCTACCTCGAGTACCTCTACAGCCCCGAGGGCCAGGACATCGCCGGCAGGCACTACTACCGCCCGCGCCTCGAAGCCGCTGCGGCGCGTTACGCGAGCCAGTTCATCAAGGTGAGCCTGTTCACCGTGGACGAGGTGTTCGGCGGCTGGCAGAAGGCCCAGGCCACCCACTTCGCCGACGGTGGCGTGTTCGACCAGATCTATACCCCGGGCGGCTGATACGACTTTCCCCTGTCGGAGGTGGGAAATTTGCGCCGGCCCACGGGCCGGCGGCCTTTTGATCCCTTCGCGCAAGCACGCACATGAGCACCGCATCCACACTGTCCTCTTCGCCGATCCCCGGCCCGCCGCCGGGCGCCGGGTGGCGCTTCCGCCGGCCGAGCGTGCTGCCCGGCTTCGGGCTCGCGCTGGGCTGCACCGTGCTGTACCTGTCGCTGATCGTGCTGCTTCCGCTCTCCGCGGCGTTCTTCAAGTCGGCAACGGCGGGCTGGGATGCGTTCTGGGCCACCGTCAGCGCACCGCGGGTGCTCGCCGCGCTGGAGCTGTCCTTCGGCGCCTCCTTCATCGCTGCGCTGGTCAATGCGGGGTTCGGGCTGCTGGTCGCCTGGGTGCTGGTGCGCTACCGCTTCCCGGGACGGCGCATCGCCGACGCGCTCGTCGACCTGCCCTTCGCGCTGCCCACGGCGGTCGCGGGCATCGCGCTCACCGCCATCTACGCGGGCAACGGCTGGCTCGGCCAGTTCCTCGAACCGCTCGGCATCAAGGTCGCATTCACGCCACTGGGCGTGATCGTCGCGCTCACCTTCATCGGGTTGCCCTTCGTCGTGCGAACGGTCCAACCGGTGCTCGAGGACGTGGAGTCCGAGCTGGAGGAAGCCGCCGCCACCTTGGGCGCAACCCGGCTGCAGACCTTCCAGCGCGTGATCCTGCCCGCGATCGGACCTGCCCTGCTGACTGGTTTCACGCTCGCGTTCGCGCGCGCGGTCGGGGAGTACGGCTCGGTGATCTTCATCGCCGGCAACATGCCGATGGTGTCCGAGATCGCGCCGCTGCTCATCATCATCAAGCTGGAGCAATACGACTACGTCGGCGCCACCTCGGTGGCGGTGGCGATGCTGGTGATCTCGTTCGCGCTGCTGCTGCTGATCAACCTGCTGCAGTGGTGGAGCCGCAACCGGATGGGCCGGGGCTGAGATGAGCGCCGCCACCCTTCCCCTGCCCGGCGCTGCCGCCGCACCGGCAGCCGCGCGCAACCCAGCCACGGCCGAGCCGGCCTGGATCCGCTGGACCTTGATCGCCGTCGCGCTGGCGTTCCTGGCCGTGTTCCTGGTCGTGCCGCTGGCCGCCGTGTTCACCGAGGCCTTCCGCAAAGGCGTGCAGACCTACCTGGCCGCGCTGGTCGAGCCCGATGCCCTGGCCGCGATCCGCCTCACGCTGCTGGTCGCAGCCATCGCGGTGCCGGCCAACCTGGTGTTCGGCGTCGCGGCAGCCTGGGCAATCGCCAAGTTCGAGTTCCGCGGCAAGAGCCTGCTGATCACGCTGATCGACCTGCCCTTCGCGGTCTCGCCGGTGATCTCGGGTTTGATCTACGTGCTCATGTTCGGCGCCCAGGGCTGGTTCGGCCCCTGGCTGCAGGACCACGACATCAGGATCATCTTCGCCGTGCCGGGCATCGTGCTGGCCACGATCTTCGTCACCTTCCCGTTCATCGCCCGCGAGCTCATCCCGCTGATGCAGGCGCAGGGCAGCGAGGAGGAAGAGGCCGCGCGGGTGCTGGGCGCCTCGGGCTGGCAGATGTTCTGCCGCGTCACCCTGCCCAACATCAAGTGGGGCCTGCTCTACGGGGTGATCCTGTGCAACGCGCGGGCGATGGGCGAGTTCGGTGCCGTCTCGGTCGTCTCCGGCCACGTCCGCGGCCTGACCAACACCATGCCCCTGCACGTCGAGATCCTCTACAACGAATACAACTTCGCCGCAGCGTTCGCGGTGGCCTCCCTGCTCGCCCTCCTCGCCCTGGTCACGCTGCTGCTCAAGAGCGCGGTCGAGTGGAAGACGCGGCGGGAGCTGGCCCTGGCCGCAGCGCTGTCGCCCGAAAGTCCGCAGTGATGCCGCGAGAGACCCGGCCATGAGCATCGAAGTCAACCACATCAACAAGCAGTTCGGCACCTTCACCGCGCTGGACGACGTGAGCCTGTCGTTTCCGTCCGGTCAGCTGGTCGCGCTGCTCGGCCCGTCCGGCTGCGGCAAGACCACGCTGTTGCGCATCATTGCCGGACTGGAGACGCCCGACAGCGGCTCGGTGCTGTTCCACGGCGAGGACGCCTCCGACCAGGACGTGCGCGAGCGCCAGGTCGGCTTCGTCTTCCAGCACTACGCGCTGTTCCGGCACATGACCGTGTTCGAGAACGTCGCCTTCGGCCTGCGCGTCAAGCCACGCGCGGAGCGTCCGTCCAACGCGAAGATCCGCGAGAAGGTCATGGAGCTGCTCCAGCTCGTGCAGCTCGACTGGCTGGCCGACCGCTATCCGCATCAGCTGTCGGGTGGGCAGCGGCAGCGCATTGCCCTGGCGCGTGCGCTCGCCGTCGAGCCCAGGGTGCTGCTGCTCGACGAGCCGTTCGGCGCCCTGGACGCGAAGGTGCGCAAGGAGCTGCGCCGCTGGCTGCGCCGCCTGCACGACGAGCTGCACATCACCAGCATCTTCGTCACCCACGACCAGGAGGAAGCCCTCGAGGTCGCCGACCAGGTGGTGCTGATGAACAAGGGCAAGGTCGAGCAGGTGGGCACGCCCGACGAAGTATACGAACGTCCCGCCTCGCCGTTCGTCTACGGCTTCCTCGGCACGGTCAACGTGTTCCACGGCCGCGCCGACAACGGGCGCTTTGAAACCGGCCCGGTATCCATCGACGCGCCTGGGCACGAGGACATCCAGGATGCGCCGGCGGTGGCCTTCGCTCGGCCGCACGACATCGAGATCGAGCGTTTCTCGCCCGGCCAGACCGGGTTGCCGGTGCAATTGAGCCGGCTGCTGGTGGTCGGCCCGACTGCACGCCTGGAGCTGGAACGGGAGGACAGTGCGCAGGTCCTGGAAGCCGAGATCCCCGCTCCCCGTGCCCGCGCGCTCAACCTCAAGGTCGGCGAAACGCTCCTGGTGCGGCCGCGGCGCATGCGGGTGTTCGTGGACGAGGCTGCGCCCGCACCAGCCACGGCGCCCGCGCAGGCCCGCGCCTCGGCGCCGGCCGAGGAAGTACCCTTGGCGCCGATGGGCACGGTGATCTGGTAGCCGGGCTAATCCCCCGAGGGCGCAATCCGGAACTCCTTGACGCTGTCGAGGCGGCAGAGCGATTCGGCCAGCACCCGTGCGTTCTCCACGCGCTGGGTGCGGATCACCATCCGGTACTCGACGAAGCCGGCGCCCCGGTCCAGCCGGTACCCGAGGTTGGCGACGCTGAAGCCGTGGCCGGTGATCAGTCTCCGAAGCTCCGTCTCATCCATCCTCGCGTCGGGGGCGAAGCGCACGTAGAAGTGCGCATAGAACAGCGCCGGGATGCACGACTCGATCCAGCGGAACACCGACAGGGTCCCCAGCACCAGCAGGGTCGTGAGAACGGCCGGATAGTAGAAGCCGATCCCCATCAGGATGCCGATCGCCGCCGTGATCCAGATCGAAGCAGCGGTGGTCAGGCCGCGGACCGTGAGCCCGTCCTTGATGATGGCACCAGCCCCGAGAAAGCCGATGCCGGTCATGATCCCCTGCGCCATCCGGGTGGGGTCGAGCGTCACGCGTCCGGTCACGGCGGCATCGAACCAGTGCGATTCGAACACCGTCACCAGCATCAGCAGGCTGGTCGACAGGCATACCAGCGCATGCGTGCGGAACCCGGCAGGCCGGCCGTGATAGCTGCGCTCGAGCCCGATCAGCGCGCCGATCACCAGCGCCGCGGCCAGGCGCAGCGCGATCTCGCCGTACAACCCGTCCAGCAGCCATGTCGACAATCGAACGCCCTCGTTGCGCGATGCAGGCACCCCGCCGGGACGGCCGCCCGCGGCATCCCGTGCAGCGGCCTGGAGCAAGTGATGGACCCTCCCGGATGTGCGTGCATGGGGATGGGTCTGCGCAGCCCCGACCGCTGGCGGGTCTTATTCCCGGGACTTCCAAGCGAATAACCAAAGATTCGTTCCGCTCCCCCGGTCCGCTGGCTACGATGCGCCGCTCGGCCATCGCAGCGAGCCCCGTCGCAGGGCGCAGCTGCGAGCCGGCCTGAAACACGCGCGATACGAAGGCACGCGCAGCGAACACGAACCCGCAATCCGGCTGATGCAGTGCGCCGTTACGCTGCCCGCTCCCCACATCAAAGGAGGAAGTCATGACCACCGCCACCATCGAGAAGCCCGTCAACAACGGCGTCAACGTCGAAGCACTGTTCGGCGCCAAGGACGCCCTCGCCAATGCTCCCGAGGCCGCCCGGTTCAAGTGGCGCGCCAGCGTCAAGTGGGTCAACGGCACGCAGAGCCGCTCCACCATCGAGAGCTTCTACGGCCTGGGGGCCGAACAGAAGCACCGGAATGCCTTCACCATCGACGGCGACCATCCGCAGGTATTCGCGGCGGAGGACAACGCGCCCACCCCGGTGGAGATCGTGCTGGCCGGCCTCGCGAGCTGCCTGACCGCCGGCGTGGCCGCCGTGGCGCAGGCGCGCAAGGTGCAGCTGCACTCGGTGACCGCCACGCTCGAAGCCGGCATGGACATCCGCGGCATCCTCGGCGTGGACAGCGACGTCCGCAACGGCTTCGACGGCATCAAGGTCACCTACCAGATCGACGCCGACGCCTCGCCCGACGACATCAAGGCGATCGTCGCGCAGTCGCAGAAGCGCTCGGCCGTGTACGACATCATCACCAACCCCACCAACGTCACCGTCGAGGTGGCATAGCGGCATCGGCTGGCGAGCAGCATGCGCACCACTGTCGTAGTGATCGGCGCCGGGCAGGCCGGCCTGGCGGCCAGCTGGTGGCTGGCCCGGCGCTCCATCGACCACGTCATCCTCGAGCGTGGCGAGGTGGCCAACACCTGGCGCACACGGCGCTGGGATTCGCTCACGCTGCTCACGCCCAACTGGCAGAGCCGCCTGCCGGGCTACGAGTACGAGGGCAACGATCCGGACGGCTATCGCTCGATGGCCGAGACCATCGCGTTCCTCGAGGGGTATGCACGCTACCTGTCGCCACCCCTGAAGACCCACACCACCGTCATCGCCGTGCGCCGCAGCGGACATGGCTACGAGGTCGTCACCGACCAGGGCACCTGGCACAGCAAGGCCGTGGTGATCGCGACGGGCGCCTTCAACCTGCCCGTGGTCCCGAAGGTGTCGGAGTCGGTCCCGGCGGGTGTCGCGCAGATCACCACCGACCAGTACCGCAGCCCGGCACGACTGCCCGACGGCGGCGTTCTCGTCGTTGGTGCCGCAGCCTCGGGCGCACAGATCGCGGACGAGCTCCAGCGGTCCGGGCGCCAGGTGACGCTGGCAGTCGGCGAGCACGTGCGTGCGCCGCGGCTCTATCGCGGCCGCGACATCCAGTGGTGGCTCGATGCCACCGGCCTGCACGATGAAGCCCACGACCAGGTCGAGGACATCGTGCGCGCGCGCAGCCTGCCCTCCTTCCAGCTGGCAGGCTACCCCGACCGGCGCGACGTCGATCTCAATGCGCTCACCGCCATCGGCGTGAAGCTCGTGGGCCGCCTGGCCGGCATCACGCCGGAGGGCAAGGCGCAGTTCTCCGGTTCGCTGCGCAACGTGTGCGAGCTCGCGGACCTCAAACTCAACCGCCTGTTGAACAACCTCGACGAGTGGGCAAGCAGCAAGGGCCTCGATGGCCAGCTTCCGTTGCCGCATCGCCCGGAGCGCACCCGCCTCGAGGATGCCCCGCCGCTGGGACTCGATTTCGCCCGGGCGGGCATCCGGACGGTCCTGTGGGCCACCGGATTCCGGCCCGATTACTCGTGGCTGGAGATCCCGGTCCTCGACCGCAAGGGCAACCTGCGCCACGATGGCGGGGTGGTCACCGATTCACCCGGCCTCTACGTGCTGGGGCTGCCGTTCCTGCGCCGGCGCAAGTCCACCCTGATCGACGGCGTCGGGGACGATGCCCGCGATCTGAGCGGGCATCTCGCCGACTGGCTTGGCGCGCACGTCCCGGCTCCGAGTCTCGCCATCGCCAGCGCCTGACCGTCCCGCACTGCGTCCCCGGAAAAGCGATCGGCCTCCCGCAGGAGGCCGATGGGTACGCGGTACGGCGCGTGCTCAGCGCGGCGGCGCGGCGGGTGCCGGGTGGATCGAATCCACCCAGGGCACCGACTCGGGCGGCTCCACCGGGTCGATGTCGAGGTTCACGACCACCGGATCCTGCCCGCTGCGCACCAGCACACACTCGAGATCGGCGTTCGGATCGGCATTGATCTCCTGGTGCGGCACGAACGGCGGCACGTAGATGAAATCGCCGGGTCCCGCCTCCGCGCAGTACTCCAGGTGCTCGCCCCAGCGCATGCGGGCACGCCCGCGCACCACGAAGATCACGCTCTCGACCGGGCCGTGATGATGCGCGCCTGTCTTGGCGTTGGCATGGATGGTGACCGTGCCGGCCCACAGCTTCTCGGCGCCCACGCGCGCGAAATTGATCGCGGCCGCGCGGTTCATCCCGGGCGTCTGCGCAGTGTTCCTGTCGAGCTGATCGCCCGGGATGACACGCACGCCATGCAGGCGCCAGCGCATCGGGCTGTCGTTGTCGGCCATGGGAGGTCCCCGATCGTGAATGAACCGGAAGTCTAGCCCGGATCGCCGATCACGCGGCGGCAGGACGTGCCGAAGCCGGCGCTGCTTCCCGGATGGGCAGGTTCACGAAGGCCGCGGCCAGCGCGAGCAGCATGTCCGCGTACCACATCCAGTCGTAGCTGCCGGTGTTCGCCAGGGCGAGCCCGCCAAGCCATGCACCGAAGAACCCGCCCACTTGGTGCGACAGCAGTGTCAGGCCGAACAGCGTGGCGAGGTAGCGCACGCCGAACAGCTTGCCGACCAGGCCTGCGGTCGGCGGCACCGTCGACAGCCAGGTGGCGCCGAGGACGAGCGCGAACAGGTAGAACGTCAGTGGCGTCTTCGGTGCCATGAGGTAGACGGCAACCGCCACCGCACGTGCGAAGTACATCCAGAACAGCAGCATCTTCATGCGGTACTGGTTGCCCAGCACCCCGACGGTGAGGCTGCCGGCGATGTTCGCCAGGCCGATGATGGCGATCGACGTCGCGGCGACCGAGGCCGACATCCCGCACAGCTGCACTTCGCCCGGGAGGTGGGTGATGAGGAACGCGACGTGGAACCCGCAGGTGAAGAAGCCGGCGTGCAGGCACCAGTAGCTCGGGTCGCGGAGCGCGATGCGCAGCTGCTCGCGCATTCCGACCTGCTGCGTGCCGCCTGCGGCACTGCCGCCGGCGACGGTCCCTGCCGGCGCGGCACGCACGGGGATCCGACCGAGCAGTACCGCGAGCGGTATGGTGATCAGCGCTGCACCGGCGGTGGTCAGCATCGCTGTCACCCAGCCGAACGCGCTGATCAGGAACTGGTTGAGCGGTGCGAACAGGAATTGGCCGAAGCTGCCGCCGGCGTTGATGAAACCGGACGCGAACGCACGCTTCTCGGGCGGCAGGCGCACCGCGCTCGCGCCGATCAGGATCGAGAAGCTGCCGGCGCCCGCGCCTGCGGCAGCGAGCACACCCAATGTCAGCATCAGCGCCCACTCGCTGGTCACGAGCGGCGTCGCCGCCAGGCCGCCGGCGAGCAGCACCGCCCCGAGCATCACCACGCGGGTCGGACCATACCGATCGGCGACGGCGCCGAAGATCGGCTGCGACGCACCCCAGACGAACTGACCCACCGCCATCGCGAAACTGATCGCCACGATGCCCAGGCCAGTGGATGTGTTGAGCGGCGAGACGAACAGGCCCTGCGACTGCCGCGCCCCCATGGTGAGCGTCATGATCGTGGCCGCGATCAGCATCAGCGGCCATGCCGAAGATCGAGCTCCCGTGGTGCTGCGTTCACTCATTCCAGGTCTCCTTCGCCGCCCGGGGCCGGCCGGAACCGGGGGACGTAGCGGTCCAGCATGTCGTGCAACTGAGTCAGGTCGTCCGCGCCGATGGTCGCGTTGACCTCCTCCTGCGCCCGCTTCCAATAGGCTCGGGCCGTCTGCAGATGCGACTCCCCGGCCTTCGTCAGCTCGACCATCCGCACCCGTGCGTCGTCGGCGCTCGGCTGCACGCTCACCCACCCCGCGTCCGAGAGCGGGCGGAGGCTGCGCGACAACGTGGTGCGATCCATGTCCAGCAGTTCAGCAAGCGCGGACAAGGGCAGCGGGCCGGCATGGCGAAGGTTGTTGAGCAGGGAGTACTGCGTGACCCGCATCCCCGTTGGCGCAAGCGCACGGTTGTACACGGCGGTCACGCGACGGGTGAGGCGCTGCAGGCGGAAGCAGGTGCAGCCGCGCAGCGACTCGCCCCCCGCCCTGCGCTCGAGTGGCTTGATCGGCGACATGCCGGCAAGTATAGTGCATATGCACCTATTTGCAACGGAGGAGATTCCCCGATGGCCGCAGACCTCACGGAGCAGTGGACCGCACAGCTCGCCGCGGTGCGCACGCGCATGGCCGCGCCAGGCGTCGCCAGCCTGGACGACCTGCGCGCACTGTCGGGCGCGCAGTTCCTGGACGCGGTGGGCCGCGGCACGCTGCCGGCACCGCACATCGGGGACACACTCGAGTTCTGGCCGGTCGAGTGGGAGGTCGGGCGGATGGTATTCCAGGGCACGCCGCACATCGGGCACTACAACCCGATCGGCACCGTCCACGGCGGATGGATCGCCGCGATCCTCGATTCCGCGGTGGGCTGCGCCGTGCACACCACGCTGCCGCCGGGCACCGGCTACACCACCGTGGAGCTCAAGCTCAACTACGTGCGGGCGGTGACGGACGAGACCGGACCGATGCGCGCGGAAGGCAGGGTCATCCACGTCGGCCGGCAGCTCGCGACCGCGGAGGGACGCCTGCAGGATGCGCGAGGCAAGCTCTACGCCCATGCCAGCACGACGTGCCTGGTGTTTCCGTTGCCCGCTCGACGCGACTGACACGCGAGGAGGCGAGGCGCGCTATGCTGCGCGCAAATCGACCATCGCGAGGGTACCGCAGATGCAGAACTTCACCCCCCTTGCCGCCCTCGCCGGCGGGATGCTGATCGGGCTGTCAGCCACGTTGCTGCTGATGCTCAACGGCCGCCTGGCCGGCGTCAGCAGCATCGCGCGCGGCATGTTCCAGGCCGTTCACGGCGAGATGCTGTGGCGCGCACTGTTCCTGGCCGGCATGATCCTCGGCGCCGCGGCGTGGTATGCGTTCGCGGGCGGCGCACCCACCGGCCGCCCGGGATTCCCCGCACTGCTGATCCTCGCAGGGGGCGCGCTGGTCGGCTATGGCACCGCGCTGGGCAATGGCTGCACCAGCGGCCACGGAGTGTGCGGCCTGGGCCGGCTCTCGGTCCGCTCGCTGGTCGCGACGATGGTGTTCCTGGTCACCGGCATCGCGACCACGTTCGTGGTGCGCCACGGCTTCGGAGTCTACTGATGCAACGGCTCGTTTCCGCCTTCGCCGCGGGGCTGCTGTTCGGCCTGGGCCTCGCCATCGCGCAGATGACGAACCCGGACAAGGTGCTGGGCTTTCTGGATGTCGCGGGGAACTGGGATCCGAGTCTGCTGCTCGTGCTTGGCGGCGCCGTGGCAGTGACGGCCGTCACCTTCCGTTTCATCCTCAGGCGGCCGGCGCCTCTGCTCGACCAGCGCTTCCACCTGTCGACGCTGCGCGGCATCGACCGCCGCCTGCTCGCCGGCGCAGTGATCTTCGGAGCAGGGTGGGGCATCAGCGGCTACTGCCCCGGGCCGGGGATCGCGCTGTTCGCCGCACCGAGCTGGGAGCTGTGGGCATTCGTCCCCGGCCTGGCGATCGGCATGCTGCTGCACCGCGCGCACCAGCAGATGAGCACGCAGCCGGCTGACGTCGCGGCGCGGGGAAGGGTCGCGGACGACAGCGCCGACGACCCAGGTGTCACCAGCAACGCAGGTCGATGATGGCGTGGCCGACCCTCGCGCATGGGTCGGCCGCAGCGCCCGGGTCAACACCAACCTTCCCGCACTGACCCCAGCCCTCGAGTCCCCGCTATGCGGCCGTCGCGCCGCGCGTCACCGCGGCTGACCGCGGAGAGGTCCTGTCCCCACCGCTCACAAGTGCAGCTGGATGCGGGTCATGAACACCTTCTCGTCCGGACGGTCGCCCCCGCTGGCCGCTCCACCGTCAAAGCTGGTGTGCTCGTAGTTAAACATCAGGCGGTACGCCTTGTTGAGGTACCAGGTCAGGCCCAGGCCGTACTCCTTGGCTCGGCTCGCCTGAGTGCTAGGGTTTGCGAGCCGCGTCGCGGCACTGCCTGCGAACACGTCGTCGTCCACGTCCAGCTCGCCGAGCCGTCCCACGAGCTCGAACGCGCCCCAGTTGCCCTTCTCCGGATTGAACGGACGGCGCGGGTTCACGCCGCTGTAGGACGCGTCCTCGCCCGTCAGCACCCAACTGGGCGTGAAGGTCCATCCGGTATTGCGCACGGTGCGCGTGTTGGTCGCCCGCGTGACCTTCTGCGCCGAGACCGCGTACTCGCTCAGCAGACCGAACGAATCCCACGAGTAGTACAGCTGCGGCACGTAGCGGTCGCGCGAGCCGTCCGCGTACGCGCCGGCGGCATAGGTGAAGAACGTGACCTGGCCGGGCGTGTTGAACTTGGGCAGATTGCCGCTGGAGACCGTGCCCGCCTGCATGCCGCTGGTGAACGCCACCCCGACACCGAGGCCTCGCAGCGCGTCCCAGTCGGTGTTGCGGAACGGTCTGGCGAAGAAGCGTGTCTCGAAGTCCTTGGCGTTGTTGTTGTCGCCGTTGGTGCTGGTGCCGTCGATGGTCCCGTCGAAGACCCCGGTCTGGTAGGTGAGGATCCTGTCGAACAGTTCGCCGGAGAACTGGATGCCGATGTCCCGGTTGGGCACGAGCTGGGTGGGGAAGCCGCGCTCCATCATCAGCAGGTCGGCGGGTGACTCCAGCCGCTCCAGGCCGACCGGCCCTTTCATCTTGCCGGCGCGGATCTTGAAGTACGAGAACAGATTCGCATCGACGTAGGCATCGAGGAGCTCGAATCCGCCGCTGCCGAATTCGGGCATGATGCGGAAGCCGAACTTCTCGTAGAGGGTGCCCTCGACGATCGGACGCACGCGCCGCATCAGGAACTGGTCGGTGCCGCTGTTGTCCTCGAACCAGCGCGAATCCGCCTGCAGATGGGCGCGGAAGCGCACCATGAAGGCGTTGTCGGGCGTCCTGATGCCGACGCCCTCCGTCCCGGGATTGACGAACGCCACCGGCTGCTCCTTCTGGCGTGCCTCGGCTGCCTCGCGATCGAGCTCCTGCTTGCGGCCCAGCACGCGCACCTGCTGGTCGAGTGCCTGCACCTGCTGCTCGAGCGCCTCCTCGCGCGGCGAGGGCTGGTCGGTCGCCGGCGTGGCGACCACGGGTGCGGTCGATGCCGCTGGCAGCGGTGCAGCGACCGGCGCCGGGACCGGACCACCTGCGGCCTGCTGCTCGAGCCGCTCCTCCAGGCGCTTGAGCTTCGCCTCCAGCTCTTCGACGCGCTGGCGCAACGCGTCCTCGGTAGACGTGGACTGCGCAAGGGCCTGGATGGGCGCGGCGGCGACGAGGCCTGCCACGATCGCGGCGAGCCACGCCGGGCGACGGGAACGCATGGACGGATCTCCGGATTTCCAGAAGAGACCCTCCGACGGTTCGGTCGGCTCGCTTCAGCAGATTGTTCTTCTCGACGCCTCCGGCGGTCCGGCAGGCCAGGCGGGCATTGCGCCCGGATCGATCAGCGCTGCCGCTCTCCTGCAGCGAAGCGGACGCGCTCCCTGCGCTCGATCTGCGTGATGCGCCCTTCGTGCACCACGATCTCGATCGAGCCGAAGCGTGTCTCGCGCACCAGGCGTGCGAGCGCGCCGAGCACCTCCGGGGGAAGCGCGTCCAGCGCGAACTGCAGATCTGCGTGGCGGGTCGTCATCGATGCGATTACGTGAGCGCGAGAGCGTGAGACGGCGATTTAATCGCGACGGCGGCAACAATGGAACAAACAATCCGTTCTTTGCTCATGCCTTGCGCCCATATGCCGGCCTGGGGCTCGACTGCCCGCGCGCGCCGGCCGGCTTTTCAATTGGCGCGTGATCCAATATCCTCTTATAGCTGTACGTTTACTTGAAGAATAAACTTATAACCAAACAGAATTAGCGTCACAATGAACCTCCAGCAGTTGCGTTACGTGCGCGAGGCAGTGAGGCAGGGCCTCAACCTCACGGAGGCCGCCAATGCGCTCTATACCTCGCAGCCCGGCATCAGCAAGCAGATCAAGGAGCTCGAGGACGAGCTCGGGGTCGAGATCTTCGTGCGCCGGGGCAAGCGCCTGGTCGACCTTACCGATCCCGGCCGCGTCGTGGTGCAGGTCATCGAACGCCTGCTCGGCGAGGTCGACAACCTGCGGCAGGTCGGCAAGGAATTCGCCGACCAGGACAGCGGCGCGCTCACCATCGCGACCACCCACACGCAGGCGCGCTATGCGCTACCGCGCGTCGTGCAGCAATTTCGAGAGCAATATCCGAAGGTGCGGCTGTCGCTGCAGCAGGGCAGCCCCACGCAGATCGCCGAGATGGTGCTCGCCGGCCGCGCCGACGTGGCCATCGCCACCGAGGCGCTCGACCATTATCCCGATCTGATCGCCCTGCCCGGCTACACCTGGCATCACTGCGTGATCGTGCCCAAGGGCCACCCGTTGACCAAGGTGAGGAAGCTCACGCTGGAGGACGTCGCCGCGTGGCCGCTGATCACCTACAGCCCGGAGTTCACCGGCCGCTCGCACCTGGACGAGGCGTTCTCCGCCAAGGGGCTGGCCATGGACGTGGTCCTCACTGCGCTGGATGCGGACGTGATCAAGACCTACACGGAGCTGGGCCTGGGCGTCGGGGTGGTCGCTGCCGTCGCGCTCGACGCCAGGCGCGATACCAATCTTCACGCGATCGATGCCGGGCATCTGTTCGGCAACAACACCACGCGGGTCGCGGTCAAGCGCAGCGCCTACCTGCGCGGCTACACCTACGCCTTCATCCAGGCCTTCGCGCCCCACCTCACCCGGCAGGTGATCGATTCGGCACGGCAGGACAACGGCGCAGCGGACGAAGCACCGAGCGCCCGCCGTGCCAGGGCCCGCTTATAGCCGTACAGAATATCGATATCGTTCTTCGTTCGTTCGTGCCGCGCCGCCTGCTTGCTAGCATGCACCCTCCTGATTCGAGAGCGGAACATGGGCGGACAAGGGACATTCGGGCAGCGCACGCACGCAGGCGTCACCGCAGGTGACCGCGTCGCGCTCCGTACCCTTGCCGCTGCCGTAACGCAAACGGCGCGCGCCGCTTCGCACCCGGTCCGCCCCGGCGTCGCCCCGGGCATGCAGGTCTTCCTCTCCATCTGCATGGCGCCGCGCTGTTGACCCACGGTCGGCAGCACGGTTTCTCTCCCTTTCCAGAGAACAACACCGGGACCGTCTCGGACAGCCCATGTATCGCTACGATCACATCGACCAACGCATCGTCGACGAGCGCGTCGCGCAGTTCCGCGACCAGACCCGCCGCTTCCTCGCGGGCAGCCTGAGCGAGGACGAGTTCCGTCCCCTGCGGCTGCGCAACGGCCTGTACGTGCAGAAGCACGCGCCGATGCTGCGCGTGGCGATCCCCTACGGGCTGCTCTCGTCGCGCCAGTTGCGCAAGCTCGCGTTCATCGCGCGGAAGTACGATCGCGGCTACGGTCACTTCAGCACGCGCCAGAACCTGCAATACAACTGGCCGCGCCTGGAGGACGTGCCCGACATCCTGGCCCACCTGGCCGGGGTGCAGATGCACGCCATCCAGACCAGCGGCAACTGCGTGCGCAACATCACCACCGACCATTTCGCGGGCATCGCCCCGGACGAAATCGTCGATCCGTTCGTCTGGGCGGAAGCGATGCGCCAGTGGTCGACCTTCCATCCGGAGTTCGGCTTCCTGCCGCGCAAGTTCAAGATCGCGATCAGCGGAGCGCAGGACGACCGCGCAGCGACGCTGGTGCACGACATCGGGATCCACGCACTGCGCAACGAGGCAGGCGAGGTCGGCTTCCGCATCATCGTAGGCGGCGGCCTGGGCCGTACCCCGATCGTCGGGCATGTCATCCGCGATTTCGTGCCGTGGCAGCACGTGCTGACCTATCTCGACGCCATCCTGCGCGTGTACAACCGCCATGGCCGGCGCGATAACAAGTACAAGGCGCGGATCAAGATCCTGGTGAAGGACCTCACGCCCGCGCGCTTCGCCGCCCAGGTCGAAGAGGAGTGGTCGCACCTGAAGGACGGCCCCGGGACCCTCGTGCCCGAGGAGATCGCCCGCATCGAGGCGCGCTTCACCCGGCCCGACTACATGGCGCTGCACGACACCGATCCAGGCTTCGAGGCGCGCCTGAAGGCCGAGCCCGCGTTCGCGCGCTGGGTGGCGCGCAATGTGCACGCGCACCGGGTCCCGGGCTACGCGGCCGTCACCCTGTCGCTGAAGAAGACCGGCGTGCCACCGGGGGACGCCACGGCCGACCAGATGGACGCCGTGGCCGACCTGGCCGACCGCTACAGCTATGGCGAGCTGCGCGTCAGCCACGAGCAGAACCTGGTGCTGGCCGACGTCGAGAAGCGCAACCTGCACGACCTGTGGCTGGAGGCCGGCGCTCTCGGTCTCGCCACCCCGAACATCGGCCTGCTCACCAACATCATCGCCTGTCCGGGCGGCGACTTCTGCTCGCTCGCCAACGCGGTGTCGATCCCGGTGGCGCAGTCGATCCAGGCGCGCTTCGACGATCTCGACTACCAGCACGACATCGGCGATCTGGACCTCAACATCTCCGGCTGCATGAACTCCTGCGGGCACCACCACGTGGGTCACATCGGCATCCTCGGCGTCGACAAGAACGGACAGGAGTGGTACCAGATCTCCATCGGCGGCCGCCAGGGCAACCACGCTGCACTGGGCCGCGTGATCGGCCCGTCAGTTGCTCGCGCCGAGGTCCCCGACGTGGTCGAGCGGCTGATCGACACCTACCTCGCGCGCCGCGACTCCGAGGAGGAGCGCTTCATCGACGTCGTGCACCGCATCGGCATCGAACCCTTCAAGGCTTCCGTCTATGAGTACGCTGATTAAGCACCGCCAGGTGGTGCCCGACCCCTGGCGCATCCTGCAGAATGCGGACGAACTGGCTTCCGCCGCGGCAGGCGAGGATATCGTGGTGCCGCTCGCGCTCTGGCGCGAGCAGTGCACCAGCCTGCTGGGGCGGGCCGGCCGCAGCGGCGTGTGGCTGGCTCCCGCGGATGACCCGGCCGCGCTGTTCGCCGGCTGCCCGCTGCCCGAGCTGATCGCGGTTCACTTCCCTGCCTTCACCGACGGCCGCGGCTACTCGACCGCGCGCCTGCTCCGGGAGCGCCACGGCTTCCGCGGCGAGCTGCGGGCGTTCGGCGACATCATCCGCGACACCCTGTTCGACCTCGCCCGCTGCGGCTTCGACGCGTTCGCGCTGCGCGCAGACCAGGACGTCGGGTCGGCGCTGCAGGCGTTCGACGACTTCAGCGAGGTGTACCAGGCCGCGGCCGACCGCGGCCCGCTGTTCGCGCGGCGGTTCGCTGCGGCGAGGAGCGCCGCATGAGCCTCGACCACCTGACCGCCGAGGCCTCGCGCCGGCTCTCGGAGGCGGCGGAGCGGCACTCGCCGGCGACCTTCGCCTCCAGCTTCGGCGCCGAGGACATGGTCATCCTCGACCTGATCCACCGGCTCGGACTGGCGATCGATATCTTCACGCTGGACACCGGCCGGCTGCATCCGGAGACCCACGAGCTGATCGCACGCGCGCAGCAGGTCTACCGCCTGCCGGTGCGCGTGCTCTCGCCGGATCTCGTCGAGCTGGAGCCCTTCGTCACGCAGCACGGCGTGAACGCGTTCTACGACGGCATCGAGCTGCGCAAGCGCTGCTGCGCGATCCGCAAGCTGGGCCCGCTCAGGCGCGCCCTGCAGGGAAAGGCCCTGTGGATCACCGGCCTGCGCCGCGAGCAGTCGGTCACCCGCACCGACGTCGAGGTGCTCGCCTTCGACCAGGCCAACGGCCTGCTGAAGCTCAACCCGCTCGCCGAGTGGACCGAGGCCGACGTGTGGGCCTACGTGCACCGCTACGACGTGCCGATCAATGCCCTGCACCAGCGCGGCTACCCGAGCATCGGCTGCGCGCCCTGCACGCGCGCGATCGAGCCGGGCGAGGACGCCCGTGCCGGACGCTGGTGGTGGGAGCAGCCCGCCTCGAAGGAGTGCGGGCTGCACGTGGACGAGAGCGGCCGGCTGGTGCGCAGCAAGGCCACCGCGGAGGCCTGAACACCCCGAATCCGGAGCACCGGCAGAAGGATCGCAGTCATGAGCATCGCCATCGAAGTGCCGCAGTCCGCGACCGCGCCGAAAGCGAAGTCCTGGACCCACCTGGACGCGCTCGAAGCCGAGTCCATCTTCATCCTGCGCGAGGTGGCCGCAGAGTGCCGCAACGTCGCGCTGCTGTTCTCCGGCGGCAAGGATTCCGCGGTGGTGCTGCGACTGGCCGAGCGCGCGTTCTTCCCCGAGCGGGTGCCGTTCACCCTGCTGCACATCGACACCGAGCACAACTTCCCCGAGGTCATCGCCTTCCGCGACCGCATCGCGCAGGAGCGCGGCCTGAAGCTGGTGGTGCGGTCGGTGGGCGACTCGATCCGCAGCGGCCGCGTCCGCCTGCGCCATCCGGACGAGCCGCGCAACCCGCACCAGTCGGTCACCCTCCTCGATGCAATCGCGGAGCTCGGCTTCGACGCCTGCATCGGCGGCGCCCGCCGCGACGAGGAAAAGGCGCGCGCCAAGGAGCGCATGTTCTCCTTCCGCGACGAGTTCGGGCAGTGGGACCCGAAGAACCAGCGCCCCGAGCTGTGGTCGCTCTACAACGGCCGCGTACGCCCGGGCGAGAACATCCGCGTGTTCCCGATCTCCAACTGGACCGAGCTCGACGTCTGGCAGTACATCCGGCGCGAGCGGATTCCGCTGCCGGAGATCTACTTCGCGCATCGCCGGCCGGTCGTGCGCCGCGGCACCGCGCTCGTCCCGGTGACCGACCTGACGCCCGCGCGCGACGGCGACCGGGTCGAGGAAGTCAGCGTGCGCTTCCGCACCGTGGGTGACATCACCTGTACCGCGCCCGTGGAGTCGAGCGCAGCGACGATCGACGAGATCGTGCGCGAGACCGCCGAGACCCGCATCACCGAGCGCGGCGCCACCCGCCTCGACGACCAGACCAACGAGGCGGCCATGGAGCTGCGCAAGAAAGAAGGTTACTTCTGATGGCCGCGACCACCACCGGCCGTGCCGGCCTGCTGCGCTTCATCACCGCGGGGAGCGTCGACGACGGCAAGAGCACGCTGATCGGGCGCCTGCTCTACGACAGCAAGGGGCTGCTCGCCGACCAGGTCACCGCGCTGCAGGCGGCCTCCCGCCGCCGCGGGCTGGAGGCCATCGACCTGTCCCTCCTCACCGACGGGCTGCTGGCCGAGCGCGAGCAGGGCATCACGATCGACGTGGCCTACCGCTACTTCGCAACGCCGGCGCGCAAGTTCATTATCGGCGATTCCCCGGGACATGCCCAGTACACGCGCAACATGGTGACGGCGGCCAGCACCGCCGATGTCGCCGTGCTGCTGGTCGACGTGCGCCATGGACTGCTGCAGCAGACCCGCCGGCACGCCTACCTCGCGCGCTGGGTCGGCATCCCGCGCGTCGTGCTGGCCGTGAACAAGATGGATCTCGTGGAGGACTCGCGCGCAGCCTTCGAGCGCATCCGCGTGCAGTTCCACCAGTTCGCCACCGGCCTGGGCTTCGCCGAAGTGCAGGAGATCCCGCTGTCGGCACTGCGCGGGGACATGGTGGTGGAGCGCGGGGACGCGCTGTCGTGGTACGACGGGCCGACGCTGCTGGAGTACCTCGAGACGACCCCCGCCCGCCACGACGAGTCGGACCAGCCGCTGCGCTTCCCGGTGCAGCGCGTGGTGCGCGTGGCCGGCGGCAACGCCCAGCCCGGGTCGGGCTTCGAGCAGCGCGAGTTCCGCGGTTACCAGGGTACGGTGGCATCGGGCCGGGTGACGGTGGGCAGCGAGATCGTGGCCCTGCCCTCCGGCGTCCCCGCGCGGGTCGCCGAGATCCTGACCCCGGACGGCACCGTGGAGGCGGCCACCGCGGACATGGCGGTCACGCTGCGGCTCGATCGCGAGATCGACCTGTCGCGCGGCGACCTGCTCGCCGCCCCGGCCGCAGCGCCGCAGGTCGGGCAGGACATCGCTGCCGAGGTCTGCTGGTTCGACAGCGAACCCCTGGTGCCCTCGCGGCCCTACCTCATCAAGCACGGCGGCGCGACCGTGCGGGCGAAGTTCGCGACGCTGGAGCACCGGATCGACGTGGACACGCTGCGCCTCATCGACCAGCCCGATTCACTGTCCATGAACGACATCGCACGCGTGCGGCTGCGCACGCAGAAGCCGCTCGCAGTGGATCCCTATCGCAGCAACCGCACCACGGGCGCATTCATCGTGATCGACGAGGCCACCAACCGGACCGTCGCCGGAGGCACGGTGGCATGACTGGTACCGTCTATCTCGTCGGCGCGGGACCCGGCGCGCCCGACCTGCTCACGTTGCGCGCGGCGAAGCTGCTCGAGCGCGCCGACATCGTGTTCCACGACGCCCTGGTGCACGCGGACACCCTGGCGCTTGCGCGGCCGGACGCAGTGCTGGTGCCGGTCGGCAAGCGCTGCGGACGGCTGTCCACGGCGCAGCGCTTCATCAACAAGCAGCTGGTCGACGCCGCGCAGCGCCACGCGGTGGTGGTGCGCCTGAAGGGCGGCGACCCCTTGCTGTTCGGGCGTGCACAGGAAGAGATCGATGCGCTCCAGGTCGCGGGCGTGCGTTGCGAGGTCGTGCCGGGGATCAGCTCGGCGTTTGCGGCGAGCGCGGATGTGGGGCAGTCGCTCACCGAGCGCGGCGTGAGCCGCAGCGTGGCCTTCCTCACGCCACGCGTGGGCGACGGCGAGTCCGGGCACGACTGGGCGACACCGGCCGCAGCCGCGGACACGGTGGTGCTGTACATGGCAAGCCGCCAGGCGGAAACCATTTCCGAGGGCTTGATCGCAGCGGGTGTCAGCGCGTCGCGGCCGGCGGTGTTCGTCGAGAATGCATCGCTGCCGGGCGAGCGCGTCGTGGCGACTCGCGTCGATCGGCTCGCGCAAGCGGCCGTCCGGCTCGGGGACGGTCCCGCGCTGCTGCTGGTCGGTGAGGTCTACGAGCAGCTCGTCAGCGCGCACGAGCAGCAGCCGGATCAACGGCTGCGCGCGTAGCGCCTCCCTCCCCTTCAACGGGAGGGCCAGGGTGGGGATGGGTTTCCATGCACACCACCAACACCCATCCCCTCCCGACCGCCACCTTGAAAGGGCGAGGAGAGCGCCGCAGGTCCGCTAAAATCCCCGCACCATGCCCACCGGCCTCATCCTCTTCGCCCACGGCGCACGCGACCCGCGCTGGCGCGAGCCGTTCGACCGGCTGCGCGGGCTGGTGTCGAAGCAGCACGACGGTCCGGTGACGCTGGCGTTCCTGGAGCTGATGCAGCCGGACCTGGGCGAGGCGGCGCGCGAACTCGGGCATCAAGGCGTCACGCACGCGGTGGTGGTGCCGATCTTCCTTGGCACGGGCGGTCATCTGCGCCGGGACCTGCCGGCCATCATCGAAGCAGCCCGGGCCGCTTCCGGCGTGCAGCTGCAGGCAGCGGGCGCCGCCGGCGAGGACGGCCAGGTGCTGGCGGCAATCGCCGATTACTGCCTGCGCAGCGCGCGCTGACACCGCCTCAGGCCGCAGCCGGCACCTTCACCCCTTCCTGCTCGCAGGTGGGCGCCACGTCCGCCACCGTGGCCCGGTGCATGTCGCGCGGCCAGCGCAGGTCGTCGTAGGGGCGGCCGCGGTGCATCGTGCAGCGGTTGTCCCACATTACCAGGTCGTGCAGGCGCCAGCGGTGCGTGTAGACGAACTGCCGCTGCGTCGCGTGCGCGGTGAGCTCCTCCAGCAGCGCCTTGCCCTCGGCATCGCCCATGCCGAGGATGCGCCCCGCGTGCGAAGCGAGGTACAGCGTCATGCGGCCCGACCCCGGATGCCGGCGCACCAGCGTCTGCGGCACCGGCGGCAGCGCCTGATTCTCCTCGTCGTTGAAGTCGGTGAAGCCGAGCTTGCGGCGCGAGTGCATGATCGCGTGCTCGGCCACCAGGCCCTGCAGCCGCTGCCTCATCGACTCGGGAAGCGCGTCGTAGGCCGCGCGCATGTCTGCGTACTCGGTCTGTCCCCCGACCGGCGGGATGCTGCGCGAATACAGCAGCGACACCTTGGCCGGGACGCGCTTGAACGAGCTGTCGGTGTGCCACATGCGGTTGCCCATCTCGAACATCCGCTTGCGGCTCTTCTCGCCCCAGATCTCGTTGCCCGGGGCGAGGTTCGACACGTCGGCGATCTCCGCCCGCACGCGCAGCTGCGAATCGCTGCGGGTGGCGTGGATGGTCGTCTCCAGCGGACCGAAGGTGCGTGCGAAGTCCAGGTGCTGGTCGATGGTCAGCGCCTGGTCGGGAAAGACCAGGACCGAGTGGCGGTTGAACAGCGCCTCGATCTCGGCGTGCTGCTCGGCCGTCAGCGGACGGCTCAGGTCGACGTCGCCGACTTCCGCGGCGAATGCGTCCGTGACGGGGTAGACGGTCATGCGCTCCTCCAGGTCCGGCGCCTGCCCGGGCCTGGCGGCACGGGGCGGCGGTGCTCTCTGCGGAAGCAATGGTACGCCGGCCTTTTCCGCGGCGCTTGCGGTAAAGTTCAGCCTGCGCCCCCGCCTCGTCCAGCCTTGAATTTCCTCGCCCACCTCCATCTCGCCGAACCCACCCCGCTGGGGCTGCTCGGCGGACTCATGGGCGATTTCGTCAAGGGGCCGGTGGCGGGCCGCTATCCGGGTGCGCTGGAGCGCGCGCTGATCCACCACCGCAACATCGACACGTTCACCGACGCGCATCCGGTGGTGCGGGAAAGCCGCAACCGCGTCTCGCCGGCGCACCGCCGCTTCGCCGGCGTGCTGACCGACATGTTCTTCGATCACTTCCTCGCCCGCCACTGGCGCGACTACGCCGACGAGCCGCTCGCGGCGTTCAGCGCGCGCGTGTACCGCCTGCTGGAGGAGCATCGCGCGCTGCTGCCCGATCGGCTGCAGCGCATCGCCCCCTACATGGCGCGCGGCGACTGGCTCGGCTCCTATGCCGAGGTGGATTCGATCGAGCACGCGATCGACCGCATGGGCACACGGCTCAGACGCGGCAACCTGCTCGCCGGCGGCGGCGCCGAGCTGCGCGCCCAGTACGTGGCATTCGAGCGCGATTTCCGCACGTTCTTCCCGGAGCTCGTCGCGTTCGCCCGTGGCCTGCAGCGGCCCGCGCCGGCCGCTGCCTGACGCTCCACCCGGGACCCGAAGATGCCGGAAGCGAACCTCGCCGTGGAGATCGGCGCGTGCCTGGCACCGCGCCGTTACGACACGCGTGAAGCCGAGGCGCTCGCGGCTCGGCTGGAGGCCTTGCGCGATGCGCAGGACCTGATCCAGCGCGTGCATGCGCTGCAGCAGCTGGTCGACTGGCTGCGCTCGGGTCCCGAGGCGTCGAGCACCGACGACAGCGGTATGCTCACCGACGAGGCACTGGCGCGCTGGAATCTCTTCCTCACCGTAGGCGAATCCAGCGCGGTCGTGCGCGATCTGCTGCGCGCGAGCTTCGGCGAGCTGCTGCGCGAGTCCGAGAGCGCCAACCTGTTCGGCAGCGCCGGCCTGCCCAGCGAGCGCGGCTTCTTCGCCGAGCTCAGCAGCCGATTCCTGCGCAAGGTGCTGCCGCAACCGGCGGACGAGCACGACCTGTCCTGGCTGCTGCAGCAGCTGTACGCGAAGAAGTCGCAGGTCACGCGCTTCGCACGCATTCCGGAACCCGCGTTCGACCGGCTCGTGGCCTTGCTGAGCAGCGACGACGCCATGGTGCATCGCGCGTTGCGCCATGGCGTAGGCGACGGACTGCGGCTGCTGGCGGTGCGCGTGCAGGCGGAAGGACTGGCCGACAAGGTGCGGGCGCGCCATGCGCCGCTCGCGATCGCGCAGTCGCCGTTCTTCCGGATCGCGGGCGCCGCCGACACGGTCGCAGCGCGCTGGGAAGCCGGCGGCGACCTCTCGCAGGCAGCCGCTGCGCTGCGCACGGAGATGCAGGCCTGCCGCAAGAGCATGGCCGAGGTCGGCCGCAAGCTCGACACCCAGGGCGTGAGCGTGGACATCGTGTATGCGCTGGACGTGCTCGACCGCTGCCTGGTCCGGATGGACCTCATGCTCGACCTGATGCAGAGCGAGCCGGGCCGGCCGCGCAACGTGATCGTCCACCAGCTGCTCGCGCTGCTGCTGGCCGCCTCGCTCAACGACCGCAGCATGGCACACCTCACCGCCGTGAACCTGCAGATGCTCCAGCGCAAGATCGTCGAGCGCACCGGTCGCAGCGGCGAGCACTACATCGCCTGGACCCGCCCGGAGTACTGGCACATCTGGCTCGCCGCCGCGGGTGGCGGCCTGCTCACCGTGTTCACCGGCGCGATGAAGATGTCGATCGCCGGGCTGCAGCTGCCGCTGTTCGTGAACGGCCTGCTCACCGGGCTCAACTACGCGGCGAGCTTCCTGGTCCTGCAGGCCCTCGGCCTCATCCTGGCGACCAAGCAGCCCGCGATGACGGCTGCGGCGCTCGCCACGATCATGCGCGAGCATGCCGGCACCGAGCGGCTGGATCTCATCGTCATGACCACCGTGCAGATCGTCCGCTCGCAGCTCGCCGCGGCGCTGTCCAACGTGATCGTGGTGTCGATCGGGGCCTACGTGTTCAGCGCGCTGTGGCAGCTCGCGCTCGGCCGGCCGTTCCTCGACCACGCGCAGGCGCAGTACGTGTTCCAGACGCTCAGCCCGGTGGACAGCCTGACGGTCTGGTATGCGGCGCTCACCGGCGCGATCCTCTGGCTGGCAAGCGTCATCGGCGGCTGGTTCGACAACTGGGCGATGCTGCACCGGCTGCCGCAGGCGATCGCCGCGCATCGGCTGGGAACGCGCTTCGGCCGCACGCGCATGGTCCGCATGGCCGGAACGGTGTCACGCAACATCTCCGGCTGGGGCACCAACATCTCGCTCGGCCTGATGCTGGGATTCACGCCGGCCATCGGCGCGTTCCTCGGGCTGCCGCTCGACGTGCGCCACGTGACGCTCAACTCGGGCATCCTGTCGCTCGCCACCGCAGAACTGGGCGAACGCTGGTACGGCGGCTTCCTGCTCTGGGCGATCGCGGGCATCGGCACGATGTTCGTGCTCAACCTCGGCGTCAGCTTCACCCTGTCGCTGTATACGGCCGCGCGCGCATTCGGACTGCCGCGAACCTTCCTGCTCGAGTTCGTGCGCGCGCTGTGGCGGCGCTTCCTGGCCGCGCCCCGCACGTTCTTCCTGCCGCCCGGGCGCGGCGAGCGCGCCCCCGAATAGACCGGCTACTTCGCCGGGATCGCGTCCTCGAGCCCCTCGGGCAGCGCGTCGGCGGCCACCGCCGACCAGGGCCCTTTCAGCGACTTCGCACGGTACCAATGGTCGCCGACCTTCAGGTAGGTGCGGTCCTCGGGCCGGTTCACGTAGAGCAGCGAATCGGTATTCGCGACCCGCGAGAGCTTCGTGCCCTCCACCGGCTCGTACACCGGGTCGCCGCGCGTCACGACGAGCGCGGTTGGCTGGGTGGCCACCACGACCCGGGGCGCGGGCGGCTGCTTCAGGCTCGGCCGCTTGCCGGTGGCATCCGCATTTCCGGCCAGCAGGTCCGCTTCGCCTTCCTGCAGGACGCGCGCTTTCGCGTCCTGCACCACCCTGGGCACCGTCTTCATCACGCTCCAGGGCCCGGCCAGCTTGGGCGCGGTCATGAAGCCGTCGTAGACCGAGAGATACAGGTTGCCGCTGGCGCCCTTTACCAGGAACGCCGGGGTGTTGAGCACGCGCTGCAGCTTCGACCCCGGCATCGGACCGTATGTCGGCGGCCCCTGGATCGAGACCAGCACCGCAGGGCGATTGGTGACGATGACTTTCGGCACTGCCGCGGCGGGAGCAGTCGCGCTGGACGACGGCACCGGGACGGGCGTGGGGGCCGCGGCATGCGGCGCCTCCTCTGCAGCAGGCACCGGCGCCGGCTCCGCGGCCGCGGTCTGCGCCGCTGCAGCCGACGCACCCGCAGCCGGGATCGACTCGAACTCCTTCGCCAGGTCGATTTCGCCTGCACTCGCAGCCCGCGCCGGCGGCGCAGCATCCGGCGCAGGTGCCGCAGGTTCCTGCGCAGGTCCCGGCGCATCCGGCGCCGGTGCCGCGGCCGCCGATGCAGCCGCAGCAGCAGGTGCGGCAGCAGCCGGCGGCTCGGACAGCGACGGGGCCTTCAGGTGAGCACCCTCGGAATCGGCGGACGCGGCTGCCGGGGCACGCATCTCTTCAGGCGCCTGCACCGATGGAGCAGGCGCCTTCAGCGCGGCACCGCCGCCAGCCGCCGCCGCCGGCACGCTCTCGAAGGCGGCGGCGTTGGCGTCCACGGCGGCAGCGCCGGTTGCAGGGGCCGCGCCCGCCGCACCGGCGGGCGCCGCACCGGGTGCTGCAGCGGCTGGCGGAGCCTCGAGCGTGGGCGGCGCGAACACCTCGCGCAGGGGTGGACGCGCCAGGCGTTCCTTCTCGGCCTGCGAGGTGCAGCCTGCAGCCGCGGCGACAGCCAGCAGCGCGATCAGCGCGTGGCGCGGGACAGTTCGATGCATGCGGATACGATGGATGGCGAAACCCGGCCCGTGCGCGGATCAGCGCAGCCGGGGGGTGATGCGATGCGCAGGCCGGCCGCGCGCGCAGGCGCTAGATGATTCCCTCCTTGCGCAGCGCACCGATGATGACTTTGGCAAAACCGGCCGTCTCCTTCTTCACTTCGGTCGGCGCGAACGTCTGGGTCGTGCCGGACCACAGCAACTTCGACCGCGGCGGGCTGTACAGGCTCGTCTCCGCGGTCACCACGTCGTACTGGTACACCATGGGCGGCTCGTAGTAGCCGATCCACGCGGCCGAATACCACCCGTAGAAGCCGAGCACGGGTGCGGGCTGGTAGAACCCCGGCGTGACCTGCGTCTGCACCGTGCGGTTCACCAGCCGCGTCACCAGCACGCCATCGGCGTGCAGCTGCTCGACGGCCTGCTCGACGATCTCCTTGCCGGCCTGGCCGTCCTCCGGGATCACGGTGTAGCTCTGCACGCCGTCGACGCCGGCCGCGCGCAGCTGCGCCACGAACTCGTCCTCGAACACGCGGCGCACGCTGGGCTGGACGGTCACGCCCACCACCATGATCCGGTGCAGAGGCGGACCGGCGAACTGCGGGTCACGCCACTGGTTGACCAGGCTGGTGGAGGCACACGCGACCAGCAGCGTGCCGAGCATCACGACAAGCACGAACCGGCCGGCTGACCGCATTGCTGAGCCCGTTCCCCTGCACGACTGCGCGCTATTGTGCCCGACCCCCGGGTGCACCGCCACCGGGCTACTTTTCCAGCGGCGCAGGGCCGGACTGCGGCGCATCCGGCGAATAGGGCTGATCGTTCATCCACGCGTCGAGCAGCGTGTAGGTCACCGCCAGCACCACCGGCCCGACGAAGATGCCGATCAGCCCGAAGGCGAACAGGCCGCCGATCACGCCGGCGAAGATGAGCAGCAGCGGCAGGTCGGCGCCCTTCTTGATCAGGAACGGCCGCAGGAAGTTGTCCATCGTCCCGACCACCGCCGTGCTCACCAGCAGGAACGTGCCCCACCCCGCGTCGCCGTTCCAGTACAGCCAGATCACGGCCGGCACGAGCACGAGCATCGGGCCGATCTGGGCGATGCACAGCACGAACATCACCGCGGCCAGCAGGGCGGCGAACGGCACCCCGGCGATCACCAGCGCGATGCCGCCCAGCGCCGACTGCACCAGCGCGGTGACCACGATGCCCAGGGCGACACCGCGGATGGCACGGCCCGCGAGCTGCATCACGTTCACGCCGCGCTCCCCGGCAAGGCGGTAGCCGAAGCGCAGGACGAGCCGCGCCGCGGCCTCGCCATTGAGGTAGAAGATCGCGGTGACCGCGACGGTGAGCAGGAACTGCACGACGACCATGCCGAGATTGCCGATCTGGCCGATGAGCCAGGCGGCCACGGTCGCCGCGTAGGGGGCGGCTTCCTTCGCCAGCTGCTCGATGCCCGAGCCGGCGATGTGCTGCCAGACCTGGCCCAGCCGCGTGCCCACCACCGGCAGGTTCACCAGCCAGTCCGGCGGCGGCGGCAGCTGGAAGCTGCCGAGCGCACGCACCCACGCGATGATCTCGCTGGCGTTCTTGACGATCGCCCCGACCACGAGCGACAGCGGGATGAACAGGATCAGCAGGAGCAGCACCGTGAGCAGCAGCACCGCGAGGCTGCGCCGTCCGAACAGCAGCGCCTGCAGCCGCAGCATCAGCGGCCAGGTCGCGGCCACGATGGCGACGCCCCAGACCATCGCGCCCAGGAAGGGCAGCAGCACCCACAGCGAGATCGCGATGAGCAGGCCGATGCTCAGGACCGCGAGCAGGACACGCGCGAGATCCTGTCGCGAGGCGGACGCGAGGCCGGTGCCTGGGGAGGCCGGATCAGGCTGCATCGCCGGCCGCCATGGGGTGGGCGCGCGACGAGCGCACGCTCAACGCCACGAGTTCACCCACTCGACCACCATGCTGTCCTCGTGGGTCGCCAGCAGCTCCGGCGGCACGACCACCTCGAACACCGAGCCGCGCTCGACCGGCGGCTGCACCGCGCGATCGCCCACGCGGCACACGCGCTCGGCCGCGACGCCTTCCTTGCGTTCCAGCCCGCACACCAGCGACATGTCGCCGGCGCTCACGCGGAAGTGCTCGAGCTGGTCGAGTCCCCTGACCTCGAACTTCATCGCCCTGGGCCAGGCGGCACCACCGCGCTTGAGCACGCCGCTGCCCACGCCGCTGGGGCTGCGGATCTCGATCAGTGCGCCCTGCTGCTTCACCTTCATCTGGTCGGTGCGCTTGGCCGGCACCGCCTGCAATGCCGCCTGCGCCGGCAGAGCCAGTGCGAGGGACAGCAGCGCGACCGCAGCCAGGGCCCGCCTCACGCCTTCACCCAGGTCTCGGAGAAGGCCAGGAACGCGGTGCTGCTGTCCTTGCGCCCGGCGAACTCGCGCGGGAACGGCTTGCCCGCCACCGCGCGCCCGTTGATCGTGGCCTCCACCGCACGGGCGTCGACGAACAGCGAGATCATCTCGTGGGCCCCGGTGGCGGAGCGCTCGCGATCGAGCTCGACCAGGAACGGCTTGCTCAGGTCACGCCAGGTCAGGCACACCTGCCCCACGGCGCTGCGGAACCATTCCACATGCGAGGTGCGCGCGTCGCCGCCGGCCATGAAGTCCCAGCCGGGCACCACGCGGCACCCGGACAGGCCCTTCGCGTCGCGGAAGCTGCCGAACTTCGCCACGAACCCGTCGCGCACGTAGGCTGCAAGCGGTTCGTTGTCGGTGATGCACAGGTTGGGGCGGGCTGCATCCCGGCCGGTCCCCATCGGGTCCTGCAGGATGAACGCCGCGTGGCCCTTGCCGTGCGGCGAGCAGATCACCCGGAAGAAGCTCACCAGCGTGACGTAGGGGCCGTCCGCGCTGTCCTTCAGGTACATGCCCGGGTTCTCGCCGGACCAGTCGATCTGGCCCGGGTGGATCGGCGTGCGTGCCATGGGGTTGCCTCCGTGCTGGAATGCGTCGCGGCGCAGAGTCTAACCCATGCGGATGACGCCAGGGCGCGCAGCCGACCGCGCGTGCCGGACGCGTGGACGGCGTGCTCAGTGCCGCTGCGTGTGGTCACGGCCTCCTGCCCGATCGTCCCAGGGTGCGTGCGTGATCCCGGGGGTGCAGCCGAAGGTGCCGCAGCTCTCGCGGGGATCCGGGGTGCGCACCTGAGCCCTCGGGGGCGGCGGTGCCCCGGAAGGAGCCGCCGCCCTCGGCCCGCGGCGCTCGTGGGGAGCCGCCCGGTCATGGGGCGGCGGGTGCGGCGGCAGCCGCTGTGCGGCGCCCGGTATCGGCGGCCGCCGTTCCGTCTGTGGTCGTGGCGTCACCCGCGGCCGGCAATCGAGCCCCGGCCGCCCGGTCGCGCCACACCACGGGAGCACCGGCACTGGCACCACGGCCGCCGTGCCGGGATACACCTGCGGGGCGTCGAGCACGTTGTCGAGGCGGCGGTCGAGGGCCTCGATCCGTGCCTGCTGGTCCTCGTCGTAGGCCTGCTCCGCGGCGAGCTGGGCGCGCAGGCGCCTGACCTCCGCCTGGGCAGCCTCGCGCTGCGCATCCGCGGCTGCCGCACGTGCCTCCAGCGCCTCCTGGTAGGCCAGCTGGTCTTCCGGCCGCATCGGCGGCGTGGCCACCACCAGGTTCTCGCGATACCCCGAGGGGCAGCCCGCATCGGTGAGCAGCACCCGCCCGTCCGCGTCCACGCACTGGTACACCTCGGCGAATGCGCCGGGCACACTCAGCGCGAGAACCGCTCCACCGACCGCACAGGCCTGTCTGCCGTTCATGAGGCACCTCCCGCGCCGGGCGCTCCGCGCGCTGCTGACATCAAATAGAGTGCCTGGACGCGCTGCAGTTCTCACTGCACTGCGTGATCCGGTTGCTGTCCAACCCGCTCCCCCCACCGCCCGGTGCTGCCCATGTCTCGCCTGCTTCTCCTGCTTCTCCTGCTCCTCGGCTTCCTCGCCGCTGCGCCCGCGCGCGCCGACCTGCTCGAATACGTGCGCCGGCCCGATCCGGCGTTCTCGTGGCGGCTGGCCGAGACCGAGCGCCGCGCCGCAGGCACGACCTACCGGCTGCAGCTCGTCTCGCAGGTCTGGCAGGGTACGCGCTGGACGCATGAGCTCGCCGTTCATGTACCCCCGAAGACCGAAGGCAGCACCGCGTTGCTGTTCATCAGCGGCGGCGTGCACGACGACCTGGCGCTCGCGCGCGCGCTGCGCGCACCCGTGATCGTACTCGGCCAGGTCCCCAACCAGCCGCTGCTGCAGGGCAAGTACGAGGACGACCTGATCGCCGAGACCTTCATGCGCTTCCTCGCCACCGGCGATCCCGACTGGCCGCTGCTGCTGCCGATGACCAAGAGCGCCGTTCGCGCGATGGATGCCGCGCAGGCGTTCGCACGCGAGCGCCTGGCGCTCCCGCTCGACGGGTTCGTCGTGTCGGGCGCATCCAAGCGTGGGTGGACGACCTGGCTGTCCGCGGCTGCGGACCCGCGCGTCGCTGGCGTGGTCCCGCGCGTGATCGACATGCTCAACCTGCCGGCACAGATGCCCCACCAGCTGCAGTCGTGGGGCGAATACAGCGAGATGCTTGCGCCTTACACCCGGCCGGGGCTGCCGGACTTCATGGCCACCTCAGCGGGCACGCGCCTGGTCGGCATGGTGGACCCCTACGCCTACCGCCAGCAGCTGCGCATGCCCAAGCTGATCGTGCTCGGCACCAACGACCGCTACTGGACCCTGGACGCCCTCAACCTGTACTGGGATGACCTGCCGGGCGAGAAGCACGTGCTCTACATGCCCAACAACGGCCACGGGCTGACCGACCAGGCGCGCTGGCGCGACAGCCTGGCCTGCTTCTTCCGGCATGTCGCGCAAGGCGCCCCGCTGCCGCAACTGGCCTGGCGCTACACCCGCAACGGCGTCGCGCTCGACGCGCAGATCGAGGCACGGCCGGAGCCCGCGTCGGGCCGCCTGTGGGTGGCGCGCTCGCCGGACCGCGACTTCCGGTCCGCTGGCTGGGAGTCACTTCCGCTGCAGATCGCCGGCGGCACGCTGAGCGGACAGGTCCCGTTGCCGGAGAGCGGCTACGTCGCGGCGATCGGCGAGGTCGAGTACCGCGACGGCGAGCGCAGCTGCCGCTTCACCACCCAGGTGCGCATCGAGGGGCCGGCCTCGTAGCGGGCACGCCGCCTGCCCGCACGCTTCCCTGGGCATGGCCGATGGAGGTTGCGAACGATGCCGCACCGGGCGTGGTGGAAGCGCGGGATCGTCTACCAGGTCTATCCGCTCTCGTTCCAGGACAGCGACGGCGACGGCCGCGGCGACCTCGCAGGCATCCGCCAGCGGCTGGACTACCTGGCGTGGCTGGGCGTGGATGCGATCTGGATCTCGCCGATCTACCCTTCCCCGATGGCCGACTTCGGCTACGACGTGGCCGACTACTGCGCGATCGCCCCGCAGTTCGGCACGCTCGAGGAATTCGACGCCCTGCTCGCCGAGGCGCACGGGAAGGGCATCCGGGTCATCCTCGACTTCGTGCCCAACCACACCTCGGACCAGCACCCGTGGTTCCTGGAAAGCCGCGCGGGGCGTGGCAGCCCCAGGCGCGACTGGTACATCTGGCGCGACCCGGCGCATGGAGGCGGGCCGCCGAACAACTGGATCAGCAACTTCGGCGGCAGTGCCTGGACGCTCGACGAGCGCACCGGCCAGTACTACCACCACGCATTCCTCGCGCAGCAGCCAGATCTGAACTGGCGCAATCCGCGGGTGCGCGCAGCGATGTACGAGGCACTGCGCTTCTGGCTCGATCGGGGCGTCGACGGCTTCCGCATCGACGTGCTCTGGCACCTGATGAAGGACGCCCAGTTCCGCGACAACCCCCTCAATCCCGGCTACCAGCCCGGCGACGCGGAGATCCGCAAGTTGCTGCAGGTGTACTCGTGCGACCAGCCCGAGATCCACGACCTGATCGGCGAGCTGCGCGAAGTGGTGGACGCCTACGACGACCGGGTGCTGATCGGCGAGATCTACCTGCCGGTGGAGCGCCTGGTGGCCTACTACGGTGCCGCGAGCCGCGGCGTGCACCTCCCGTTCAACTTCCAGTTGATCCAGGCGCCTTGGAGCGCGAGCGAGATCGGCCGCATGATCGCCGAGTACGAGCGCATGGTGCCCGAGGGCGAGTGGCCGAACTGGGTGCTCGGCAACCACGACAAGCCGCGCATCCGCTCGCGGGTGGGCGCGCACCAGGCGCGGGTCGCGGCGATGCTGCTGCTCACGCTGCGCGGCACGCCCACGATGTACTACGGCGACGAACTCGGCATGGCCGACGTGGCGATCCCTGCCGAGTGGGTGCAGGATCCGTGGGAGAAGCGCGAGCCCGGCCTGGGGCTGGGACGCGATCCCCAGCGCACGCCGATGCAGTGGGACACCGCGCCGAACGCCGGCTTCACCACCGGCCTGCCGTGGCTCCCGCTCGCACCCGATCACGAGACCTGCAACGTCGACCGCCTCGCGCGCGACCCGACCTCGATCCTGTCACTGTACAAGCGGCTGGTCGAGTTGCGTCGCGCACACCCGGCGCTCGCGGTCGGCGGCATGCAGGTGCTCGCGCACGACGGCGAAGTGCTGGGCTACGAGCGCAGCCACCCGGACGAGCGCATCCTGGTGTTGCTCAATCTCGGGCACGCGCCGCAGCAGGTGCCGCTCGGGGCGCGGCGGGGCGTGCTGCTGCTATCCACGCAGCTCGATCGGCCCCAGGGCGCGGTGGCCCAAACCCTGACCCTGCGCGGGGATGAAGGCGTGGTGATCAGGCTGGTCGAGTAAGCACCGCACGCCGGCGCAGCGCGGCGGCTCGACCGGCGCAGGCATGCAGCTACGGCGTCTTGCGCGCGCCGTAGAACAGCACCCAGGTCGCGAAATCCGCGCTGAAGCCGGTGAAGCGGTGCACCTCCCCGGCAGCCGCGAACAGCACGTCGCCGGGCCCGAACCGCACCGGCTCGCTGCCGCGCACGAACGTGCCGCTGCCGCTGATCACGAAGTACAGCTCGTCGCGATCGTGCGGCACCTGCCGGTCTTCGCCCTGCGGGGCGTAGTGGCGCAGCTCGATGTCGGGATTCTCCAACGCCAGCCGCGACAGGCGTCCGGGCGTGAGCGGTGCGCTGGTGAGGTCTGCCGGAGTGAGGCGCGTGGGGATCGTCATGGCTCAAGCGTGAGCGTTGGAGGGCGAGGCGTGAAGGAACCGAAGTGCCGCTTCACGCATTCACCCTTCACGGTCTCAATCGTTGACCGTCTCGAAGTCCGCCGGCAGCACGATCTCCACCAGCTCGAGGTCGTCGGAATGGCCCAGCTCGGTATGGCGGATGCCTGGCGGCTGGTGCACGCAGCTGCCCGCGCTGAGCGTCACCTCGCCCACGCCCTCGTAGTCGAAGCGGATCCAGCCCTTGAGCACGTACACCATCTGGAACTCGACCTCGTGGTGGTGCCGCTGCGGCATTGCCTGCACGCCGGGGATCGCGCGGATGACGTGTGCGACCACGCGGCCGGCAGTGGCCTCCTTGATGCCCAGGTCGCGGTACTCGAAGAACGCACGCAGGCCGCGATCCCACTGCGCGTCGTTGGCATGGCTGACCGAAAACCTGAACGCGTGCTCCATCCGACTCTCCTGATGCGTTGCACCGGGAAACCATTATAGGCGCGCCCGCAATCCGGGGACGGCACCAAGCAAAACGCCCTCCCGGCGGGAGGGCGCTCTGCGGAGGGGCGCCGGTCAGGCTGCGGCAGGCTGGGACGCGTCGAGGGTCGCGAGGCGATCCTTCAGGCCATTGAAGCTGCGCAGCGAGGACAGGTGCAGGTAGATCAGCTCGAGCTCGTCGGACCGGGCCAGCTCGGCGAGCTTGTCGCCGGGCAGCTCCTTCAGGCGCTGGCGGTTGACCGCCTGGAAGCCGGTCAGCGCGCTGCGCGCACCCGCGGGCAGGGTCACCTCGGCCTGCATCGGGTCGAGCAGGTTGAGCGCCTTGAGCTTCCTGCAGAACGACTGGGTGCGGAGGAACTGCACCTGGTACTCCTGCAGGAACTTGAGCACGTTCTCGACGTACGCGCTGGGCTTGCCGTCGTCATTGAACAGGCGCGCGCCCCGGCCTTCCTGGTTGACCCCGGGGAAGGCCTCGTCGATGCACAGCGTGAACTGGGTGTTGTCGGCGCTGCTGGAGAACACGAACGGATAGCGGCGCACGAAGGCCGGGATGTAGTCCGCCTTCCACTTGCCCTCGGCGAGGAAGAGGTTCTCCTGCCCGCGCAGGCCGAGGATGACGGCCGGCATCACCGTGTCGCCGGTGCCGGCGAACACGATCGGATACTCGCCCGCCGCGTTGGGGAACTCCACCGCGAGCAGCGGCACCGAGTTCACCGTCTTGCTGAAGCTGTAGTCGCCGCCGACCTCGACCGACCACTTGCCGTGGCGGGCATGGGAGACGGGCAGGGCACGTTCGTAGATCAGGAGTTGGGTCGCCATGGAGCTCTCGTGTCGTTGGCAAGCGTTCGCTCGTGCTCGGGACCTGGCGTACCACGCCACGGTCCCACCAGGACGTCGGGTCCAACCGCACCGACGGGATTGAACCGTCACGGGAAGCAAGAACCATGTCATCCGCTTGACCGCCCTCCTCACGCTGGCGGCCGCCCCGTGCCCGGTCACGGGCGCCCGCGAGGTTCAGCGCTCGATCAGGAACAGATAGCGGTTGAGACTGAAGAAGTAGTCGCCGGCGGCGCCGATGGCTTCGAGATCCGCCGCCCACGCCCGGGTCACGTCCTCGCCGAGCGTGCGCGCCGCATGCTTGCCGAGCACCGGGATCATTCCCACGCTGTCGGTGTCCGGGTCCCAGCCCAGGTTGACCAGCGGGACGACCTCACATGCGGTTACGGTGAAGCCGCCCCTGCGCAGGCGCCCGGCCAGCGTGCGCGGCAGGTGCGGGTGGGTGCAATGCGTGTCCCACGCCTGCACCACGCGTTGCATGCGAGCTGCGTCGCCCGAATGCCAGACGCACGATTCCCAGTCGGTATCCATCACCGCGGCGCGGCCGCCGGGACGCAGCACGCGGTGCAGCTCGCGCAGGGCGAGGTCCAGGTCTTCGACGTACTCGTACACCTGGATCGACACGGCCACGTCGAAGCTGGCATCCGGGTAGGGGAGCGTCGTGACGCTGCCGGCCTGGAAGCGCGCGTTCGCCCGGGCGCTGCAGCGCCGCTGCGCCAGCGCCAGCATCGTCGCGGACAAGTCGATTCCTTCCAGGCGGCCCTGCGGGCCGATCTGCCGGAGCAGATCGACCGCGAGCAGCCCGGGACCCGAGCCCAGGTCCAGCACGCACTCTCCGGCCTGCAATTGCAAGGCAGTGAGCACACGCTCACGCTGCGCCGCCACGTCGGGCGTCAGGTACAGCGCCTCGATCTTGCGCGACCCGGCGTCGTCGAACATGGCGCCGCTCACTGGCTGCGGCCCTCCCCCAGGATCTGCTCGCACCAACGCGCGGCCGCCAGCACGGTGGCATCGGCGCCCGCGCGGCCGACGATCTGCAGGCCGACCGGTGCCCCGTTCACGTCGCGCCCGCACGGAATGCTCACCGCGGGCAGGCCGGAGAAGTTGAACGGCCCGGTCAGGCGGGTCAGCGCCGCCGGCACCGGCAGAGTTCGCCCGGCGATCTGCAGGGTGGTCGTGCCCTGGCGCGGAATGCTCACCGGCAGGGTCGGCAGGATGAAGGCATCCGCACCCTTGAGCGTTGCCAGCATGTTGTCGCGCAGCCAGCGGCGCAGCCGCTGCGCCTTCACGTAGTCGATGCCGCCGATGAACTGTCCCACCTCCATGCGCAGGCGCACGTCAGGGGCGAGCCCCTCGGGACGCTGCGTGAGCAACCCCCAGTTCGCCTGGCACGCCTCCGTGCTCAGGGTGAGGAACTGCACGGCGGGCGCGTACTCGATGCCTTCGATCCAGCGCTCCTCGATCTGCGCGCCCTCGCCCGTCAGCTGCGCGAACACCGCCTCGATGCGAGTGCGCACGGCATCGTCGACGTGATCGAAGAAGAACGGCGCCGGCCGCACGAAGCGCGGACGATCGATCCGCTTGTCCGCCACGCAGCCCGCCGGCAGCCCGGCCATGATCTCGAAGCCCAGCGCCGCGTCCGCCACGCTGCGCGCGAGCGGACCGATGTGGTCGAGCGTCCAGGCCAGCGGCCAGACGCCTTCGCGGCTCACCGCGTCGTAGCTCGCCTTGAAACCCACCACCCCGCAACATGCGGCGGGAATGCGGATCGACCCGCCGGTGTCGGTGCCCACGGCAATCGCCGCAAGCCCGGCCGCCACCGCTGCACCGGATCCGCCGCTCGAGCCGCCGGGGAGATGGCCGGGTGCAGCCGGGTTGTTGACCGGCCCGAAGTGCACGTTGGCGCTGCTCACGCCGTAGGCCAGCTCGTGCAGGTTGGCCATGCCGACGATCAGTGCGCCCGCATTGCGCAGGCGGGCGACGGCCTCGGCATCGTGCTCAGCCACCACCGGATCCATCGCCCTGGTGCCGCAGGTGCGCGGATACCCGCGCACGTACATCAGGTCCTTGACCGCGACCGGCACGCCAGCGAGCGGACCGGGATCCTCACCCTTCGCGATGCGCTCTGCGAGCGCCTTCGCATCCTGCCGCACCTGCTCCGGGCGCACGCAGATGAATGCGTTCAGGTGCGCGTGCTGCTCGATGCGCGGCAGGATGGCCTCGGCCACCTCCACGGGCGAGACTGTCCCGGCGTGCACGGCCGCGGCCACCTGCGCGGCGGACGCGAAGGCAATGTCCGCACTGCGGGCCGGCACCTCCGCACTGCGACCCGGCTGCACCACCTCGGTCTTGGCGCGCGCCGGCAGCGCAAGCATGTCGCCGGCCTCCGGCGCAGCCATCACCGCTTCCAGGTCCTTCAGGTGCATGGCCAGACGCTCTTCCCACAGCGCCGCACGCTCGGCGAATGGGTAGTTGCGCGAACGGGCCGAAGCCTCGAGGAGCGTGGCAAGCGAGGGGAACTTTGATGGCATGGGTGTAGGAGGTTGAAGATGACAGTCACGAGAGGATAGCATTGGCGAGCAGCGCGCCTGCGCCCCCAGCCTCCAGCCTCTAGCCTCTAGCCTCTAGCCTCCAGCCTCTAGCCTCTAGCCTCTAGCCTCTAGCCTCTAGCCTCGGACCATGACCCTCGCCTACTGCTGCGTCCTCGTCGCCGCCCTGCTCCCCTACGTCTGGATCGGCTTCGCCAAGTATCCGCTGCGCCACTACGACAACCACGCCCCGCGTGCATACGAGGAGCAGCTCACCGGCTGGCGTCAGCGCGCGTACTGGGCGCACAACAACGCATTCGAGGCCTTCGCGCCGTTCGCAGCCGGTGTGATCATCGCGCAGCAGCTGCAAGCGAACCAGGCGGCGGTGGACACGCTCGCGGCACTGTTCATCGCCGCGCGCATCCTGCACGGCGTGCTCTACATGACCGACCGTGCCTCGCTGCGATCGATCGTCTGGACCGTCGGGTTTCTCAGCGTCATCGGCCTGTTCGTGGCCGGTGCATGAGCGTCTAGCGCACGAGCGTGCGCAGCGTGTCGGACTGGAACTCGCGCAGGTAGAGCACCAGCACAACCCAGGTCGTCACGGCCATCAGGAACCAGCCGTTGATGAACCACGCCAGCGCCGCCAGTGCGAAGTAGTACGACCGCAGCCCGTTGTTGAAGCTCTCGGAAGCCGACGTGGCGAGGTGCGCCGCGCGGTCGATGTAGGCCTGCTCCAGCTCGGGCCGCTCGGGCACCTTCGGCGCCGCGCCGATCAGCACCGAGGTGAAGTTGTGCTGGCGCAGCGACCAGGTGAACTTGAAGAACGCGTACATGAAGATGCCCAGCAGCAGCAGGATCTTGATCTCCCACAGCTCGGAGGTGGAGCGCGCGTTGAACGGCAGGCCCTGCACCACCGCCACCACCTTCTCGGTGGTGCCCAGCAGGGCCAGCAGGCCACCCATGATCAGCAGCGTGGTCGAGGCGAAGAAGGTGGCGCTGTTGGTGAGATTGGCCACGATCGAGGTGTCGATCATGCGCAGCTCGCGCTCGATGATGCGGGTCCACCAGTCGCGCCGGTACTCCCCCATCACCGACATCAGGCTGGGCCGGGTCTTCGCACGGCGCAGCGCGAACTGCGCGTAGCCGATCCACAGCGCGAAGAACCAGAGCACCGACGCCACGTCGAGCAGCTCGATGTGCAGGCCGCGCCAGTTCACAGGAAGAGCGTGAGCACGCCGGTGTAGCCGTACAGGCGGTTGTGCGAGATCTCGCCGCTGCAGAAGAAGCCCACCAGCGGCACCTCGCCGAGCGCGTCCGCGATGATGCGCAGCTCCTCGGAGTTGTCGCCGAACAGGCTGGGGCCGCGGCCCAGGCAGTTGAAGTACAGCGCGCCGCGCGGCTGCCGGTACAGGCCGTCGCGGATGCTGTCGAGCATGCGCACGAGGTCGTCGCTGGCGGTGCCGCGGTCGCGCCGGCAGAACATCACCTGCGCACCGGGGCGCACGGCTTCCCCCACGGCCACGAGCTTGCGCGCCGGGTCGATGCCCACCAGGTTGCGCACCAGGTAGTCGCCGGTGTCGCTGCCGTCCACCGGCAGGCCAGCGAAGAGGAACCCGCCCACCGAGGCGAAGTTGACCGCGACCTCCGGCCCCGCGTCCTCGCGCAGCACGTCCAGCGCGGGCCGTCCGTCCAGCCGGATGAGCACGTTGTGGCGGCACTCGGTGATCCGGTGCAGCGGGCCGATCGGCGAGCAGCCCTGCGTGAGCCGGGTGGCCACGACCACCTCGTCGGAGAACAGCACGCCCGACAGCGCCCCCTCGACGACACCGTCGGCAACCTGCACGCCGCGGCCGCGCGAGCTGGTGAGCCCGCCCACCACGAAGCCGGTCTCGGTGCGCGCGGCCAGCTCGCGCACCAGGCTGGTGAGCGACTGGTTGGAGGGATCGCCATGCAGCACCGCGAAGCTGGCGCTGTGGTTGCCCCAGTCCATGCGCGCCCGGGCCACGTCGCGCGGCGCGGTGAGCGGCGGCAGCACCCGGAACGCGCTCTCGTCGAAGGTGCAGCACATGATCGCGAGCGCGGGCTCGTCCAGGTATTCGCGGCCGCTGGCCACGACCCCGCAGCCGACGCTGCCCACCCAGTGCCCCACTCCGGTCCGCCGGCGCAGCACGTCGAGGATGTCGCCCAGGTTGTCGGCGAAGCCGTCGGTCGCGTAGACGAAGCCCAGGGTGGCGCTGCGCACCGCCTGGCCGCACTGCTCCAGGCAGGCCTCGACCGCGGCGCGCCAGCTGGCCGAGCTGGCGTGGCCGTAGGCGAAGCTGTCGGTGACGACGCCGGTGGTCATGGAACGTGCGCATGCGGCAGTGGCAGGGACGGACATTCTAGCGTGGCGACCGCCGCACCGACATCCGGAGCGTGCGGGGCGGCTCATGGAGCGCCGGCCTATAATGTGCTTCGATCCGGCGCCCGGGAGCACCCGGCGCCGACTGGCCAAGGAGGGCCGCGATGCAGGCAACCACGACACCGGTGGCGGAGAGGCTCGTCAGCCGCAGCGACGCCAGGGGGGTGACCACCCTCACGCTCAACCGTCCCGCCCAGTACAACGCCTTGTCCGAGGAGCTGCTGGCAGAGATGACGGCGGCGCTCGAGGCCATCGAGCACGACGCGTCCGTGCGGGTGGTCGTGATCGCGGGTGCCGGGCCGGCGTTCTGCGCGGGCCACGACCTCAAGCAGATGCGCGCGAATCCCTCCCACGACTACTACCGCAAGCTGTTCGCGCAGTGCAGCCGGATGATGATGGCGGTGACCCGCATCCCGCAGCCCGTCATCGCCCGCGTGCACGGCATCGCGACCGCGGCCGGCTGCCAGCTGGTCGCGCAGTGCGACCTCGCCGTGGCCTCCGACAATGCCCGCTTCGCCGTCTCGGGCATCAATGTGGGCCTGTTCTGCTCCACCCCCAGCGTGCCCCTTGGCCGCAACGTGCTGCGCAAGCAGGCCATGGAGATGCTGCTCACCGGCGATTTCATCGATGCCGCCACCGCGAAGGACTACGGCCTGGTGAATCGCGTGGTGCCGCTCGACCGCCTCGATGCCGAGGTCGCCGCGCTGGCGCAGCGCATCGTGGACAAGTCCGCGGTCGCGGTCGCGACCGGGAAGCGGATGTTCTACAAGCAGCTCGAGATGGGCCTGGAAGGCGCGTACCAGTACGCCGCCGAGACCATGGCGTGCAACATGATGAGCGAGGACGCCGGCGACGGCCTCGATGCCTTCATGGCCAAGCGCAAGCCGGAGTGGAAGCACCGCTGAGCGCGATCGCGGCGCGGCGAGGGCGGCACAGAAAAGCGAACCGCACTCAACACAGAGGGCACAGAGGAACACAGAGGAAGGCCGGACAGCTCGACGTTCTGGTTTCCTTTGTGTCCTCCGTGTTCGCTGCGGTTTCGAATCTGGTCTTCGATCTCACCGCGCCCGCGGATCAACACCCTACCCCAGCGCATCGCGCAGAGCACCGTGCACCTCGTCGCCGAACGCGACCAGGTGCACCGTATCGATGTCGAGCGTCGCGAGGCCAGCGCGCACCGTGCGCACCGCGATGCACGCCGCCCGCTCCACCGGATAGCCGTACACCCCGCAACTGATGGCCGGGAACGCGATCGAGCGCACTCCGTTGGCCGCGGCGATCTCCAGCGAACGCCGGTAACACGAGGCCAGCAGGTTGTCCTCGCCGTGCTGGCCGCCCGCCCAGATCGGGCCCACCGTGTGGATCACGAACTTCGCCGGCAGCCGGAAGCCCTGCGTCAGCCGGGCCTCGCCGGTGGGGCAGCGCACGCCCGGCCGCACTTCGGGCACGCGTCGGCACGCCTCCAGCAGCTCCGGCCCCGCGGCGCGATGGATCGCGCCATCGACGCCGCCGCCCCCGAGCATGCGCTCGTTGGCGGCGTTGACGATCGCATCCACCTTCATCCGGGTGATGTCGGCCTGGGTCAGCAGCACGCGTTCGGTAGTCATCGCCGGAACCCTCGAGCAGGTTTGGAACGCACGGGCACCACCGTCAGTGCAGCGGCGACCAGCAGGGCCGCCGCGGCACCCAGGGATGGCAGCAGCAGGTCCCCGGTGAGGTCGTACAGGGCGCCGGCGATCGCAGGGCCGATGATCTGACCGAGGCCGAACGCGGCGGTCATCACCGCCAGGGCGCGGCGCGGGTTGGACTCCGACAGCTTGCGCGCCTCGATCAGTCCCAGCGCGGTGATGCCCACGAACGTGCCGCCGAGCAGGATCGCCGCAGCGACGATGCCGGTGACACCGGGCGACAGCACGCTCGCCGCCACGCCGACCGCTTCGAGAACGCAGGCGATCGCAAAAGCCCTTGCGGCACCCGCCCGGCGCGCGATCATCGCCCAGAACGCGATCGATGGTGCCGCGGCCAGGCCGACGAGCAGCCACACGTACGGCTCGGATGCACGCAGCTGCGGATCGCCGCGCACGATCGCCACGACGAACGTCGCGGTGATGACGTAGCCGAAGCCGAACAGTCCGTACGCCACCACCAGCCGGCGCAGCGCCCCCTGGGTGGAGGAACTGCCGCCGTCGGCCGGCCGCGCGGGCTCGGCCGCGTCCGGAATGACCATCCCCGCGACCACCAGGCAGATCAGCGACAGCCCCGCAGCGGCGAACCACAGCGTCCGCCAGCCGCCGCCGGCACCGGCGATGAGCGACACGATCGCGGCCGAGGCCGCGATGCCGCTGCCCACGCCGGCGAAGTGCAGCGCCGACAGCCGCGCGCGGCCGGCTGCGCCCAGGCGCTCGAGCACCAGCGCGGAGGCGAACACCATGACGAAGGCGCTGGCGAAGCCGCCGGCGAAGCGCAGGAACGAGAAGGCCAGTATCGAGTGGGCAACCCCCATCGCGCCGGTGGTGAGCGTGCTGCAGGCCAGCGCACCGGTCATCCAGCGCCAGCGCGACCCGCGGATGCGCGGGCTGGCGGCCACCAGCGCGCCAGCCAGGTAGCCGGCGAAGTTCATCGACGCGATGCCGCCCGCGACACTCTTGCTCATGCCGAGGTCCTCGGCCATGAGCGGCAGGATGGGTGTGTAGACGAATCGCCCGACCCCGATGGCGGCCGCGAGCGCCATCAACCCACCGAAGGCGAGCAGGACGGGATCGCGTCCGCGCAGCAGCACGACCCTGCTAGGCCGCGCGCTGCCCGCACCCCTGCGGCTTGTAGATGCGTTCGGTGGAGGCGGGGTTCTTCGCCAGCTTCCCGGCGGGACGGCGGGGCCGGGTGACCAGTTCGCCGCCGCAGTTGGGGCAGCGCCGCTCCAGCACCTGCTCGGCGCAGGTGCGGCAGAACGTGCATTCGAAGGAGCAGATCATCGCGTCCGGCGCCTCCGGCGGCAGGTCGCGGTTGCAGCACTCGCAGTTGGGTCGCAGCTGCAGCATCTTCACTCTCCTAGCGTTGAACACCGAACCGGTCCAGCACCCACACCATGGCGAACTATGCACCGACCGTCACCAGGCACGCCACGCCCAGGCTCGGCCAGATGGCCCGCTGCGCCCGCAGCAGCAGCGGCAGCAGGATGAACAGCGGCAGCGATGGCAGCGGCACCGTCACCCCTCTCTGCCCTTGCGGGAGAGGCCCGGGGTGAAGGGTGCAAACATCACCCGCATCCCTAGTACAACCGCTCCCGCTTGTCCTTCTCGATCAGCGCGTGCACCTCCTCGACGCTCTGCTCCAGCCGGCCCTGCGCAACCAGCGCCTGCGCCAGGCTCGCCAGCCCGTCCAGCTGCGGCCACGCACGGCTGTTCCACAGCCCCGAGCGGATGACACACTTGGCGCAGTGAAAGAACACCTCCTGCACGTCCACCACGATCGCGAAGTCCGGCAGCTTTCCCGCGATGGCCATCGGCTCGCGCACCCAGCGGTCGGTCACGATCCGCGCCGTACCGTTCACGCGCAGCGTCTCCTCCTTGCCCGGGATCAGGAAGATCAGGCCGACGCCCGGACGCTGCAGGATGTTGCGCAGCGTATCGATGCGCCGATTCCCCGGCCGATCGGGAATCGCCAGCGTCGTGGCGTCCAGCACGCGCACGAAACCGGCGGGATCGCCCTTGGGCGAGACGTCCACGCCGCCGGCGGCATCGGACGAGGCGATCAGCAGGAACGGACTGCGGGCGAGGAAGGCGCGCGCATGCTCGTCCAGGTGGTCGATCTGCTTGCGCAGCACGCGATGATTGGGAGTGCCGACGACGGCACGGATCTGATCCTCGGCCGTGATCACTTCGGAGAACTGCAGCGCCATGTGCCTCCCTCCCCTTCTTCCTGCGCGCGCGCCCGATCACCCCTCGCGGCGCGCAATCACCAGCTCGGCGTAGCCGGTACGCGGATCGGCCTGCCGGGCAAACGACCATGCGGGCAACAGTGCGATCAGCACCTCTGCCGTGGTGCGCACGATGCAATCGTAGCCCACATGGCCGCCGGACACAGCGCCGGCCGCATCCGCGACGCTCATGTGCAGGTGCGCCCCGTCGGGAGCGATCGAGCCCGCGAGAGTGAGGATCTCGAGGTCTCCCTCGAGCCGGTGTGGACCCGGCCGCCCCGCAAGGCGCAGGCTTGCAGGACGCAGGCTGCCAATACCCGAGAGGACGAAGGCCGCCTCACAGCGATGCGCGGAAGGCACTGCCTCGAGCGTGCGGCGAAGGTCGGCGCCCGGTTCCAGGCGCAGCGGAAGCAGGTCGCCGCTCATGCGCCGCCTTCCCCCGACCCAGCCAGTGCCTGCGCCATCTTCTGGTGGATCAGCTGGATCGCCTTGAGCGGGCGGATCATGACCTTGAACTCGCTGATGCGCCCCTGCGCATTCCACGCGATCAGGTCGACGCCGTTGACCACGATACCGTCGATCTCCGCCACGAACTCCAGCACCGCATCGCGCTCCGAGTGCCATTCCCGTGTGTAGCGGAAAGAATCGTTGAACAGCACCTGCATGGCGGCGGTCAGGTACTTGCTGGTGATGGCCTTTCCCACCTGCGGCGTGTGCACGACCGGCGACTGGAACACGACGTCGTCCGCCAGCAGGGCGTCGAGAGCACTCGCGTCACGGCTCGACGCGAGTGCATGCCAACCGGCGATGGCGTCCGGCACCATCACGCCCTCCCCCCGGCCGGCTGGTACTCCGACACCAGCACCAGGTCCTTGATCACCGACTGGTACTCCACGTGGGTGTGGTGCTCCACCGTGCACCAGAGACCGCCTTCGTTCTGCGTCATGTAGGCGTGGTACTCGGGCGCACCGGGCACCTTCACGTTGTCGGCAACGACCAGCGCGCCGGGGCGCAGCCAGCCCTCGCGCAGGATCAGCTGCAGGTCGGGCAGGTAGGCGCCCTTGTCGTGGTCGACGAAGACCAGGTCGATCGAGCCTGGCCGCAGTCCGTGCGTGGTCCGCAGCGCCTCGACCGTCTTGCCGGCGTCCCCCAGCGTACCCACCACGACCGTGACGCGGCCGCCGACCCCGGCGTGGTCGAGGATGCGGCGGGCGATCTCCGCGTTGGCTGGATTGAACTCGATGGAGACGATCTGGGCCGATGGCGCCGCCACGGCCATGCGCACGGCGCTGTAGCCGCAGTAGGTACCCAATTCCAGCACCCGTCCGGGCGCTGCGCGCCGGACCGCGGAGTCGAGGATCTGCCCCTTCTCGTCCCCGACGTTGATCATGAAGCTCTCGTTGTAGCAGTACTCGTCGATCACGCGGACGACGTCGGCCGGATCGCCCCTGCGTGCGCGCGCGACCACGTAGTCCGCGAGCCGTGCTTCGCGCCCGTCGCCCACCTGCCACACGCTCAGCAGGTGCTTCATGTTGAACGCCATGCGCCAGAACGACCAGCGCAGGAAGGGGATCCGTCTCCAGCCCGATACCATGGCAGCAGTTCCTTTCGTCACCGACCGAGGCCGGGTCAGGGGTTGAGGGACATCTCGGACCGCGCTACCGCGCTCGCCGCGGCGGAACCGTGCGCGCCTCTTCTCGGGGGGCGGTGAGGCCGAAGCTCTTGAGGATGGTGTAGAAGCCGATTGCAGCGCCGCAACCCGCCAGCGCCGCAATCTCGTCCATCTCGCTCCTACGGATGCGTGCGGTCTAACGGGAACGCTTCGCGCTGCCTGCGGGTGGGCGGCTCTTGCGGTAGGAGTTCTTCAGCGCGATCTTGCCGTCTCGAAACATGAACAGATCACAGCCCTGCACTTCGACGCGCATGCCATCCGCACGTGTGCCGGTGAAAGTCCATTCGGAGACGCCTCTCGTGCCGGAGACGAAGTGGCGTGGATCGCCCCAGTGCGCATCCGGAAAGGTCGCCCAGACTTCGGCGAAGCCCGCTCGCACAGCCTCGCGGCCGACGTATCGGGTGCCGGAAGCATCCGGACCCGCAGATGCCTCGAAGACGCAGTCGTCGGTCATGAAGGTCATGAGGGCATCGACGTCGTGGCGATTCCACGCATCCGCGAAATCCTGCAGAACCTCGACCGTCACCTGCCCCGTCGAATCCGCCATGGCGCTTACCCTCCCCTGCGTGGTTGGACTGCGACGAGAGAGACGGCCACCGCCCCAGCATCCCCGGGTGCAGCCACGATCGAGTCCTGGGTCTGCCGGCCGCTCGGATACGCGCTGCAGGCGGCGGCATCCATCGACCGGGTTGCAGCGATACCGCCCCTATTTCAGGACGACACGCCGGTGCGCTTCCGCGGCGCGAGCGCCGAAAACGCCTCAGGGCACCGGCTTGTCGTCGGCCGCGGGGGCCGGCTGAGGCTCCTGCGGCGGGGTCTCGGTAGTTCCCCCGGCCTTGCGCAGCCGCTTCTCTTCCTTCTTGTTCTTCTTGGCAAGATCTCTCTGCCGCTTCGCGAATGCATAGTTAGGCTTGACCATGCAGTACCTGTTCTCCGAATCTGGACGATAAAGCGAACAGGTTACGGCATTTTGCCGAAGATTGCCTTGCGGACGACCGCATGGCCCGTTGCAGCCGGCGGTCATGCAACATCACTGCCGGCCGCGCCGACTGCCGGTGAAGCCGCCGGCCTGCGCCGCCTTTCGTGCAGCCCCGGTGACCCGAGGGGTTGGAAGTCGAACTGGTCTTTACCGGGCAACCGTGGCCTCGACCAGCGAGGCCTGCGCCTTGCGCATGTTCTCGACCACCGGACACGCCTCGGCCGCATGGCGCCGGGCCAGGTATGCCGGATCGTTGTAGCCGATCCACACCTGCGCCGACGCATCTTCCCAGATGAGCACCTTGAGAGGAAGGTCGATGCCGATGGTCTGCGAGCACGCCATGAACGGCGTGCCAGCCTTCGGACTGCCGAAGATGAGAACTTCAGTCGGGCGCAGGGACATGCCGACGTCGGTCGCACCAGCAGCGTGATCGATTCGCGCGAAGACGGTCAGTCCGCGTTGCCTTGCGAGCGCTTCGAACCTGTCGCCAGTCGCCTTGACCGACATCGGGCTCCTGGCCGCGACGAGGCCATCAGCCGCTCCTGCAGCGGACATCAGGCAGGTGGCAGCGATGGCGAGTAGGAGATGGAGTGATTTCATGCGACCTCCTGCGTGCTGGCGAGAGTGCCGGCGAGGCCGGACGTTCGCGGTCTGCGTGCCCTGCAGCGCATTGTCGGGCAGCAGTCCTGCTACCGTCCTATTTCCATTCCGGCATGAACCTCGAGGTGCTCGAGTGTCATGGATCCGTCCCCGGGTTGCGGCATACCGACTCAGGTGGCCGGCGGTGCCCGACGACCAAGTTCGGCCGCGACGTCGCTGGAGCGCCATCTTGGGCAGGACGCAGGCAGGGCACGTGGATAAGTTCCAACGGCCTACTGTACCGATGCAGAAACCTAGAAGTCCACGATTCTGACTTTCTTCTGCTCGTTAAAATCCACGACACGGACCTTGATTTCCTCACCAAACGTGACGACTCTGATCTTCATGTCTTCGCCGAAATCGACGACTCTGACGCGCAGGTCTTCTCCGAAATCGACGATCCTCACCTTAACTGCGTCAGCCATTGTCGTATCCTCCGTTTCTCACCAGCCCAACGACAGCAATAACCGGGGGCCGGCGCGCGCAGCGCGACGGAACCACTCAGCGTAGCTGTTTGGGACTCCGATAGGACGCAGGGTTCGGCACCTCGTGGAATACTGCATTAGGCAGCATGAAGAAGGAACTCCACCTTCACCGCTTCGAACGGGAAGATGACGCGGCCGTCCTCGACGCGATCCAGCATCCCGGCGTTCAGCAGCGCGGTGATGTCGCTGTGCACGGCCTTCACATCTCGCCCCACGCGGCGCGCCGCTTCGCGGATGGAAATAGGACCGGCTCCACACATCGCCTTGAGCAATTCCCAGCGCTTGGCTGTCAGTACCTTCCAAAGAAGCTCGGGCGTGGCGAAGCTGATGCGCGCAGACTTCTCTGACTTCCCCGCCTTCCAGACGCGCACGAAATCTGCCATCGCCTCGCTCGGGGCGCGGACGTCAAGCGTTACGGTTTTCACGGTTCCACCTCGCGATGTCGCGTTCGAAATCGGCGATGAGCTTCTCTGGCGTTCGGAATGTGTAGGCGCTCTCCCTCTCGGCGAAGTGCCGATGGTCGCCCTTTCCAGCTTCGTTGTCGTAGCGCACGACGCATACTCCGTCGACGACGTACGCGAGCCGATACTTGAACATGTCTACGTGAACTGCGCAACGGTTGCTGTCCTATCTGCATGCTGCTTACAACCGAACAGATAGAAGGTAGCTCCGTTGTACGCGTTCTCGTGCACCAAGGTTCCCGGGATTTGGAGGATCAACGCCATTCTCTTTTGACAGGAATCACAGTATTGGAACTCCGGGTCCTGCACCCATGCTGGGGTTGCGCCAATTCGAGCTTGGTCAATCGGCTCAAACTCAAAGCTTGCGCGTCCCGCACATAGCAGGTATGAGAGAAGCTCCTCCGGATAAAGCGGGCAGATGCTTTGCAGTTGAGCTCGGAGCTCCGCGTTGCCCTTGACGTACTGGCTGGGTATGAACCTGTTCCGTACTTTCCCGGACTTCCCCGCGTAGCGTGGTACGGCGACGGGGCGATACCTCCGGCCGAGCAATCGGGTGGGCTGGGCCGCCGCGTCAACAACGCGCAGCCGCACTTCGCGTTCAGCCTCGACGGCTATCGATCGGCTTCCCCAAGGGAAGTCTTCTAAACCGGACGGAAGATGAACAATCGAGGCGGAGTCAGGCCGCATGTCATTCGTACGGGCCAAAACGAAGCCACTGGGAGCTTCGGTCCCACAGGCTTCGACCAGGCGGTAGACGTCTTCGAGCTGCTGGTCCGTCGCAGCCGCCGCTGCTCGGATTACCAGCAGACGCTTGCGATTGAATCGGATGAGCGCAACCGCAAGTGCGCCGACCGCCACCAGGACAGCGATTCCGATGAGGCCTTTCAGGTAGATCACAGGGGCACTGACGCCGCCGTTCAGGGAGCCGAAACGGCGGCAGCGCCGCTGTCGAGGCGGGAATTCCTACGCAAAAGTGGACACTCCCTCGCTAGCTGACCGCGCTTGCGCCCAATCGCCACGAAGTAGAGTGGGCTTCGCTTGTAAAGCTCAATCAGCGCCTGCTCCCAATGAGACTTGTACGTCTTCCATAGGTAACCGACAAAAATCTGATTAGCCGCACGATCTTTTGCCATCGTCGACGGTCTTGGCTATGACGCCCAACGCCGCCGTTTCGGGGGCCGAGAAAGCGGCAACGCCGCTGTTGAAACTCCCCTGCAACGGTTTGTTCGGCTCCCGCATGCAAAGACCGCGGCCCCTCATGCCGCGACCTCAACGAGAACTTCAGGATGGCGCTCCGCGATCTTCAAGAGTTGTTTCGCCGCGCCAGATGGTTCGCGCCGTCCTTGCTCCCACTGTTCCAGCGTGCGCTTGGAAACCCCCAGCGCGGCCGCAAACTGGGCCTGCGATAGGCCGCTCTTCAGGCGTACCCGAACGACCTGCGATTTGCCCTCTACTTTCGTTCGTTTGCCTCCGCGAGCTTTAATCTCTCGTACCCCGTCCAGGACTTCTTGCCACACGTCCCGCTCAGCCTCGAACTTGGCCAATGCCTTCCCAGTTAGCTTCTTACCCATTTCGGAATGCCTCTAACATCACGCGAATATACGCCCCTGGCGTACATCTCGCAAGATGGATGCCGGATGCTCAGAACGGGGCCGAACGATGCGATTGACCGGGTCCGTGTCGAATCGCTTGTTGGGCGTTCCTTCGGCTGCCTCCCAGCGAAGAAATGTCTCGTTGCGCAGGCTACGGTAAAGTGCGTTGGGCCAGCCGCCCTCGAAGCAGACGGTCAAAGCCGTCTGAGTCGCGTCCGCCCCCAGCCCGCCGCTGTAGCCGTAGCTGTCTTCGAGATTCCGGCTGCGGCGCTGGCGCCGGTCGCGTATGCAAGGAGTAAAGACCGGATAAGGCCCCTGCTCGTCCTCGAGTCTGCCATCCCCGTTTAGTCCCAGCGAAGAGAAGCGGCAGCGCAGGCCCGCGGGTGCAGCCTCGGTCGCCGAAATCGCGGCCGCCACCGCCTCTCCCCCTTCCGCTCCAGCTCGCCGTCGCCGCGAGCCGGTCCGTGTCACCCCTTGAGCGCAGCCGATCGCCTGCCGAGACCTCGAGTCGACCGCAGCAACAGGGGAAAACCGGAGCGAACTGGCCGGAATGCGGGGAGCGTTTCAGCCGAACGCCCGCGCGGGCGAGCCCCGGCACGGCGGCGGCCGGGAGGGCTGAGCTGCACCTCACATCGACGGTTGCGGCCGCACGGACTTCCAGGCGCAGTAGGCGAGCGTCACGGGCGAGCTGTTCACGCTGCCGGACGAGACGCTCGTCTATCCCGGCCACGACTACCAGAACCGCGCGGTGTCCGCGATCGGCCAGGAGAAGCGCCGCAATCCGCGCCTCGGGCAGAACCGCTCGCTCGAGGAGTTCCGCGATATCATGGCCAACCTCAAGCTCGCGTATCCCAAGTTCATCGATTACGCCGTGCCAGGCAACCGGCGCTGCGGCGTAAGTCCCGACGCGCCGCCCGAGGAACTCAAGGGCTACTGCGAGCGCATGACCGAGAGCCCGCAGGGCTGAATCCGCTTCCGTTGCGCTTTTCCCATGGCCCGAGACACCCTCAAGCTCACCAGATCCGTCGACCGCAGCGCCTCGGTCAAGCCGACGAGTTCCCGCGCCCAGCGCGCCCAGCGCGATCGCGATCGCCTCAAGTCGCGTTCGCCGGCGCCGCGCCCGGCCGCGCCCCGTTCGGCGGAACCGCGCCCGGTGGAGTCGCGCCCGGCCGAGCCGCAATCGTCGGCGCCACGGTCTGCCAAGCCCCGCTCGACCGAACCGCGATCGTCCAAGCCGCGTTCGAACGAAACGCGTGCGTCCAAGCCACGTTCGAACGAGCCGCGATCGTCGGAGGAGCAGCGTTCGTCCGCGCCGCGTTCAGCCGAGTCCGCGTCGCGTCCGCCCCGGTCCTCAGCGCCCGCGGCCGACGCGCGCCGGCGTCCAGCGGGCCCGCCCCCGCAGAAGCGTGGCGCGCGCGCCGACGAGCCACGCGCGGCGCGACCGAGACCCGCGACCCAAGCGGCGCCGCGGCCTGCTCCTGCCGCGCCGACGCCCGCGCACAAGCCCGCGCAGAGCCGCATGCAGGAGAGCGACGACCCGCGCCTTTCCAAGCGCATGAGCGAACTGGGCCTGTGTTCGCGCCGCGAAGCCGACGAGTGGATCGAAAACGGCTGGGTGAAGGTGGACGGCGTGGTGACGAAAGCGCTCGGTACGCGCGTACGGCCCTCGGCGCGCATCGAGATCGACCCCGCCGCGAAGGAACACCAGGCCGAGCAGGTCACCATCATCCTCAACAAGCCGATCGGCTACGTGTCCGGTCAGGCCGAGGACGGCTACGAGCCCGCGAGCGTCCTGCTCAAGCCCGATAACCGCTGGGCCGAGGATCCCGCGCCGACCCAGTTCAAACCCTCGCATCTGCGCGGGCTCGCGCCGGCGGGGCGCCTCGACATCGACTCGACCGGGCTGCTGGTGTTCACGCAGGACGGCCGCGTTGCCAAGCAACTCGTCGGCCGCGACTCCGAGGTGGAGAAGGAATACCTGGTGCGCGTCGAGGGCACGCTTTCCGACGAGGGCATGCAGCAACTCCGCCACGGCCTCGAGCTCGACGGCGTGAAGCTCAAACCTGCGCGCGTGTCGTGGCAGAACGAGCATCAACTGCGCTTCGTGCTGCACGAGGGTCGGAAGCGTCAGATCCGCCGCATGTGCGAACTCGTCGGCCTCAAGGTGACAGGCCTGAAGCGCGTGCGCACCGGCAGCGTGCCGCTGGGCTCGCTGCCCGTCGGCCAGTGGCGCTACCTGCGACGCGACGAGAAGTTCTGAACGGCGTGGACGGGGCGCCGTACATCGAGTGGACCGAAGACGGCCAGCCGCGGCGCGCGCGTTGGCACTCCGAACGCGGTGCGGCGCCGCCCAAACGCGTCGAACTCGTCGACGACACGCTCACCGCCGATCACGCCTACAGCCTCGCGGGGCAGGGCACCGCGCTGCTTTGGCGCGGCGATTTCCAGAATGCGCGGCAACTGCTGATCGCGCTGGCGCGTCGCGTCGATCGCGGGCTCTCCAAGCCCAAGAAACCGAACGCGCCGCAGCCGTCGCCCGTCGACGTGTTCAACCAGCATCGCCAGGCGCAGTCGCAGCGTGCGCGCACGCTCGGCATGCTGCTGATCGAACTCGGCGATGACCACGCCATCTCGTTGCGCCGCGCACCCGATCTGCGCGAGGCCTGCATCGAGGCGTACGGCGCGGCACACGGCCCCTCCGTGGTGTCGCTGCGGGAACTCCTCGGGCTCGTCGGCGCGCACGAGTGGCGCACCAAGGGCATGGAAATTCCTGCCGCGGGCGGACACATCCATCCGCACTACGGTGTGTTCGCGCCGGTGCGCAGCGAGTACATCGATCTCGTCGCGAAGGCGCCGCTGCCCGAAGGGCTGCAATCGACGCCGCTTGCGTTCGACATCGGCACCGGCACCGGCGTGCTCGCCGCGGTACTCGCGAAACGCGGCGTTCGGAAAATCATCGCGACCGATCAGGATCCGCGTGCGCTGGCGTGCGCGCGCGAGAACGTCACACGGCTTGGTATGGCGCATCAGATCGACGTCGTGCAGGCCGATCTCTTTCCGGAAGGCAAGGCGGCGTTGATCGTCTGCAACCCGCCGTGGATTCCCGCGCGGCCGAGTTCGCCGCTCGAGCACGCTGTCTACGATCCCGAAAGTCGCATGCTGCTCGGCTTCCTCCGCGGCGTGTCCGCGCATCTCGCGCCGAACGGCGAAGGCTGGCTGATCCTCTCCGACCTCGCCGAGCATCTCGGCCTGCGCACGCGTCAGATGCTGCTCGACGCCATCGCGCAGTCGGGGCTGGCGGTGATCGATCGCATGGACGTGAGACCGCGCCATCCGCGCGCCGCGGACCCGTCCGATCCGTTCTTCAAGGCGCGAGCGATGGAAGTGACGTCGCTCTGGCGGCTCGCCGGCGCCTGAGCGGACTCGAGTACCACCGCGACCGCCCGACTACCGCTCCTTGGCGCTGCTTTACCATCGGCCCTTGCAATGCCAGTTGCCCAAGTGAGCAGACCACCGTGATTTCGGACCTACTACTGCTTCAGGTTTCAACTCCCTCCGCGATGGATACGCGGTCGAGCGCGAAAGCATGCATCACCACAACCGGTTGCTGCGAACTGATGCTCCGCAAGATGCCCAACGACGCGGCTCAGCGGGCGGACGACAGCGACGCGCAGCGGCGCTGTTGGCCGGTCCGCTGCAGTGCAGCGTTCGGCGGCATCTCTGACTGCCCAACGGCCGTGATGCGATTCATCAACTATTGGCAGCCAGTTCTTCCCGCACGATCTTCCGTACCAAGTCTGCGGTAAGCGCCCTCTCCTTCTTTCCCAGGTATGCCTTCAGCGCTTCATTGATCAGGGTCTGATAGCCCTTCCCGGTCTTCTCAGCCTGCTTCTTGAACTCCTGAACGATCTCGTCGTCCAGGTATATCGTGATGCGCGTCTTTCCGGCAGGGGCTACCACTGCGCCGCGCCGGCCTTTCGAAAAGTCATACTCCTTCTTCATAGTTTCGCCGTTCCTTGGGTTCAGCCTTCCGTACCGAGATGAGGCGAATACCCTCTCCGCGGCCGGTCAAGACCACAACCATCAATGAGCCAAAGATATTGGTACCGATCGTCACGAATCGCCGCTCGCCAGCAGCGGATGGGTCTTCGATGGTCAGAGCGAGAGGGTCATTGAGTACGCCGTCCCCCTCCGAAAGCAGCACGCCATGCTTTCGAAGGTCGATTGCGTTCTTCTTCGGATCGAAGTCGATAGCCACGGCGCCAGTATATGCACAAGGTACATATTCCGCAAGTCACCTCCCGCCGACCCTCGTCGGGGAGCGCCTCAACCGAGCGTACGTGCCTCTATGCCGCCGAACGAAGCTGTAGAAAAACCATTGTCCGGCACGACCCACTTATCATGCCATCGCGTTGTTGCACTTGCAGAGTCGATGTGGTCGGCGTCAGTGGATTGTTCTCGTGTTCTCGCACCTGATCTACGCCCTCCCGCGCCTCATCGCGCATATCCACTCTTGGCCAGCTTCTCGATGTTGTGCACCAGGCAGTAGAGCTTCCACTGCCCCTCGACCTTCTTCCTGCCTCGCAAGGTGAAGCGGTCCAGCCCCTTGTTGTAGCGCAGGTTGCCGAACACCGGCTCGACGATGGCAAAGCGCTGCCCGATGCGCTGCCGCCCAATCTCACTGTCCACGCGCCGCTGCATGCGCTGCGCCGCGGTCTCGGGCTTGCCCGGGGTGCGTCCGGTGAAGATGGCCACCTGCCGGACCTTGGTGCGCTCGGGGTTGCGCAGACACTGTTCGCGTAGCTTGCAGTTGAGGCAGTCGCGCTGCGCGCCGGTGAACTTGACCGCCTCCAGGCCGTTGAGGTCGTGGTGGTGGCCGTTGCGGTAGAGCCGCTTGCCGGCCGGACAGATGCAATGGGAGTGGTCCTGCGCCGGCTGGAAGTCCTTCGGTCCGAAGAGTTTGGGTTTGTCGTCCTGGGGACTCTTGTCGTGGAGCGGATCGGACTTGTCCTTGTACTTGGCCTGATCCTCGAAGCGCGGGTCGCGCTTGCGGTAGCCGTTGTCGGGGATGGTGGCGACAATGCCCTGCTGTTCCAGGTGGGCGACGTTGTCGTTGCTGTGGTAGCCCGCATCGGTGATGACTTCGGTGTCGGGCTGCAGCTGCCCCTTGAGGGCGTTGACCACGGGCACGAGCAGTTCCTGCTCCTGGCCCACGCCGTGGGCCTGGGCTTCCACGATGATCTGGTGTTTGGCGTCCACGGCGGCCACGCCGGTGTAGCCCTGGATGACGCCCTTGCCGGTGGCCATCTTGGCCGATTCGTTGTCGGTGCGGTTGCTCTGGCGCACCTGGTTGCGTCGGCCCCCGCGGCGATCGTTCGGGTTGGCCTGGAGCCATTCGCGCAGCTGGGCCGCCTCCTGGGTGAGCCGCTCGAGCTTGCGCGCATCGCGGGTGGCTTGCTGTTGCAGGGGGTCGGCGGCGCGGTCGCTCTCACGGTGGCGCGCGAGCATCTGGCGCACGGCGGTTTCGAGCTTGGTGGCCTGGCGCTCGAAGTCCGCGCGGGTGCCGCTGCGCGCCTTGGAGGCGTTGGCGGGCAGTTTCACTCCGTCGATGGCGAAGAGCTCGCGCCCGATCAGCCCCGCCCGGTCACACACGAGCAGGACCTGGGCGAAGGTGTGCTCGATGGCCGGGCCGAAGCCGCTGACGAACTGGGCGATGGTGGTGAAGTGGGGCTGGGTGTCCCCGGAGATGGCCATGAAGACCACGTTGTGGCGGCAGGCCGTCTCGATGGCGCGGCTGCTCACGATGCCCTTGCTGTAGGCGAGCAGCACGATCTTGAGCAGCACCGCCGGCGGATAGGCCGGGGCGCCCACGGTGTCGTTGCGGTACTGCGTCTCGAAGGCGGACAGATCGAGTTCGTGGTCGATCAGGTGGGAGAGCGCGTGCTCGAAGCTGCCCGGGGCGATCTGCGCAGACAAGTCCACCGGCAGCAGCCGCGGACTCATGTCGATGTGCTTGTAGCGCGGCATCCGGCGTGAGCCTCCGAGGTCACGAAGATGCTCAAATCATGCGGTGGCGCCGGGGCAATGGCAAGGGTTTTTCTACAGCCTCAACGCTCCGCTTCACCGGCGCGCCGCCAGCCACAGCCGATGAGGGCAGCCGGGTGGCATAACCTTCTCAGCCAGCGAGGCTGCTTGCGGCGCGTCCGGTGCAAGCGGTTGTTCGGCGTCACTTCTACGCTCCGCGGGAGCGTCGACTCACATACGCGCGAAGCACGCTATCCATCCGAGACTGCCAGCCTGCGCCCGTGGATTTGAAGTACTCAACCACCTCACGGCTATACCGCACCGACACTAGCAACTTTGGGCTCTCCGACTTCGGACGCCCACGCAAGGTCCTCAGCGGCACCATCGATTTCAGCTGCTTCTGCGTAAGGGGTTGTGCATCAGGGTCCGCCTTTGCGGCCGCGCGGATCTTGCGGTCCTCCGCGGCAGTTGGAACCTTGATCTTCTGAACCTTAGATGTTTTCGACATAGTGTTTGACCTCGCTCCGCCGTGGCGAGGCGGAGACTGATGATCCTGCGGCGGTCCCCGCGGTCCACGAAAGCGACGTAATAGAGGGTATTGGTCTTGGGCGCGAGGGCGATCATTCGCACCTCGTCGTACTGGAACCGACCATCGACCCACGCCAGGGCAGCATCCCAGTCCAATTCACGCGCCAGCGCTAACGAGACGCCATGCTTGGCACGGTTAGCCGCATCTTTCTGTGGGTCGAACTCGATTCGCACGCTTTATTGTAGCTACAATAAAGATGCTCCGCAACTTGCCGTCCCACCGGGGCGGTGACGCCGAACGACGGCAATGACCGGGCGCCGGCGCGCGCAGCGCGACGGGGATCCAACAGCGAAGCTGTTGGGCGCTCCGGTCGATTGCATGGTTGGGCATCGCCATTTAGAGCGCGGCGATGAATTCTTCAGGAGAGACGTCGGCTTGCCGCAGGAGACCAGCTAGGGTGCCGACCTTGAGTTCTGAATGAAGAGGTATGACGCAGCCCTTGGCGCCGCGTCGCATGACAACATGACTGCCCTTCTGGCGCACCTTCTCGAATCCCAAGCGCTCCAGCGCACGCAGCGCCTCGGCGCCAGAGACTAGAGGTAGCTTAGGCATTCTCCGGGACCGAGAACATGGTCACCAGTGGATGCCCCTTCGTCTCAAGCGGAAACTCGGCCAGGTACAACGCCGTGGCTTCACGGAGATTGGCGATGGCCTCTTCGACCGTTTCACCTTGTGTAGTGGTACCAGTCTCCGGATTCAATGCGACAAACCCACCCTCTTCAGCAGGAGTAAGGACGGCTGTCAGGTCCATGGTCACCTCCTCTATTCCTTAGAAAACATATTGTCGCGCATCCAGGGTTGCGATGCCCAACGATTCAGTTCACCGGGCCGCGAACAGCATAGCGCAGCGCCGCTGTTGGCGGCTCCGGTGCAACTGACGGTTGGGCGTCGCATCATCAATAGGCACTTACTTCAGACGCCTGAATCTCACGTACACGTTCCTGCTCAATTCTCACTTCGAACAGATTCAGTGTGGTGAACTCCTGCAGTCGCCCATCGTACTCATCTGTTCCGGAGTGGATGTGGCCGTAAGACCACCAATCGCGCTCTGCTTCTGGCGCCATTCCAAGCCTGCGAACGACGGTGTCAGCAGCGCTACCGAGCCAAATACCATTGCTGAAGTGTATGGCCGTTTCGACCGATGGAGTCGGGCATCCATAGCCGGCCGTCAGCCCCTCAGCCGCAATGGCGCGAACGGAGGTCACACGCTCCGAGCCGCCCATCTCACTCGAAATGAACCAGATCCTTTCAGGGACGGGATCGGTGCGCACGGTATAGCAGAGCCAAAACTCGCTCTCCCCGCCGTCGCCCTGCGCTTGAATGGCTGCAGGGCCCATGAGCTCGCGGATGTCATCCAGGGATGTCTCCCCGAGCACGACTTTAAAGCTTCCAATCATGAGGCCTTCGACGGCCTTGTCTTGGGCGAGTCTGGCCGGCATCTGGTCCCGATGTGCAGGGACGGGCGGCACCGGGTCGGCGGCAACGTGCTCCCAGCGAGCGTTGCATACCTGATCGGTCAAAATCGAGAATAGAAGGCTTGCGGCCAACAGGAATTTACGCATGGTTGACTGCGCGCTTGCCATGCGACGCCCAACGACGCAGTTCAGCCGCGCGCGAAAGCGGGCAAAGCCCGCTGTAGCGCGTCGGCTGCAACTGATGGTTGGGCGTTCTCACCAACACTTGGCATCCTCTCTCGCTGGGTCGAACGAATCGTCTCGCAGCTCGAGTACCAGATCGTAAGCCGCATCCGGAGCGAACACCGAGCGGACAGAGGTTGCGCATCCGACCCGCATTGACGGAATGCTCGACTCAATGTGATGAGCAAGCGCAGCCAAACTAGAGAGTGGGCCGGCTATCCAATGATCCGTGATCTCCGGCGTCCCCCAAGTACCTAGCTCCAAGTACATGTAAGGCCCAAAGTGCGCGTGCTCCGACAGCGTGTCGTGCTTGGAGTCGGCCGAATAGGCAGCCACAAGCCTCGAGAATCTTAAAAGTCCTTCCGCCGCCCCGACGATACGCCAACTCTTGGAAAGGTCATCGCGGTCGTAGAAGAACCCAAGCTCCCTCCACTCACGGCGAGTGGCCTCGTTCACTGCCTCACTAGGCACGACCGCTCCAGAACGCCCAACGATAGCGTTGAAGGGGCGCCGTCGCGCGAAGCGTGACGGGTACCCAAGAGCGTAGCTCTTGGGCGCTCCCCTCGAACGCGGGGTTGGGCAGCCGTCGGCGAAGAGCCACCATTGCAACAGTGTACGGCGACCGCAGGATGCACGGCGTTAGCACCGAATCGAGTATCTCAGTTGGCAGCCTTCGCGCGCGATGAGCGACGAGCATACTCACCGAGCAGCGCCGCGACCACAATGAGCACGAGCGAGCCGTAAGCAGAGGCGGCGTATAGCCACCCTTGCTCCTCGAGGATGGCCGGACCCACGTACGGGTCGCGCACCTCTGCAATCGTTGCTATCGGGACCACGGACGCGGGCAGCGAGACTAGTAGACCGGCCCAGAGTCGGTGACGCCAAGCGGCGAAGGCCACGATTGCCCCGAGTCCAGACCATAACCATATCCGTGAGAGCGGCAGAATCTTGTCCGATACCTCGGCAAGCGCTGATACCGGTGCTGCGCACGCTGCAATAGCGGCCAAGTGGATAAGGGCGAGCTGCCTTCTGCTCACAGCGAAGCTGCCCAATGGCCCAGTTCAGCGGGCGGCGACAGGCGCAGAAGGCGGCTGTTGACGCTCCGCTGGAACTGGTGGTTCGGCGTCACCTCAGCTGTCCGTTCCTAGCTCGGTTGCATGAGCACGGAGCCATTCAATGAGAGCCTCGCGGGAGACGTCGCCGGCTGCCAAGGCAAGCATGAAGCGCTCTTGCTCGTCCACCGCGGCGATCAATTCCATGCCGTTCATCACAAAGAACACCTCCATCGCGGCATGTGCGATGCGCTTGTTCCCGTCGATGAACCCGTGGTTGCGGGCGAGCGAGTAGCCCAGTGCCGCAGCCTTCTCAATGAGGCTCGGGTAGGCGTCCTTGCCGCCAACGGATACCCTGGGCTGGGAAACGGCGGACGCGATCGCAGCAAGGTCCCGGACGCCTGGACTTCCACCACTCTCGGCGAGGATGCGCCGATGCAGCGCGAGGACCTCGCCAAGGGTGAGATACCTCATGTGGCCAGGCGGCGATACAGCTCGCGATTCTTCTCAAGCACGCGGCCAGCCGCGGACTCAAAGTCATCCGCATTGGCGCTGACCAGATCAGCGACGGCAGCTTGAGCCAGCTCCTCGGCATTGACGCCAAGCGACGCGGCGATTGCCTTGAGGCTCTCGACCTGGGCGGTATTCAGTTCTATGGCGATCTTCATGCGTGAATTATCCCACTAAGCTCGTGCACTCGCTTCACCGGCGCGACAGGGACCGTTCCCGTGACGCCGAACGACGAAGCTCAGCGGCCGGCCGGCAGCGGCGAAGCCGCTGTTGGACGGTCCGCTGCAGCCGGAGGTTGGGCGGGGCACTCTCATCGCTATCGACTGGTACGAACGGCTCCCGGGGTTTGACCTCTGGCTTGGGTGACCCTCAGACCATCAAGAAGGCCTTTGCCCATTCCGTCCAAAGTACCTCGTGCCTTGAGCCATTCGAGTACAGGGATTAGTCGATAAGCGTCACTGTCATCTTGCCATTGCAGATGCACTCCAAGGTTTGCCGCCACAGGAGCGAGCGCCTCTGCGAGTTCAGCCAAGTTCTCGCCAGGATTCGGACTCCAGAACATCGCCTCGCTGAGAATCATGCGATCACTGAACAAGTTGGTCGCCCACTGCTCGGGAGCCTTATGAAGCGCCACACGTTGGTGGAACCGCAGTAGGTTCGCCCGCTCTACAGCTATAAAGAAGGCCAGAAGATTTCTGGCTTGTGCTCGCCACGTGGGATTCGCGAGATCTGAGTGTGTCAGCCTCAAGAACGGAGGGCCAAGCGGGACAGTCCAACGGCGCGAGTCACCCGGCGCGCCCTCCACAACCTCAGGGTGGACGTCGTGCCGCTGATAAATGCCAGAGGTTGGGGGCTCGGTAGAGCACGTGATTTCAAAGGGCGTAGCGCTCTGCCATAGCACTCGCCAGATGGCTCCGAGGCAATAGAGATCGATTGCCGGGCACTGGGAATCCACGCGGGAAAGAAAGAGTGGCGCCGCGAGAGTACGTAGCCACGCAACTTCATAGTGCCGCCAGTCGCCATCGCGAATTCCCCCGAATCGCAATGCTTCAGTCGCCCCCTTTACTTGGAGAGCAAACACATCAGAGATCGAGACGCTGCGCGCCTGATCTGGCAAGTACAACTGACAGAAGAAGTCCACACCGAAATCGTGCGGTCTCGGCACCTTTACCGGAGCGGACAACCGACCGATCAGGTCCTCCGCGACAGATTCGTTCTGCGCTCCCACAACAGCGAAGCTCGCTTGTTTGCCTGTCATTTAGTGGGGATGTAGCGCGTCAGTATGTTCGACTCCGCCCAACGACTCAGTTCACCGAGACGTGAACAGCGGAGGGAAGCACCGCCGTTCGCGGCGCCGGTGCAACAGACGGTTTGGCGTACTCCTGGATCGGAGGGCGTCATTTCAGTCAGTTGAGGTAGGTGGCGAGCCTTCGCGTGAACTCTCGCATTTCTGAAAGGGAAATCTCGGCTCTTAGACCGCAATCGTTACTGTACTTAAACGCCATGACTTCTCCACTGGCGGGAAGAGGCTCAATCCGGAAGTGCGCCACTGCGTGCCGCAGATTGCGCACCAAACCCCGCAGCGTGTCTGGCTTCGGGTTAGTTTTAGTCGGCCGGCCGTAGTCCTTGATGGATTCGCGCCTTATCCCCCACTTCTCCAACTGGTCGAGTGGCTCTTCTGGGATATGGTCGATGAACGTCTCCTTCGGAACGACAAGTAGCCCCAGCAGACAGTTCACCAGAATCGTCGCATCGTACGGACCATCGTAGCGAGTCAGGAGCTCGAGTGTGTGCTTCATAAACTCACGTTCGAAGTCATTATCGAGGTAACTCATGTACTCCCCGGGTTGCGGTACGCCCAACGCTGCATTTCAGCGGGCGGCAACAGGCGGCGAAGCCGGCTGTTGCCGCTCCGCTGCAACTGCTTGTTGGGCAACGTCATTTGGCGGCCCCCTGGCGCAGTAACAACCAACCTCCGAGTAGCGCGCTGGGGACGGGCGTCATGAATCCCAGCACCTGAGACCATACTGGGAAGGGGTTGGGATAGACCCCAAGATACTGTACCGGCAGAACCAATAGTACCAAGCCGGCCGACGCGCCTGCGCTGATGAGTGACTTGGTTGATGTGGTGCTAGCTGCGACATAACCGCCAACCGCAAAGCCGACGATCGTCAAGAGATGCCATATAAACACGGCACCAAGTGATGTCATCAATTCGTCGTACAGCTTTTCAATGGGCACGCCGTTGGCTGTATACACTTGCTGGAGAATTGTGCTGACAATGATCGACATGACATAGAAAGCTCCAATGCCTACCAAGCCTCCAACAATTGGTGGCTTCCAAGACCACTCTGGTATCGCAGTGTCTCGGACTTCGGCGCGTGGCGCGGAGTAAGGATTCTCAGCCATTATTCGCCTAGCACGGTGCCCAACGCCAAAGCTCAGCGGCCGGACGACAGCGGCGAAGCCGCTGTTGGCCGGTCCGCTGCAGCGCCGGGTTGGGCGTCTTTCTGCTGCAATACCACGGAGAACAAAACACCCTCTGCTTCCGGAACTACCAAGACGCTCTTCTCATCACGTTCGCAGGCCAGCGCGAGTCGTGTTTCGGATACCCACTGGAGGTTCGGGCCTTCGCAGCCGCCTTTGTACATAAACACCTCTCCTGAGTAGGGGCCTGCGTCTTGTGCAGCAGATCCTATGGTCACTCCAAGACCATAGGGCGGTGTATCGCCTTCCCCGAGGGCATACATTCGTGCAACGTGCTTTGCACTTGGCGATAAGCGCGAGCTAAGGAGCGAATGATCAACTTCCCACAATATATGAGAGGCAGCCACGAACAGACAGCCGAGAACGCCCACTGCTGCCAGTGCTCCGAGCAGTAACCACCTTTGCATCAAGACGCCCAACGCGAAAGCTCAGCGGACGGACGACAGCGGCGAAGCCGCTGTTGGACGGTCCGCTGCAGCGCAGGGTTGGGCGTCATACCATTAATGTCCCTTGAAGCCACCATTCCAGGTACGTCTCAAGAGACGGGGCGA
>CAZFYX010000107.1:0-104677 GCA_964523885.1 uncultured Burkholderiales bacterium | reverse complement strand
CTGCGTGGTGCCCTACACCCGCGGCGAGGAGGTCTCGCGCCCGTTCGAGGACGTGCTCACCGAGGTCGCCGCGCTCACCGACCAGGGTGTGAAGGAGATCACGCTGCTGGGCCAGAACGTCAACGCCTACCGCGGCACCATGGCCGACGGTGAAACCGCGGACTTCGCCCTGCTGCTCGAATACCTGGCGGAGATGCCGGGGCTGGAGCGGCTGCGCTACACCACCTCGCACCCCAAGGAGTTCACCCAGCGGCTGATCGACGCCTACGCCAAGGTCCCGCAGCTGGTGAGCCACGTGCACCTGCCGGTCCAGGCCGGCTCGGACCGCATCCTCACCGCGATGAAGCGCGGCTACACCGCGGTGGAGTACAAGTCGATCATCCGCCGGCTGCGCGCGGTTCGGCCCGACATTTGCATCGCCTCGGACTTCATCGTCGGATTTCCCGGGGAGACCGAGGAGGACTTCGCTGCGACCATGCGACTGGCGGAACAGGTCGGCTTCGACGCGAGCTTCAGCTTCGTCTACAGCCGTCGCCCGGGCACCCCGGCGGCCAGCCTCGCCGACGACACCCCCCAGGAAACCAAGCTGGAGCGGCTGCAGCGCCTCCAGGCCCTACTCAACGCCCAGGCCCAGTCGATCAGCTCGGCGATGGTCGGCACCCGCCAGCGCATCCTGGTCGAGGGCCCCTCGAAGAAGGACCCGGGCGAGCTGTCCGGGCGCACCGAGAACAACCGCGTGGTCAACTTCGCCGGCCCCGAGCGGCTGGTGGGCCAGCTGATCGACGTGACGATCACCGCGGCCCTGCCCCACTCCCTGCGCGCCGACGCCGTCCTGCATTGACCGCGCCCGCGCACAATCCGATGAGGTCCGGCGCCCGATGGCGGTGAACGTCTCCTTCACGCCGGTGGACAACCAGCGCCTGGCCGCCCTGTGCGGCGTGCTCGACGAGAACCTCAAGCAGATCGAGTCGGCGCTCGACGTGAACATCGTGCGCCGCGGCGAGCACTTCAGCATCGACGGCGCGCCGCGCCAGGCCGAGTTGGCGGAACGGGCCCTGCGCCGCTTCTACGACGAGGCCGCCAACGGACTTAACGTCGAGGACGTGCAGCTGGGACTGATCGAGGTCGCCCGTCCGCGCGAAGGCACCGAGGAAGAGCCGGCCCTCATGACGCGCCGGCGCGACCTGCATGCCCGCACTCCGCACCAGGTGCAGTACCTGCGCCAGATCCGCGAGCACGACATCACCTTCGGCATCGGCCCCGCGGGCACGGGCAAGACCTACCTGGGCGTGGCCGCTGCGGTCGACGCGTTCGAGCGCGATGCAGTCAAGCGCATCGTGCTGGTGCGCCCTGCCGTGGAAGCCGGCGAGCGGCTGGGCTTCCTGCCCGGCGACCTGACCCAGAAGGTCGACCCCTACCTGCGCCCGCTGTACGACGCACTGTACGACCTGATGGGCTTCGAGAAGGTCGGCAAGCTGTTCGAGCGCGGCAGCATCGAGATCGCGCCGCTCGCCTACATGCGCGGGCGCACCCTGAACCACTCGTTCATCATCCTCGACGAGGCGCAGAACACCACGCCCGAGCAGATGAAGATGTTCCTCACCCGCATCGGCTTCGGCACCAAGGCGGTGATCACCGGCGACGTGACCCAGATCGACCTCGCCCGCGGCCAGAAGAGCGGGCTGGTGGACGCACAGCAGATCCTCGGCGAGGTGCGCGGCATCGCCTTCACCCGCTTCACCGCCGAGGACGTCGTGCGCCACCCGCTGGTCGCGCGCATCGTCAGCGCCTACGAAGCGGCCACGCAACGCGCCGAGGCCAGGCGCAACGCCCAGGGCAATGGCCAGTCGCACGCCTAGGCTGGCCTTGACGGTGCAGAACGCGGCGCCGGGTCACGCCGTGCCCTCGCGCGCCCACCTGCGCAAGTGGGCCGGCGCGGCGCTCGAGCGCGATGCCGAAGTGACCCTGCGCGTGGTGCAGGAAGCCGAGGGCCGCCGCCTCAACCACGACTACCGCGGCAAGGACTACGCGACCAACGTGCTGACCTTCGCCTACTCCGACGGCGACGGCCCGGCGAGCGGGGACATCGTGCTCTGCGCTCCGGTCGTCGAGGCCGAGGCCGATGCACAGCGCAAGCCGCTGGAGGCGCACTACGCGCACCTGGTGGTGCATGGCATGCTGCACCTGCAGGGCTACGACCACGAGCGGGACGACGAGGCCGCCGCCATGGAGGCGCGCGAGACCCAAATCGTCGGCCACCTGGGTTATCCTGACCCCTATGCGGGCGGCGCCTGAGCGTCAAGCTCCGGCACGCGCCTGCCACGATCGATGGACCCTCACCCCAAACCCACACTCCTGGACCGGCTCGGCGCGATCCTCATGCGCGCGCCCGAAGACCGCGAGCAGCTGGTCGGCCTGTTGCGCTCGTCCTACGAGCGCAACCTGATCGACGCCGATGCACTGGGCATGATCGAGGGTGCGCTGCAGGTGTCCGAGCTGCAGGCGCGCGACATCATGGTGCCGCGGGCGCAGATGGACACGATCGGCGTCCACGACACGCCCGACGAGATCCTGCCCAAGGTGGTCGCCTCCGGCCACTCGCGCTTCCCGGTCAACGGCGACAACAAGGACGACATCGTCGGCGTGCTGCTGGCCAAGGACCTGCTGCGCTACTTCACCGGCGCGCAGATCGACGTGCGCAAGCTGCTGCGCCCCGCGGTGTTCGTCCCCGAATCGAAGCGCCTCAACGTCCTGCTGCGCGACTTCCGCCGCAACCGCAACCACATGGCGATCGTGGTGGACGAGTACGGCGGCGTCGCGGGCCTGCTCACCATCGAGGATGTGCTCGAGCAGATCGTGGGCGAGATCGAGGACGAGTACGACCTCGACGCGGACGACGACAACATCGTGTCCGACCGCAACGGCGCGTACCGGGTCAAGGCGCAGACGCCCATCGGCGCCTTCAACGAATCGTTCTCCACCCGCTACAGCGACGAGGAGTACGACACCGTGGGCGGGCTGCTGCTGTCGCGCTTCGGGCGCCTGCCCAAGCGCGGCGAGGAGATCGAGATCGACCGGCTGAAGTTCCGCGTGCTGCGCGCCGACAGCCGGCGCATCCACAGCGTGCGCGTGGAGCGGCTGCCCGAGCCGGAGTAGCCCCGCCCGGATGAGCGTGCCCAGCGCAACCGTGCCCCGCGCCGGCCGCGCCCCGTTGCGCCTGCGCGTCGCCACGGTCGCGGGCAGCGCCCTGCTCGGCGCGGCGACCGTGCCCGGCTTCGCCCCTTTCTACCTGTGGCCGCTGCCCGTCGTCACGCTGGCTGCGCTCGCATGGCTGATCGGCCGCGCGCCGACGCCGCTGCGCGCCGCCGGCATCGGTTACGCGTTCGGCTTCGGCTTCTTCATCACCGGCGTGAGCTGGGTGTTCGTGAGCATGCACGACTACGGCGGCATGAGCGTGCCGGTCGCCGGCTTCGCCACCAGCTTCTTCTGCGCCTACCTCGCGTTGTTCCCGGCGGCCGCCGCCTGGCTCACCGCGCGCACGCCGGCCGGTCCTGCCGTCCGCCTGGCCATCGTGTTTCCGGCTGCCTGGATGCTCTCGGAGTGGGTGCGCGGCTGGATGTTCACCGGCTTCCCGTGGCTGGGGATCGGCTATTCGCAGTCCCCCTCCGGGCCGCTCTCGGGCTACGCCCCGCTCCTGGGCAGTTATGGCGTCGGCCTGCTGACCGCGATGGCAGCGGGCCTTCTGGCGTTGTGGCAGCCCTGGCGGGCCGCGTGGAAGGGCGCCGGTCGCCTCCGGCAGACCGTGACGCACCCTGCATTCGGTGTGCTGGTCCTGCTGGCGGCGACAGGGATCGCGCTGAGGATGGTGGACTGGACTGCGCCGACCGGCGCGCCGGTGACCGTGAGCCTCGCACAGGGCAACATCAAGCAGGACATGAAGTGGCGGCCCGAGTCGCTGCGCCACACGCTGGAGACCTACCTGGCGCTCACGCAGCAGAGCAGGGGCCGGCTGATCCTGCTGCCCGAGACCGCGGTGCCGCTGTTCGACGTGAACGTGCCGGAGGGCTACCTGGACCTGCTCGCGCAGCACGCCCGCGCCAACGGCGGTGACATCCTGCTGGGGATCCCGGAGCTCGTCGACGGCAATCCGCCGCGCTACTACAACAGCGTGATCAGCCTGGGCACCAATCCGCGGCAGAGCTATCGCAAGCAGCACCTGGTGCCCTTCGGCGACTACTTCCCGCAGTGGACCTTCGTCACCTGGGTGATGAACCGGATGAACATCCCCATGTCGAGCTTCTCGCACGGGGGCACGCACCAGCAGCCGATTGCGGCCGCCGGGCAGCGGGTGGCGGTCAACATCTGCTACGAGGACGTGTTCGGCGAGGAGATCATCCGGCAGCTGCCGGAGGCGACCCTGCTCGCCAACTTCACCAACGATGCCTGGTGGGGCGAGTCGGCCGCTTCCGAGCAGCACCTGCAGATGTCGCAGATGCGCTCGCAGGAGACCGGGCGCTACATGCTGCGCGCGACCAACACCGGGGTGACCGCGATCATCGACGCACGCGGGCGCGTGGTGCAGAGCGCGCCCGAGTTCGTCACCACCGTGATCGAGGGCGAGGCGCAGGGCTTCGCCGGCAGCACGCCCTACGTGCGCTGGGGCAACTGGCCAGTCCTTGGTCTGCTGGCCCTGATGCTGGTGATGCCCTGGATCAGGCGGCGGCGCTCGACCGACGCAATCCGGTAAGCCCCGGCGCCCGCACCGCCGGGCGCCACCGGGGGCCAGCGGGAAAACACAGTAAAATCCGGTGTTTTACCCACTCACCCGCGGCACATGAACTTCCAGGACGTGATTCTCACGCTCCAGACCTACTGGGGCAGGCAGGGCTGCGCATTGCTGCAGCCGTACGACATGGAGGTGGGCGCCGGCACCTTCCACACCGCGACGTTCCTGCGGGCGCTGGGGCCGGAGCCGTGGCGCGCCGCCTACGTGCAGCCCTCGCGGCGCCCCAAGGACGGCCGCTACGGCGAGAACCCCAACCGCCTGCAGCACTACTACCAGTACCAGGTGGTGCTCAAGCCCTCCCCGCCCGACATCCAGGATCTGTATCTGCAGTCCCTGCGCGAGCTGGGCGTGGACCCGCGCAAGAACGACATCCGCTTCGTCGAGGACGATTGGGAATCGCCCACGCTGGGCGCCTGGGGCCTGGGCTGGGAGGTGTGGCTCAATGGCATGGAAGTCACCCAGTTCACCTACTTCCAGGAAGTCGGCTCGCTGACCTGCCGGCCGGTGCTCGGCGAGATCACCTACGGGCTCGAACGCCTGGCGATGTACCTGCAGGGCGTGAACAACGTCTACGACCTGACCTGGGTCGACGGCGTCACCTACGGCGACGTGTACCACCAGAACGAGGTCGAACAGTCGAAGTACAACTTCGAACACTCGAACACACAGATGCTGTTCGAGCACTTCAACCAGTACGAGCGCGAGGCCAAGCGCCTGATCGAGGCCGGGCTGCCGCTGCCCGGCTACGAGATGGTGATGAAGTGCTCGCACACCTTCAACCTGCTCGATGCGCGCGGCGCGATCTCGACCACCGAGCGCGCTGCCTACATCGGCCGCGTGCGGGTGCTGGCACGGCTGGTCGCGCAGGCCTATTACGACTCGCGCGAAGCGCTGGGCTTCCCGATGCTCAAGCAAGAACAACAGGCGGCCTGACGCATGCGTGACACCCTGCTCGTGGAACTGCTGACCGAGGAGCTGCCGCCCAAGGCACTGCTCTCGCTCGGCACCACCTTCACCCGCGCCCTGCACGAGGGGCTGAAGGAAGCCGCGTTCATCGCCGCCGATGCCCCTGGACCGCAGGACATCCTCGCCACGCCCCGACGGCTGGCAGCGCTCGTGCCCGACGTCGCCGCGATGCAGCCCGAGCGGCCCACCGAGCGCAAGGGTCCCTACGTCGCGCAGGCGATGGGCGCGGACGGCAACCCCTCCCAGGCCCTGCTCGGCTTCGCCAGGAGCTGCGGCGTGGAGATCTCCGCGCTGGAGCGCGGCAAGGACGCCAAGGGCGAGTTCTTCGTGTTCCGCTCGGTCAAGCGCGGCGAGCCGCTGGAGCAGCACCTGGCCGGCATCGTGATGGCCGCCCTGAAGAAGCTGCCCACGCCGAAGGTGATGCGCTGGGGCGCGGGCGAGGCGCAGTTCGTGCGCCCGGCACACGGCCTCATCATGCTGCTCGGCAGCCGCGTGGTGCCCGGCGAAGTGCTCGGCCTGCAGAGCGGCAACCGCACCCATGGCCACCGCTTCCTCGGCGATGGCGCACTGACGGTCGAAAGCGCCAGCACGTACCTGCAGAAGCTGGAGCAGCGCGGCAGCGTCATCGCCAGCTTCGCACGCCGCCGCGAGGCGATCGCGGAATCCTTGCGCAAGGCAGCTGCCGGCCACGGCGGCAGCATCGCGGACGATCCCGCCCTGCTGGATGAAGTCACCGCTCTGGTGGAGTGTCCCACCGTCTACGCCGGCACCTTCGACGCCGCGTTCCTCGCCGTGCCGCAGGAATGCCTGATCCTGTCGATGAAGCAGCACCAGAAGTACTTCCCGCTGCTCGAGCCGGGCAGCGGCAAGCTGCTCAACCGCTTCCTCATCGTCAGCAACCTGCTCACCGACGACGCGAAGAACATCGTGGCCGGCAACGAGCGCGTGCTGCGCGCGCGCCTGTCGGATGCGAAGTTCTTCTTCGACCAGGACCGCAAGTCGGCACTGGCCTCGCGGGTGGAGCGGCTCGGCGCGGTGGTCTACCACAACAAGCTCGGCACCCAGCTCGAGCGTGTGCAGCGCATCCAGAAGCTCGCCAGCGCGATCGCGGAGCGGCTGAAGTCCGACGTGGACAAGGCCGAGCGCGCCGCGCAGCTGTGCAAGGCCGACCTGCTCACCGACATGGTGGGCGAGTTCCCCGAGCTGCAGGGCACGATGGGCCAGTACTACGCGCGCCACGACGGCGAGGACGAGGCGGTGGCGCGCGCGATCGAAGCGCACTATCACCCGCGCTTCGCCGCCGACACCCTGCCGCAGGACAACGTCGGCTGCGCCGTGGCGTTGGCGGACAAGCTCGACACGCTGGTCGGCATCTATGGCATCGGCCTGGTGCCCACCGGGGACAAGGATCCGTTCGGCCTGCGCCGCCAGGCGCTGGGCGTGCTGCGCATCCTGTCCGAGCGCGAGCTGCCGCTCGACCTGATCGAACTGCTGCAGCTCGCGCGGCTGTCGTTCGCCACCGGCGTAGTGGCCGACAGCGTGGCGGCGGACCTGCACGGCTTCATGCTGGAGCGGCTGCGCAACTACCTGCGCGAGCGCGGCTTCGCCGCCGACGAGGTCGACGCGGTCGTGGGCCAGAACCCCACCCGCATCGACCTGGTGGTGCCGCGGATCAAGGCGGTGCAGGCGTTCCGTGCGCTGCCCGAAGCCGAGGCCCTGGCCGCGGCGAACAAGCGCATCCGCAACATCCTGAAGAAGACCACGGTCGCGCAGGTTTCGGCCGATCCGGCGCTGATGAGCGAGCGGGCGGAGAAGGACCTCTACGAGGTCACCTCGCGCCTGATGCCGCGCGTGCGCGCGCTGGTCGGGGACGAGGACTACACCGAGGCGCTGCGCGTCCTTGCCGGGGTGCGCAAGGAAGTGGATACTTTCTTCGATGAAGTCATGGTGATGACCGACGAGCCGCTCACCCGCGACAACCGGCTGGCGCTGCTGGCGCAGCTGGAGGCGCTGATGAACCAGGTGGCGGACATCTCGAGACTTGGGGGATAGAAAGGAAGGCAAGAGGCTGGAGGCGAGAGGCTAGAGGAATGTTGTGCTGCGCACCCCTCTGTTTCGCAAGCGGGACGCGGGTCGCATGCCCTGCCCCTAGCCTCCAGCCTCTAGCCTCTAGCCTATGAAACTAGTCATCCTCGACCGCGACGGCGTCATCAACTACGACAGCGACCAGTTCATCAAGACGCCGGATGAGTGGAAGCCGATCCCGGGCAGTCTCGAGGCGATCGCGCGGCTCACCCACTCGGGTTACCGGGTGGTGGTGTGCTCGAACCAGTCGGGGGTCGGTCGCGGCCTGCTCGACATGGCCACGCTCAACGCCATCAACGACAAGATGTACAAGGCGCTCTCGCCCCTGGGCGGGCGCATCGACGCGCTGTTCTATTGCCCGCATGCAGCCGAGGCCAACTGCAGCTGCCGCAAGCCTAAGTCCGGCATGTTCGAGGACATCGCCAAGCGCTTCAACACCAGCCTCGCCGGCGTGCCCGCCGTGGGTGACTCCCTGCGCGACCTGGAGGCGTCGGTGCAGCTGGGCTGCCGGCCCATGCTGGTGCTGACCGGCAAGGGCCAGAAGACGTTCGCAACGGGCGGAGTTCCGGAAGGCACCCAGGTGTTCGAGGACCTCGCCGCAGCGGTCCGCGCCATCATCGCCGCGCACCAATGAGCGGCGCGCTGCTGACGGCGCGCTCGCTCGTCTTCTTCGCCCTGCAGGTGGTGCTGACCGTGGTCTGGGCCACGCTGTCGATGCTCACCTTCCCGTTCGGTCCGATGACGCGCTACCGCTTCATCACGCGGTGGTCGCGCATGGTGATCTGGCTCGCCGGTGCCATATGCGGCATCCGCTACGAAGTGCGCGGCATGGAGAACCTGCCCCGGCAGCCGAGCATCGTCCTGTCCAAGCACCAGTCCGCCTGGGAGACGCTCGCATTCCAGGTGTTCCTGCCGCCGCAGGTGTGGGTGCTCAAGCGCAGCCTGCTCAAGCTGCCGTTCTTCGGCTGGGCGCTGGCCCTGATGAACCCGATCGCGATCGACCGCGAGGCCGGCATGCGCGCACTCAAGCAGACCCTGGAGCAGGGCCGGGCACGGCTGGCGGAAGGGTTCTGGATCGTCATCTTCCCCGAGGGGCACCGCCATGCGCCGGGGCACAAGGGCACGTACCATATCGGCGGTGCGTGGCTGGCCACCCAGGCCAAGGTCCCGGTGGTGCCGGTTGCGCTCAATTCCGGCTATCTGTGGCGGCGGGATGCCTTCGTGAAGCGGCCGGGCAGGATCACCGTGAGCATCGGCCCCGCCATCGACCCGGCCGGGCTCAAGGCGGACGAGCTCAACAGGAGGGTGGAGCAGTGGATCGAAACCGAGGTGGCACGCATCGGCGATCCGACCTCCAGCTAGGACTCTTCGACGCACCGGAGCGGCTGGTCGAGCAGCGCATCGCCAACCTGGGCGAGCGGCAGGTGTCCTACGTGCTCAAGCGCAGCCTGCGACGCAAGCGCCTGCTGCTCTCCATCGACGAAGGCGGCCTGACCGTCAGCGTACCCTGGCGCACCAGCGAGCGGCGCATCGCCGAGCTGCTCGAGCAATCCGAGAACTGGGTGCTCGGCAAGCTCGATCACTACTCCGCGCGGCGCCGGCCCGAACGCGTCTGGCAGACCGGCGCGCTGCTCGACTACCTCGGCGGACAGATCGAGCTGCGCCTGGCCCCGCGCGAGGGCCGCCCCGTCGCGCAGCTCAAGGACGGTCGGTTCCTGCTGGTGGGGCTGGCACAGCCCGGGCGGGCCGATCACGTGCGCGAGCTGGTCACTCACTGGTACCGCCGCATGGCCAGTCCGCACCTGCGGGCGCGTGCCGAGCACTTCGCGCAGCGCCTGGGCGAGCCCGCCCCCCGCGTCATGCTCTCCAGCGCACTGGGACGCTGGGGCAGCTGCAATGCGAAACGGGAGGTGCGGCTGAGCTGGCGGCTGATGCAGGCCTCGCCGCACCTGATCGACTACGTCGTCGCGCATGAGGTCGCACACCTGCGCGTCATGAGCCACTCGCCGCGCTTCTGGCGGGTGGTCGAGCAGCTGCATCCGGAATACCAGGCCGCGCGCGCCGAGCTCGACAGCATGGGGCATCACTATATGTCGTTGTAAGGGCGGGCGAGAGGCTAGAGGCGAGAGGCTAGAGGGAAAACCGTCTGGTACTTCCAGGGACGCGGTTCCTCCGACCCGTGACGGGCCTTGTCTGACGGAAAGCATCGAACTGCTCGCGCACCACGGTGTTCCTCTCGCCTCTAGCCTCTCGCCTCCAGCCTCCATGCTAAACTCCGGCGCTCCCCCGGTTTCCCCCATGCGCCCCGTCCTCCTCGCCCTCGTGTTCGGCTTCGTCCTGTGCGGCTGCGGGGCGAAGGGGCCGCTGTACATTCCGACGCCCGAGCAGCTGGCCGAGGACGCCGAGCGCAAGCAGAAGCTCAAGGAGCGCGAAGAGCGGGAGCAGGAGGAAGCGCGCCGGGCGCCCCCGCAGGGTCCGCAGGCCCCGCCGCCGGGCGGCAATGTGCAAACCACGCCCGGTGCAGCGCCCGCCGCCACAGCGCCGCTGCCGGCATCGACGCCCCAGGCGGGCCCGACCACGCAACCCGCAACGACGCAGCCCCGCTGACTCGCCTCCCCATGCCAACCGACCCGCCGCAGTCGCCGTTCCTGCGCTACCGCAACGGCGTACTGCACCTCGAAGGCGTCGCCCTGTCCGACATCGCGCAGCGCTACGGCACGCCCTGCTTCGTCTACACGCGCGCCGGGCTGGTGCGCGCCTACGAGAGCTTCGACCACCCCTTCGGCGAGCGCCACCACCTCATCTGCTATGCCGCCAAGGCCAACTCGAGCCTCGCGGTGCTCAACCTGTTCGCGCAGATGGGCAGCGGCTTCGACATCGTGTCCCTCGGCGAGCTGGAACGGGTCATCGCGGCGGGCGGGGATCCGCGCAAGGTGGTGTTCTCCGGCGTGGGCAAGCGCAGCGACGAGATCGACGCCGCGCTGTCCCACCAGATCCTGTGCTTCAACGTCGAGTCGCCGAGCGAGCTGGAGCGGATCAGCCGCATCGCCACCGCACGCGGGCGCACGGCACGCATCAGCCTGCGGGTGAACCCCGACGTCGATCCCAGGACTCATCCCTACATCTCCACCGGGCTCAAGGAGAACAAGTTCGGCGTGCCGTTCGAACAGGCGGTCGAGCTCTACCTGCGCGCGCGTGCGCTGCCGGGGCTGGAGATCACCGGGATCGACTATCACATCGGCTCGCAGATCACCGAAATTCCGCCGTTCCTCGACGCGCTCGACAAGCTGCTCGGGCTGGTCGGCCGGCTGCAGGCCGAAGGCATCCACCTGCATCACCTCGACCTGGGCGGCGGCCTGGGCATCCGCTACCGTGACGAGACGCCGCCCGAGCCGGGCCATTACATCGAGGCGCTGCTCGCGCGCCTGCAGGGCCGCCACGAGAGCATCCTGCTCGAGCCCGGCCGCGCGCTGGTAGGCAACTCGGGCGTGCTGCTCACGCGCGTGGAGGTGCTCAAGCACAACCCCGAACGCAACTTCGCGGTCGTGGATGCCGCGATGAACGACCTGATGCGGCCCGCGCTCTACGATGCCTTCCACGACATCGTCCCGGTGCGTCCCCGCGACGCCGAGGCGCAGGCCTACCAGGTGGTCGGCCCGGTCTGCGAAAGCGGCGACTTCCTCGGCCACGACCGCGCGCTCGCGCTGGCGGAGGGCGACCTGCTGGCCGTGCTTTCGGCCGGCGCCTACGGCATGAGCATGAGCTCCAACTACAACACCCGCCCGCGCGCGGCCGAGCTGATGGTGGACGGCGGCAACGTGCACCTGATCCGGGAACGCGAGTCGGTCGCGCAACTTTTCGCGCTGGAACGCCTCTTACCGTGACCGCCGCGGCCGGCGCACCTGCCGGCCGCCCCAACCGGACCCCTGCGGGGGCCGCGCGCTAGAATCGCCTCTTTGACCGGGGAACGAGCCCGTCGGGCGCGATGCCAGTCGCGCATGCCGCCGTGCTCGCCCATCCATGCCCATCCTGACCGCCCGGCTCACCTTCCCACGCCTCCCGGCTGGCGCGCTCGTCGCCCTCCTGACCGGGCTGCTCGCCGCCGGCTGCAACGACAGCAAGAGCGCCGCGGACAAGAAGTCTGCCCCGCCGCCCGCTCCGGTCACGGTCGGCAAGGCGCAGCGGGCGACCGTACCGCTCACCGTGACCACCATCGGCAACGTCGAGCCCATCCAGAGCGTGGCCGTGAAATCCCGCATCGACGGGCAGATCGTGTCCGTGCACGTGCGCGACGGGGAGGAAGTGCGCAAGGGCCAGCTCCTGTTCGAGCTCGACCCGCGCTACCTGGAGGCACAGGTCAAGCAGCTCGAAGCGCAGGAGTCGCGCGACCGCGCGCTGCTGGCCAACGCCAAGTCGCTCGAACTGCGCTACAACGACCTGCAGGCCAAGGGCTTCATCTCGGAAGAAGCGCTGGTCCAGGCGCGCACGGGCCGCGAGGCGGCTGAGGCCACCGTCGCCGCCGACCGTGCCGCGGTGGACACCGCCAGGGTGCAGCTCTCCTACACCCGCCTCACGGCGCCGCTCACCGGGCGCGCCGGCCGGGTGAACCTGCCGGCGGGCAACAACGTCAAGGCCAACGACACCGAACCGCTGCTGGTCATCAACCAGGTCGCGCCGATCTACGTCAGCTTCGCAGTGCCGGAACGCTATCTGCACCAGATCCGCAGCGCCGGTGCACGCGGACTGCCGGTCACCGCGCGCCAGGACGCCGCGAACGCACCGGCGGTGACCGGCCGCCTGACCTTCATCGACAACGCCGTCGATCCAACGACCGGCACCATTCGCCTGCGGGCAACCTTCACCAACGAGAACCGGGACCTGTGGCCGGGCCAGTTCGTCGCCACCACCCTGACACTGAAGGAACAGGCCGACGCGCTGGTGGTGCCCGCGCAGGCCGTCCAGAACGGACCGAAGGGTCAGTATGTCTACGTGGTCAAGCCCGACCAGACCGCGGAGATGCGCCCCGTGGTGGTCGAGCGCACCGAAGGCGCGAGCGCCGTGCTGGCCAAAGGCGTGGAAGCCGGCGAGACCGTGATCACCAGCGGGCAGCTGCGGGTGACGCCCGGGGGGAAGGTGGCTGCTAAAGAAGGCTAGAGGCGCGACAGCGCACGCAGGCCCTAGGCCCTAGGCTCTAGACGCCAGAAGAATGACAGGCCCCAGGCTCTAGGCGGGAGACGCCAGACAAAGGATAGGCCCCAGGCACCAGACGCCAGGCTCTACACATGAACGGCAAGAGAACATGGGCTTCATGCAAAACCTCTGGCGTCTAGAGCCTGGAACCTAGGGCCTGAAGTGAATCTCTCCCAACCCTTCATCCTGCGCCCGGTCATGACCTTGCTGGTCATGGTCGGGATCCTCACGTTCGGCGTGCTGGCCTACAAGCAGCTGCCGGTGGCGCAGCTGCCCAACGTCGACTTCCCGACCATCCAGGTGCGGGCGGAGCTGCCCGGCGCGAGCCCGGAAACGATGGCCTCGTCGGTGGCCACGCCGCTGGAGAAGCAGTTCTCCACTATCGCCGGGCTCGACCAGATGACCTCGTCGAGCACGCAGGGCACCACCCAGATCACGCTGCAGTTCGTGCTCGACCGCGACATCGACGCGGCGGCGCAGGACGTGCAGACCGCCATCTCGCTGGCGCGCCGGCAGCTGCCCAACGACATGACCGTGCCGCCGTCGTACCGCAAGGTCAACCCGGCGGACCAGCCGATCTTCTACCTCGCGCTCACCTCGGAGACGCTGCCGCTGTCGCGGGTCAACGAGTACGCCGAGACGCTGATGGCCCAGCGCATCTCGATGATCAACGGCGTCGCGCAGGTGCTGGTGTACGGCTCGCAGGCCTACGCGGTACGCGTGCAGGTGGACCCCAAGGCGCTGGCCGCACGGGGCATCGGCATCGACGAGGTGGAGCGCGCGCTCGCGCAGCACAACCCCAACCTGCCCACCGGCACGCTGCAGGGCGCGCACCGCTCGGCCTCGGTGATGACCAACAGCCAGCTGCAGGATGCCGCCGGCTTCAACGACCTGATCATCACCTACCGCAACGGCGCCCCGGTGCGGGTGAAGGACATCGGCCAGGCGGTGGACGACGTGCAGAACAACCGCGTCGCGGCCTGGTTCAACGACAAGCGCTCGATCCTGCTCGCGATCCAGCGCCAGCCCGGCACCAACACGGTCGAGGTGGTGGACAAGATCCGCACGCTGCTGCCGCAGTTCCGCGCGCAGGTGCCGCCGGGCGTCAGCATCGACGTGCTGTTCGATCGCTCCCAGGGCATTCGCGACGCCGTCAACGAAGTGCAGTTCACCCTGGTGCTCGCGCTGGTGCTGGTGGTGATGGTGATCTTCCTGTTCCTGCGCAATCTCTCCGCGACCATCATCCCGGCGGCGGCGCTGCCGATGTCGATCGTGGGCACCTTCAGCGTGATGTACGCGCTGGGCTACAGCATCGACACGCTGTCGCTGCTCGCACTCACCCTGTGCGTGGGCTTCGTCGTGGACGACGCGATCGTGATGCTGGAGAACATCGCGCGCCATCTGGAGATGGGCAAGACCCCGCTGCAAGCCACGCTGGACGGCTCGCGCCAGATCGCCTTCACCATCCTGTCGATGACGCTCTCGCTCGCGGTGGTGTTCGTGCCGGTGCTGTTCATGGGTGGGGTGATCGGGCGCCTGCTGCACGAGTTCGCTGTGACCATCATGGCGGCGATCCTCATCTCCGGATTCGTCAGCCTGACCCTCACGCCCATGCTGTGCGGGCGCTGGCTGCGGTCGGAGCGCGAACAGCAGCACGGGGCCCTGTACCGGGCGATCGAGCGAACCTTCGACACGATGCGCGATGCCTACGCCAGCACCCTGCGCGCATCGCTGCGGGTGCCGGTCGTCACGATGGCGGTGTTCGCCGTGACCACGGTGGCGGCGGTCTACCTGGGCGTGATCATCCCGAAGGGCTTCCTGCCCACCGAGGACGTCGGGCAGCTGTTCGCCTTCACCGAGGGGCCGCAGGACATCTCGTACGACGCGATGTACGAGCAGCAGCAGCTGGCGGTGGCCCGCATCCGCGAGAACCCGCACGTGGCCGATACCATGTCCTTCATCGGGGTGGGCGGCTCCAGCCTGCAGATGAACCTGGGCCGGATCGTGATCAACCTGAAGCCGCGCGGCGAGCGGCCGTCCGCGGACCAGGTGATGCAGGAGCTGCGGCCCAGGCTGAGCACGATCCCGGGACTGAAGGTGTTCCTGCAGAACCTGCCCAGCGTGCGGCTGGGCGGGGTGATCACCAAGAGCCAGTTCCAGCTCGCGCTGCAGAGCGCCGACCTGGACGAGCTCTACGGCTGGGCGCCGAAGATCGAGGACGCGATGCGCAAGCTGCCCGGCTTCCAGGACGTGACCACCGACCTGCAGATCAAGAACACCCAGGTCGACCTGCGCATCGACCGCGACAAGGCATCCGCGCTGGGCGTGACACCCGAGCAGATCGAAAACGCGCTGTTCAACGCCTTCGGTGCGCGCCAGGTCTCCACGATCTACACGCCGAGCAACGAATACTGGGTGGTGCTGGAGGTGGAGCCGCAGTACCAGCGCGACGCGTCCACCATGGAGCTGCTCTACGTGCGGGGCAGCCGGGGCAACCTGGTGCCGTTGACGGCGGTGGCCAGCGTGTCGACCTCGGTGGGGCCGTTGTCGATCAACCACCTCGGCCAGCTACCGGCGGTGAACATCTCCTTCAACCTGGCGCCCGGCGTCGCGCTGGGCGAGGGCGTGAAGCGCGTCAACGCAGCGCTCGACGAGCTGCGCGCACCGGCCACGCTGTCCACCAGCTTCCAGGGCACGGCCCAGGCGTTCCAGGCCTCGCTGACCGGCATGCCGGTGCTGCTGCTCATGGCCGTGTTCGTGATCTACCTGATCCTGGGCATCCTGTACGAGAGCCTGATCCACCCGCTGACGATCCTGTCCGGGCTGCCCTCGGCGGTGCTGGGCGCGCTGCTGACGCTCTACATCTTCCACCCCGAGCTGGACATCTACGGCTGGGTGGGCCTGCTGATGCTGATCGGCATCGTCAAGAAGAACGCGATCATGATGATCGACTTCGCGGTCGAGGCGCAGCGCGACCACAAGAAGTCCGCCGCCGAGGCGATCTACGAAGCGGCGCTGGTGCGCTTCCGCCCGATCATGATGACGACCATGGCCGCCCTGGTCGGCACCCTGCCGATCGCCCTGGCCTTCGGCGGCAGCGCGGAAGCCCGGCGCCCGCTGGGCCTGGCCGTGGTCGGCGGCCTGCTGGTGTCGCAGGTGCTCACCCTGTACATCACCCCGGTGATCTACATCTACATGGATCGCCTGCAGGCCTGGCTGGCCGCCCGCCGGGCGCCCCGGCCGGTGCTCGCGCCTTGACGCCGGTCAATCCGGCCGTCTCCGGCGCCCGCCTATAATCGATCCGCCTTCCCTCCGGGAAGAGGCATGGCAGCGCCATGCCCGGACCATAACCACAAACAGGAGACCGCCATGGCGGAGAGCGTGAAGTACGTCCTCGGCGAGAACGACATCCCGAAGACCTGGTACAACATCGTGGCGGACCTGCCCAAGCCACCCCCGCCCGTGCTGCACCCGGGCACGCTGAAGCCGCTGGGCCCCGACGACCTGGCCCCGCTGTTCCCCATGTCCCTGATCATGCAGGAGGTCACCACCGAGCGCGAGGTGGAGATCCCTGGCCCGGTGCGCGAGGTCTACCGGCAGTGGCGGCCCAGCCCGCTGTTCCGCGCCCGCCGCCTGGAGAAGGCGCTGCAGACCCCGGCGCGCATCTACTACAAGTACGAGGGCGTCAGCCCGGCCGGCAGTCACAAGCCCAACACGGCCGTCCCGCAGGCGTTCTACAACAAGGAAGCAGGGGTCAAGCGCATCACCACCGAGACCGGCGCCGGCCAGTGGGGCTCGTCGCTGGCCTTTGCCGGCTCGATCTTCGGCCTGGAGATCCAGGTCTTCATGGTCAAGGTGTCGTACAACCAGAAGCCCTATCGCCGGGCGCTGATGGAGACCTATGGGGCGCGCTGCGTAGCGAGCCCCTCGATGGAGACCGAAGTCGGCCGCAGGATCCTGGCCGCCACCCCGGACAGCAACGGCAGCCTGGGGATCGCCATCTCCGAGGCGGTCGAGATCGCCGCGCAGCGCGATGACACCAAGTACGCGCTGGGCTCGGTGCTCAACCACGTGCTGCTGCACCAGACCGTGGTCGGCGTCGAGGCGATGAAGCAGCTGGAGCAGGCCAACGACTACCCGGACGTGATCGTCGGCTGCACCGGCGGCGGATCGAATTTTGCGGGCATCGCGTTCCCCTTCCTCGGCGCGCAGCTGCGCGGCGGCAAGAAGGTGCGCATCGTCGCGGTCGAGCCGGCGGCCTGCCCCAGCCTCACCCGCGGCAAGTACGCCTACGACTTCGGCGACACCGGCCACCTGACCCCGCTGGCGAAGATGCATACGCTGGGCTCGAGCTTCATGCCGCCGGGGTTCCACGCCGGCGGGCTGCGCTACCACGGCATGGCGCCGCTGGTATCGCACGTGAAGGAGCTGGGACTGATCGACGCGCGTTCCTATCACCAGACCGCGTGCTTCGAGGCCGGCGTGTTCTTCGCGCGCAACGAAGGCATCGTGCCCGCGCCGGAAGCCAATCACGCCGTGAAGGGCGCGATCGACGAGGCGCTGAAGTGCAAGGAAGAGGGCGTGAGCCGCGCGATCCTGTTCAACCTGTGCGACCACGGGCACTTCGACATGCAGGCGTACATGGATTACTTCGCCGGGAAACTGGTGGATCAGGACTACGATCCGCAGGAGCTGGCGATGGCGCTGAGCGGGTTGCCTAGCGTGCCGGCGGCGGCGTAACGGAGTTAGGCGGGCCTGCGTGCAATGCGCAGGCCCGCTTTCCTCGATTCAGATCGAGGAGGTAGCATGAGGTTGCAGCAGCCTCACCGCCTGGATTTCCTGAGATCTGTCAGCTTTGCCAGGATGCCACGGATCTCCTCGGTCATCGCGGCTCGATCCGTCCCAGTCTCATTGATCGTCAGGGCGATATTCTGCAGTGCCATCTCTGCCGCATCCAGCTTGAGTCCCAGTTTGTGAGCGACAGCGGCCCAATGGGTGTTGTACTGCTTCGCCTCCAGTAGCTCGACGCGCAGACGCGCGATCTCGTCGGCTGCCTGTTTGGTGAATTGCGCCATGTACCGTCCCATGTGCGCGGAGGCCCGGGCGACGATCTCGCTGTGCGCCTCGACCTCGTCGCCACTCAGGGACGGGAAAACGTCATTGGGGTAGGCATGCTCGAAGCCGCGCAGCACGTCGTAGATTTGTTGGCTCATATCATTTCAGACAAGAGGATGGTTTCTTCAGATGCCTGCACCATCGGCGGGTCTAGCCGGAGGCCAGGATCGAGCTCTCAATAGTTGCGCGAAAGATTCCGGGCTGACCAGCAGTCTCGCGGGTCGATCACGACCCGATGCGGTGGCTGCGGCGCTGAGCAACTGTCCAGACCTGCGCAAACCTCTAAAGCGGACCGGTTTCATGCCGATAACCGACACGCGGGGGCACTTTTTGCCAATTCTGGCCAGCCCGGTGTTGGCTTGCCCGTTCCGCCGGACACTGGCCCCGTTCCTCTCCGGCCGCGCTGGCTCCTGGCCGCTCCATCCTGCGTCGCCCCAGGAACACAGGTCCCTGCAGGCCCTTTCCGCTTGGTGTCGCTACGGCGCCGACCCGCACGAATGCAACAGCCGCGCCAGCTATCGTGCGGGGCGAATCGCAGCAGCATTCCAGGGCCCTGGGACGCCAGCCCAGGCTTTGGGTCAGTTCATCCCCACAGCAAGGCCGCGAGACCATCACGTTGGGGTGCCGCGCTTCGCGCGGAGGACGAAGGCAGGATGGCCATCGCGTTGGGTGCAACAATCCTTGTAGCAGCCATCTCCGACGAAGGGCCGCCTATAAAGGATCGCGCGTGAATCAGCACTTCAAAGAGACCGACGTCAGCGCAATCCAGAGCGGCGGAGTAGTGGTCCGTCTCTGGAACCCTTCATGCCCAGTTCCTCCGCATGTCGCACCGCACGAGTTAGGGTTCTTGCCTACGGCCAAACTCGCTGGTCCATCAGCTGAAAAGTCGCCTCCGGCAAACACATGAAAAGCGCCTAACGCAGAGCTAAGCGGCGAGCGCCGCAGGCGCGAGTCCGCTTGAGCGCTGGGTTCGGCGTTTCACCATGGGCCCCCAGCAACTTGCACCTCAAACGTTGACTCGCTGGATTGAACGAAAGTGTTGTTTCGCATCCGGATGTTGGAGCCACCAGTGATTCGGATACCGCGGCCCTGTGAGCCAACGAGACTGCGGTAATAGTGCTCCACGATTTTCTGGAACGCCTCGTGATTGAACGGGCCTTTGTAACCGGCTGGAGCAGACACTTCCAGTGGCGCGGTCTCGAACGAACTGCCGACGATTTGCTTTACATCACAATGGAGGGCTTGGTACGTCGCGCCGTCGATCTCCATGTCGAAGAATACGCGCGATACCATGTGCTCATCGTCGCTTCCATACTCCTGCGAGTCTTGGACGAGCCGCAGCAGCTTGATTTTCGCCTGTGCCATCACACAACCCTCCTAGAGAGACCCGAACGTGCCGATTGACCGGCCCTCAACAGCGGTGCGACGCGCCGCTGCTGAGAGGCTGTGTCGAATCGTGGGTTGGGCGTCATTCAACCTTCACTCGCATTGCCAGCCATGTGATGACCAACGCGCAGGCTGTGAGCGCGATGGCGATCGCAGACCCGGCCAAGCCGAGCGGATCAGTGAATCCGAACTGGCGGACATTCTTCACCGACTCATAAACAATGTAGATTACGGGCCCGGCCACGAAAGCCAAGAACGACGAGACAGCCACCACTCCTGCGACGATCTTTCCGACCTTTCCGCCTTGCGTCAGCACCAAGAACAACCCAAGCACGTGGTCGGATGGCAACCTCAACTCGTGCAGTCCGGTCCTTCCCAGCACCCGGTACCTAGAAATGGTTAGGTAGTCGTAAACCTCTCGCTGACAATGCCTCAAGTAGCCCACGCATGCCCCCGCGCTAAGCAGTGCCGCTGGAAGGACGAGGAACACTCTACGAAAGAGGCTCGCATCGCTTATCTGCACAGATAGAAGGGACACCCCGGTACCGTTCTCATACACCACGAGCTGGTAGACGACCAGCGTCGACAGGGTCAGGGTTGCGAGGCTCAAGAACTGTCTGTTGCTCGCGGCCAAACTGTCTCGGACATCGTGCAGGAAGGCATCAAGCTGCGGCTCGTTCGGTCGCGCGGCCAGGACCTCCTTGATGCGAGGCAGTATGTGCATCGTTCCCTATGACGCCCAACGACGCTGCTCAGGGGCGCAGGCGAGCGGCAACGCCGCTTGCCCGCGGCCCCTGCAGCCGCAGGTTAGGCATCACTCGTTCACTCGCAGTAGCAGGTTGTCCAACTGCCTCGGCAGCATCGACAGACCGTAGTCGCGCTCGCAGAGTTGCACAAGTGAGGTGGCCTTCTCAACGAACTTTCTGTACTCATTGTCTCCATTTCCATTCGAGCGCGTTGCCCGTGGCAAGACGTCGGAGAACTCGCGCATGGCCTCTACGGCACGAGAGTCGTAAATGAAAAATAGGCGAGGCACATGGAAGTGTAGGTACTTGGAGGCCAGCGATCGCTTCTCTAAGTCGGAGATCTGACTGAACAACTCCGTGACCAGCCCGTGAACTTCGACCGATGTTTTGATCCCAGTTGGAGTGGCGGGTCTGGCGGTGCGCGCCTGGTGCAACCACTTGTCGATGGCAGATGCGCGAATCGTAGGCGCAACGGTATCGATGTAGAAACGATCGTTCTCGTGATCGTCTTCTCTGTTGCGACGCCGCTCTATAGCGGCGGCATAAACGCGACCGATAAGCAGTACCTTGGCAAGTATCTCGTCGCCGTCTCGATGCGCTGGATGCTCGCGACACAAGTCGTACAGGACGCGGTTGCTAGCATCCCACGGGGTCGGGGACATTGCTCGAAGCACGCGCTTGTGGTCAGGGCGTGGCATGTGAGGCCCAACGCTCCGCATCACCTGCCGGCGGAAGCGGGCGAAGCCCGCTGTAGCCGGTCAGGTGCATGGGGATGTTTCGGCGTCATCGGTTATCCCTTGCCTAGGGGTTCCGCTAAGCATGAACAAGCTTGCTCAGCCCGATACCCAATACACTTCCGAGCACGGCGCCCGCCAACAGACCTAAGCCCAGAAATAGGGCGATTCCGACGCCGACACCAAGTGGGATTCCGAGGTCGCCGAGGCCTAGGTTGTCGGAGGCGAAGGCGCCCACACTTCCACCCAGGTTGCCCCCTGCGATGTATGCAAGATACAACGAAGGCATGACCGAGGCTAGCGCGCCAACGTGGCCGCCGCGGCTGACTACCCGCGGTGAGGAGGAACGTTGGGAGATCTGCCGACTGATACGCAGGGCAAGCCGATAGCCGAGAAGAAGACCGCAGAACACCCCCAGCGTCATCCCCAGAAACATGTAGGTGAACCTCAGCCGCCGATCTGTCCTAGCTGGCGCCCCAACTCCTGAGGAGGGCGCGTCAATCTACGCATTGGTGAAGGCGCGTAGCTCCACACACGACACTTGCGCTTAGAACCCATCAAACATGACGCCTAACATTGTATTAGCCGACATGGGTGTCCGCTAAAACACTCAGTGTCGGTATAAATCCTGGCGCTGTCCATTGAACCGCCCTGAATGTCGCATCAATTCTTTATCCGGACACAGGCTCAGCCCACAAGCTACGGTTGAGCAAATACCTTCTATCCTGCGAGGCTACCTGTCCGACGCGAAATACTACTGCAACGCTGGACTGTCATACGGATGACTGTTCTGTTGCGCCGCATTATCCGATAGCAGCCGAAGCTCATCTCTTGGGCTATCGGCAGCTACCTCGGGGGCGTACACGACCAGAAATGGGCGAATTCCACCGCTCAATCGGAGTAGGCGACTATCCACGGTGGATCACTGATCCGTCGCTGCGAACCACTGTGCTAGACCTTTTTGCTTGGAGCAGGCTCCGGTCTTGTGCTGGGCGAAGGTGTAGCTTCCATCCTTGCAGCGTCCGGTAGCGCCGTTCGGCTTGCCGCCGATCAGGCTATGCGCGGGTTTGTGGATAGTCTGTCCGTCCACGTTGTCATAGTGGCCTGTTCCCTTGACCTGTCCCGAAGGTGGTTGATCCGGCGCGGGCGGCTTGCCGCCTAGCATCGCTTCCTTCGACGCGAAGGTCTTCCCGGCCTGCGGACCTTCGTGGCAGTGGTAGCTGCCTGCCTTGCGATCGTTGTGGCATCCGTACTTGTCGTGCGGCGCGTTGTGCGCGAGCGCCACACCCGATAGCGACAGCAGCATCGCTAACGCTGCTCGCTGAAGAACTTCTCCCATGCGCGTCTCCAGTCCGGTTCGTCCATGAAGACTGCCTGCCCTTCCTGAAGCGTCATCGCGCCTCGACACACAGCGCGGCACACCGAGCTTTCAAGCTGATCCTTGACCTTGTCATTCCATCGCGCCAGCACTGGTGAGGGCCACAGGTTGCCGGGATCGTCAGGACTGCCGCCCACGCATAGCGGGACTAGGTGGTCTTCGTGGTACTGGGTATGGTGTCCCGGCAGGCCCCAGTCGCGCATCTGCTGATGCTCAAGGCGCTGCGTGTAGCTTGACGGCGGGCGGATCGTCTTCGTCCAGCCCGGCACGCAGATGGTCCGGTTGACGTTGTCCTGCGTGACTGCCGGGTTCAGGACTCCGGGCACCAGCTTGCGGTCGGGCGCGCTGTAGGAATCCCAGTCGACAGCTTCCTGCGCGAGAGCGGGAAGGGCGAGGAGCAGAGCGGCAGACAAGTGCCAGTACTGTAGAGCTAACCTGCCCACTCGCAGACCTTCTTAATCAACTGTTCTCCCGGCGTGCCCGGTGCCCCGCGTAGGTACTTCACTTTCTGTGGTGGTCTATCAACAGAATGCAGTTTGTCGCCTTTAGCCATTGCATCCGAGTAGAAGAACAGGGCCAGTGCGGCAGCAGTTTGATCGCGGCAATTGATAGACTGCTGCCACAGCCGCGAGCGGTAAGTAATCTTTAGCGCGCTGTCTGCTTGCGGCTCGCGGTAGTCCCACACCTCCCAAGCCTCTATGAGGCCCGTCGGAAGGACCTTCACCTCGCTATTAGCGTAGATCTTGAAGCTGCCGTCGTTCCTACCGCCGATAAGAACCCATTCACCACTTGCCACTGATGGTAACGACGCAAGGGCAGCTAGCATCAATCCAATGATGAGTCTCATCTGTGCATTACCCAGTAAGCAAGCGATGTGGCGATGCCCAACGTCGTGCCGAAAACCAGAACCGGACGAGGGAGGACCGGGATTGCCAGTCGCCAAAAACTCTGATGCCATCGGCTCACAAAGTCGCCAGAGTATCCGCGCTCTCGGATGCGGTCAGCGACTACAGCATTCCCTCTGGCGATATGCGCGATGACTAGCACTGCGCACACCGCATAAGAACAAACGAATATCCACAGGTAGGTCATCGGCCGCTCCCGGAGATCACCAGTGGATTCTAAGCCTTAACAAAAAGGCCCACACTTGGCGGGCCATGTTTGCCTCACAGGCACTACATCACCCCATCCGCGCCGCCAGTTCCTCGACGCCGCCGGGACGCAGGTAGCGCAGGATGGCGCCGCTCTTGTGCCCGCCGATCTTGTGCAGGGCACGGATATCGAGTCCTTTCTCGGCGTAGCGGCTCAGGGCCTCGCCGCGCAGGTCGTGGAAACGCAGCCCCTTGATGCCGGCCAGCCGGCACGCCTCCCCGAATGCGTCGGTAATGGCGTCTGCGCACCCGCACGGGATGACCTTGTCGTTGATCTTGAGCACACGCAGGTCGTCCATAGCCTCCCGCGCAGCCTTCGACAGCGGCACACTGCGTGCATCGCCGTTCTTGGTGGTGTGGAGCTTGGCGACGCATCCGCTCACGTCGCGCCAGCGCAGCGCGACCATCTCACCCCGGCGCATGGCAGTGGCTACGGCGAGGCGTATCACCGGCCCGAGCCACGGCTCCACCTGTGTCGATACGTCGAGCAGGCGCTGCTCCTCTCCGGGCCGGAGCCGGCGGTCGCGGGCCGGATTCTCGGGGAGCTTCATCTTGCGACACACGTCGAGCAACTTCTCGGGGGCGTCGTGTTCGCTGACCGCCCAATTGAACCCGGCACCCAGCACGGCGAGCATCCTATTGACCGATGAGCCGGTCATCCGGGCGGCGTAGCGGTCGCGGAACTCGCGGATGTGGCGGCGCTCGATCTGGTCAAGCGGCACCTGACAGATAGGGTCACGCAGGACGCGGTTGATGCGCGAGAGGGACTCCTCGGCGGACTTCTGCTTGATGACTACCGATTGCCCGAAGGCGGGCAGGACTTGCGACAGCGTGCTGAACATGGCGACTCTCCAGAAGGTTGAGGGTCGCTCTGGCTACTTCGGGTTGGTTGGTTCAGCCGATTTAAATGAGGGGCGGAAACTCTGGCGCAGTTCTTGATTGGTTGGTTAGTTGAGTCAGAGCCGGTCCGCAATTCCAGATTAACAGTCCGTCGCTCTGAGCGAGATGGTTGTGACGAACGTGCTTGGAAGCACAGATTCATCAGCGTGTGACGAACAAGCGCTGCACCACCTCGATCGTATCCGCCTCCCCCGCCCCCTTATCCAGCCGATACCGCTTCACCCGCGCCAACCTCAACGCCATCCCACCTGGATAGCGCGGACTCTCCTGGATCTCGTTGACCGCAATCTCGACCACGATCTCCGGCCGCACGTAGACGGTGTACGCGTCCCGGCCGATCTCGCGCGCCAGCAGCGCCTGCGTCTGCCACGCCAGCATCTCGTCGGTCAGGCCCTTGAAGGTCTTGCCCAGCATCACGAAGCCACCGGTCTCCGGATCGCGCGCACCGAGGTGCAGGTTGGACAACATCCCTTTCCGCCGGCCGCTGCCCCATTCCGCCGCGAGGATCACCAGGTCGAGCGTGTGTGCCTGCTTGAGCTTGAGCCAGCTGCCGCCGCGCCCGCCGGCCTCGTAGGGTGCATCCAGCGCCTTGGCCATGATCCCCTCGTGACCACGGCTCCATGCGTCGTCCAGGAATGCCTGCGCGGCCTGCGGATCGGCCGTCACCAGGCGCGGCACGCGCAGGCCTGACGGCAATGCCTCGTCCAGCGCCGCGAAGCGCTCTCGGGCGGGACGATCGATGAGATCGCTGCTGTCCTGGTGCAGTACGTCGAAGAAGAACACCGACAGCGGCAGCTCTGCGCGCGCTTCCTCGACTCCCACGCGCCGGCCAAAGCGGCGCATGGTGACCTGGAATGGCTGCGGCGCGCCCTCGGGACCCAGCGCGATGGTCTCGCCATCCAGAATCAATGCGCGCTGCGGCAGCCCGCGCACCGCCTCCACGATCTCTGGCACGGCCGCAGTGACGTCATTCAGCGCGCGGCTGAAGACGCGCACCTCGTCACCGGCCTTGTGCACCTGGACGCGTGCACCGTCGAGCTTCCAGTCCAGCGCCGCGGTGTGCAGCTGGGCCATCGCAGCTGCCACGTCATCGGCTGGCTGCGCGAGCATGGGCTGCAGCGGCTGGAACACGCGCAGCGAGAATCGGCGCAGGCCTGTGACGCCTTCGGTCAACGCCGCCTGCGCTACAGGCGCGAGCCCACCAGCGACCATCGCAGCGCGCCGCACTTCCGCCAGCGGCACGTCCGCGGCGCGCGCGACGGCTTCCTGCATGAGCCCTTCGAGCGCGCCCTGGCGCAGTTCGCCATGCAGCAGGCGCACCAGGAAGTCCTGCTCGGCCGGCGTCGCGCGTGACAGCAGGCCTTTCAGCAAGTGCTTGCGCTGCGCAGCCGAGCCCGCCCCGGCTGCTGCGGCGACCCGCCCCAGCGCCGCGTCCACGTCCGTCAACGTCAGCTCGGCCCGCTCGGCCGCATTAGCGGGCCGCGCGGCCCGGATTGCCGCGGGCCCGATGTTGAGCCTGGCCTGCCGCGTCTCGCCGCTCAGATAGCGCACTGCCAGCGCGATCTCGTCGGATGACAGGCTGCGCAGCAGGTGCGCGAGCGCGCCGATCTTCTCCAGCCGCCGGGTCGTGGCACCGACCCGGGCGGAGACCTGCACCAGATCAGCCAGCTGCGCCGTCACGCCCCCTGTCTCCCTACGCCGTCACCATTGATCGAGCGGCGCGAATTCAGCAAGATGCGCTCCCTGGCCCGGACCTTGCGCCGCACCGCGACCGCCCTCCCGCACCGACGTCTCCACCTTGCACCCGCTTCGCCGCATCACCCTCGGATTCGTGCTGTTCTCCGTGCTCGGGGCACTGATCTGGGGTGCCGTGATGGTGGTGCGGCTCGCGCCCATCGGCACGGCGTACACCGCCAAGACCCTGTGCTCGGGCGTGTTCGTCTCCGGGCGGATGGCGCAGTCGGTCATCGCGGAAGACATCCTCGCGGAGAATCACCCGCTGCTGCAACTGGTGACGCCCCAGCTGGATGCGAAACGGCGGCGCGCCTCGGCCACCTTCCTGGGCTTCGCGGAGCGTGTGGCACAGTTTCGCAACGGACTGGGTTGCACGCTGGCGCTGGGGGTCGAGCCGGAATCGCTCGCGCAGGTGGACGGCGCGCTGCCCGCCCTGCAGCCCGCCGAGCTGCTGCCCACCGGGCCGCTGCCGGGGCGCGCCGACCCCAGCCGCGTGGCGGCGCTGCTCGACAAGGCCTTCGCGTCCCCGCGTGCGCACACGCGGGCAGTTGCGGTGCTCTACGACGGCCACGTGATCGCGGAACGCTATGCGCCGGGGTTCTCGGCCGTTACACCGATGCCGGGCTGGTCCATGACCAAGACCGCGACTGCCGTGCTGGCCGGCATGCTGCTGGGACGCGGCCAGCTCTCGCTGGAGCAGGGCAACCTGCTGCGGGAGTGGGCCGAGCCGGGTGATGCACGCGCGGCGATCTCGGTCGAGCAGCTCCTGCACATGACCGACGGGCTGTACTTCGACGAGCGCACGGGCGATCCGCTGTCCGACGTCGTGCAGATGCTGCTGACCACCGGCGATGCGTCCGGATTCGCCGCGGCCAAGCCCTTGCGCACCGCGCCCGGCGCGAAGTGGCGCTACGCGAGCGGCACCACCAACGTGCTCATGCGCGTGCTGCGGCGGCAATCGCGGCTCCCGCCTGACGCGTTCGCGCGGCTGCCGCGCGAGGCGTTGTTCGAGCCCCTGGGCATGCACAGCGCGACCATCGAGACCGATGCGACGAATCTGCCGGTCGGGTCGTCGTTCATGTGGGCCAGTGCGCACGACTGGCTGCGCTTCGGCCAGTTCCTCATGCAGGACGGGGTGTGGCAGGGGGAACGGCTCCTGCCGCAGGGGTGGGTCCCGTTCATGCGCAAGATCGTCCCGCAGGCGCCGCAGCACAACTTCGGCGGCCATCTGTGGCTGCAGATCCCGGAGCCCTACAACGGCAGGGCACCGGCTGCCTCACCCCTGCCCGCCGATGCGTTCCACCTGGTCGGCCACGAAGGCCAGCTGCTCAGCGTGATCCCGAGCAGGCGCCTGGTGGTGCTGCGCCTGGGCATCACCCGCGAGCGCTTCGCCTGGGATCACCAGGCCTTCCTCGCACAGCTGCTCGCCGCGCTGGACTGACCTGGCGCCACGTCACGCGGCGGCGTTGAACTCCTCGAAGGCGAGCACGGCCTCGGCTGCGTACATCAGCGACGGCCCGCCGCCCATGTAGACCGCCACGGCCAGCGCCTCCAGCACCTGCTCGCGCGGGGCCTTCAACCGGGCCAGCGCCTTGGCGTGGAAGCCGATGCAGCCGTCGCAGTGGCCGGCGACGCCGATCGACAGCGCGATCAGCTCCTTGTTCAGCTCGGACAATGCGCCGGCCTTCATCGCGCCCTTCGCCAGCGCGCTGAAGCCTGCCATCGCATCGGGCTGCGCCTCGCGCAGCTTGAGGATGCCGCGGTTGATCTCCGCGGTGATGTCGGTATAGGACTTGGGCATTCCGCTTTCCTCCTTGAGGGAAGATGCTAAGCCGGCATCGCCCCGTTCTCCGTGACCGGGGTCACACGAACAGCTGCGACAGGGCGTGGATCGCCACACCCACGAGCCCGCCGATGAGGGTGCCGTTGATGCGGATGTACTGCAGGTCGCGTGCGATCGCTCGTTCGATGCGGTCGGTCACGGTCGCCGGATCCCAGCGCCGCACGGTCTCGGAGATCAGCGCGGCGACCTCGTGCCGGCGCGCCTCCACCAGCTGCGCGGTGGTGGCGCGCAGCCAACGGTTCAGGGCATCCTGCACCGCCCGGTCGGCCAGCAGCCCTTCGCCCAGCGCGACCAGGGCGTCGGCGAGGTTCGCCCGCAGTTGCGAGCGCGGGTCGGCGGCGTCCTCCCGCACGCGCGCACGCAGGTGATCCCATACCGTGCCGACGTACTCGGCCAGCTGCGGCTGCTCGAGCAGCGCGACCTTGATGCGTTCGGCACGCGCGCGGTACTCCTCGGAGTTGCGCAGGGCATCTACGTACTCCCGCAACATCGTGGTGAAGCGCTCGCGCCAGGGGTGCTGCGGATCGGCGCTGATCTCCGCCAGCACCTCGCCCGATGCGCGGATGAGACGGTCGGAGATGGCATCGTCGACGCCGAGCTTCTGCCACAGCCAGGCGGTGCGCTCGCGCACGCGCGTGCGGATCTCGGGCTCGGCTTCGCCGAGGAAGCGCTGGCCCTGCAGCAGCATCTCGTCGACCAGCACCTGGTGGCGATCCTGCTCGGTCAGCGCCTCGAGCAGGTCGGCCGCGATCGGCGCGAAGTCGATCCGGCGCAGCGTGCTCACCAGGTTCTGGTGCAGGAAGTGGCGCATCGGCTCGTCGCCGATGGCATCGAGCAGGCCGGGGAGGAACGCGGCAACCTGGTCGACCGCCAGATGGGAGCGCTTCGGGTCGGCCAGCCACTTCCCGGTGAGGGTCGCGAAGTCCACCCGCGAGAGCCGGGTGCTCACCACGTCGGTGGAGAGGAAATTGCGCTCCACGAACCGGCCCAGCGCCTCGCCGATGCGGTCCTTGTTGGCCGGAATGATGGCGGTGTGGGGCAGCGGCACCCCGAGCGGATGACGGAACAGCGCCGTGACCGCGAACCAGTCGGCCAGTCCGCCCACCATCGCCGCCTCGCAGAAGGCGCGCACATAGCCGAGCCCGGGATGGGAGGACTCGGCCAGCCGCGCCGCGACATACACGCCGGCGGCCACCAGCAGCAGGCCGGTGGCCCGCCGCTTGGCCCGGCGCAGCTCCTCGATGGGCTGGTCTTCGATGCGATTGCTCATGTTCTGACAATTCCGCGCGGGCCTTCTGGCCGCAGGGGGTCGGTAAACCTGTTGATGATAGGCCCGTTGACAAATGCACACGTTGTCGCCGGCCGGCAAGACTTGTCGGCGGGGACGCGCCCCTCTAGACTGCCTGTCCGGGACCTGCAGTTCGAGAAGAAAAATGATTGTTTACGACCTGTTATGTGATAACGCCCACCGTTTTGAAGGGTGGTTTGCATCGGCCGACGCGTTCGCTCACCAGCACGAGGCGGGACAACTGGTGTGCCCGGTATGCGGGTCCTCCAGCGTGCACAAGCCGCCATCCGCCCCCTACGTGCAGACCGGCGGGAGCGACGCGAGCCCGCAATCGGTGATGGCCAACCCCGAGTTCCTCGAGTCGATGCGCCGCAAGTTCGTCGACTTCATCCTGCAGAACACCGAAGACGTCGGCTCGCGCTTTCCCGACGAAGCGCGCGCCATCCACAACGGCGAAGCAGCCGAGCGGGCGATCCGCGGGCAGGCCTCCGCCGACGACGCGCGCCAGTTGCGCGACGAAGGCATCGAGGTGATGACGCTGCCGGTACCGGTGCTGCCGAAAGACAAGCTGCACTGAGAAATTCAGTGACTCGCGACTCGTGACGCGTTCGAACGGCAGGAACGAGGAAATCTCCGCCTCCCGTCCACGCAACGGCCCGATAACGATTGAGCACGACTCGTGACACGGGAGTCACGGGTCACGGCTGACGCGTCACGAAGCACACCGACCGCTGCGCCGTACGCCGTCCTCGCGATCGGCGTCCTCGTCGTCTCGACTGCATCCATCCTCATCCGTTTCGCGCAGGCCGAAGGTGTCTCCTCGCTCGCCATCGCCGCCACCCGGCTCGGGCTCGCGGCCATCGTGCTGCTTCCGTTCGCGCTGGTGCGCGCACGCAGCGAGATCGCCGGGCTGGCACCGCGCGACCTCGCGCTGACGGCGGGGTCCGGCGCGCTGCTGGCGATCCACTTCTGGTCCTGGATCACCTCGCTCGAGTACACATCGGTCGCGAGCAGCACGGTGCTGGTGACGACCAATCCCCTGTGGGTCGGTGTTGCATCCGTCGTGCTGCTGCGCGAGAAGCTGCACCTGGCAGCCGTCGCAGGGCTGGCACTGTCGGTGGCTGGCATGCTGCTCACCTTCGCGGCCGACACGACGGCTGCGCTGCCTTCCCCGAACGCCCCACTGGGCAACACGCTGGCGCTGGTGGGCGCGGTCTCCGCATCCGGTTACCTGCTCATCGGTCGCGCCGTGCGCAAGCGCATGTCGCTCATCGCGTATGTTGCGCTCGCGTACGCCGCGGCCGCCGTGCTGCTCTGCGTCGCAGCGCTCCTGTCCGGCGCACCGCTGCGCGGACACAGCGGCGCGGGCTGGCTGTTCCTGGTGCTGCTGGCGGTGGGGCCGCAGCTCATCGGCCACACCACCTTCAACTGGTCCCTGCGCCACCTTTCGGCCACCTTCGTCGCACTCGCGATCCTGGGTGAGCCGATCGGCTCCGCGATCCTCGCCTGGCTGATGCTCGGCGAGACATTCAGCACTGCGCAACTGGCCGGCTTCGCTTTGCTGCTCGCCGGCATCTTCCTCGCAGGGCGCGGCGAGGCACGCACGCAAGGTAGGCCAGACGGGCAGTAGTAACGATCGTGACGCCGCCGCGCGCGGACGCGGGCGTGGCACTACACTATCGCCGCCACCTCCCGGAGCTCGCATGAAACTCGATCCGCAGGTCCAGAAGATCCTCGATACGGTCGCCGCGATGAAGCTCCCTGCACCGGACACCACCCCGGTCACCGAGGCGCGCGCAAATTACGCGCGCTCGCGTGCAGGCTTCCTCGCGACACCCGAACCCGTTGCGAGCGCCGAGGATCGTTCGATCCCCGGGCCCGTCGGCGCCATCCCGATCCGCTCGTATCGCCCTGCGGACAGCCAGCCGGGCGCGCGGCTCCCCGCGTTCGTCTTCTTCCACGGCGGCGGCTGGGTGTTCGGAGACCTCGACAGCCACGATGCCCTGTGCCGCTCGCTGTGCAATGCCGCGCGCTGCGCGGTGGTCGCGGTCGACTATCGCCTGGCGCCGGAGCACAAGTTCCCGGCTGCGGTGGACGATACGCTCGCTGCTATCCGCCACGTCGCCACGCATGGGGACAGCCTGGGCATCGACGGCTCGCGCATCGCGGCCGGCGGCGACAGCGCGGGCGGCAACCTGGTTGCTGCCGCCGCGCTGGCGTTCCGCGACCAGGGCGGTCCACGCATGGCGTTGCAGGTCCTGCTCTACGCAGTCACCGACCTGACGCTGGAAAGCCCGGGCTACAAGACGCTGGGCCAGGGTTACATGCTCACGCTCGACCGCATGCGCTTCTTCGCCGGCCGCTACCTCAACGGCCCTGCGGATGCGCTGGACTGGCGTGCTTCGCCGCTCAAGGCCCGCGACCTCTCCGGCCTGCCTCCCGCGTTGGTGCTCACCGCCAGCCACGACCCGCTCATCGAGGAGGCGAAGGCTTACGCGGATCGGCTCGCAGCGGCCGGGGTCGAAGTCACCTACCGGACCTACCCCGGCATGATCCACGGCTTCATGACCATGGCGGGTGCGATCGACATGGGGCGCAAGGCGATCGACGAGACCGCCGCATCGATCAGGACCGCGTTGCGCGCCTGAACATCAAAGGCGTTGGCCGCAACGACGCAGAGACGCATAGACCTGCCCCAGAACGGTTCCTCGAGACAGATGCCCTTGCGTCTTTGCGATGGGGACTTTGCGGTGTACGGTCAGACAGAAACGAGTTCCGCCAACGCCTTCTCGGGCGCGACGTAGGCACGCTTCACGTCCTGCGCCAGCCCGGCATGGGTGACGTGGCCGGCACAGATCTGCAGGCCGTTGCGCAGGCCCGCGTCACCCGCCAGCGCGGCCTGGTAGCCCAGGTCGGCGAGCTTCAGCACATACGGGATCGTCGCCTGCGTCAGCGCGAGCGTCGCCGTGCGCGCCACGGCAGAGGGCATGTTCGGCACGCAGTAGTGCACCACGCCCTCCTCGATGAAGATCGGCTCGGAGTGTGAGGTGGGGCGCGAAGTCTCCGCGATCCCGCCCTGGTCGATGGAGATGTCGACGAAGGCCGAGCCGGGCCGCATCCTGCGCAGCAGGCTGCGCGTGATGAGCTTCGGGGCGAGCTTGCCGGGCGTGAGCGTCGCGCCAACCACCAGGTCCGCATCGGCGACATGCTCCGCCAGCGTGAGCGCCTGCGAATAGGCGGTCTTCACCCGGCCATCGAAGACGTCCTCGACATGGGCGAGGGCCGCCGTGCTCACATCGAAGATCGTCACGTCCGCGGCCATGCCGGCTGCCACGCGCGCCGCTGCCTGCCCGGATGCGCCCGCGCCCACGATGACGACTTTGCCTGGCGGGACGCCGGGCACGCCGCCGAGCAGGACTCCGCTGCCGCCGTTGGCCATCTGCAGCGCCCACGCGCCCACCTGGATCGAGAGCTTGCCGGCGATGCGCGACATCGGGGCCAGCAGCGGCAGGCCGCCGCGCTCGTCGGTCACGGTCTCGTAGGCGATGCCGATGGCGCCCGCATGCAGAAGCAGTTCGAGCAGTTCCGGATCGGGCGCGAGATGCAGGTAGGTGAACAGCACCTGGCCGCGGTGCTGCAGGCGATACTCCGCCGGCTGCAGTTCCTTCACCTTGACCACCATCTGGCTCTCCCACACCTCGCGGTGGGTCGGCACGATCCGCGCGCCGGCCGTCTGGTAGTCCGCATCCGAGAAACCGATGCGCGCACCGGCCTGGGTCTCGACGCGGACCTCGTGACCGTGCTCGACGAGCGTGTGCACGCCCGCGGGGGTGACGCCCACCCGATACTCGTGGTTCTTGATCTCCTTGGGGACGCCGATCAGCATGATTGGTTGCCGTATGGGGATTGGATGCCGGTTGGACCGCGACGCCGGGGCCGGGTTTCGGTTGCCCGCACGAGCTGCCCGACGCACACCATGCTACCGCGTGCGCCCCCTGGGTGCGCTGCGCATGCCCGCGGGTAACTCGGGTAAGCTGTCCGGCGCAGCATGGCACCGAAGGACTTGCATGAGCGCAGCCCCCAGAGTTACCGATCACTACAGCCGCGGCGACCTGCTGGCTCGCCTGAACGCGGCACTGGCGCAGGATGGCGTGGACCCGGAGCGGCCCGACGTCGAAGCCCTGGCGCCCTACGACCAGTTCCACGGCCGCGGCCTGGAAGCGACCGAGGAGGTGGCCGGCCTGATGCAGGTCGGTCCCGCGGCCCACCTGCTCGATGTGGGCAGCGGCATCGGCGGGCCGGCACGGTACTTCGCGCGCCGCTTCGGCTGTCGGATCACGGGAATCGACCTGACCGAGGAGTTCTGCGACGTCGCGACGCACCTCACGCGCCTGACCGGACTGCAACAACGGGTGAAGTTCGAGACCGCCGATGCGCTCGCCATGCCGTTTGCCGACGCCAGCTTCGACGGCGCCTACTCGATGAACGTCTCGATGAACATCGCCGACAAGCCCCGCCTGTACCGCGAGATCCGGCGCGTGCTCAAGCCAGGCGGCTGGCTGCTGCTGTCCGAGCTGGCGCGCGGCGAAGGGCCCGAGCTCGACTATCCGACGCCCTGGGCCGCGAGCGCGGCCACGAGCTTCCTGTCCACCCCCGATGCGACGTGGCGTGGACTCACCGATGCGGGCTTCGAGGTCGTGCTGATGCGCAGCACACGCGAGGAGGCGCTCGCATTCGGCGCGCGCTCCCGGGCAGCGGTCGAGCGCGGCGAGAAGCCGCCGCACCGTGCAGTGATGCTGATCCACGCCGACGGTGCGAAGGCGGCCATGGCGAACACGACCCGCGGCCTGGCCGAGGACCGGATCGTGCCGATCGAAGTGTTCTGCCGCAAGCGCGCATAGCAGAGCGATGAGCACGTCGCGATCGGCGCAGGATCTCGAGGCATTGATCGACCGCTACTGCCTTGCATGGAGCGATCCGGATCCGGTCCGTCGCGCTGCGCTGATCGAGGAGGTGTGGGCGCCGGAAGCGACGTACACCGACCCCACCGTCCACGCACGGGGCGCCACGGAACTGCTCGAGCACATCGGCCGCGTGGTGGCGCGGCGGCCGGGCGCGCGGGTCGTGCGAACCAGCAATGTGGACCTGCACCACGGCATCGTCCGCTTCGCCTGGCACCTGGTGCAGGCCGATGGGACCGCCCTGCCAGACGGCCTGGATGTCGCGGAGCTCACGCCGGACGGCACCCGCATCTCGCGCATCGTCGGGTTCTTCGGCCCGCTGCGGCAGCGTTAGCCCATGCACATCGTCCCGGTCTACGCCGCGCTCCTCGCGCTGCTCTTCGTATTCCTGAGCATCCGGACGATCCGCCTGCGCCGCCGCCTGCAGATCGCCATCGGGCACAAGGAGGACGAGCGCATGCTGCGCGCGATGCGCGTGCACGCCAATTTCGCGGAGTACGCGCCGTTCGCCTTGCTGCTCCTCGCCTTCGTCGAGCTCGGCTCGGCACCGCCGCTGCTCGTGCACGTGCTGGCGATCTCGCTGGTGCTGGGCCGGTTGTCCCACGCCTGGGGCGTGAGCCGGTTGAAGGAGGACTACAGATTCCGCGTGGCCGGGATGGCGATGACCTTCGGCTCCATCCTGCTCGCATCGGCGTGGCTGCTGTACCGCCATCTGCCGCAGACCACCTGATGGTCTTGCGGTGGGGTCCGGGAAAGGAGTAGGTTTCGCTGCATGACAACGGCTGCTGGCGAGGACCCCATGAACCCCGGCACGGACAAGGCAAGACGGCTCGACCGCACCTGGCTGGACCGGTCGCGGATCGCACTCGGCATCGGCGTGATCAACCTGGTGTTCCTGGTCGAGACGGTCAACGTCGACCGCATCACCCCCAACCCGGCCTCGCCCGTGGTGTGGACCGTGCTGGGCCTCATCGGCGGCGGCTCGATCGCCTGCGCCCTCTGGTGTCGTAGCAAGGCACGCCGCGCAGCCTAGACCGATGGGTCACGAGCCGACCGAGATCACCGGCTCGTGCACGGTCGGCACGTCGGGGTCGCCGGTCTCCCCGTGCTGCACGCGAAACTGGAACGCCTGGGTGCAGGGCGGCTTCTCCCCTTTCTGAAGGGCCTGGTACAGCCGCGTGTACTCCTCGCGCGCCTGCTCCACGGTGCGCTTGCCGCTGACGATATCGTGCGCGAGGTTGATCGCGACGAAATTCATCGATGTCCCGTCGCACCGTGCCGACATCTCGCCGCGCGTACGCTCGACGATCACGCTGCCGTCGTACGCGGCGAGCCTGGAATACACCTCGAGCGGGACCCTGTAGTCGATGAACTGCTCGAGGAAGTCGGTGTGGTGGGCCGGAAAGTCGTGCGCCACCTCGTCCTTGCTCAGCACCGTGCGCTTCCAGCCATCGCGGGTGTTGTACCAGGTCAGGGTCGACAGCGAGTGCTCGTCGGGTGGGCCGTAGTACTCCACCAGGCGCCGGGCCGACTCGCGCGGCGCTTTCGGCCAGTCCTTGATCAATTCGCGGATCACGTCGTCCATCTCTGCGCTCCTCTCCGGTTGCGTATATGCTGGCGCAGCAGGGGTCGTGCCCTGCGCAACCCCATCCATCGAGCGCCATGCCAACTCCACACGTCGCAGTGTTGCCGCCCGGGCTCCGCTGCGCCGTCGCCCTGATCGCCGTCCTGCTCTGCTGCACCGGCACGGCCCATGCTCAGGGCCGCGGGGGCTTGTCCGAGGGCGAGCTGCGCGCGCCGTGGGAGCAGCACCTGGTCGTGCTGCAGTCGCTCGCCCCGGTGATTCTGGACACCTCGACGCCGGCACGCCGTGAACAACTGGCCGACCAGCTGGCGGCGCTGCAGGTGAGCCTCGGCGAGTACGAGTCGCAGGTCGACAAGGTGATCGACCGCATCGTCGGCGATCCGCAGTTCGGCTACGACGTGAGCGACACCTCCGAGGCGCTCGGCCGGCAGCTGGCCGATACCCACGCGCGCTTCGAGGCGCTGTACGCCACGCTGGAGGTCAGCCAGCGTGCCGATGTGCAGGCGGCACAGGCGGCCCTCGCCACGCTGAGCGAGACACTGGCGCGGCGCGGCCCGTTCGAAGCCGACCTGTACTACACGCTCGGGGCCATGTCTCCGCAGCTGCTCGTCGCGACCGCGACGCGATGGTGGAAGGGCGAGGAGCAGGCGATCGCGGTCAAGAAGCTGGTAGCGGACTACCGGCAGAAGGTGGAAGGCCTGCAGGCCAAGTGATCGCGCCGGGCACGTCGACCGACGCACGCGGCCGGCGCGCGATCACTGCCGCCGTGGTGGGCAACCTGCTGGAGTGGTACGACTTCGCCGTCTATGGCTACCTGGCGCTCATCCTGGCGAAGCGGTTCTTTCCCCAGGGCGACGAGTTGAGCGCGCTGCTCTCCACCTTCGCCACCTTCGGCGTGGGCTTCGTGGTGCGGCCACTGGGCGGCATCCTGATCGGCCGCCTCGGCGACGTGAAGGGCCGCAAGGCCGCACTCACCCTCACCATCCTGCTCATGGCGGCGGGCACGGTAGCGATCGGCCTGCTGCCCACCTACGAGCAGATCGGCCTCTGGGCGCCCGCGCTGCTGGTCTGCGCCCGGCTGCTGCAGGGTTTCGCCGCGGGCGGCGAATGGGGCGGCGCCACGGCATTCATCGTGGAGTGGGCGCCGGAGCGGCAGCGCGGCCTGTTCGGCAGTTTCCAGCAATCCAGCGTCGCGGCCGGCCTGCTGCTCGGGTCGGGGATCACAGCGGCGCTCAGCTCTGCGCTGTCGCCAGCGGACATGGAGGCCTGGGGCTGGCGGGTGCCGTTCCTGCTCGGCGGGCTCCTGGGACCCGTGGGCCTCTACATGCGCCGCAATATCGAGGAAACGCCTGCGTTCCAGCACGCGCACGAGACCGCACCGGCCGTGCACGCTTCTTCGCCGGCAGTGCTCGCCGCCAGGGCCTTCGGCTTCACCGTGCTGTGGACCACGGCTTACTACGTGCTGCTGAGCTACATGCCCACGTTCACTCAGAAGCACCTGGGGCTGGGCCGCAGCGAGGCGCTCTGGTCCAACACCCTCGCGCTGCTGGCACTGGTGGTCGCTGCGCCCGTCGCGGGAGCGCTGTCCGATCGGGTCGGACGCAAGCCGTTGCTGCTCGCCTGCTGCGTGGCCGTGGCGCTGCTCGCCTATCCGCTGTTCCAGCTCATGCTGTCCCGGCCCACGTTCGCGACGGTGGCGATGGTGCAGGGCTGCTTCGCGCTGATGATCGCCGCGTTCTCCGGTCCCGGACCGGCCGCGATCGCCGAGATCTTTCCGACCCGCATACGCAGCACCTGGATGTCGACCGGCTACAGCCTGGCGGTCGCGGTCTTCGGCGGCTTCGCACCCTTCATCGCCACCTGGCTCATCGCACGCACCGGCTCCCCGCTGGCACCGACGGGGTACCTGATCGGCGCTGCGCTGATCTCGACGCTCGCCATCCTGTCGCTGCGCGAGACCGCACACGACAAGCTCGCCTGAGGAGATCGACCACCGATGACCGACAAGCCGCAGGAACAGCAGCCGTGGCAGTGGCCCGACGAGCACTGGCGCAGGCTCGTGAACCAGGTACGCGCGGGACGTGCGTTGCGGCCGGCCGGCTGGCCCGGCAACGCGCGCTGCGCCGTGGCCCTGTCCTTCGACTCGGACCACGAGACCAACGAGCTGCGCGATGGCGGCAAGTCCATCGGGCGCATGTCATGGGGACAATATGGCAGCCGCGTGGGCGTGCCGCGCATCCTCGCGCTGCTCGCGCGCCACGACGTGAAGGCGAGCTTCTACGTGCCGGCAGTCGCCGCCCTGACCTATCCCGACGAGCAGCGCCGCGTCGTGGCGGAGGGTCACGAGATCGGCATCCACGGCTGGATCCACGAGCTCAACTCGGTGCTGCCGTATGAGGCCGAGCGCGACCTGCAGCTGCGAGCGTCCGACGCTCTGGAGCGCATCACGGGCGTGCGTCCGGTCGGCATGCGCACCCCGTCGTGGGACTTCAGCCCGCACACCCTGCGCATCGCGAAGGAGATGGGGCTGCTGTACGACTCGTCGCTGATGGCGGATGAAGACTGCTACGAGCTGCTGCTCGACGGCGAGCCGACCGGCGTGGTGGAACTGCCGGTGGAGTGGGTGCGCGACGATGCGGTGTACTTCATGATGAACCGCTTCCAGTCGCTGCGGCCGTACACGCCGCCGGCCGACGTGCTGGACATCTTCCGCCGGGAGCTCGATGCCGCCTACGAGGAAGGCGGGCTGTGCCAGCTCACCTTCCACCCGCACATCATCGGCTACCGCTCACGGGTCTGGATCCTGGAGGAACTGATCCGGCACGCGCAATCGCTTCCCGGCGTGTGGTTCGGCACCCACGCCGAAGTCGCGGCGTGGGCGCGCGACCACGCTGCCTGACACCCTGCATCAGCGCAGGCACACCGCTTCGACGTTGTTGCCGTCCGGATCGATCAGGAACGCCGCGTAGTAGTCGGGGCTGTAGTCGGCGCGCACGCCCGGCGCGCCGTTGTCGCGGCCGCCGTGCTCCAGGCCGGCGCGATGGAAGCGCTCGACCGCCGCGCGGCTGTCCGCACGAAACGCCACGTGCACCCCGGACGCGGACCTCGCATCGCTGCGGTGCAGCCACAGCGCTGGCTGTCCTGCCGGACCGAGGCCGGCATAGCCATCGCCCTGCGTCGTGACGACGTGGCCCAGTGGGGCCAGCGCGGCGGAATAGAAGCGCACGCTCGCCGCGACGTCGCGGACGCGCAACCCGATGTGATCGTACATGTCGAGCTCCTCGTGAATGAGGAGCCCATGCTAGGCCGGCGCGGCGAGCCGGTCTTGGAAGATCTTGCGGTCGCCCTTCGCGGCCCTGCGGAACGCGCCGGGCGACACCCCGGCTGCGCGATGGAAGGTGCGCACGAAGTTGGAGAGGTCGCTGAAGCCGGCGTCCTGGGCGACGTCGGTGACCGTCCGGCCGCTCTCCGAGAGCAGCCGGGCAGCGCGGCGCAGGCGCGCGCGCAGCAGGTACTGGTGCGGGGTGACGCCCAGTGCGGCGCGGAACAGGCGCAGGAAGTGGAACGCGGACAGGCCCGCCGCCCGGGCGATCGTGTCCAGGTCGAGCTGCGCGTCGCAGTTCGCGTCGATCCACAGCGCCGCTTCCACCGCCCGGCGGCGATCACGGGCGCCAGGCGCAGCCGCCGCAGACCCGCGACCGCGGGCGAGCGCAGCGTAGCGCCCGGCGAACAGCAGGCCAGCCTCGTCCACGCCCAGGTCGCTGGTGCCCTGCGCGGCCGCCTGCACCAGCTCGCCGAGCACCACCAGCTCGGGCAGCGGCGGCAACGCACCGGTGCGCCAGGCCCCGCTGCGCTCCGGCGACTGCCCCATCGCTTCGATCAGCTCGGGCGCGAGCTGCACCGACAGGCACTCGTCGCCGCACGCGTGCTCGTGCGTGCAGACGTACTCGTCCCCCGGGCGCCCAACCAGCACCGAGCCGGCCACCAGTTCATGCGCCTGGCCGCAGGCGTGATACCCGAAGCTGCCGCAGCGCACGTAGGACACCGACCACGCAGCGTGCACTTCCGCGAAAGGCGCGTCGCCCTGCACGGCCTTGCAGCGATAGTCGATCACCGCGACCGGGCCCCGGTGGAGCACCGTCTTGACGGTCATCCGCCGTCCCGGCCCAGCTCGAGGGCGCGCCACATGTACCAGCTGGCCACGCTCCGGTACGGCCGCCAGCGCTCGCCGCGCCGCGCGAGCGCATCGCGCTCCGGCGCGCTGCGACGCCCGAACGTCACGACGAAGCCCTGGCGCACGCCGTAATCGTCCAGCGGCAGCACGTCGGGGCGGCCGAGGCGGAACATCAGCAGCATCTCGACGGTCCACCGGCCGATCCCGCGGACCTGCGACAGCCTCTCCACGATCGCCTCGTCATCCATCTCCCGCAACTGCACCAGCGTCGGAATCTCCCCGGCCGCCGTGCGCTGCGCCAGGTCGCGCAGCGCCAGCAGCTTGGCCCGGGACAGTCCGGCTGCCGCCAGCCTGGCGTCTGAGACGCGCAGGAACTGGGCTGCGGTGAACCCGGCATGGGCATGCGGAAACAGCGCGCACAGGCGGGCGAAGATGCTCGCGGCGGCCCTGCCGTTGAGCTGCTGGTAGACGATCGATTCGGCCAGCGCCAGGAAGGTGCTGTGCGTGGGGCGGATGCGTAGCCGGCAAGGCCCCACGCGATCCATCATCCGGGCGAGCTTCGGGTCCGCGCTGCGCAGGTGCTCTACCGCGGCGGTGATGTCGTAGTCGAGCGTGGGCTTGTCCTCGCCGGAGCCTCTGCGCCCGGCATGCGCCGCCTCGATGGTGAGCATGCGCAGCTTGGTGGCGATGCCGCCATTCGCGGAGAACCCGCCCATGCGGCCGCCGGCTGCCAGCACGCGGTGGCAAGGCACGATCACCGGGAAGGGGTTGCGGCCGAGCGCCTGGCCGACCGCGCGCGCTGCGCCGGGCGTGCCCCGGCGCGCGGCCACCTCACCGTAGGACAGCGTGTGCCCCGGGCCGATGCCGCGGGCCGCCGCATAGACGCGCCGCTGGAAGTCCGGCAGACCCTCCATGTCGAGCTCGATCGCATCCAGGTCGGCATCGTCGCCTGCGAGCAGGGTGGCGATCGCATCGATCGCTCGGGAAGCAGCCGGAGACGGTGGCAGTTCCTGCGCGCCGGGCGCGCGTTCCAGCAGGCGTGCGCGGGTCTCGGCATCGCGTGCTCCGGGCAGCTGCACGGCCAGCACGCCCCGCTCGCCCCAGGCGATGCCGCAGCGGCCGATAGCCGTGTCGAAGAGGGTGAAGCCCCGGGCTCCCATGGAGGCCAGCATAGCACCCGGCCCCGGACCGGGAATTGGAGGATCTTGCTATCTCGATGCCGCGGGCGCGCGGACGCGGTCTGCGCCGGCCGCGGCCACGGAGGGCCGGCGTGCACGCCACGCCAGGCGTGCGCCGAGCAGCACGGCGAGCAGCACCGCGAAGGTCACGGGCTCGGTGACGTCCTTCTTCACCAGCCACCAGAAGTGCACGACGCCCAGGGTCGCGATCACATAGACCAGCCGGTGCAGGCGCTGCCAGCGCTGTGCGCCGAGTCGCTTCACCATGGTGTTGGTCGAGGTCGCGGCGAGCGGCACCAGCAGCACGAACGCGGTGAAGCCGACGGTGATGAATGGCCGCTTGGCGATGTCCTTCAGGATCGCCGGGAAGTCGAAGAACTGGTCGAGCCAGAAGTACGTGGTGAAGTGGAGGCTGGCGTAGAAGAACGCATACAGGCCGAGCATGCGGCGCAGCCGCAGCAGCCAGTTGAGATTCGTGAGCCGGCGCAGCGGCGTCACCGTGAGCGTGATGAGCAGGAACGCGAGCGTCCACCAGCCGGTTGAGCGGGTGATGTACTCGATGGGGTTCGCGCCCAGGCCGTGATGCAGGCCGCGCCAGACCAGCAGCGCGAGCGGAGCCAGGCAGGCGACGAAGGTCGCGGCCTTGATCCACTTCAGCTGGGTTGCGCTCAGTTGCGCCACGGCGATCCCCCCTCACCCCGGCCCTCTCCCGCAACGGGAGAGGGAGCACGCCGGCTCAGTAGTTCTTCTTCAGATCCATCCCCGCATACAGCGATGCGACCTGGTCGGCATAGCCGTTGAACATCAGCGTGGGGCGCTTGCCGAACTCGCCGATGCGGCGCTCCCTGGCCTGGCTCCAGCGCGGATGATCCACCTGCGGGTTGACGTTCGAGTAGAAGCCGTACTCGCCTGGGTTGGCGAGGTTCCAGGTGGTCTGCGGCTGCTTCTCGGTGAAACGGATCTTCACGATCGACTTGCCGCTCTTGAAGCCGTACTTCCATGGCACGACCATGCGCACCGGCGCCCCGTTCTGGTTGGGCAGCACCTCGCCGTACAACCCCAGGCAGAGCAGGGTCAGCGGATGCATGGCCTCGTCCATGCGCAGCCCCTCGGTGTAGGGCCACTGCAGGATGGGCAGCTTCACGCCGGGCATCTGGCGCGGATCGTTGAGCGTGATGAACTCCACGTACTTCGCGTTGCCGGTCGGCTCCACCCGCTTGATCAGCTCGCTCATCGAGTAGCCCACCCAGGGGATGACCATCGACCAGCCTTCGACGCAGCGCATGCGGTAGACGCGCTCCTCCAGCGGTGCCAGCTTCAGCAGCTCGTCGATGTCGAAGGTGCGCGGCCTCTTCACCTCGCCCTCGACCGCCACGGTCCAGGGCCGGGTCTTCAGCGAGCCCGCGTTCTCGGCCGGCTCGTCCTTGTCGGTACCGAACTCGTAGTAGTTGTTGTAGGTCGTGACGTCCTTGTAGGAGGTCTGCTCGTCGGCCGTGCTCAGGGGGCTCTTGCGGACGCCGGCAAGCCTGGCCGCCGCACGCGCGGGCCCGCTGCACAGCAGTCCAGCCGCGGCCAGTCCGGTCGCCGCGGCCATCGCCATGCCGGCCTGGATGAACTGCCGCCGGCGCAGGTACAGCCCGGGCGGCGTGATCTCCGATGGGATGACGTCGGGCCTGGGTCGGATCAGCATGTTGGCTCCTTCTGCGATTCGTTGCGGCGGAACAACCCGCCTTGCACACCCATCTACGGGCCGCGGCGGCAAACGGATGCGCGGCCGTTCCCGCATTCGACCCGTGCGGCGTGCGGGCGGTTCGGTGCACGCCCTACAGCAGGAACAGGGTCGCCAGGCCGAGGAAGATGAAAAAGCCGCCGCTGTCCGTGATGGCGGTGATCAGGACGCTGGACCCGACCGCGGGATCCCGGTCCAGCTTGAGCATGAGCATCGGGATGAACACGCCGAACAGGGCGGCCACCAGCAGGTTGAGCGTCATCGCCGCCGTCATCACCAGGCCCAGCGGAACGCTGTGGTACAGGAGCATGGCGAACACCCCGATGATCCCGCCCCAGACCACGCCGTTCAGCAGGGCGATCGCGATCTCCTTGATCACCAGCTTGCGCGCCCCCTGCTGGCTGATCTGCCCCAGCGCCAGCGCGCGGACGATCATGGTGATGGTCTGGTTGCCGGAATTGCCGCCGATGCCCGCGACGATCGGCATCAGCGCCGCGAGCGCGACCAGCTTCTCGATCGTGCCCTCGAACACGCCGATCACCCGCGAGGCCACGAACGCGGTGACCAGGTTGATGGCGAGCCAGGTCCAGCGGTTGCGCGCGCTCGCCCAGACCGAGGAGAAGATGTCCTCCTCCTCGCGCAGGCCGCCGAGGTTCAGGCGCTCGCTCTCGGCCGCCTCGCGGATGAAGTCCACGATGGCGTCCACGCTGACCCGTCCGACCAGCCTGCCGTTCTCGTCCACCACCGGCGCGGTCACCAGGTCGTAGCGCTCGAACGCCTGGGCGGCCTCGGAGGCGTTGTCGGCCGGGGTGAGGGTGAGCATGTCGGTCTTCATGACCTCGCTCACCGGGATCTCGGGGTCGTTGACCAGCAGCGTGTTGACCGGCAGCACGCCCTTGAGGTTCTCGCGCCGGTCGACCACGAAGATCTGGTCGGTGTGGTCGGGAAGCTCGTCGAGGCGGCGCAGGTAGCGCAGCACCACCTCGAGCGTCACATCCTCGCGGATGGTGACGAGGTCGAAGTCCATGAGCGCGCCGACCGAGTCCTCGGCATAGGACATGGCCGAGCGCAGCTGCTCGCGCTCCTCGGCAGGCAGGCGCCGGAAGACGTCCTGGACGACCTCGTCAGGCAGGTCGGGGGCAAGGTCGGCGAGCTCGTCCGCGTCGAGCTGCTCCGCGGCTCGGACCAGCTCGGAGCGCTCCATGTCCGCGATGAGGGTCTCGCGGACCGGCTCGGACACCTCCAGCAGGATCTCGCCGTCGCGGTCGGCCTTGACCAGGTCCCACACCGCCAGGCGCTCGTCCAGCGGCAGCGCCTCGAGGATGTAGGCGATGTCGGCCGAGTGCAGCGAGTCGAGCTTCTTCTGCAGCTCGGCCACGTGCTGCTTGTGGACCAGCGACTCGACCAGCTCGTGCCGCGGCATCTCCTGCTTGTGCACGAGATTCTCGACCAGGCGCTGCTTCTCGAGCAGCGCCTGGATCTCGTGGAGATGCTCCTGGACGCTCTCGGGCGCGGAGGTTTCGCGGACTTCGGACATGGGTTGAGAGCGGGCCGGGGAGCGAAGGGCACCGGCCGGGCCGTGACGGCCGGAAAGCAAGATTCTAGCCGCGGGGGTGCGGGCCGTCTAACTCGCGCGTGGTCCGGCCTCGTCCCGGGGGCGTCGGCACGAGAAGCTCACCGCAAAGGCGCAAAGTTGGCGCAAAGAACCCACCTCCTTCGCGCGGTGTGGTCCTTTGCGGCTGCTCCTTGCGTCCTTGCGCCTTTGCGACCAAAGCGCCCCGCCGCCCTGCCGGCGGAAGGGTGATGCTGCACCTACTGCTTGGCCGGTACCCGCGTGGCCTGCCAGGACACGAACTGCAGGCCGCCGTCGCGCTTGGCCCAGGTGCTGGTGAAGCGCAGCTGTACCGACAGCTCCTGGCCCTTCACCGTGACGTCGAAGTCGGCGTTGCCGGTGATCATCGCCAGGCAGCCGAAGGTGCGCACCTTCACGTCGCTGCGACGCATGATGCGGTACTTGACGGTGCCCGAGCTCATCGACTCGATGTAGGTGGTCTTGTTGTCGACCACCGCGCTGGAATGGATGTAGACGAGATCCTCGCCGAACAGCTTCTGCATGGCATCGAAGTTGTTCGCGGTCTGCGCGGCGTAGCGCGCATCCTCGGCGGCGGTGGTCTCCTCCTCGGTGATGGTACCGATGCAGCTCTGCGCCGCGGCCGGTCCGCAGACCAATGCGCCGCACAGGGACGCCAGCACGACATGAATGAAGCCGATCCTCATCTTCCTCTCCTCCCTTCTTGTGTTGGGGTTGCTACTGCCGGGTGAGCACCGCGAAGGGCCTGGCCTCGCAGGCGTAGGGCGCCTTCATGCCGGTCACCTTGAACAGCTGCAGCTCGGCCCCCTTCCAGGCGAAGCCGATGCGCTCCTTGCCCTCCGCCTCGCGCTCGCGATGGCTCTGCAGCATCTCGCAGCGGGCCGTGGCCGGGTCGAGCGAGACCTCGTAGATGAACCTTCGGTCGGGCAGGATGGCGTCGCCGCCCTCGGTGAACTCGTAGGCATTGCCCTCGGCATCCGCGTACTTGCCGGCGATGACCAGGCGGTTGACGAAGGTGTCGATCGGGTCGCTCAGGCGCAGGTAGGTCAGGTAGCGCTTGCGGGCGAAGTTCGGCTCGGCGATCGACAGGGTCTTGAACACGCCATCGGCATCACGCTCGCCGCGGAAGGGCATGAAGGTCAGCTCATCGGCGCTGAGGCCGGCGCGGTCTTCCTTGGCCAGCGCCAGGCGGTAGTTGCCCGCCTTCTCCAGCGGCTGCACGTCGATGATGGCCATCAGCACCGCGCGCTGGAAGTTGGTGATCAGGATCGGCCAGCTGCGTCCCTCGCGCTGGATCTTGATGGCGATGCCGGTCGCCTGCCGCGCGGTGGCATGCGGCGCGCGCGAGGCGCGCAGGCGCTCCACGTAGTCGCGTGCGATCCAGGTGCCTTCGAGGTCCTTGAGGTAGACGCGGTCCTTGTACCGGCTCGGCGGCTTCTTCGCCTCCGGATCGGCCGGTGCGGTGCCGGGGGCCGGCGTGGGCGCTGCGGGCTTGTCCTGCGCCAGCACGGGGGCGGCGAGCACGGACAGGCCGAGGAGGAGCGCAGCGAGGTGCTGCACGAGGGTCGATCGTTGTGCCATGGGGGGATGCTGGTTATGGGTTTTCGGGATCAGGCCAGCGGCGGGCGGCGCTCCCACAGCCGGGTACGCTGCTGGAAGGCATAGCCCAGCTGCAGCAGGTCGAGATCGTCCAGGTGCCGGCCCACCAGCTGGAGTCCGACCGGCAGGCCCTCCGGCGTGAAGCCGCAGGGCACGGACAGTGCCGGCAGGCCCGTCGCACTGATCAGGTAGCAGGACTTCATCCAGTCGAGGTAGGTGGCCATGGGCTGCCCGTCGATCTCGGTGACCCAGGGCTGGTTCACGTCGAACGGCGGGACCTGCACCACCGGCGCGGCGATGAAGGCGTATTGTTCCATAAACCCGCGCATGCGATGGTGGAGCGCCGTGCGCAGGCGTTCCGCGCGGCCCACCTGGGGCCCGGTCAGGCGGGCCCCCTCCTCGATGTTCCAGATCACCGTGTCCTTCATCTCGCTGCGGCGGGTCTTCAGCAGCTCGCCATAGCCGAGCTCGAAGTTGAGCGCCCGCAGCGTGCGGAACACCTCGTGGGCATCGCTCAGGTCCGGATCGACGTCCTCGACCTGGGCGCCCAGCGACTCGAGTACGGCCCGTCCGGGCGCGAGCGCCTCGCGGACGCGGCGATCGAGCGGGAGTCCGCCCAGGTCCGGGCTCCAGGCGATCCGGACCCCGCTGAAGTCGCGCTCCAGCGGCACGGCGAAGACGCTGCCGGGTTCGTGGACCGAGAGCGGCGCACGGGCATCGGGGCCCGCGATGGCGGTCATCATCAGCGCGAGGTCTTCGACGGTGCGCGCCATCGGCCCCAGGATCGGCAGGGTGAACCACGCATTGAGCGCCGGCCACGCGGGCACCCGCCCGGACGACGGCCGGAAGCCGGTCACGTTGCAGAAGCTCGCCGGATTGCGCAGGGAGCCGCCGAGGTCGGATCCGTCTGCGATGGGCAGCATGCCGCAGGCCAGCGCCACTGCGGCCCCGCCGCTGCTGCCGCCGCAGGTTTTGGCCGGATCCCAGGGGTTGCGGGTCGCGCCGAACACCGGGTTGAAGGTCTGGGAGCCGGCGCCGAATTCCGGCGTGTTGGTCTTGCCGATCAGCAGCGCACCCGCGGCGCGGCAGCGTTCGGCCAGGATCGCATCGGCATCGGGCACGAAGTCGCGGAAGATGGGCGAGCCGAAGGTCGTGCGCATGCCCTTGGTCGGCAGCAGGTCCTTGTGCGCGATGGGCAGGCCGTGCAGCGGGCCCACCGGCTCGCCGCGCGCGAGCGTCGCGTCCGCAGCCCGGGCCGCACCCATCGCCTGCTCCTCCGGCACCAGCGTGACGATCGCATTGACCTTGGGGTTGACGCGCGCGATCTGGTCCAGGTGCGCGCGCATCACCTGCTCGCAGGACACCTCCCGCGCCCGGATGCGTGCAGCGAGCTCGGTGGCAGTGAGGAAGCACAGATCCCTGGTCATGATCACGCCCGGAAGATGAAATAGACCGCGGCGAGGATGCACAGCGCGGCCCAGAGGTAATCCAGCTTGAGCGGCTGGTGCATGTAGAACAGCGCGAAGGGCACGAACACCGCCAGGGTGATGACCTCCTGCAGTATCTTCAGCTGCGGCAGGGTCATCACCGTGAACCCGATGCGATTGGCGGGCACCTGCAGCAGGTACTCGAACAGCGCGATGCCCCAGCTTGCGAACGCCGCCACGAACCAGGGCTTGTCGTTGAGGTTCTTGAGGTGCGCGTACCACGCGAAGGTCATGAAGACGTTCGAGGCGCTGAGCAGCAGGACCGTCTGCAGGGCGGCTGGCATTCGTTCCGGTGAAGGGTGAAGGCGTGAGGGGTGAAGGGCGGGAGAGTGTACCGGGTTTGAGATACACCCTTCACTCATTCACGCCTTCACCCTTCACATGCGGCGCGTTGCGCCGCATGATCGCCTCCCGGTCGCCCACCTGCTCCCCGGTCTCGAGCAGCTCGATGGTCTCGCCGTCCCCGGCCGTGCGCAGTCCCAGGAGGGCGTATGCATCGGTGAGGTCCGGGAACCTGCTCGCGTTCTGCTCGGCGAGCAACTCGCCGAACACGGCCTCTCCGGTCAGCTCGTCGAGCCTGGCGAACAGGGTGCTGGCCTGCCAGCCCTGCCCGGGCGCGAGACAGCAGTCGTGCAGCTTCGCCAGCGCGGTATCCAGGGACTCCCGGCCCCGGGTGCGCAGGCGCAGGCGCTCGTCGGCAAGCAGCAGCATTGCCGCGCCGTGCCAGTAGACGCGCATGAACGCGCCGTCGCGGTACATGCGCTCGGTGGCATCGGCCAGCGTCAACCCCGGCATGCTGCGCATGCCGCGGCGGAAGCCGCGGTGCATGCGCTGCCAGGCTTCCTGCTCGGTGATCATGCCGGCGCGTGCGCTCAGCACGTTCTGGTAGTAGCTCGCCAGGCCCTCGCTCAGCCAGGCATCCTCGGGACGGATGTAGGGCAGCAGCAGGTGCGACAGCTCGTGCACGGCGGTCCAGTCGGTGAGGAACTGGGACAGCGGGCGGCGCTGGTTGATGAAGAAGTGTACCGAGGGCATGCCCCCGCGCAGGACGTAGGCCCACGGCACCGGCTCGTCGCCCCGGGCGCCGGGCACCACCAGGACCTGTGCCGTCTCCACCGGGAACCGGCCGTAAACCAGGGTGACGGCGCCGGCGGCGCGAGCCAGCCACTGCTGCACGAAGTCCCACTCGACCGCCGGCACGCCATGCAGCACCGACACGCGCAGGCGGGCGCCGCCGACCTCCAGTTCGCGCTCGTTGAAGGTGCCGAACGCCACCGCCGCGGGCCAGTCGTACGGCCCGTGGCCCAGCCGGTAGGCGACGATTGCGCCGTCGGGTCCGCGCACCGGGCGCCACGGCGCTGACACCGAGATCCCCGGTGGCAGCGCGAACCGCACTTCGATGTCCGCGTCCTCGGCCAGCGTGTCGGGCCGCCACAGCCACAGGCCGATGTCGGTGATCAGATCGGTGCCGACCCTGCGGCCGGGACCGCGCGTCCGATCGTGGCGCCGGTGCTCCGGTCCGATCGCCGAGACGTACGCGAGGCACGCGCCGTCCGGCTGGCTGCCCAGGTTCAGCTCCGCACCATTGGGCTCGAGGCGCTTGCGCGAGCCCTCGATGCGGGCATCGGCCAGCGCCACCGCGGCGTCGAGCGATTCGGCGGTCAGCCGGATCGGCACCCTGCCGTCGAAGCAGGCGCGCACGCTCACCTGGGTGAGCTCGGGATCGACGGCCACGGTATAGCGGTGGACGCGCTCCGCCAGTGCCGGGGAGACGGTCGCGGCGGCAAGCAGGGTGGCCAGGCAGGTTGCGCGCTTGATCATCACGCCCAAGGATAGCTCACGCCGCCCGCCTGCGAAGGCGCGGCGGACGCGCTAAAGCGGGATCGACGGGAGGCTGGCGGACCGCGTGCCCGGGCGCGGTGCGTTGTCGAGGGCGTGGTAGGTGAACACCATCGAGAACTTCGTCGCCGGGGTCCGGTTGGCGCCCGCCGCATGCAGGGTGCGGCAGTGGAAGAACAGGACATCGCCGGCGTTCAGGGGTACGGCCAGCCGACGCGCGAGCAGCGGTTGGTTCCCGGCAAGGTCCTCGCGCAGGAACAGGTCACGGTCGAGCTGCCCGGGCTCGAGCTCGGTGCGGTGCGAACCCGGGATCACGCTCAGCGCGCCGTTCTCGACCGTCTCGTCGCCCAGCGCGAGCCATACCGACACCAGCTCCGGGCGCTCGAACGCCCAGTAGCGCACGTCCTGGTGCCAGCCGGTCACCGAGCTGTACCGGGGCTGCTTGGTCATCACGCAGTTGTGGTGCGCCTGCGCCAGCCCCACCCGCGGCCCCAGCAGCTGCCGCAGGCGCTCGGCGATCCGCGGCGAGGTGCCCCAGTCGCGGAATACCGCGTCACGCGCGCAGGCCTGGAGCAGGCGGCGCACGGTGTGCCCGCCAGGTGCGTCCAGCGACGTGGGCGCGCCGGGGTAGTGGAGCTGGGCTTCGTACTCGACCGGCGCGACCTCGCCGGCCAGATCGGCACGCGCGCGGGCGAGGATCCGCTCGCGCGTGGCGGCGTCGGCGAGGCCGGGTACGACGATGAAGCCGTCGGCGAGAAATGCCTCGCGCTGCGCGGGCGTGAAGATCGGTGCAGCCATGGTTCGATCAGGAGACCGCGACCGCGGTTTGTGCCTCGCGCGGGTCGTACGCGAGCGCCGGCGCAAGCCAGCGCTCGGCCGTCGCGATGTCCCAGCCGCGGCGCTCGGCGTAATCCGCGACCTGGTCGCGGCTGATCCTGCCCACCGCGAAGTAGCGCGAGTCGGGATGGGAGAAGTAGAAGCCGCTCACGGCAGCAGCGGGCAGCATCGCGAAGCTGTCGGTCAGGGTCACGCCTGCCGTGCCCGGCGCATCGAGCAGCTCGAACAGCGGTCCCTTCTCGGTGTGGTCCGGGCAGGCCGGGTAGCCCGGCGCGGGCCTGATCCCGCGGTACTTCTCGTCGATCAGCTCCTCGTTGCTGAAGCGCTCGTCCGGCGCGTAGCCCCACAGCTCGCGCCGCACGCGCAGGTGCAGCAGCTCCGCGAACGCCTCTGCGAGGCGGTCGGCGAGCGCCTTGAGCAGGATCGCGTTGTAGTCGTCGTGGCGGGCTTCGAACGCTTCCACGCGACGATCGATGCCGAGACCGGCGGTGACCGCGAACGCGCCGATGTAGTCCCGCACGCCGCTGGACCTGGGCGCGATGAAGTCGGCCAGGCAGTAGTTGGCGCGATCCTCGGGCTTCACGGCCTGCTGGCGCAGGAAGTGGAAGGTCTCCAGCACCCGGGTGCGCGACTCGTCGGCGTACACCTGCACATCGTCGCCCACGCTGTTGGCAGGGAACAGCCCCACCACGGCGTTCGCGCTCAGCCACTTCTCGTCGATGATGCGGCGGAGCATGGCCTGGGCGTCGGCGAACAGATTGCGTGCGGCCTCGCCCACCACCTCGTCCTCGAGGATGCGCGGGTAGCGGCCGGCCAGCTCCCAGGTCTGGAAGAACGGGGTCCAGTCGATGACCTTCGCGATCTCCTCCAGCGGGTATTCCGAGAGCAGGGTGATCCCCGGCGTGCGCGGCACCGGTGGAGCGTAGGCCGCCCAGTCGGTCTGCAGTGCGTGGCGGCGTGCCTCCTCCAGCGTGTGGTGCGGGGCCTGCCCGCGCCTGCCCTTGTGCTGCTCGCGCACGCGCTCGTACTCTGCGCGCGTCTTGCGCACCAGCTCGTCGCGCAGGTCCTGGCTGACCAGGCTGGTGCATACGCCCACGCTGCGGGAGGCGTCCGGCACCCACAGCACCGGCGCCTGGTAGTTCGGCTCGATCTTCACCGCGGTGTGCACGCGCGAGGTGGTGGCGCCGCCGATCAGCAACGGGATGTCGAAGCCCTGCCGCTGCATCTCGCGCGCCACGTGGACCATCTCCTCCAGCGACGGGGTGATGAGCCCGGACAGGCCGATGATGTCCGCGTTCTCCTCGCGCGCGGTCTGCAGGATCCTCTCGGCCGGCACCATCACGCCGAGGTTGACCACGTCGAAGTTGTTGCACTGGAGCACGACGGTGACGATGTTCTTGCCGATGTCGTGGACGTCGCCCTTGACGGTCGCGATGACGATCTTGCCCTTGGGCCTGGAGACGCCGCCGGTGCGCTGCTTCTCGGCCTCGATGTAGGGCACCAGGTGGGCCACCGCCTGCTTCATCACGCGCGCGGACTTGACCACCTGCGGCAGGAACATCTTGCCGGCCCCGAACAGGTCGCCCACGACGTTCATGCCATCCATGAGCGGCCCTTCGATCACCTGGATGGGGCGCTCGTACCCACATCGCGCCTCCTCGGTGTCCTCGACGATCCAGGTGTCGATCCCGCGCACCAATGCGTGCGTCAGCCGCTCCTGCACCGTCCCGCGGCGCCACGCGAGATCCTCGACCGCCTGCTTGCCCTCGCGCTTGTAACCCTCGGCGAAGGTCACCAGGCGCTCGGTCGCGTCCGGCCGGCGGTCGAACAGCACGTCCTCGACGCGCTCGCGCAGATCCTTGTCGATCTCCTCGTACACCCCCAGCTGCCCGGCGTTCACGATGCCCATGGTCATGCCGGCCTGGATCGCGTGGTACAGGAAGGCGGTGTGGATCGCCTCGCGCACCGGATCGTTGCCGCGGAACGAGAAGGAGATGTTGGACACCCCGCCGCTGATCTTCGCGTGCGGCAGCGCCGCCTTGATCTGGCGGGTGGCTTCGATGAAGTCGATGGCGTAGCGGTTGTGCTCCTCGATCCCGGTCGCGATGGCGAAGATGTTGGGATCGAAGATGATGTCCTCGGGCGGGAAGCCGGCGTCGCGGGTGAGCAGGTGGTACGCCCGGGTGCAGATCTCGATCCGCCGCTGCAGCGTGTCGGCCTGGCCCTGCTCGTCGAAGGCCATGACGATGGCCGCAGCACCGTAGCGGCGCACCAGCTTCGCCTGGCGCAGGAACTCGGCCTCGCCCTCCTTCAGGCTGATCGAGTTGACCACGCACTTGCCCTGCAGGCACCTGAGCCCCGCCTCGATCACGCTCCACTTGCTGGAGTCGATCATGTCCGGCACGCGCGAGATGTCCGGCTCCGAGGCGACCAGGTTGAGGAACGTGTGCATGGCCGCCTTCGACTCCAGCAAGGCCTCGTCCATGTTCACGTCGATCACCTGCGCGCCGTTCTCGACCTGCTGGCGCGCCACGGACAGCGCCTCGGCGTAGTTGCCGTTCAGGATCAGCCGCGCGAAGGCCTTGGAGCCGGTGACGTTGGTGCGCTCGCCCACGTTCACGAACAGCGAGTCGTCGCCGACGTTGAGCGGCTCCAGGCCCGAGAGGCGCAGCCGCTTCGGCACCTGCGGCACCACCCGCGGCGCGCAGTCCTCCACCGCTGCCGCGATCGCGCGGATGTGCGCCGGGGTCGTGCCGCAGCAGCCGCCGACGATGTTGAGGAAGCCCTCGCGCGCGAACTCGCGCAGGATCGAGGCCATGTACCCGGGCGACTCGTCGTACTCGCCCATCTCGTTTGGCAGCCCCGCGTTGGGGTGCAGCGAGGTGTGCGTATCGGCGATCGCCGCGAGCTCCTCGATGTGCGGGCGCAGATCCTTCGCGCCGAGCGCGCAGTTCAGCCCGATCGAGAGCGGACGCGCGTGCGACATCGAATTCCAGAACGCCCCGACGGTCTGGCCCGACAGGGTGCGGCCGGAGCGGTCCGTAATCGTGCCGGAGATCATCACCGGCAGCCACGCCTGGTGGCGCTCGAAGTAGTCGTCGATGGCAAACACCGCGGCCTTGGCGTTGAGCGTGTCGAAGATGGTCTCGACCAGCAGCACGTCCGCCCCGCCCTGAACCAGTCCGTCGATCGCCTCGAGGTAAGCGGCCACCAGCTCGTCGAAGCCGACGTTGCGTGCGCCGGGGTCGTTCACGTCCGGCGAGATCGACGCGGTGCGGTTGGTGGGCCCCAGCACGCCGGCGACGAAGCGCGGCTTGTGCGGCTCGCGCGCGGTGAATTCGTCGGCGACCTCGCGCGCCAGGCGCGCACCCTGCAGGTTGAGCTCGCGCGCGCGCTCCTGCATGCCGTAGTCGGCCATGGCGATGCGCGTGGCGTTGAAGGTGTTGGTCTCGAGGATGTCGGCACCAGCCTCGAGGTAGCCGGCGTGGATCGCCTGGATGATCCTCGGCTGCGTCAGCGTGAGCAGGTCGTTGTTGCCCTTCTGGTCGCAGGCGTGGTCGTGGAACAGGTTGCCGTGGTAGTGATGTGCCTCCAGCCGGTGGCCCTGGATCATGGTGCCCATGGCGCCGTCCAGGATCAGGATGCGGCGGCGGAGGGCTTCGTGGAGGAGGTGGATGCGGTCAGTCGGCATGGGAGCGTTGCCAGAAAACAAAAAACCCGGCCGCGAAAGCGGTCGGGTTCGGTTGTCGTTCCCCCGCGCTTTAGCGACATTTTTTACGCGCCCGCAAGCTGCGATCAAATCGGCGCAAGCAAATGATACTCCCGGGCCGTCGCGCCGCGCAAACGCGGGTCCGGCGTCGGTCGCATTTACACCCCTATGACAAACCCACGCCCAGGAGGCCCCCGATCAGGTACGTCACCGCGCCGGCAGCACCGCCGATGAGCAGCATGCGCATGCCGCCCAGCCATGCCTGGCGGCCGGTGAACAACGACAGCATCGCGCCGACCGCGAACAGCGCGGTGGCGGTCGCGGCGATCGAAGCGGGCAGCGCACCCCCGGTGCGCAACATCAGGAACGGCAGCACCGGGATGATGGCGCCGATGGCGAACGACACGAACGAGAAGGTCGCGGCGCCCCACGGCGAGCCCAGCTCGTCGGGATTCAGGCCCAGCTCCTCGCGGGCCAGCGCGTCGAGCCCCTTGTCGGGATCGGCGATCATGCTGTCGGCCAGCTCCTTCGCCTTGACCGCATCGAGCCCGCGCGCCTCGTAGATCAGCGCGAGCTCGGCCGCCTCCTCCTCCGGGTACTGGGCCAGCTCCTCCTTCTCCAGGCCGATCTGGTACTCGTACATCTCGCGCTGCGAGCGCACCGATACGTACTCGCCCGCGGCCATCGAGAAGGCGCCCGCGAGCAGTCCGGCCACGCCGGAGAGCAGGATGACGTTCGGATCCGCATGCGCGCCCGCCACGCCGAGGATCAGGCTGGCGTTGGACACGAGCCCGTCGTTCACGCCGAACACGCCCGCGCGCAGGTTGCCACCGCTGGCCAGGCCGCGATGCCGCCGTTCCGGACCGCCGCCCGCCTGCGGCATGGGGTGGCCGGGATGCGCGCCGGAGTAGACCGACATCCCGCGCACCTTCATCGCCGCCAGGATGCTGCGCATGGCACGCGGCCCCAGCCGGCGGGTCATCGCGGCTACCAGCCTGGTGCGCACATCGGGGCGGAATGCCCCCGGCTGTGCAGCGCCCTTGCGCATGGCAGCCTGGGCCCAGATCCCGGATTGCTCCTCCGCCTCCTTCGCCAGCTCGGTGAACAGCCGCGCGCGCGGCGCGCCCGCCTCGATCTGCGCCAGCAGGCGGTACAGGTACGCGGAGCGCTGCTCCTCGCGCCAGCTTTCCAGTTCCTTCACGGCTCTCCTTCCGGTGTCGGCGGTCACGCCTCGAACTGCTCGGCGCGCCGGTACTGCACGGCCTCGGCCACGTGCGCCGGCGCGATCGCATCAGCGCCTGCCAGGTCCGCGATGGTGCGTGCGACCTTGCGCACGCGATGATAGGCGCGCCCCGACAGTGCGAAGCGCGTCACCGCCTGCTTGAGGATCTGCTCCCCGGTCGCGTCGAGCGCCGCGAACGCGTCGATCTCCTTCGGACCGAGGCGCGCGTTCGGCACGCCCTGGCGCGCAAGCTGCCGGTCGCGCGCACGGGTCACGCGCTCGCGCACCGGCGCGCTGGCTTCGCCGCCGGCGCGGGCTGCCATCTCGTCCGGGTGCACCGACGGCACCTCCAGCTGCAGGTCGATGCGATCGAGCAGCGGACCCGAGATCTTGCGGCGGTAGCGCGCGACCTGGTCGGGCGTGCAGCGGCACTTGCCCGAGTAGTGGCCGAGGTATCCGCACGGGCAGGGATTCATGGCCGCGATGAGCTGGAAGCGCGCCGGGAAGTCGGCCTGGCGTGCGGCACGCGAGATGGTGATGCGGCCGGACTCGAGCGGCTCGCGCAGCACCTCCAGCACGTCGCGATCGAACTCCGGGAGCTCGTCGAGGAACAGCACGCCGTGCATCGCCATCGAGACTTCGCCCGGTCGCGGCACGCTGCCTCCGCCGACCAGCGCGGCGGCAGATGCAGTGTGATGGGGGGAGCGGAACGGCCGGCGCTTCCAGTCCTGCGCCCGGAAGCCGCTGCTGCCCAGCGATTGCAGCGCTGCCGACTCGAGCGCCTCCTCGTCGGTCATGGGCGGCAGGATGCCGGGCAAGCGCTCGGCGAGCATCGTCTTGCCGGTCCCCGGCGAGCCGGTCATCAGCAGGCTGTGCGCGCCGGCAGCGGCGATCTCCAGCGCGCGCTTGGCCTGCGCCTGCCCTTTCACCTCGCCCAAGTCCGGATACGCGGCCAGCGCGCCTGCCGGGGATGGGCGCAGCACCTGCAGCGGCTCCTGGCCCGCGAGGTGGGCACAGACCTGCAGCAGCGAGTCCGCTGGCAGGACCCGTGCGGCGCTCACCAGCGCGGCTTCCGACGCGCTCACCGAAGGCAGGATGAACGCCCGCCCTGATTCGTGCGCACGATAGGTCATCGCCAGCGCACCGCGAATGGCGCGCAAATCCCCGGTGAGCGCGAGCTCGCCGGCGAACTCGTAGCGGTCGAGCTGCTCGGCCGGCACTTGGCGCGATGCGGCGAGGATGCCGATCGCGATCGGCAGGTCGAAGCGGCCGCCTTCCTTGGGCAGATCCGCGGGCGCGAGGTTGACGGTGATGCGCCGGGCGGGAAACTCGAAGCGTGCGTTCTGGAGCGCGGCGCGCACACGGTCGCGCGCCTCCTTCACCTCGGCCTCGGGCAGGCCGACGATGGTGAAGCTTGGCAGCCCGTTGCCCAGGTGCACTTCCACCGTCACCAGCGGCGCATCCATTCCCGACAGGGCGCGGCTGTAGACGACGGCGAGGGACATGGGTTCGGTTCAGCGCGGTGAAGCCGCACGCGGGTGGCATGCGAGCGGCCCTACCTTACCACCATCCGCCAGACAAAAAGGGGCGCCGCAGCGCCCCTTTCCCTGGTACCCCTTGCTCCATCCCGCTCCCGCAAGGGGAGAGGGGAAGGATCGCGTCAGTCCTTGAAGGACTCGATGTTGATGACGAGCTTGACCTCGTCGCCGATGCCCGGCAGGTACTTGGTCATGCCGAACTCGGAACGCTTGATGGTGGCGCTGGCATCCGCCCCGCACACTTCCTTCTTGTTGATGGGGTGCGGGCCGCAGCCGAAGCTGGTGATGGTCAGCGTCACCGGCTTGGTCACGCCGAGCAGGGTGAACTGGCCGGGCACCGAGGCCGGCTTGTCGCCGTCGAAGACGATCTTGTCGGCCTTGAAGGTGATCTCGGGGAACTTGCCGGCGTTGAAGAAATCCTCGCTCTTCATGTGCTCGTCCCACTTCTCCAGCCCGGTGTCGATCGAGGCGGCCTTGATGACGATCGCCACCGTCCCGGTCTTGGCCGCGCGGTCCAGCGTGATCTTGCCGCTGGTCTCGTTGAAGCGGCCGCGCTGGGTCGAGAAGCCGAGGTGGTTGATCTCGTACTGGGGATAGGTGTGGCGCGAGTCCACCGTGTAGGAGTCGGCGGCATACGCGGGCGCGGCCAGGGCGGCGCCGATCAGCAGGACGGGCAGGGTGTTCTTGAGCATTGTGTTGTCTCCGGTAGGAAAGGGAACTGCTACTTCTTCGCCACGCCGACAAGGCGGAAACGCACCTGCACCTCGTTGGCCACGGTATCGGTGTCCGACCACACGCCCTCGCCGATGCCGTATTGCATCCGCAGCAGCGTGAAGCCGCCCTCGAACACGGTGCTGCCGCCCTCCTGCTTCACGGCCACGGGTGCGGTGACATCGACGCCCTTGCCCTTGATCGTGAGCTTTCCCGTCACCTCGAAGCGGCCCGCGCCGGCCGGTTTGACCGATGTGGCGACGAACTTCGCGGTCGGGAACACCGCGATGTTGAACCATCCCTTGCTCTTGACCTCGGTGTCGGCCTCGGTGCTGCCGGTGTCGATGCTGTTCAGGTCGACGTCGATCTCGGCCTTGGCAGCGGCCGGTCGGGCCGGATCGAAGTCGAGCTTCGCGTCGAACTTGCGGAAGCGGCCCTCGACCGGCACGTTCATCTGCTTGGACACGTACTTGATCTCGCTCTTCGCGGGATCGATGGCGGTGATGCGCTGTGCGAATGCGGGCGTGCAGGCCAGGGCGAAGAGCAGGGCGGAGCAGAGCAGTCGGTACATGGTCATGGCTTCCGGGACGGGTGCGGCAACAGGGGCAGCATGCGGTGGAGCACGGTGTCGCGGTCGACCAGGTGATGCTTGATCGCGGCGACCACGTGGACGATGACCACGGCGAGCATGATCCAGTTCAACGTCTCGTGCACTTCCTGCAGCACCTCGGCGAGCGCCTTGTCCTTGCCGACCAGGTCGGGCAGCTGCACCAGCCCCAGGTAGACCACCGGAAACCCCGAGGCCGAGCTGAACAGCCAGCCCGAGATCGGAATGACGATCACCAGCGCGTACAGCAGCCAGTGCGTCGCGGCAGCGGCCAGCACCTGCCAGCGCGGCATGTCCGGCAGCGGAGGCGGCCGATGGGTTGCCCGCCAGAGCAGCCGCAGCACCACCAGCAGCCAGATCGTGACCCCGAGCCACTTGTGCCAGGAGTACAGCTTCAGCTTGGTGGGACTGAGCTTGAGCTCGACCATGTACAGGCCGAGCGCGAAGGCGGCGAAGATCAGCACGGCCACGAGCCAGTGCAGCACGATCGCCGTGCTCGAATAGACCGCCGGCGCGTGGGCCGGATGATCGTTGCCGTCAGCCATCCATCCACTCCAACAGGGGCGCGAGTCTAGCAGATGGCATCGGCCCGCAAGGCGAGGCTTTTTCAGCGAATCCGTCAGCGGCCCTGAACGAGGGCGGCCGGCTCAGGGTTGTCCCGAACCCGGCGCCGAACGCCCTTCCAGCTGCGCCAACCGGGCCTCGAGTTGTTCCAGCTTCTCGCGCGTGCGCAACAGCACCTGGCGCTGGACGTCGAACTCCTCCCGCGTCACCAGGTCGAGGCGCGCGAAGAATGCGGTGGTCATGGCCTTCAGGTTGGCCTCGACGTCGCGCGCCGGACTCTGCGCCAGCACCTCGCCGATCCGGCGCTGGATCTGTTCGAGCACATCCTGCTTGGACATTCGGTTCTCCTTTTGAGCGCCAGTGTACCGGGTTGGTTGCAGCCGCTCCCGCCATCCGCAACGCACCACAACAGTGCAAATGGCCATGCGGACCGCACTCGCACGGTGCATCAAAATCGCGGGAAGGCCCTGATACATTCTACAACTTCATGATTATATATGTTTTTCTCGCAGGCACAGGAAATGCGTAAAGGGCTCGTGCGCTGCTATGCAGCATCGAGTACCGGCAGTGTAGGCAGAAGTTCCGACGCAAGCTGCGTGGTGCCCTCAGCCCCAGACAGGCATCCGGACCAGGCGCCGCGTTCGTTCAACCGCAACCGTTCCCGAGGAAGGGAGATCATGAAATTCGTAACCGCCATCATCAAGCCTTTCAAGCTTGACGAGGTGCGGGAGGCCCTGTCTGCCATCGGCGTGCAGGGCATCACCGTCACCGAGGTCAAGGGCTTCGGAAGGCAGAAGGGGCACACCGAGCTGTACCGGGGGGCAGAGTACGTCGTCGACTTTCTGCCGAAGGTGAAGATCGAAGTGGCCATCAAGGACGAGTTGCTCGATCAGGTCATCGAAGCCATCGAGAAGTCCGCCAACACCGGCAAGATCGGTGACGGCAAGGTCTTCGTGTTCGACCTGCAGCAAGCCATCCGCATCCGCACCGGCGAGACCGGCGCGGAAGCGCTGTAAGGGAGACGAGGACAAATGAAGAGACTCTTGATGATGGCCGCGCTGCTCGGCGCGGTCGCATTCACCGGTCCGGTGCTGGCGGAGGAAAAGCCAGCCGAGCCGGCAGCAGCCGCGCCCGCGGCAGCGGCTCCGGCCGCGGATGCCGCGGCGCCTGCCGCAGAACCTGCCGCCGCCGCCCCGGCCGCTGCGCCCACGCCCAACAAGGGCGACACGGCGTGGATGATGACGGCAACCGTGCTGGTCATCCTGATGACCATCCCCGGCCTGGCACTGTTCTACGGCGGCATGGTGCGCACGAAGAACATGCTGGCCATGCTGATGAAGGTGTTCGCCACCTTCTCGCTGCTGTCCATCCTGTGGGCCATCTACGGCTACTCGGTGGCGTTCACGGGCGGCAATGCGTTCTTCGGCGGCTTCAGCAAGTTGTTCCTGCATGGCGTCACGCCGGACACACTGGCCGCGACGTTCAGCAAGGGCGTCGTCATCCCCGAGTACGTCTACGTGATCTTCCAGCTCACGTTCGCCGCCATCACGCCAGCCCTGATCGTGGGCGCGTTCGCCGAGCGGGTGAAGTTCTCCGCGGTGCTGCTGTTCATGGTGATCTGGTTCACGTTCTCCTACCTGCCGATCGCGCACATGGTCTGGTTCTGGGACGGTCCCGATGCGATCACCGATGCGGCCAGCCTGGAGAAGGTCACCGCGGGTGCGGGCTGGCTGTGGGCCAAGGGCGCGCTGGACTTCGCCGGCGGCACGGTGGTGCACATCAACGCGGGCATCGCCGGGCTGGTGGGTGCGCTGGTGATCGGCAAGCGGATCGGCTACGGCCGCGAAGCCATGCCGCCCCACTCGCTGACGATGACCTTCATCGGCGCGGCGCTGCTGTGGGTGGGCTGGTTCGGCTTCAACGTCGGCTCCAACCTGGAAGCCACCGGTCTGGCCTCGATGGTAATGGTGAACACGCACCTGGCGACTGCCGGCGCGGCACTGGCCTGGATGTTCGGCGAGTGGATCTTCCGCGGCAAGCCCACCATGCTGGGCCTGGCCTCCGGTGCGATCGCCGGCCTGGTCGCGATCACCCCGGCCTGCGGCTTCGTGGGTCCGATGGGCGCGATCGTCCTGGGTGCCATCGCGGGCCTGGTCTGCCTCTGGGCGGTGACCTGGCTCAAGGCCAAGCTGGGCTACGACGACTCGCTCGACGTGTTCGGCGTGCACTGCGTCGGCGGGATCCTGGGCGCCCTGGGCACCGGCATCTTCGCCGCGCCGTCCCTGGGTGGCACCGGTGTGTGGGACTACGTGACCAACGCCGCGAACCCGGACTTCTCGATCAGCAGCCAGTTCATGATCCAGCTGACCGGCGTGGTCACCACCCTGGTGTGGTCGGGCGTGGTCGCCTTCGTCGGCTTCAAGATCGTCGATGTGGTCATCGGGCTGCGGGTGCCCGAAGAGCAGGAGCGCGAGGGTCTGGACGAGAGCCAGCACGGCGAGCGCGCCTACCACATGTAAGGGTTTGTCGGGTTTGTCTCCTCCTCCGGTGGGCAACCGCCGGTTCCAAGGGCGCTCTTCGGAGCGCCCTTTTTTTTTGCGGTGGGCTGGAATGCACGGAAAGACCAACCTCTCGCCGCCAGGGACGCGAAGGACGCCAAGGAAAAGCAAAAGCGCGCTGCCTGAACGGGCTTGGCGCAGTTGCTTGTCCGGGTTTACGGCGCGTCCCTGGCGGTGAGCGCTCTGGCTTTATCGGCCCCGATAGCCCGGCACGCCCTGCTCGGGGATCCACACGCCGCGGGGCGGTGCGCCGGTCTGCCAGAACACGTCGATCGGCATGCCGCCGCGCGGATACCAGTAGCCGCCGATCCTCAGCCACTTGGGCTTCAGCACCTCGACCAGGCGCTTGGCGATCGTGAGCGTGGTGGCCTCGTGGAACCCGCCGTGGTTGCGGAAGCTGCCCAGGTAGAGCTTGAGCGATTTGCTCTCCACCAGCCACTTCTGCGGCACGTAGTCGATCACCAGGTGCGCGAAGTCGGGCTGGCCGGTGATCGGGCACAGCGTGGTGAACTCGGGCGCGGCGAAGCGCACGAGGTAGTCGGCGTCGGCGTGCTCGTTGGGCACGCGCTCCAGCAAGGCGGCCTCGGGGCTCGCGGGACGCTGTGCAGCGTGACCGAGCTGAGTGAGCTTGGGACGGGATGGGGTGGCTTTCGGCATGGGTTGTGGTGCTGCGTTTACCCCTCACCCTGTCCCTCTCCCGCAAGGGGAGAGGGGACCGTGTGCTGGATACGCTGTTCGGGGGGCGGAGTCAGAACAGGCCAACGACCTTGCCGTCTTCGGTGATGTCGATCCTCTCGGCCGACGGCACCTTGGGCAGGCCCGGCATGGTCATGATGTCGCCGCAGATCATCACCACGAACTCGGCACCCGCCGACAGGCGCACCTCGCGCACGTTCACGGTGTGGCCGGAGGGCGCGCCGCGCAGCGACGGGTCGGTGGAGAACGAATACTGCGTCTTGGCGACGCAGACCGGATAGCGGCCGTAGCCGTCCTCCTCCAGCTTCCTGATCTGCGCGCGCACCTTCGAGTCGGCGGTCACGTCCGCCGCGCCGTAGATCTTGGTCGCGATCGCCCGCATCTTGTCCCACAGCGGCAGGTCGTCCTCATAGGTGAAGCGGAAGTCGGCGGGCACCCGCTCGATCAGGCTGACCAGGGCACGGGCCACGTCCTCGGCGCCCTTGCCGCCCTCGGCCCAGTGGCGCGCCACCACCACCGGCGCCTCGTGGTGCGCCATCTTGCGCTTGAGCAGCTCGATCTCCGCCGGCGTGTCGTAGGTGAAGTGGTTGATCGAGATCACGCAGGGCAGACCGAAGTGGTTGCGCACGTTGTTGACGTGCCGCTCCAGGTTGGCGATGCCCTTCTCCAGCGCCGCCAGGTTCTCCTGGTTGAGCTCCTTGAGCTCGACCCCGCCGTGGAACTTGAGCGCCCGCAAGGTGGCCACGATCACCACCGCGCTTGGACGCAGGCCCGACTTGCGGCACTTGATGTCGACGAACTTCTCCGCGCCCAGGTCGGCGCCGAAGCCGGCCTCGGTCACCACGTAGTCGGCCAGCTTGAGCCCGGCCTTGGTCGCGATCACCGAGTTGCAGCCGTGCGCGATGTTGGCGAACGGCCCGCCGTGCAGGATCGCTGGGTTGTTCTCCAGCGTCTGCACGAGGTTGGGCTTGAGCGCGTCCTTGAGCAGCACCGTCATGGCGCCGTCGGCCTTGAGGTCGCGCGCGCGGACCGGCTTCTGGTCGCGGGTGTAGCCCACCACGATGTTGCCCAGCCGCTGCCTGAGGTCCTTCATCGAAGTCGACAGGCAGAAGATCGCCATGATCTCGGAGGCCACCACGATGTCGAAGCCGTCCTGGCGCGGATAGCCGTTGGCCGGGCCGCCCAGCGAGACCACGATCTCGCGCAGCGCGCGGTCGTTCATGTCCACCACGCGCCGCCAGGTGATGCGGCGCACGTCGATGCCCAACTCGTTGCCGTGGTGGATGTGGTTGTCCACCATCGCCGCCAGCAGGTTGTTGGCCAGCCCGATGGCGTTGAAGTCGCCGGTGAAGTGGAGGTTGATGTCCTCCATCGGCACCACCTGCGCGTGGCCGCCGCCCGCGGCCCCGCCCTTGATCCCGAACACCGGTCCGAGTGACGGCTCGCGCAGGCAGATGACGGTCTTCTTGCCGATGCGGTTGAGCGCATCGCCCAGGCCGACGCTGGTCGTCGTCTTGCCCTCGCCGGCGGGCGTGGGGCTGATGGCGGTGACCAGGATGAGCTTCCCGTCCGGCCGGGACTTCAGCGAATCCAGGTATTCGAGCGAGATCTTGGCCTTGTAGTGGCCGTAGGGCTCGAGGGCTTCGTCGGGGATGCCGAGGCGGTCCTGCGCCAGCTCGGTGATCCGGCGCAGCTTCGCCTGCTGGGCGATTTCGATGTCGGTTTGCATGGGTCGTCGAGGGTGAGTGGCGTCCCGGCCGGTTCCCCCGCCCCTGCGCGCGCAGCAATGGGAGACGGTCAGCCCAGGTCGGACGGACCGTAGATGATAATCGAGAGGAAGTGGATCGGCAGTTCGAGCAGCTTTTCCGGGCCGTGGGGGACGTCGCCGCGGAAGGTCAGCGAATCGCCGGGCTCGAGCACGTAGGTCTGCCGGCCATGCCGGTACTCGATCTTCCCCTTGAGCATGTAGATGAACTCGGTGCCGGGATGCTCGAAGCTGGGGAACACCTCCGAAGCGTCGTCCATCGTGATGAGGAACGGCTCGAAGGTCTTGCGCGGCCCCTTGTCGTAGGCCAGCAGGTGATAGGTGTGGCCGCGGCGGGTGCCGCGCCGGACGACTTCCATGCCGTCCTGTGCCTTCACCAGCTGCGCACCGCCGGACGGGACGTTGTAGTCCCGGAACAGGTGGGCGAGCGAGACGCCCAGCGCCTGGGCGATGCGCGAGAGCGTGTCCAGGCTGGTGGCGGCCTGGCCGTTCTCGATCTTGGACAGCATGCCGCGGCTGATGCCGGCCTGGCTGGAGACGTCCGCGATGGTCAGGTGATCGCGCTGGCGCAGGTCGCGGATGACGTTGCCCAGGTAGCGCTCGAGGCTCCGGTCGGTCGGTGCAGCGGGCAGGGACGCATCAGCAGCCGCGTCCGGCGGCCCGAGCGGCACCGCATCGGCAGGCGCGGCGCGACTGGCCCCGGGAGCGGCCGCGCCCTTGCCGCGAACCGCCCGCTTGCCCGATCCGTCCGAGCGCGCCATCGTGCTCAGAAGAACTCCAGGTAACGCTCCACTTCCCAGCCCGAGACGTGGCGCTGGTACTCCACCCATTCCATGCGCTTGAGCCGCAGGAACTCCCGGGCCAGGTCGTTGCCCAGTGCCTCGCACAGCAGCTTGTCCGCCTCCAGCGCGTCGAGCGACTCGTTGAGATTCTGCGGCAGCACGCCGATGCCCGCCTCCTTGAGCTGCTCGCTCGACCACTCGTAGAGGTTGGTGTTGTTCGGCTCACCCGGATCGATCTTGTTCTCGATCCCGTCGAGTCCCGCCGCCAGCATGCCGATGGTGGCCAGGTACGGATTGCACGATCCGTCCGGCAGGCGCATCTCGAGCCGGCCGTAGGGCACGCGCACCATGCAGGTCCGGTTGTTGTTGCCGTAGGTGATGTACGCCGGCGCCCACGTGGCGCCCGACAGTGCGCGTCCCACCACCAGCCGCTTGTATGAATTGACCGACGGCGCGCACAGCGCGGTCAGCCCGCGCGCGTGCTTGAGCAGCCCGCCGAGGAAGTAGTACCCGGTCTTCGACAGCCCCAGCCCGCGCTTGTCGCTGTCGTCGTGGAACACGTTCTTGCTCTTGGCGTCGCCGATGGAGATGTGGAAGTGCGCGCCGGTGCCCGTGCGATTGGAGAAGGGCTTGGGCATGAACGTGGCGATCATGCCCATCTGGTTGGCGATCTCCGAGGCCGCCATCTTGAAGAACACGTAGCGGTCGGCCGAGGTGAGCGCATCGGCGTAGGTGAAGTTGACCTCGAACTGCCCGTTCGCGTCCTCGTGGTCGATCTGGTAGACGTCGATGCCGACCGGCTGCAGGCAGGTCACGAGCCGGTCGAGGAACGCGGCGCTGCGCGCCAGCCCCTTGTAGTCGTAGCAGGGCTTCTCCAGCGTGTCGGTGTCGTCACAGGGTCCGACCGAACCGTCACCGCGGCGCTTGAGCAGCATGAACTCCGGCTCGATCCCGGTGAACATCGTCATGCCCTTCGCGGCCAGCTTGTCCAGCTGCGTCTTCAGCGCCACGCGGCTGTCGTAGGGATAGGTCTTGCCGTTGACGTGGCCGTAGGTGGCCAGCCGCGCGAAGCCCGGCATCCAGGGAATCGGCATCAGCGTGGAGAGATCGCCCACCGCCATGTAGTCCGGGCCCTGCGGCCCCATGCCGAACCCCCACAGCGCGAATCCGGCGAATCCCGCCCCGTCGCTGAGCACCATGTCGAGGTGCTGCGCGGGCACCGCCTTGGCCTTCGCCGACCCGTGGATGTCCACGAACTGCGCCAGGATGAACTTGATGTCGTTGTCCTTGAGCCACTTCTTCGCTTCTGCCGGCGTCATTTCGCTTCTCTCCCTGCGTCACCGTTACGATCGAATCGCGGGCACGCCCGGCAGCAGCCCTTCCAGGCCCGCCGCACCGCCCCCCAGTTCCACTGCGATCTCCAGCAGCGTCTCCCACAAGTACGTTCCGAAGGTGCCGTCGCACCAGATGCGGTAGCAGGGCATGCCCGCGTGCGCGTACCAGGCGACCAGCACCGACACCCCGACCATGGAGGTCATCACGACGGTCTGCTCCGCCAGCGCCCAGGCCCTGAAATCGACGTTGCACACCTGCACCAGCAGGTCGTTGACACGCTCGCCATGCAGGATCAGGGCCGCGTCCTGGCGCAGCACGGGATAAATGCCGGGCGCGGGCTGGAGCACCTCGCGCAGGCGCGCCACGGTGCTGCCGCCGATGCGGTCCTCGATGAAGAACTCGCTGCGGGCCAGCCGCGCGACCAGCGCGCCGTCCGGGCTGCGCGTCCACTGGTTGATGCCCGGGAGCACGCTCACATCCTGCGAAGCGAGCCACTGCTCGGCGCCCGGCCCCTTCACACCCATCCGCACCAGGCAGCTCGCGTCGGCGAGCGTGATGGTGCGCGCCGGATTTGCCGACCGGCGCCGCAGCGGTGCCTGCATGCCCTCGATCCCGGTCCATTCGAAGTCGAGCGCATCGAGCGCGGGCTGGAGCGGACTGACTCGGATCATGGCGTCACCTCAAGCCTTCTGCCGGTCGCCGGCAGGATCGTAGAACGGCGTCTTCACGACGGTCGCCTCGACCATGGCGCCGCCGTCGGCGCGGATGTTGAAGCGCGTGCCTTCCGCGGCCAGGTCGGGGACGACGTAGGCGAGGCCGACGTGGTGGCCCAGGGCCTCGCTGAGCGTGATGCTCGTCACCCGGCCGGCGATCTCGCCGTTTCGGATCACGAGATGGCATTCCTTCGGTGCCGGCCCTCTGAGGCCGGCAGGCAGCGTGAAGCCGACCAGCTTCTGGCGACGCGGACGCTGGGCGACGACCTTGAGGCTGCGCTGGCCGATGAAGAACGGCTTGTCCATGCGCGCGGCCCATTCGAGTCCGGCCTCGAACGGCGTCGTCAGCCCGTCGGTGTCCTGCCCGATGATGATGTGGCCCTTCTCCAGCCGCAGCACGCGCTGCGCCTCGACACCGAACGGATAAATGCCCACGCTGGCGCCGGCCTGCATCATCGCGTCCCAGAGGTGCCCGGCGTGCTCGGCGCGCACGTGTATCTCGTAGCCCATCTCGCCCACGAAGCCCACGCGCAGGATGCGCACGGGAACGCCGGCGACCTCGCCTTCGCGCACGGCGAGGTACGGAAACGCCTCGTGCGAGAGGTCGATCGCGGTGAGCGGCTGCAGGACGTCCCGCGAGCGCGGGCCGGCCAGGTTCATCCCGCAGTACGCGCCGGTGACGTTCACGACACCGATCTGCATGCCCCACATCGTGTTCAGGCGGGTGAGCTCGCGGTAGACCGTGGCCGAGCCGGTGGTCGTCGTGGTGAAGTAGAACTGTTGCTCGCCGAGGCGCGCGACCACGCCGTCGTCGATGACGACGCCGGATTCGTCGAGCATCACCGCGTAGCGCGTCATGCCGGTCTTCAGGTTGGCGAAGCGGCCGGTGTACACGCGCTCGAGGAAGGCCGCCGCATCGGGACCGAAGAGGTCCATCTTGCCCAGCGTGCCGACGTCGATCAGGCCCACCCCGCTGCGCACGGCACGCACTTCGTCGCGCACGCACGCCGCCTTGTCCTGCCCGGTGCGCGCGTAGTACTCGGGGCGCAGCCAGTTGCCGGCCTGCATCCAGACGGCACCCGCCTGCTCGTGACGGCTGTGCAGCGGCGTGCGCCGCACCGGCGTGAAGCCGCGGCCGGCGAGGTGCGACATGGGCACCGGATGGAAGAACGGGCGCGCGGTGGTCGTGCCGACCCGCTCGATCGGTTCGCCCCGGATTCTCGCCAGGATCCGCACGGCGTTCATGTTCGAGTGCTTGCCCTGGCTCGGGCCCATCCCGACGGTCGAGTAGCGCTTGAGCAGCTCGATGTTGTCGAAGCCCTCCTTGGCGGCGTTGAAGAAGTCGGCCAGCTGCAGGTCCTCGTCGAAGTCGACGAAGTTCTTGCCCAGCGGGTGCGGTACGAACGGATAGGGATGCGTCGGGCAGCGCTTCTCCGGTGCAACCATCGGCAACGCACCGACCGCCTTGCCGAGGCTGCGTGCGGCCTCGAGTCCCGCACGCTCGCCATCGCGGATCCGCTCGTTCAGCTCGTAGACGCCGTTCACCCGGCCCGCAGCAAACACGCCAGCCGGTAGCGTCGCGGGGACGAACTGCTCGATCCCGCTGTCGTAGCGCATCTTCGTACCGGCCTGGTACAGGAGATTGGCCGCGGGCGAGAAGCCCACGCTCATCAGCACGCCGTCGCAGAGGATGGTGCGGGCGCGGCCAGCGTCTGGCTCTCCCTGGGGGCCGAGCGCACAGACCACGGCGGCGCTCACGCGCCCCTGCCGCGCCACCACCTCCCGGATACAGTGTCCAGGAATGACTTCGATGTTCGTCTCGCGCACTGTGCGCACGGCTTCGCATTCGTCCGGCTGAGCGCGCAGGTCGATGACCGCGGCGACCTCGACCGCGAAGCGCTGCAGGTCGAGCGCGGCTTCGTAGCCCTCGCGATTCGCGGTCAGCACCACGACCTTGCTCGCCGGCTTCACCGCGTACCGATACACCAGGCGCTGCGCGGCTGAAGCGAGCATCACGCCTGGCACATCGTTGTTGCGGAACACGGCCGGCTGCTCGAACACGCCGCTCGCCACCACCACCGCGCGGGCACGCAGCTTGGTGATGCGCTGCCCGTCCAGCAATGGAATCCAGTGGTCGGCGTAGTAGCCGGCGGCCTGGGTCCCGGTGCGGATCTCGAGGTTGGCCAGGCCGCGCGCCTCGGACAGCAGCGCGCCGAGCTTGCCGAGGTTGTGGTCGCCGCCGCCGCGTGCGTAGCCGAGGCTGCCGCCGGCGCGCGCGTTCTCGTCCACGACGAGCACGGATGCGCCTGCCCTGGCAGCGGTGATCGCTGCAGCCAGGCCGGACGGGCCGGCACCGATTACCAGGACGTCACGGAAGTCGTAACGCTTGGGCGTGTAGACGCGCGGCGCATCGAAGTTGACGCGGCCCAGCCCGGTCACGGAGCGGAAGAAGCGCTCCCAGTGCGGTGCGGCCCACTTCGGCCGGAAGAACGTCTTGTAGTAGAAGCCGACCGGCAGGAACGGCGAGAGCTTGTCGATGAACCGGCCGAGGTCGCTGCGAAGATTCCCGCCGCCGAGGATGTTCACCGGGTGCAGGTCGGCACCGTCCACGAGCGGCAGGACGTCGCCGCGCAGGTTGAGGTTCTGCCCATCGCCAAGGGTGGCGTTGACGTCGTGGTTGGCGGCGGAGAGCACGCCGCGCGGCCGGTGATACTTGAAGCTGCGGCCCAGCGTGGTCACGCCCGCGGCCCACAGCGCACTGGTCACGACATCGCCCGCGAAGCCTTCATACGGCTGACCTTCGAAGCGGAAGCGCAGCGGACGGCTGCGGTCGAGCCACTCCCCGGGAACGGGAGGCAGGCGGGCAGTCATGGCCGGATGTTCCGGAGCGCGGGCACGCCGACGCGCGCGCGACTGGAGAGGGCGGGGGGAAGGGCAAGGTGCGCGTACCCCTCACCCCCGCCCCTCTCCCGCAAGGGGAGAGGGGTGCACTGCAGAGTCACGCGGCATGCGTGCAGCGCAGGTCCGTATGCGCCGTTGTGTCCTCCCTCTCCCCCGACGGGAGAGGGTTGAGTTGAGGGTGGCAACAGATGCGCAAGCCCTGCACCTTTCCCACCGCTCACACTGACCCTCTCCCGCAGGGGGAGCGGGACGTACGGCAAACCCATGTCGCGTCCATGCTGCGACGATGCCCGCACATCGGGCTGTTCCCCCTCTCCCTCGACGGGAGAGGGTTGGGGTGAGGGTGGGAAGAGTTGCGCAAGCCCTGCACCTTTCGCACCCCTCGCCCTGACCCTCGCCCGCAAGGGTAGGGGGGAGTGTTCATCGGCGGCGGGAAGACCGCTCATCCTTCGCCCCACAGGTACGTGCGCAGCGCCTCGTCCTTCACCGTGTCACGCTCGGCGATGAACCACACCCCGCTGGCCAGGTGATACCACCACTCCTTCTTCACGCCAGGCACGCCGCTGCGGTTGAAGACGTAGTCGGCCCACTGCTCGTCGCTGCAGCGATCCGGATCCGGCATCGGCCGCACTTCGCCGGCATAGGCGAACTCCGAGACCGGCCGCGGTCCGTTGATCGGACAGGTCAGGATCTTCACGCGGCCTCGGGCACCTTGTTCAGCCCGACCAGCGGGACGCCGGTGGCGCGCGAGGTCGTGATGGTGATCGCGCGGACGTCCTCGGGCTCGAGGTTCTGCACGTTGGTCTTGCCCGTGCAGCGCGCCATGATCGAGCACTCCTCGCGCAATGCGCGCAGGTACGACGCCGCGCGGTCGCGCCGCTCCGCGTCCCCGACGTCGGAGTAGAAGTGCAGGCCTTCGCCCTGCACCACGCCGCCGGCCGCGAAGCCCATCCCGGCGGCGACCACCACCGCCTTGCACCCGAGCGCGACGACCTTCGCCACGTCGGTGCCGGAGCGCACGCCGCCGAAGTAGAGCAGGTCGACGTCCTCTTCGCGGTTCATCTGCCGCATCAGCTTCACGGCATCGCGCAGCACGGTGAAGTCGGGCTGGCCGTGCAGCTCCGCCCACGGGCGGGTGATCGGCTGCATCGCGGAGAGCAGCATCAGGTCGAGCTCGTGATCCAGAGCGAACGGGATCGCGCGCGCCAGGTCCGAGGAACCCGCCACGAGTCCCACCATCTGGTCGGCGCGCGCCCTGCGCGGCTCGAACGGGGCGAACCCGGTCTCACAGATGTACACCACGCCATCGGCCTGCGGGTCAGGCTGGTCCACGCCCACGATCGCAAGCTGGATCCAGCGCGTCGCACCGTCGGCCCGCGTGCGGCCGATGTACGCGACGCCGCTTTCGCGCACACCGTGCTCGACCGCCTCGCGCACCTGGCCGGGCGCCTCGTCGAACCCGCCAACGAGATAGGGCAGTTCGAGCTTCATCCGCCCCGCCAGCTCGACCGACACGCCGCAGTGATCGCGGTACGGGTCGATCACCAGCCGTGACAGGTTCGCTGGCAGGAAGATCAGGTCGTCGAACGTCGCGGGCCGTTCCTCCGGGAACGGATTCGGCCGCGTCTGCAGTCGCTTCCTCAGCAGCGCAGTCTGCGTGAGGACATCGATCGGATTGGTGCGCGCCATCACGAAGATGTCCTCGCGGGTGCGCACGTCGTAGTTTGCGGTACCGGTCTCGGCGTCGCAGCGGTAGCAGCGCGCGGCCTCGGCCCGGGCGGCCGCGGTGTCGTAGGTGGACTCGATCTCGGGAAACTGCACCGGGTTGCGGCCCAGGCCATGGAACTCCTGGTGCTGCCGGTTGATGACTTCCCAGTCGGGGTCCTGCGCGATCGGCACTCGGCGCGTACGGAACGGCGTGCGATAGGGCACCGGATCCTCGCGGCCTTCGAGGAAGGCCTTGATGTAGTACGCGGCGCGATGGCCGTGCTGCATGGCCATCACGATCGTGGAGCCGCCGAACGCGCCGTCACCGGCCGCGAACACCTTCCCGTCCGCGGTGCGCATCGTGTTCCAGTCCGTGCGCACGCGGTCTCCGTTCATCAGCCCGCGCCCGGCCAGTTCCTCCGACTCGGCCTGCTGGCCGACCGCCATGATCACCATCCCGCAGGCGAGATCGTGCTCGCTGCCGGGGATGTTCTCGCTGACCCGGCGTCCGTCGTTGCCCGGCGCACCAAGCTGGGTGACCACGCAGCGCAGGGCGAAGCCCCGCTCGGTGTCGAGCGCGGCCACCGGCTGCGTGTTGTAGATGAACTCGATGCCTTCCTTCAACGCCCCTTCGAGCTCGTCCTTGCGTGCGGGGATCTCCTTCGGGCCGCGCCGGTACACCACCTTCACATTCCTGCAGCCGGGCAGGCGCCGCGCCGCGCGACAGGCGTCCATGGCCACGTCGCCGCCGCCCACCACGATCACGTTTTCCGGCAACGTCGGGCGCTCGCCCGCGTTGATCCGGCGCAGGAAGCCGACGCCGTCCACCACGCGCGCGTCATCGCTGCCGGGAATGGCCATCGACTTGCCCCACCACGAACCGATGGTGAGCAGCACCGCGTCGTGGCGCTGCTTGAGCTGGTCGAGCGTCACATCACGGCCGAGCGCGGTGCCCAGATGCACCTTGATGCCCGGGCAGTGGCCGAGCATGCGCTCGATGTCCTCCTCGATGATCCCGGGCGGCAGACGGAACGCGGGGATGCCCCACACCATCATGCCGCCCAGCCGGTCGGTCATCTCATAGACGTGCACCTCGTAGCCGGCTTCGGCAAGATCCTGTGCAGCGGTGAGTCCGGCCGGACCCGAGCCGACGATGCCGATGGTCTGCTTGCGCGTGACTTCGATGGCGGGCAGGCGATAGCTCCGGCCCAGCTTGTCCATCACGTAGCGTTTGAGGTTGCGGATCGCGATCGGGCCGTCGCTGTCGGTGCGACGGCAGGCGGGCTCGCACGGCGTGTCGCACACGCGGCCGCAGATCGAGCTGAACGGATTGGTCGCGGTGATCGCCTCGAACGCCTGCTCGATCTTGCCTTCCCAGATGTAGGCGATATACGAGGGCGCATCGGTGCCGATCGGACAGGCGACCTGGCAGGGCGCGGGCACGAAGTTGACGTCGTTGAGGTCCTCGCGGAACCCCTCCGGCGTCGGGCCGGGCTCGATGCGGTGGATGTCGTAGACGCTCGGGGCTGCCATGCTCAGGAGGCCTTGCGGAAGATGGTCGTGGGGGCGGGCTGTGCCTGCGGCACATAGGGCAGGCGCGTGATCGCGGCGGCCTCGGGCGTGAGGGCGACGAGGTCGTCGCGGCTCAGCTGATGGACGTGCGAGTGGCCCAGCGCGTGCGTCACGGCGGCGAGCTGCCAGCGCACCGACTCGAGGTAGCGGTGGATGTTCTGCGCCTCCACCGGGATGTTGTAGCGCTTCTCGTGCTCGGGGTCCTGGGTGGCGATGCCGACGACGCACTGGCCGACGTGACACTGCAGGCAGGCGATGCAGCCGCCGGCGATGATCGCGCCCGTGCCCAGGGCGACCGCTTCCGCGCCGAGCGCGAGCGCCTTGGCCGCATCCACGCCATCCTTGATCCCGCCCATCAGCACGATCGGCATCGCGCCGACCGCATCGAGCTCGCCCAGCGCGTCGATCGCCTCCTGGATCGCGGCCAGCGTCGGGATGCCGACGTACTCGAGCACCTCGTGCGCCGCGGCGCCGGTCGAGCCCTGCAGTCCGTCCAGCTCGACGAAGTCGAAGCCGTCCTTGTAGGCGATCTTGATGTCGTCGCGCACGCGGCCCGCCCCCAGCTTCACCGAGATCGGGATGCGGTAGGCGGTCGCCTCGCGGAACTCCTCCACCTTGATCACCAGGTCGTCCGCGCCGAGCACGTCGGGATGGCGCGAGGGCGATCGCAGGTCGATGCCCTCGGGGATGCCGCGGATGCGCGCGATCTCCTTCGTCACCTTCTTCGCCATCAGCTGGCCGCCCAGGCCCGGCTTCGCGCCCTGCGAGATGTAGATCTCCAGCGCGTTGGCGCGCTGCATGTCGTGGATGTTCCAGCCCAGTCGCCCGGAGAGGCACTGGTAGATGAGCTGCTCGGCCTCGCGCCGCTGCTCGTCCGACATGCCGCCCTCGCCGGTGTTCTCCGAGACGCCGGACAGTCGCGAGGCGATCGCCAGCGCGAGCTTGGTGGACTTCGAGAGCGCGCCGTAGCTCATCGGCGCGATCGTCACCGGCATGCTCAGCTTGAGCGGCGTGGCGCCGTTGCGCCCGCCGATCTCGGTCTTGAGCTGGACCTTGCTCACCACGTCGCGGTCGAGCTTGCCCAGGCGTTCGGCGATGTCGTGCCGGAAGCCGATGTCGGTGAGGTGCGGCACCGCACGCGAGGCGCCGTACCCGCGGATGCGATAGCGCCCGATCTGCGAGCGCACGAAGATGTCCTCCTGCACCTTGGTGTTCCAGTAGCCGGACTGGCTCACCGAGGCCTCGAAGAACGGCACCTGGCGCACGCGCGGCTCGGTGCGCGGATAGCGCAGCTTCTTGCCGGCGTTCACGATCTTCTGCAGGCTGCCCTTGAACGCGATGCCGTAGCGGTCGAGGAAGGCCTGGATGTCGTCGGCCTCGGCCGATGGCAGGTCGATGAGCTGCGCGTCGGTTCCGAGCGATTCGACCTTGCCGGCCACGTAGATCGAACCGCCGGTCATGTCCTGCCCGACCTGCGCGCCCGAGTTGCCCAGGATCACGATGCGGCCGCCGTACATCATGTAGCCGGCCATGAAGTTGGCGTTGCCGCAGCAGAGCAGCGTGCCCTCCTTCATCACCTGCCCCGCGCGCGAGCCGATGTTGCCCTTGACGATCACCTCTGCCCCGCGGATCGCCACGCCGGCAATGGCGCCCGCGTTGCCGTGCACGACGATGGAGCCCTTGAGCATGTTGTCGGCGAGGCCCCAGCCGACGTTGGCGTCCACCTCGAAACGCGGGCCGTCGGTCAGGCCTGCACAGAAGTAGCCGGCCGAGCCTCGGATGCGCACGTTGATCGGGTGCACGAGCCCCACGCCGATGTGGTGGCGCGCATCGGGATTGAGCACCTCGACGTCCTCCCCCTGCTCGCCGTGGCGGCGCAGCAGGTCGTTGGCCTCGCGGACCGGGACGCGGGCTAGATCGATCGTTGCCATGTGCGGTAGGTGCCGGGCGGCGGCTCGGTGGTGTTGAGGGATTGGCCGGGGAACAGGCGGTTGAGCGACACCTCCTCGGAGGCGATGGCGATGAGGTCGTCGTTCTCGACCATCACCATCGGCTTGGCGGCGAGCCGGTCCTTGGCGAAGCCGATCTCGTCCTTGGTTGAGACCAGGAACGAGAAGGTGCCGTCGAGGTCGTCGATCGATTCCTTCAGCGCGTCCTGCAGCGTCCGTCCTTGCGAGAGCTTGTCCGCGAGGTAGACGGCGATCAGCTCGCTGTCGTTGCCGGTGTTGAACGCGAAGCCGCGCTTCTCGAGCCGGCGGCGCATCTTGTAATAGTTGGTGATCTGGCCGTTGTGGACGATGGCGACGTCGGCGAAGCCGGTGGCCCAGAACGGGTGCGAGGCGTCGGGGGTGACGTCGGACTCCGTAGCCAGCCGCACGTGGCCGATGCCGTGCGTGCCGTGGAAGTCGCGCACCTTGTAGGCGTCGTCCACGTCGTGCGCGCCACCGATGTCCTTGATGATGTCCAGGCTCTCGCCGATCGAGAACACCTTGGCGACGTGCTCCATGTCGTAGGCGAACTTCTGCACATCGCCGTCGAAGTGGACCGACACGCTGTAGCTGGTGCCCACGCGCTCATCGGACAGCACGCGCGCCTTGTGCTCGGCCAGCTTGGCCTTTATCTGCCCGACCGCGGCATCGGCCTCGGCGCCGCTGCCCACAAAGAAGCGCAGGCGCAGCTCTCCGGGCTGCGCATCGTGGTAGAGCGCGAAGCCGGTCGAGTCCGGTCCGCGATGCTGGCAGCCGTCGAGCATGCTGATCAGGGCCTTGCCGACCTCGGCCTGCGCGCCCTGGCGCTTGAACATGATTCCTGCGATTCCGCACATCTCGTTTACCTCTGCGAATCACCACCGTCGTTGATGTCCGTCCCCTCCCCTTCAAGGGGAGGGACAGGGTGGGGATGGCTCATGCCGGGCACCTGGCGTCCGGCTAACCCATCCCCATCCCAACCTTCCCCTTGAAGGGGAAGGAGCCTTGCTGCGTACCGCATTAATGCCCCACCGAGGCCGCTCCCTTCTCCCCGGTCAGCTCGTAGCGCGCGAAGCGCGACAGCGAGAAGCCGCGGATCAGCGGATGGTCCTCGTCGTTGGCCACGGTGTGCGACATGGTCTTGCCGGACACCGGCGTGGCCTTGAATCCCCACGTACCCCAGCCCGCGTCGAGGTAGAAGCCCTCGACCGGCGTCTTGCCCATCACCGGCGCGAAGTCGGGCGTCATGTCCGCCATGCCCGCCCATTGCCGCACCACCTTCACGCTGGACAGGAACGGGAACATGTCGAGCATGTGCGCCGACAGGCCCTCGACGAAGTCCAGCGTCGAGCGCGTCGAGTGCAGCTCGTACGGATCGAGCGAGGCGCCCATCACCAGCTCGCCGCGCGCCGACTGGCTCACGTACACGTGCAGGCTGCCGGACACGAAGATCTGGTCCAGCCACGGCTTCATGGGCTCGCTCACCATCGCCTGCAGCGGATGGATGTAGATCGGCGAGCGCAGCCCGACCATGTCCAGCACGCGCGGCGTGGAGCCGGCCACCGCACACAGCACCTTGCGGGTGGCGATGTAGCCCTTGCTGGTGTAGACGCCGGCGACCTTGCCGCCCTGGACGTCGATGCCCAGGACTTCGGTCTGCTGGTGGATCTCGACCCCGCGCCGGTCGGCGCCGCGCCCGTAGCCCCACGCCACCGCGTCATGCCGCGCGATCGCGCCCGGCGCGTGGTAGAGCGCGCCGAGGATCGGGGCGTGCCCGTTGCAGGTGATGTCGATCTGCGGACAGGACCGCTTGATGAAGTCCGGCCCGACCAGTTCGCTGTTCACGCCGAAGTGCTTGTTGACCTCCGCCCGCCAGCGCTGGGTGCGCATCGCCGAATCGGTGTGCGCCAGGGTGAAATGCCCGCGCGTGGAATAGAACAGGTTGAGGTCGAAGTCCTGCGACAGGTCCTGGTAGAGCCGCACGCTCTCGTCGTAGAACGCGACCCCCTCGGGCGTCAGGTAGTTCGACCGGAGGATCGTGGTGTTGCGGCCGGTGTTGCCGCCGCCCAGGTAGCCCTTCTCCAGTACGGCGACATTGCTGATGCCATGGTCCCGAGCGAGATAGTAAGCGCTCGCCAAACCGTGGCCGCCCGCGCCGATGATCACCACGTCGTAGGCCGGCTTGAGGCGCTCCGGTGCCCGGAACATCCGCGGCTCGGGGTAGTCCCGGCTCAGGGCGAAACGGAGCAGGCCGACGGGCATGGTGCGCAGGAGCGGACAGGATCGCGATGGGCCGTATTGTCCCGGCCCTGATGCGTCGCGTCAAGAACACCAAGCAACTATGTTTCCTGACCGGAAACATCCTGACAGGCCCGCCGGGCCCCGATTCTTGCAGCCGATCTCCTGGCCCGGAGCAAGGCAGCCCGGGCACACGGACTTGGCTACAATGCCCCCTCAACCCTTGGCGGACACAACCATGAATGCAGCCGAAATGAGCCCCGCACTTGGGGCCCCGCTGCTGGAGCTGGAGCAGCACGTTCTGGCCAACCAGCAGGCGATCGAGCACTGGCTGCGCACGCAGTGGCAGGAGCACGAGACCCCGTTCTACGCCTCGGTCGACCTGCGCAACAGCGGCTTCAAGCTCGCGCCGGTGGACACCAACCTGTTCCCCGGCGGCTTCAACAACCTCAAGCCCGACTTCCTGCCGCTGTGCGTGCAGGCCGGCATGATCGCGATCCAGAAGCGCTGCCCCGAGGCCAAGGGCGTGCTCCTGATCCCGGAGAACCACACGCGCAACCAGTTCTACCTGCAGAACGTCGCGCAGCTGCAGTCGATCCTGCGCATGGCCGGGATGAAGGTGCGGATCGGCACGCTGCTGCCGGAGATCACCGCACCCACCACCCTGGAACTGGCCAGCGGCGGCAAGCTCACGCTCGAGCCGATCGTGCGCAAGGGCAACCGCGTGGGCGTGGACGGCTTCGACCCCTGCGTGGTGCTGCTCAACAACGACCTCTCCGCCGGCATCCCGGCGGTGCTGGAGAACATCGAGCAGCAGATCATCCCGCCGCTGTATGCCGGCTGGTCCACCCGGCGCAAGTCGCAGCACTTCGCGGCCTACAGCCGCGTGGCGAAGGAGTTCGCCGGCATCGCCGGCATCGACCCATGGCGGGTCGATCCCTACTTCGCGACCTGCGGCCAGATCAACTTCCAGAAGCGCGAGGGCGAGGAGTGCCTGGCCGGGCACGTCGACAACATCCTGGCGCAGATCCGGCGCAAGTACCAGGAATACAAGATCGACCGCGAGCCGTTCGTGATCGTCAAGGCCGATGCCGGCACCTACGGCATGGGCATCATGACGGTGAAGGACGCCTCCGAGGTGCGCGATCTCAACCGCAAGCAGCGCAACAAGATGGCGGTGGTGAAGGAAGGCCTGGAGGTCACCGAGGCGCTGGTGCAGGAGGGCGTCTACACCTTCGAGACCGTGAAGGATGCCGCGGCCGAGCCGGTGATCTACATGGTCGACCAGTTCGTGGTCGGCGGCTTCTACCGCGTGCACACCGAGCGCGGCCAGGACCAGAACCTCAACGCGCCTGGCATGCACTTCGAGCCGATGCCCTTCGACCTGACCTGCCTGATGCCGGACCTCGAAGCCCGCACCGACTGCGCGGCCAACCGATTCTACGTCTACGGCGTGATCGCACGGCTGGCGCTGGTCGCCGCCGCACTCGAGCTCGAGGAGCTGGCGGAGTCGTTCGAGCAGATGCCGGAGCGGGTGCGGCGCATTGCCAGCGCCTGAATCCGTGAAGGGTGAAGGCGTGAATGCGTGAAGGATAGAACCATCGCGCGCCGGCTCCTGCCCTTCACTCCTCGACCCTTCACGCCTGCACTGCAATGAAAATTGCATTCGTCCTCGACCCCCTCGACACCATCAAGACCTACAAGGACTCCTCCTACGCCATGATGGAGGCCGCAGCCGCACGCGGTCACGCGCTGTTCGTGCTGCACCAGGAGAGCCTGCTCTGCCGCGACGGCCAGGTGCGTGCGGCGGTCTGGCCGATCGCGCTGACCGGCGACAAGTACGAGTGGTACAAGCTCGGCGAGCAGAACGAGCCGGCACTGTCCGACTTCGACGCGGTCCTGATGCGCAAGGATCCGCCGTTCGACATCGAGTACATCTACAGCACCTACCTGCTGGAGCTGGCGCAGCGCCAGGGTGCACGCGTGATCAACGACCCGCGCGCCCTGCGCGACTACAACGAGAAGTTCTCGATCACGCGCTTCACCCAGTTCACCGTCCCGACGCTGGTCACCCGGCTGGAGGAGGAGATCCGCGCCTTCCTCGCGCAGCACAAGGACATCGTGCTCAAGCCGCTCGACGGCATGGGCGGCGCCTCGGTATTCCGCCTGCACGATGCCGACCACAACATCGGCGTGGTGATCGAGACGCTGACCCATTACGGGCGCCGCACCGTCATGGCGCAACGCTACATCCCGGACATCGTCAAGGGTGACAAGCGCATCCTGCTGATCGACGGCAAGCCGGCACCCTACGCCCTGGCGCGCATTCCCAAGGCGGGCGAGACCCGGGGCAACCTGGCCGCTGGCGGTCGCGGCGTGGCCCAGCCGCTCTCTCCGCGCGATCGCGAGATCGCCGAGACCGTCGGCGCAGTGCTGCGGGAGGACGGGCTGCTGCTGGTCGGTCTGGACGTCATCGGCGACTACCTCACCGAGGTGAACGTGACCAGCCCGACCGGGATGCGCGAGATCCACGACCAGACCGGGTTCAGCGTGGCGGGGATGATGATCGAGGCGCTCGAGCGCCAGGGCGCTGCGCGCCCGTGAGAAGGTGAAGAGGTGAAAAGGTGAAGACGTGCAGACACCTCACCCTCCCCGCTCTCCCGGCCCCTGGGCGCAAATACGGCGGGCTTTGGCCGCCTTCACCTTTTCACCTCTTCACTTCTTCACCTGCCCGTCAGAGTAGAATCCTTGCCGTCGCACCCCCTCTACCCCATACATGGTAGGCATCCTCATCATCGCGCACGGGACCCTGGGCGAGAGCCTGATCCACTGCGCCATGCACGTGCTGGGCAACCGCCCGCACCACCTCATGCAGATCGGCGTCACCGTCCACGACGACCCGCAGCAGATCCTGCCCCAGGCGATCCGCCTGGTGCGGCAGCTGGACCAGGGTGACGGCGTCCTGATACTCACGGACGTCTACGGGGCCACGCCCGCCAACATCGCCTGCCGGCTGCTGATCCCCGGCCGGGTGGAGGGGGTGGCCGGGGTCAGCCTGCCAATGCTCGTGCGGGCCCTCACGTATCGCAAGGAACCGCTGGACGTGGTGGTCGGCAAGGCCGTGTCCGGGGGCGTCGAAGGGGTCATGCACATGCCATCCGCGAGCCTGGGAAATGCAGCAACGGGAAGTTGAGATCGTCAACAAGCTCGGCCTGCACGCGCGCGCATCGGCCAAGCTGACCCAGCTCGCCGGCAACTTCCAGTGCGAGGTCTGGATGTCGCGCAACGGCCGCCGCGTGAATGCGAAGAGCATCATGGGCGTCATGATGCTGGCCGCCGCAAAGGGCTCGAAGGTCACCATCGAGACCAGCGGCAGCGACGAGGACCAGGCGATGGCGGCGCTGACCGACCTGATCGCGCAGAAGTTCGGGGAGAGCGAATGAGAGGCGAGAGGCGAGAGGCTAGAGGCTAGAGGCTAGAGGAAGACCAACCGCCGATGCGCAGCGCGCCGCACCCCCTCTCGCCTCTAGCCTCTAGCCTCTAGCCCATGTCCTTCACCATCCACGGCATCGGTGTCTCCAGCGGCATCGCCATCGGCCGCGCGCACCTGCTCACCCACACCGAGCTGGAGGTCGGGCACTACGACATCGCCGAAGCCGACATCGAGACGGAGAAGGCGCGCTTCGACCGCGCGGTGGAGACCACCCGCAGCGAGCTCGCCGCGCTGGTCGAGCACATCCCGGAAGGCGCGCCGCCGGAATTCGAGGGCTTCCTCAACCTGCACCTGATGATCCTGGGCGACAGCACCCTGTCCGAGGTGCCCAAGGAGATCATCGAGAGCAAGCGCAGCAACGCGGAGTGGGCGCTGACCCAGCAGGCCGAGACACTGCTCAGCCAGTTCGACCGCATCGAGGACGAGTACCTCCGAGAGCGCAAGGCCGACGTGGTCCAGGTGGTCGAGCGGGTGCTCAAGGCGCTCACCGGGCAGCCGCGCACCTTCCCGGCACCGCTGCACCCGGAGGAGGACAGCGTGCTGGTCGCGCGCGACCTGTCCCCCGCGGACGTGATCCTGTTCAAGCAGCACCGCTTCGCCAGCTTCGTCACCGACCTGGGCGGTGTCACGTCGCACACCGCCATCATCGCCCGCAGCCTGGGCATCCCCTCGATCGTCGCGCTCCACCATGCGCGCGCGCTGATCCACGAGGGCGAGCTGCTGATCGTGGACGGCACCAACGGGGTCGTGATCGTCAATCCCGACCCCAACGTGCTGGCCGAGTACCACCTGCGCCAGGAGCAGTGGCTGCTCGAGCGCGAGAAGCTCAAGCGGCTCAAGACCACCCGCGCCGCCACGCTGGACGGCACCCGCATCGAGCTGCACGCGAACATCGAGCTGCCCGAGGACGTGGCCCAGGCCAAGGAGAATGCCGCCGCCGGCATCGGCCTGTTCCGCAGCGAGTTCCTGTTCCTCAACCGCGAGAGCATGCCGGCCGAGGATGAGCAGTTCGAGGCCTACCGCCGGGTGGCCGCCGAGATGGCGCCGCTGCCGGTGACCATTCGCACGCTCGACCTGGGCGCCGACAAGACCTGGAACGGCGAGGTGGACCGCAGCTCGCCCAACCCCGCGCTGGGTCTGCGCGCCATCCGCCTGTGCCTGGCCGAGCCGCAGATGTTCCACGCCCAGCTGCGCGCGATCCTGCGGGCCTCGCAGTACGGCAAGCTGAAGATCCTGGTGCCGATGCTCTCCACCGTGCACGAGCTCAACCAGACCCTGCACCTCATCGCGGAAGCCAAGGCCAGCCTGGATGCGGACGGCATCGCCTACGATCGCGAGATCCCGGTCGGCGGCATGATCGAGGTGCCGGCCGCGGCGCTGTCGCTCGGCGCCTTCCTGCGCAAGCTCGACTTCCTGTCGATCGGCACCAACGACCTCATCCAGTACACACTCGCCATCGACCGCACCGACGACGCCGTCGCGCACCTGTACGACCCGCTGCACCCGGCCGTGCTCCTGCTGGTCGCACAGATCATCCGCAGCGCCAACAAGACCGGCAAGCCGGTGGCCGTGTGCGGCGAGATGGCAGGCGACGTCAAGCTGACGCGCATCCTGCTCGGCTTCGGCCTGCGGCAGTTCTCCATGCACCCCGCGCACCTGCTGCAGATCAAGCAGCAGGTGCTGCGCACGGACCTCGACGAGGTCACCCAGATCGCCACGCGCATGCTCAAGACCGACGAGCCGGACAAGCTGGTGTCGCTGCTCGAGCGGATGAATGCGTGATCGAGGCGAGGGGCTGGAGGCGAGAGGAACTGCGGTGCTGCGGGAGATCTCCGGCGTGCGGCAGGACCATGACGGAGTGCGGCGGCGGTGGCTGCAGGATGAGTACTTCGACCTGTTCGTGTGGACCGACCGCAGCGGGGCATTGATTGCATTCCAGCTGGCGTACGACCGCAATGGCGATGAGCACCTGCTGGAGTGGGAGCGCAACCGCGGCTACCTGCACAGGCGCGTGGACGGCAGCCGGGGCAGCGCGATGGGTATAGGCGGCACGCCATTGCTCGTGGCAGGCAATCGCTTCCGGAAGTACCGGGTCATGAGCGAGTTCGACATGCGCAGCCCCACGCTGGATGCGCCGCTGCGCGAGGCAGTGCGTCGGCGCCTCGCCGCTTACGTCCCGGCCCGCACACGTGTCCCGGCCTGGCGCCGAAGGTCCCGCCATGCGCATCGACTCTGAACAGCTGCCGCAGCGCCTGGAGCGCAAGCTCGACGCGCTGTACACCGTATTCGGCGAGGAGCCATTGCTCGCGCTGGAGGCTGCCGATCGCATCCGCCACCACGCGCGCCGCGCCGGTTACGAGGAGCGCGAGGTGCTCACCGTCGAGAGCGGCTTCGACTGGTCCCAGCTGGGTGCGAGCGGCAGCAGCCTCTCGCTGTTCGGCTCGCGCCGCATCGTCGAGCTGCGCATCCCGACCGGCAAGCCGGGCACCGAGGGTGCCGACGCCATCAAGCGCTACACGGCCGATCTCCCGCCCGACACCCTGACCCTGGTCTCGCTGCCGAAGGTCGACCGCACCACCCAGGGCAGCGGCTGGTTCGAGGCGCTGGATGCCGCCGGCGTGACGGTGGCCGCCAACGCCGTGCCGCTGGCCCGGCTGCCGCAATGGCTGGCGGGGCGGCTCGCGCTGCAGGGGCAGGAGGCCGACGCCGACACGCTGCAGTTCATCGCCGACCGGGTCGAGGGCAACCTGATGGCCGCCCAGCAGGAGCTGCACAAGCTGGCACTGCTGTTCCCCGCCGGGAAGCTCGCGCGTGAGGCGATCGAAGCGGCGGTGCTGGACGTCGCCCGCTACGACGTCTTCAAGCTCGGCGAGACGCTGCTGGCCGCCGACCGCGTGCGCTTCGTCCGCATGCTCGAGGGCCTGCAGGGCGAGGGCGTCGCGCCGCCCCTGGTGCTGTGGGCGATCAGCGAGGAGTTGCACGCCTTGTGGCGGGTCGGCAGCGCGGTCTCCGCCGGCCGCCCGATGCAGGTGGCGCTGCGCGAGTCGCGCGTGTGGGGCGCGCGGGCCGAGCTGCTGCCCGGCGCGCTGCGGCGGATAGGCCGGCAGGACCTCGAGGCCGGGCTGCTCGAGGCCGCCGCGATCGACCGCATGATCAAGGGCCTGGCCCGCGGCGATGTCTGGGACGGCCTGCTGCGCCTGGGGCTGCGGCTCGCACCGGAGGGCGCGCTGGGCAATCGCGGTAGAATGCAGGGCTGATCCGATCCAGGCTGCCCGCGATGGACATCCACTCCTACATGCACGGCATCGGGCGCGAGGCCCGCAGGGCCGCCCGCGAGATGGCGCGCGCGTCCACCCGGGTCAAGGACCAGGCCCTGCTGGCCATGGCCGCCGCCATCGAACGCGAATGCGCCTGGCTGCTCGCCGCCAACGCCGAGGACGTCGCCGCCGCGAAGGGCAAGGGCCTGGACAGCGCGATGGTGGACCGCCTGACGCTCACCGACCGCAGCGTGAAGGCCATGGCGCAGGGCCTGCGCGAGATCGCCCAGCTGCGCGATCCCGTCGGCGAGATCACCGACCTCGCCTATCGCCCGACCGGCATCCAGGTCGGACGCATGCGCGTGCCGCTGGGCGTGGTGGCGATCATCTACGAAGCGCGGCCCAACGTCACCGCCGACGCCGCGGGGCTGTGCCTCAAGGCCGGCAATGCGGCGATCCTGCGCGGGGGCTCGGAGGCGATCCGCTCCAACCACGCCGTCGGCAAGTGCGTGCGCGAGGGCCTGGCTGCCGCCGGGCTGCCGGAGACCGCGGTGCAGGTCATCGAGACCACCGACCGTGCCGCCGTGGGCGAGCTGCTCACGATGAAGGACTACGTGGACATCGTCGTGCCGCGCGGCGGCAAGGGCCTGATCGAGCGCGTCTCTAACGAGTCGCGCATTCCGGTGCTCAAGCACCTCGACGGCATCTGCCACGTCTACATCGACGATCGCGCCGATCTCGACAAGGCGATCCGCATCGCGGACAACGCCAAGACCCAGCGCTACGGCACCTGCAACACCATGGAGACGCTGCTGGTGCACCAGGCCGTCGCGCCGCACGTGCTGCCGCAGCTGTTCCAGATCTACCTCGCCAAGGGCGTCGAGCTGCGCGTGTGCACGCGCACGCGCACCAGCGTGCCGGCGGACCTCGCCGCGCGGCTGAAGGACGCGCGCGACGAGGACTGGTACACCGAGTATCTGGCGCCGATCCTGAGCGTGCGCGTGGTCGACGATCTGGACCAGGCGATGGACCATATCGCGACCTACGGCTCGCAGCACACCGATGCGATCGTGACCGAGGATTTCTCGCGCGCACGCCGCTTCCTGCGCGAGGTCGATTCCAGCTCGGTCATGGTGAACGCCTCCACGCGCTTCGCCGACGGCTTCGAGTACGGGCTGGGCGCCGAGATCGGCATCTCCACCGATAAGCTGCATGCGCGCGGACCGGTCGGCCTCGAAGGGTTGACCTCGCTCAAGTACGTGGTGCTGGGCGACGGCCAGGTCCGCCAGTAAAGCCGGGTCCCGGGGACCCTCCAACAACAAACAGGTGCGACGAACCCCATGAGCAACGTCATCGAGGTCAAGGTTCCCGACATCGGCGACTTCAAGGACGTCCCGATCATCGAAGTCCTGGTCAAGCCCGGCGAGCGCGTGGCGAAGGAAGCATCGCTCGTCACGCTGGAATCGGACAAGGCGACCATGGAGGTCCCCTCGCCGGAAGCCGGGGTGGTGAAGGAGCTCAAGGTCAAGGTCGGCGACAAGGTGGCGGAGGGCACGCTCATCCTGACGCTGGAGGCCGAAGGTGCTGCCGCAGCGGCACCGGCGCCGCGTGCCGAAGCGCCCGCCAAGGCGCCTGCCCCCGCGGCAGCCGCACCCGCTGCGCCGGCGCCGGCCGCCTCGCAGTCCACCCCGGTCGAGAAGGGCGATTACCACGCCGAGGTGCTGGTGCTGGGCTCCGGACCCGGGGGCTACACCGCGGCATTCCGCGCCGCCGACCTGGGCAAGAAGGTGGTGCTGGTCGAGCGCTATGCCACGCTGGGCGGCGTGTGCCTGAACGTCGGCTGCATCCCGTCGAAGGCACTGCTGCATGCAGCCAAGGTGATCAGCGAAGCCGAGGAGATGTCGCACTTCGGCGTGCAGTTCGCCCGCCCGCAGGTCGAACTCGACAAGCTGCGCGGCTGGAAGGAGAGCGTGGTCGGGCGCCTGACCAAGGGTCTCGCCGGCCTGGCCAAGCAGCGCAAGGTGCAGCTGGTGCAGGGCACGGCGAAGTTCACCGGTCCGCACATGCTCGAGGTCGCCACGCCGGAAGGCAGCAAGCGTGTCTCGTTCGACCACGCGATCATCGCCGCCGGCTCACAGTCGGCGCGCATCCCCGGCTTCCCCTACGACGACCCGCGCCTGATCGACTCGACCGGCGCGCTGGAGCTGCGCGACATCCCCGGGCGCATGCTCGTGATCGGCGGCGGCATCATCGGCCTGGAGATGGCCACCGTCTACGACGCGCTGGGATCGAAGGTCAGCGTGGTGGAGATGATGGACGGGCTGATGCCCGGCGCAGACCGCGACATCGTGAAGCCGCTGCACCGGCGCATCGAGAAGCGCTACGAGGCCATCCTGCTCAAGACCAAGGTGGTCAGGCTCGAGGCCCTGCCCGAGGGCCTGCGCGCGACCTTCGAGGGCGAAGGCGCGCCGCAGCCGCAAGTGTACGACCGCGTGCTGCTGTCGGTGGGACGCCGCCCGAACGGCAAGGCGATCAACGCGGAAGCGGCCGGCGTGCAGGTCAACGAGCGCGGCTACATCCCGGTGAACAACCAGATGCGCACCAACGTGCCGCACATCTACGCCATCGGCGACATCGTCGGCGAGCCGATGCTGGCGCACAAGGCCACTCACGAGGGCAAGCTCGCGGCGGAAGTGATCGCAGGCCACAAGGCTGCCTTCGACGCGCGCACCATCCCGTCGGTCGCCTACACCGATCCGGAAGTCGCGTGGATGGGCCTCACGGAGACCGCGGCCAAGGCGCAGGGCGTCGAGTTCGAGAAGGCGGTGTTTCCCTGGGCAGCGAGCGGCCGCGCGCTGGCGACCGGCCGCGACGAGGGCATGACCAAGCTGCTCTTCGACAAGAACACGCACCGTCTGCTGGGTGCCGGCATGGTCGGCCCCAACGCCGGCGAGCTGATCGCCGAAACCGTGCTGGCGCTCGAGATGGGTGCGGACGCACAGGACATCGGGCTGACCATCCATCCGCACCCGACCCTGTCGGAGACGGTGTTCTTCGCCGCCGAGATCGCCGACGGCAGCATCACCGACCTCTACATGCCCAAGCGGTGACATGGCGGTCGATCCGTTCCAGCCCTCGGCCACGCCGCCTGCGCAGCGCCCCGGGCGCGCGCTCTGGTTCGCGTTCCAGGGCAGCCAGTTGCTGATCCGGCGCGAGCCGGACCGCGCCGAGATGCTGCAGGTCGGGCATCCGACCGAGCTCGGCCTCGAGCCGGTCCGCGAGCAGTACCTCGGCGCGCTCGGCGACGTGCACTGCTATTCGTGCGAACTGCCTGCCGATCTGCCGCCGCCCGAGGGCATGGCGTGGACCGGCCTGCGTGGACTGTTCGGCCTGGTCGACGACGCGCTGTTCGCGCTCGCCGGCCGCGCGGTGCAGGTCGTCGACTGGGACCGCTCGCACCAGTACTGCGGCCGCTGCGGCACGCCCACCGTGGTCAAGGCCAACGAGCGCGCACGCGAATGCCCGAGCTGCGGGCAGACGCACTATCCGCGCATCGCGCCGGCCGTCATGGGCCTGGTCCGCAGGGGCGATGAGCTGCTGCTCGCGCGCTCCCCGCACTTCCCGCCAGGCATGCACAGCGCGCTGGCGGGCTTCGTCGAGCCCGGCGAGAGCCTGGAGCAGTGCCTGCACCGCGAAGTGCAGGAAGAGGTGGGCGTCGAGATCACCAACGTGCGCTACTTCTCCAGCCAGCCTTGGCCGTTTCCGCACTCGCTGATGATCGCGTTCAACTGCGACTACGCCGGCGGCGAGGTCACGCCGCAGCCGGGCGAGATCGAGGCAGCCGGCTGGTTCGACCTCGACCACCTGCCGGTGCTGCCCAACCGCATCAGCATCGCCCGCCGGCTCATCGACGCGACCATCGCGCAGATGCGCGCAGGCGGCTAGCCGCGCATCGCCGCGCCAACCGAAGGAGGCCGTTCATGCTCAAGGTGTGGGGCCGCAGCAATTCGGTGAACGTGCAGAAGGTCCTGTGGTGCTGCGAGGAGCTGGGCGTGCCGTTCGAGCGCATCGACGCCGGCGGAGAGCACGGCGTCGTCAACACGCCGCGATACCGCGCGCTCAACCCGAACGGGCTGGTGCCGACCGTCGAGGATGGTGCCTTCGTGATGTGGGAGTCGAACGCGATCGTGCGCTACCTCTGTGCGAAGCATTCCGCCGGCAAGCTGTGGCCGGAAGACCTGAAGGTGCGCGGCGAGGCCGACATGTGGATGGACTGGCAGAACACCGTGTTCTGGCCCACCTTCCGCCCGCTGTTCTGGAACCTGGTGCGCACGCCCCTCGACCAGCGCGACCCCGGTTCGATGAAGGAATCGCTCGACCGCAGCGGGGAGGTGCTCGGCTACCTCGACGCGCACTTGCGCAACCGCGCGTACATCGCCGGCGACGACCTCACCATGGGCGACATCCCCATCGGCTGCGGCATCTGGCGCTGGTTCGGCCTGCAGATCGAGCGTCCCGAGCTGCCGCACCTCAAGCGCTGGTTCGACCTGCTGCGCCAGCGCCCCGCGTACCAGAACGCGGTGCTGCAACCGCTCACCTGAATCCGCCGCATGGGTGATTTCGCGCATGCCGCCGCGCTGCACCAGGCGTGGCGCATCATCGGCTGGCTCGGGGTCCTCGGCGTCATCGTGCTCTCGCTCATCTCGCACCCGCCCTCGCTCACCGGATACCAGGACGAGGACAAGCTCGGGCACGTGCTGGCCTACGCCGCACTGATGCTGTGGTTCGCCCAGATCCGCCTCACCCGCCATGCCCGGGTCGTGACCGCGCTGGCGCTGCTGGCGCTGGGCGTAGGGCTGGAGTTCGTGCAGGGCTGGGAAGGCACGCGCACGTTCTCGATCGCGGACATGGCCGCGGACGCAGCCGGCATCGCGCTGGGGTGGCTGGCTGCGCCCCCGCGCGGCCCGGACCTCTTCACCAGCATCGGGCGGATGCTCGCGGAGCGGTTCTAGCGCGTCTCACCGCAGCGGCGCCTGCATGTAGTCCAGGGTCAGGTACGTCAGCGTCCGCACCCCCAGCAGCAGCGCCGACTCGTCGATGAAGAAGCGCGGCGAGTGGTTGTACGCCACCTTGCTCAGGTCGATCCCCTTCGGCGAGCCGCCCAGGAACACGAACAGCCCGGGCACCTGCTGCGCGAAGATGGAGAAGTCCTCCGAGCCCATCACCCGGTCGCGCAGGATCACGTTCTTCTCGCCTGCCACACGCTTGAGCGTCGGCAGCATGTGCTCGGTCAGCGCGACGTTGTTGATCGTCACGCCGTAGGGCTTCTCGATCGTCACCTCGGCGGTCGCGCCGGCGGCCTCGGCGATGTTCTCCGCCGTCAGCCTGATGCGCCGGTGCACGTCCTCGCGCAGCGCCTCGTCGAAGGTGCGCACCGTCCCCACCATCTCGACCTTGTCGGGGATGATGTTGAAGCGGTTACCGCCGTCGATCCCGCCGATGGTCACCACCGCGGGCTCCTTGGTGATGTTGACCTGGCGGCTGACGATGGTCTGCAGGCCCAGGATGATCTGTGCGGAGACCACGATCGGGTCCACCCCGCCCCAGGGCGCGGAGCCGTGGGTCTGGCGGCCCTTTACCGTAATGCGCAGGATGTCCGCGGCGGCCATCAACGCACCTGGCCGGTAGGCGATCGTTCCCACCTCGTGGATCGAGCCGATGTGCAGCCCGAACACCACTTCGGGCTTCGGCGCGGCATTGAACACGCCTTCCTTGACCATCAGCGCGGCGCCGCCTTCCTCGCCCGGCGGTGGGCCTTCCTCGGCGGGCTGGAAGATGAACTTCACGGTACCGTGGAGTTGCGGCTTGAGCGCGGCGAGCGTCTCGGCCACGCCCATCAGGATGGCGACGTGGGCGTCGTGACCGCAGGCGTGCATCACGCCGGTTTCCTTGCCGGCCCACTGGGTACGGACCGTCGAGGCGAAGTGGACGTTCACCTCCTCGGTGACGGGGAGCGCATCCATATCGGCCCGCAAGGCGATGACCGGACCGGGTTTGCCGCCCCGCAGCACGCCTACCACCCCGGTGTGCGCCACGCCGGTCTGCACCTCCAGGCCCAGCGCGCGCAGGTGATCGGCGACCAGCCTGGCAGTACGGACCTCGCGATTGCCAAGCTCCGGGTTCTGGTGGATGTCGCGGCGCCACTCGATCACCTTGGGCTCCACCGCCGCGGTGAGTCGCTCCACCTCGTCGTTGGCGAGCGCCGGACCGGCAAGTCCTGCCCACCCCAGGCAGAACCCTAACGTTGCCCGCGCAAGCGTCCTGTAGCAGTGCATCCGATCCTCCTCTGAGCCTTGGTCATGGTGAATCTTTGTCGTCTGGCACACCCCCTGCTCAGGGAATGCCGCGGGCGGCAAAGCACGCGTCCTGATGGAGGTCCAAATGCGGCACGAGCGCCACGAGAGCGTCGGAGGCAGTGTGTTCGGTGGCTATGGATTCTGCAACTACACGCCGGCTGCGAGCAGCCGTCCCTCGCACTTGAAGGATGGCAGCCCCGTCGACGCTGGAGCGGAGGAATCCTGGTACCAGACTCTGCTGGAGCAGGCTTCGCAGATGCTGGCGCGACTGTCGCGAGGATGAATGCGCGGGCCCGTCGCCCGGCCGACCGACGCAGAAGGCCCACCGCGAGGTGGGCCTTCTGCATTTCCAGCGCCGGCGGCGCGGCACATCGCGGCGCGGTGCCGGCAGGCGCAGACGCCGGGAGCAGGCATGGTCCGGTAACATCGGGCCCTCCGGAGGACCAACCATGCCCAAGCTCGAGCGCGACCGCGCGATCGTCGCAGCCGTCGCGGCCGCGACCACCAACATCGACTGGATGACCAACGACCGCATCGAGGCGCTCACCGGGGGCCACGGCATGCTCAACCTTCCCGTGATCGCCATCGCCGACGTGCTCGCCGGCGAAATCCTGCGCGGCGCGGACGTGGAGGTGAAGTTCGCCAACGTGCGCCGGCAGCCGGTGGACGACCTGCTGGCGAAGGCGATCGAGGTGGCGCGCAGCGCCGGCGCCGACAGCGCCAATGCTGCGCTGCTGAGCGCCGTGATGCTGTACCTGGCCGGCGCGCAGGCGCAGGTTGGCATCCCCGCCGGAAACCGCAAGCTCGGCGCCACCGCGCGCATGATCGCCGGCGTGGACCGCTGCGGGGTCGCGGCCATTCCGACCGGCAAGATGAACAACAAGATCTCGGGCTTTCCCGCAGTGCTGGCCGTGAACCAGGCCATGATGGCCGGCACGCTCAGCCCGATCGACGGCCGCAAGGTGCCGCCCGGCATCGCCGCCGGTCCGCTGTTCGGCCACAGCACGCTCGGCGAGGACATCGTGTTCTCGGCCATGGCCGAACGCGGCGCACGCATCGGGACGCAGGCGATGCTCGACGCCTTTGCTGGCGCAGGCATCCTGCCGCATCCGTTCAGCGCAGCGCTGTTCGGCGCTGCGGCGATCCTGGAAATCATCCACCCGGATGCCGACGTCGCAGAGCAGTACGGACCGTACGGCAAGGTCACCAGCGCGTTCGTGGCAGGCAGCACAGCGGCCGCGACAGCGGGCCTGCCGCCGGTCCTGCACCCGCGCCTGGGCGGTGAGGAGATGCCGACCGGGCGGCTCATCGGCGACCTGGCGCTGATCCTCAAGGACGTCGGCGGGCCGACGGTGATCGGCATGATGGCGCTCAACGAGATCATGCAGTCGTTCGCCGAGTTCCATCGGGTCACCGATCCGCCGCTTGGTCATCTATGCGCGGACGCCGTCGTCGTCTACCGCGCGCTGCTGCAGCCCGAAGCCCAGCCGCACGAGATCGCTGCGCGCCTCGCGGCGGAGCGCATCGCGGAATCAATCGACCCCGACACGACGATGCTCTCGATCAACACCGTGGCGCGCAAGGCGACGCAGATCCAGCGCGGCCCGGTGACGGATACCTTGATCCTCGCCTCCGAGCCGCGCCGCACCGACGCGCTCTATCGCCGTGCGGCGCGCGCGTACGACGAGCTGACGGCCGGCCGCGCGCTGGCCGACGTCGTGCGCGCCCTGGACGAGGAGCGCCAGGCCACGGTGGAGCAGCGTGTCGGTGCACGCATCGCCCGGCTCACCGGCAAGCCCGCGCAGATCCGCCTGACGCGCATCGCGGCAGGCGCGCGCCGGCAGAGCAGGATGGCGCGCCGATGGTTCGTGTTCGACGCCGCGCTCGACATCGAGATCACGCTGGATGGCCTCACCACGTCGCTGGCGGGGTTCGCGCACGAGCTCGCGCCGAAAGTGGCACGCGGCGAGGCGCCGGAGCTGGCACCGCTGATGTCGCTCGCGGCGCCGCTGGCAGGGGAGATCGTAGTCGCGGCCAACAACATCATCAACGTCACGGTGCCGGCCGCAATGGCGGCCGCGCTGGGCATTCACGACCCCGCGCAGGCCGGCGAGATCGCAGAGGGCGCGGCCTACATCAGCGCCGGCATCCCGGGCAGCAAGGCGCGCGCGGAGAACGTTGCGCTGGTGGCGCAGCGCATCGTCGCGGCGGCGGGCTGACATGCCGCCACCCGATCTGCTGATCCTGGTCCAGGTCGACGACGCCACCGGCGAGACCCTGCAGCACGTCACCAGCCGCGTCGTCACCGCGGGTGCCCGCAACGTGCAGATCCTCGGCACCACGACGAAGAAGGGCCGCCCCGGACACGTCTGCCTGATCGACCTGCCCTCCGAGCGCGAGGACGACGTGGCCACCATCCTCGCCGTGGAACTGGGTGCGTGGGGCTATCGCATCCTCGAATCCCGCCACCGGCACTTCGACATCAGGCTGGAGCCGAGGGTGGTGCAGGTCGCGTACGGCGGCCAGACCGTTTCGGCCGAGGTGCGCTGCAAGTACATCCGCAACGCGGGCCGCCTGCTTGCGGTGAAGGCCGATCACGACGATCTGGTGCGGCTGCAGGCAGCGCTCGCGCAGCGGGGGGTGGAGGTGGCGGTGCGGGTGCTGCGTGCGGCGTGCGAGGGCGAGGCGTGGCGAGAGCCCGACGTGCAACGCCTGCATCTCGACCTCTAGGGAAATCGGGCGAGCGGCGGCGTCGCGGGACGCGTTGTGCCGGCTAACGCCCGCTCGGTTCCTGCTCGGGAATGCGCTGCACCTCGGCGAGCCAGACGGCGGCTTCACTGTCGCTCGGTGCACGCCAGTCGCTGCGCGGCGAGAGCGATCCGCCCGAGCCCACCTTCGGTCCGTTCGGCAGTGCGCTGCGCTTGTACTGCGACAGCTGGAAGAACCGGCGCACGAACACGCCCATCCACTTGCGGATGTCGGCGATGCCGTACTGGTTGCGCGTGCGCGCGGCGATGTCCGGCCAGTTGCCCTGCGCGCGGTCACGCCAGGCATTCCAGGCCAGGAACGCCACCTTCGAGGGCAGGTAACCGAAGCGCACGATGTAGTACAGGTGGAAATCCTGCAGCTCGTACGGACCGATGAACGCTTCGGTGTCCTGCGAGGGACCGTCTGTACTCCCGGGCACCAGCTCCGGGCTGATGGTGGTGAGCAGCACTGCTTCGAGCACCTCGCTCGCGGCCGCGCCCAGCTGCTGCGTGTGCGCGACGTAGCGGATCAGATACTGGATCAGCGTCTTGGGCACGCTGGCGTTCACGTGGTAGTGCGCCATGTGATCGCCCACGCCGTAGGTCGACCAGCCCAACGCGAGCTCGGACAGGTCGCTGGTACCCACCACCGGCGCGTTGTGCAGGTTGGCGAGCCGGAACAGGTGGCTGGTGCGCTCGCCCGCCTGCACGTTCTCGAACGTGATGTCGTACACCGGCCTGCCATCGGCGAATGGATGGCCGATGTCCTTGAACATCTGCATGCAGCTCGGGCGGATGTCGATCTCCGCGGCCGTGCAACCGACCGCCTTCATCAGACGGCGCGACTGGTCCAGCGTGCGCTCGCTGGTGGCGAAGCCCGGCATGGTGTAGGCGAGGATGCTGGTGCGCGGCAGCCCCATCACGTCCATTGCGCGCGCGCAGACGATGAGCGCCTGGGTGGAATCGAGCCCGCCCGAGACGCCGATCACCACTTTCTGTGCGTTCATCGCACGCAGCCGCTTGACCAGGCCCTGGACCTGGATCTCGTAGACCTCGCGGCAGCGCTCGTCGCGCGTGGCCGGGTCCGCCGGTACGAAGGGAAAGCGCTCGTAGCGACGTTCGAGCGGCAGCACACCGTCCCGTGGAAGCTGCAGCGGGACTGGAACCGTGCGGAACTGCGCGATCGCTTCACGCTGGCGGTGCACCGACTGGCTGAACATGTTGGTGCGCATGCGGTCCTGCGCCAGCCGGTCCAGATCCAGGTCGCCGGTGATCAGTTGCGACGCGTACCTGAAGCGCTCGGTCTCGGCCACCCGGCTGCCGTTCTCGAAGATCATGCCGTGGCCGTCCCAGGCCAGGTCGGTGGTCGACTCGCCGTAGCCCGCCGCGCAGTAGACATAGCCGGCGATGCAGCGCGCCGACTGATCGCTCACCAGCTGGCGGCGGAAGTCGGCCTTGCCGACCGTGATGTTCGAGGCCGAGAGGTTGAGCAGCACGGTCGCGCCCGCGAGCGCGGCGTAGGATGACGGCGGAATCGGCGTCCACACGTCCTCGCAGATCTCCACCGCGAACTTCAGCAGCGGCTGGTCGGCCACCTCGAACAGCAGGCGCGATCCGAACGGCACCGTCTGCCCCAGCAGGTCGATGTCCTGCCGCGCGCAGAAGTCACCCGGCGTGAACTGGCGCAGCTCGTAGAACTCGCGGTAGTTGGGCAGGAAGGTCTTGGGCACCACGCCGAGGATGCGCCCCTGCAGCAGGACCGCCGCGCAGTTGTAGAGCAGCCCGTCGACCTGCAGCGGCAGGCCGACGACACTGACGACGGGCAGCTCCCGGGTCGCATCGAGGACCGTCCCGAGTGCGGCGCGGCAGGCGTCGAGCAGGGCCTGCTGGTGGAACAGGTCCTCGCAGGAATAGGCCGACAGGCCGAGCTCGGGCAGGACGACCAGCGCGGCGCGCTCCTGCGCGGCCTGCCGGACGAGTGCGATGGACTGGTCGGCGTTGAAGCCGGGGTCGGCAACCCGCACCTCGGGCACGCCGACGGCGACCCGGACGAAGTTGTGCTGATAGAGGTTGAAGAAGCTCATGCCCGCAGGCAAGCCAAGGTCATGCCTGATTGTGCCCCAAAAGGAGGGGCTAGAGGCTAGAGGCTAGAGGACCCCCGGGGGGCGGCAAGGCCCGGCAGGCTGTCCTACCTCCCCTGGCCTGTCGCCGTGAGGGGGCCTCTCCGCCCGCCTCTCGCCTCTCGCCTCTTGCCTCTTGCCTCCCAGCTCAAAGCGAGCTGACCAGGTGCCCGCCGTCGGCCACGATGACCGAACCGGTCATGTACGACGAGGCGTCCGAGGCCAGCAGCAGGAGCGGGCCGTCCAGTTCCTCGGCCTTGCCGATGCGCCGCTGCGGGATGCGCTTGATCAGTGCCTGCCCTGCTTCGGAGGTGAAGAAGTCCCGGTTGATGTCGGTCTCGATATAGCCGGGCGCGAGCGCGTTGACGCGGATCCTGTAGCGCGCGAGCTCGAGCGCCATCGCCTCCGTGAGCTGGATCAGCCCCGCCTTGGAGGCCACGTAGGCCGAGATCGCCCCAGCGACGCGGATGCCGGTGATCGATGCGATGTTCACGATGCTGCCGCCGCGCTTGCTGTCGCGCATGTGGCGCGCCACGCATTGCGCGACCCGCCACGCGCCGTTGAGGTTGACGTCCACGACGTCGTTCCAGTCCTTCTCCGTGAGATCCAGGAACGGCTTGGTCACCGCAACGCCGGCGTTGTTGACCAGCACGTCGATCGGCCCCAGCTGCTGCACCACGCCGTCCACCGCACGCTGCACGCTCTGCGGATCGGTGACGTCCATGCCTTGCACCGCGACCGTTCCGCCCGCAGCGCGGATCTCGGCTGCGAGCGCCTCGCCCGCGTCGACCCGCCGGCCGACCAGGCCGACCCGCGCGCCGGCGCGCACCAATGTGAGTGCGAAGTGACGGCCCAGGCCGCCGAAGGCGCCGGTCACCAGCGCGCACTTGCCCTGCATGCTGTTCTCGAACATGGGTCAGCGATCCTTGCCGGTGTAGAACTGCGGCCAGCGCTTGAGCACGATGGGACCGTCGGACGCGTAGGCGTGACACCCGTCGATCAGTCCGGGCTTGTGCACCACCGGCTTGCCCGCGTCGCGCTTGACCCGCGCCGGATACAGCGTCTGGTAGGCGGTGGTCGCCAGCGGTGCGAGCATCTCGACCAGGTGGGTGCAGCCCTTGATACCGCCGAGCAGCTCGCGGGTCTTCTGGTTCCAGCCCGGCTTGAGCGACAGCCCCTTCAGCACCTTGAACGCTTCCGTGATGCCGGGGCACACCGAGTAGGGCGACGCGTCGGTCCGGGCCTCGATGTCGTGCACGACCAGGTCAAGGTCCACGGTCAGCCGGAGCCACATGTCGTGCAGCGGCTTGCCGGCGGGGCGGGTCTCGCCCTGCTCCTCGCCGCGGATGTCGAACGGCTTGACGTCGACCAGATGGCCCTCGATGTCCCACAGGCCGTCGTCGCGGGAATAGCCGCGCATCTCGAGGGTACGGGTGTGCATCAGCTGGCGGCTGACGGGAGGGGTCAGTGGCATGGGAAGCAGGTAGTGGTCTGGATTGCGGAATCAGCGGCCGCCGCGCGGCTGCACGTCGGGCCGGCGGTGTCGGTCAGCGGGGCTCCTGCTGTGCGGCGCGGCGCTGCTCGCAGCGGATCAGCGTCGCCCGCTTCTCGTCGGGCGTCATCTCCACCCAGCCCGCCACTTCGTCGATGGTGCGCAGGCAGCCGCGGCACAGGCCGCTGGCGCGGTCGAGCACGCACACCTTGATGCATGGCGACGGCACGTGATCGGGGGGCAGGCTCATCGACTCAGGCCGCCTTTGCGGCTTCGCGCTTGCGGCGCGCGATCAGCGCGCGGCCTGCACGCGATCCGGTCGGCCGGTTGAGGAAAGCGGAGATGAACTCGGCGGCGTCCAGCAGCTTCGCCATCTCCACGCCGGTCTGGATGCCCATGCCGTCGAGCATGTAGAGGACGTCTTCGGTGGCCACGTTGCCGGTGGCGCCCGGCGAGTAGGGGCACCCGCCGAGGCCCGCGATGGAACTGTCGAAGGTGGCCACGCCCATCTCGAGTGCGGCGAGGATGTTGGCCAGCGCCTGCCCGAAGGTGTCGTGGAAGTGGCCGCCGAGCTTCTCGACCGGGATGTGCTGCGCGACCGCGTCGATCAGGCGACGGGTCTTGCCCGGCGTGCCGGCGCCGACCGTGTCACCGAGCGAGATCTCGTAGCAGCCCAGGTCGAACAGGCGCTTGGCCACATCGGCCACCGCCTGCGCCCGGACCTCGCCCTCGTAGGGACAGCCGAGCACCACCGAGATGTAGCCGCGCACGCGAATGCCGTGGTCGAGCGCGGTGCGGCACACCGGCTCGAAGCGGTCGAACGACTCGGCGATCGAGCAGTTGGTGTTGCGTTTCGAGAACGACTCGGTGGCGGCGGCGAACACCGCCACTTCCTCGGCACCGGCGGCCATCGCGCCTTCGAGGCCCTTCAGGTTCGGCGTGAGGACCGGGTAGCTCACGCCGGGCCTGCGCCGGATACCGGCCATCACCTGCGCTGCGTCGCCCATCTGCGGAACCCACTTGGGCGAGACGAAGCTGGTCGCCTCGATCACCGGCAGGCCCGCATCGCTCAGGCGGTCGATCAGCCCGATCTTGATCTCGGCTGGAACCACGCCGGGCTCGTTCTGCAGCCCGTCGCGTGGCCCCACCTCCACCATCTTCACCCGCCCCGGCAGCTGCGCCATCCGTCTAGCCCTCGCCCGATTGCGTTTCGAAGCGGAACAGCAGTTCCCCTTCCTTGACCTGGTCGCCCTTGCGGAACAGCGCCTGCGCGACCACGCCGGCGGCCGGCGCAGCAATGGTGTGCTCCATCTTCATCGCCTCGATGATCATCATCGCCGCGCCCTTGTCCACCCGCTGGCCCTCGCCGACCAGCACCTCGACCACGCTGCCCGGCATCGGCGCGGTCAGCGTGCCGCCGGCTTCCTCGTCGGCGACGGTCTCGAATTCCTTCAGCTCGAGACGGTGGCTCGCGCCCGCGGTGAACACCGTGATCTGGCGCCCGCTGCGCACCACCGTGCCATGCAGCCGGGCGCCGCCGAGGTCGGCCACCAGCCGGCCGTCCGCTTCGGGCTCGGCCCGCGCCGCGACGGTCTTGCCCGGCAGCTCCAACTCGTAGCCGCTGCTGCGATAGTGCGCCGTGACGGCGATCTCGCGCTCGCCGTCACGGAAGGCGAACACATGGTAATTATCCTCGTTCGGCCGCCAGCCATCCGCGAGGCTCCACGGCGACCAGCGATCCTCGGCCGCCTGCGCTTCGGCACGCGCCTGGGCGTCGATGCGCGTCAGCTCGGACAGCACGGCCAGCGCGAGCGTCTCGTCCGAGGCCGGCTGCGCGTCGGGCAGCAGCTCGCGCCGGTAGCGGGCGATGAGGCCGGTGTCGAGCAGGCCCGGCTCCTGGTGCGCCTTGGCGAACGCGCGATGCGCCACCACCGCCATCAGGAAAGCGACGTTGGTGGTGAGCCCCACGATCTGGTAGTCGGCCAGCGCGCTGCGCATGCGGCGCACGGCCGCATCGCGGTCGACATCCCACACGATCAGCTTGGCGATCATCGGATCGTAGTGCACGCCGATCTCGTCGCCCTCGCGCACGCCGGTGTCCAGCCGCACGTGGGCGTTCCCGGCCGGCTGGCGCAGGCGCTGGATCGTACCGGCCGCGGGCAGGAACTCGCGGACCGGATCCTCGGCATACACGCGCGCCTCGATCGCGTGACCGTTGATCGCGAGCTGCTCCTGCGCGAGCGGCAGCGGCTCGCCGGATGCCACGCGCAGCTGCCACTCGACCAGGTCGAGGCCGGTGATCATCTCGGTGACCGGGTGCTCCACCTGCAGGCGCGTGTTCATCTCCATGAAGTAGAACTCGCCGCCCTCGTCGGCGATGAACTCCACGGTGCCGGCGTTGACGTAGCCCACCGCACGGGCCGCGGCCACGGCCGCAGAGCCCATCTGGCGGCGCCGCGCCGCGGTCATGCCCGGCGCCGGCGCCTCCTCCAGCACCTTCTGATGGCGGCGTTGCACCGAGCAGTCGCGCTCGAACAGGTAAAGCGCGTTGCCGTGCGTGTCACCGAACACCTGCATCTCGATGTGGCGCGGGCGCGTGAGGTACTTCTCGATCAGCACCCGGTCATCGCCGAAGGCCGACGCCGCCTCGCGCTTGGCACCAGCGAGTGCGGCGTCGAGATCCTCGGCGCGCTCCACGATGCGCATGCCCTTGCCGCCGCCGCCGGCGGAGGCCTTGATCAACACCGGGAAGCCGATGCGCTGCGCCTCGCGCTGGAGCGTGGCGAAATCCTGGGCCTCGCCGTGGTAGCCGGGCACCAGCGGCACGCCGGCCTTCTCCATCAGCGCCTTCGCGGCGCTCTTGCTGCCCATCGCGCGGATGGCCGAGGCCGGCGGACCGATGAAGACCAGTCCGGCGCCGGCGCACGCCTCGGCGAATGCGGCGTTCTCGGACAGGAAGCCGTAGCCGGGATGCACGGCCTGCGCGCCGCTGCGCCTGGCCACCTCGAGGATGCGCTGCACGTTGAGGTAGCTCTCGCGGGCTGCGGCCGGACCGATCAGGTGCGCCTCGTCGCAGGCCGCGACGTGCAGTGCGTTGGCGTCCGCCTCGGAGTAGACCCCGATGGTGCGGATGCCCAGCCGCCGGCAGGTGCGGGCGACGCGGACGGCGATCTCGCCGCGGTTGGCTATGAGGACGCGTTCAAACATTTGCTTCTTCTTCACCGCAGAGGCACGGAGGTGCAGAGGAACGCAGAGAACCGCCAACGGGATTGCGGCCCAGGCGCCAACGCGATCGCCTGTGTGGATACTGCAGAGACTTCATCGGATGCCCTCCGTGTTCCTCTGCGCCTCTGCGGTTCATGCTTTCGGAGTCCACGACGCCGCGCGCTTCTCCAGGAACGCCGCGATGCCCTCGCGCCCTTCCGGCGTCACGCGGATGCGCGCGATGCGCTCGGCGGTGTCCTCGACCACGGCGCGGTCGATCGGGCGGTTCACCACTGCGCCGATCAGGTCCTTCGCGGCGCCCTGGGCCTTCGGGCCGCCCTTGAGCAGCTGCTGCACGATGCCCTGCACCGCCGTGTCCAGCTGCCCCTCCTCGACCACCATGTGCAGCAGGCCGATGCGCAGCGCCTCGGCGGCATCGAAGCGCTCGGCGGTCAGGAAGTAGCGGCGCGCCTGCCGCTCGCCGATCGCGGCGATCACGTGCGGGCTGATCACGGCGGGAATCAGGCCCAGGCGGACCTCGGACAGGGAAAACGCGGCGGCGCCGGTGCCGATCGCGATGTCGCAGCAGGCCACCAGGCCGACGCCGCCACCGTAGGCCGGGCCCTGCACGCGCGCGATGACGGGCTTCCTCAGCACGCTGATCGTGTGCATCAGGTCGCCCAGCGCCACCGCATCCCGCAGGTTCTCCGCCTCGGAGTAGCGCGCCATGCGCTTCATCCAGTTCAGGTCCGCGCCGGCGGAGAAGCTCTTGCCCTCCGCCGCGAGCACGATCACGCGCACCTGCGGGTTGGCCTCCAGCTCCCGCATGCAGTGCGTCAGCTGCGCGATCAGCTGGTCGTCGAAGGCGTTGTGCACCTCCGGACGGTTCAGCGTCACGGTGGCGCAGCCGTCCTGCGCAACGCTGGTTCGCACGATCTGGTCGGTCATCTCAAGCCTCCGCGCATCACCACCCGCTCATTGTCGGCCAATGCGCCTTCGGCTGCGCAACGGGACATGCGCCAGCCGGCCTGGGGCAGTTCGATCCCGGCCATCCTCATGCGGCCTTCGCCGCCGTGTGCGGGCTTCCGTCGGTCCTGGCCGTGGTGAACGCGGCGGCCATGCAGAGGAGGATGGCGAAGGCCCATGTATCCGGCCCCGTCCCGAACAGCGCGCCCGACATGGAGAACAGCCCGGTGCCGACGATGATGCACAGCCCCGCGAGCGGCAATGCGCGCTCCAGGCCATCGGGCGGACCCGTCCGCATTCGGGTCAGGAAGAAGCGCGCTGCCAGCACCCAGAACACCACCAGGGCCGATCCCATCAGCACGCCGCCCACGGCGAGGAAGTGGATCAGCTGGTTGTGCACGTTCGCCATGGTGAGGAACTGCTGCGGCATCTCGCCCCGGGTCACCGACTCGCGGCGTTGCTCGCCGTAGTTCACCAGGCCGATGCCCACGATGGGATGCTCGGCGAACCGCTCCAGCCCCCACCGCCACATGCCCAGGCGCAGGCCGACCGGCGTGTCCAGCGCCTGCAGCGAGTGCGGTGCGGCGAGATACGCAGCAACGTCGTCCGCCGCCAGGCGCAGCCGCGCCTGCAGGCCGGCACTGACGCTTGCAACCCCGATCGCGGCAACCAGCAGCGCGACCGCAACCGCGGCCCGTGTACGCCCGCGTATCCCGGCGTGCGCATGGCTGAGCAGGTACGCCAGCACCGGCACGGCCACCCAGCTGCCGCGCGTTCTCGAGAGCGCCAGCGCGACAGCCGCCATCGCGACCCCGGCCACGTACCAGCCAAGCCGGACGGGAGGCCGGACGCGCTGCGCCAGCAGCGCGCACAGCAGGAGCACACCGAGCAGCAGGGAGTAGTTGCCGAAGGGCACCGCGTTCCAGGTCGCGTCTGCGCGCTCGGCATCCTGGAGCTCGACCTCGCTCATCGCGATCAGGCCCGCGGCGATCGCGCCCGTCGCGCAGCCGTCGAAGAACAGGGCTGCGGACAGCTGCGAGCGGCGCACCGCGTAGAACGCGAGGAACCCGATCAGCAGGCGGGCAGGCCGCCCGAGGATCGACCCGCCAAATCCGTGGATGAGCATGTTCACCAGGTACATCAGCGGCAACACTGCGACGACCAGGAGGAACTGCAGATCCGTGCGGTCGGGATCGCGTCGCACCGCGAGCAATACCAGCCCGATCACTGCGACTGCGCTGATCAGGTTGCCGGACAGGCTGCGGTCCACGAACAGGCAGGCCAGCGCCAGGAACACCAGCCCGCCCACCAGATTGGACAGCAACGCCTGCGCACGACCTCCGCCCGTGGACCATGACACGATGCTCATGCACGCGACGCCGCCGTGCGCCGCGCGGCACGCTCGGGCTGACCGGTCATATCCGCTTGGCGACCTCTTCCAGCATGACCTCGGTGGCGCCGCCGCCGAGCGTCAGCACCCGGGAATCGCGGTACAGCCGCTCGATCGGGCTCTCGCGCATGTAGCCCATGCCGCCGTGGAACTGCTGGCAGGTGTACATCACCTCGTTGGCCAGCTCGCAGCTCCATGCCTTGAGCATGGACACCTCGCGCACGCACTCGCGCTGCTGGGTCACCAGCCAGGCGCAGTGGTACATGTACTGGCGCGCCGCCTCCACCTTGGCCGCCAGCAGGGACAGGCGCTGGCGGATGGCCTGCTTGTCGTACAGGGGCGCGCCGAAGGCCTTGCGCTCCTTCACGTAGCGCAGGGTCAGGTCGAGCGCTGTGAGCGAGTGCCCCACTGCCATCGCAGCGAGCGCGATCCGCTCGGTCTGGAAGTTCTTCATGATCGAGTAGAAACCCGCGTTCTCCTGGCCGAGCAGGTTCCCGGCCGGGACGCGGCAGTCCTCGAACACCAGCTCGGCGGTGTCCGAGCACAGCCAGCCGGATTTGCGCAGGGCCCGGCCGACGCGGAAGCCGGGCGTGCCCTTCTCGACGATGAACATCGACAGCGCGCGCGAGCCGCGGTTGTCCGGATCCGTGCGCGCAGCGATGAAGTACAGGTCGGCGTGCACGCCGTTGGTGATGAACATCTTGGTGCCGTTCAGCACCCAGTGATCGCCGTCGCGGTGCGCACGCGTGCGGATCGCCTTCACGTCGGACCCCGCGTCGGGCTCCGTCACGCCCACCGCGGTGATGAGCTCGCCGCGGATGACGCCGGGCAGGTAGCGCTCGAGCTGCTCCGGCGTGCCCGCATGCACCAGGTGCGGAGAGGCCATGTCCGTGTGCACCAGCACCGTCACGCAGAAGCCGCCGAAGGTCGAGCGCGACAATTCCTCGGCGAAGACGAGCGATGTCAGCGCATCCACGCCCAGCCCGCCGTACTGCTCCGGGTAGGTGATGCCGAACAGGCCGAGCGCGCCCATCCTGCGCAGCACCTCGCGCGGCACGGCGCCCTGCTCTTCCCACGCCTCGGCGACCGGCTCGACTTCCCTGGCGACGAACCGCGCGACCTGCTCGCGCAATGCCACGTGCTCGTCGGTGATGTAGATGCTTTCCACGTCAGCTCCCGTCCTGAGAGCAAGTCGACCAATACACCGCGACAACCGCAGAGGACGCAGAGGAACGCAGAGGAAACCCGTCTCCTCCGCTGTTCCTCTGCGTTCCTCTGCGTCCTCTGCGGTCCATGCGGTTGAAGCTCGCCGTCAACGGTAACTACATCCGGAACACGCCGAAGCGCGTCTCCTCGATCGGCGCATTCAGGCTTGCCGACAGCGCCAGGCCGAGCACCCGGCGGGTGTCGACGGGGTCGATCACGCCGTCGTCCCACAGCCGCGCACTCGCGTAGTACGGATGCCCCTGGGTCTCGTACTGCTCGCGGATCGGCGCCTTGAACGCTTCCTCGTCTTCCTTGCTCCAGGTCTTGCCGCTGCGCTCCAGGCCTTCCCGGCGCACGGTGGCGAGCACGCTGGCCGCCTGCTCGCCGCCCATCACCGAGATGCGCGCGTTGGGCCACATCCACAGGAAGCGCGGCGCGTAGGCGCGGCCGCACATGCCGTAGTTGCCGGCGCCGAAGCTGCCGCCCACGATCAGGGTGAACTTGGGCACCTTTGCGCAGGCCACTGCCGTCACCATCTTGGCGCCGTCCTTGGCGATGCCTTCGGACTCGACCTTGCGCCCGACCATGAAGCCGGTGATGTTCTGCAGGAACACCAGCGGGATGCAGCGCTGGCTGCACAGCTCGATGAAGTGCGCGCCCTTGAGCGCGGACTCCGAGAACAGGATGCCGTTGTTGGCGACGATCCCGACCGGATAGCCGTGGATGTGCGCGAAGCCGGTGACCAGCGTGGTGCCGTAGAGCGGCTTGAACTCGTCCAGCTCGCTCGCGTCGACCACGCGCGCGATGATCTCGCGGATGTCGAAGGGCTTGCGCGCGTCGGTCGGAATGACCCCGTGCAGCTCGGCCGGGTCGCAGGCCGGCTCGCGCGGCTCGCGCAGGGCCACCCCGATCTGCTTGCGGTAATTGAGGTTGGCCACGATGCGGCGCGCGATCTGCAGCGCATGCAGGTCGTTCAGCGCGTAGTGGTCGGCCACCCCCGACGTGCGCGCGTGCACGTCGGCGCCGCCCAGGTCTTCTGCGCTCACGATCTCGCCGATCGCCGCCTTCACCAGCGGCGGGCCGCCCAGGAAGATGGTGCCCTGGTTCTTGACGATGATCGCCTCGTCCGACATCGCCGGCACGTAGGCGCCGCCCGCCGTGCACGAGCCCATCACCACCGCGATCTGCGGGATGCCCTGGGCGCTCATGTTGGCCTGGTTGAAGAAGATGCGCCCGAAATGGTCACGGTCCGGGAACACCTCGTCCTGGTTCGGCAGGTTGCCGCCGCCCGAATCGACCAGGTAGACGCACGGCAGGTTGTTCTCGGAGGCGATCTCCTGCGCGCGCACGTGCTTCTTGACCGTCATCGGGAAGTAGGTCCCGCCCTTCACCGTCGCGTCATTGGCGACGACCATGCACTCCCTGCCCTCGATCGTGCCGATGCCGGTCACGATGCCAGCACTCGGCGCCTCGCCGTCGTAAAGGCCGTGCGCCGCGAGCGGGGAGAGCTCGAGGAACGCGGTCCCGGGGTCGAGGATGCGGTCGATGCGCTCGCGCGGCAGCAGCTTCTTGCGCTTGT